>CAJUED010000024.1:15177-53287 GCA_910585075.1 uncultured Lachnospiraceae bacterium
TCATGGGAGAATCAGACTTCTCTGCTTTATTATATGCCATAATGATTGCCTCCTACTCTTAACAAACACAGTTATCTCTTTTACATAACCTGCTTATTGTATCAAATTAATTAAATGGCAGCTCCTCGTCTATTCCATCCGGGATATTCATGAAGCCGTCGCTGGCTCCTGACGGTTCGGGCACCCTGCTCATGCCGCCGGAAAAGCCCCCATCCGCACCGGCACTGCTGTTTTTGCTCTCGGCAAACTCCTGATCTTCCACCACTACTTCGGTGGTATACACCTTAACGCCGTCCTTGTTGGTATAACTGCCTGTCTGGATACGGCCTGTGACCACAATCTTGGTTCCTTTTCTGAAATACTTTTCAGCAAACTCTCCGCTCCTTCCAAAGGCTACACACCCTATGAAATCTGCGGTATTCCCGTCACTGTTGTTGCGGGTGAACCTGCGATCCACGGCAAGTGTATATCTGGCTATTGCCATTGCATTGTCTCCCTGTGAGTATCTCACTTCGGGATCCCTTGTTAAACGCCCCATCAGTATTACTTTATTCATACCTGCCTCTACTTTCCGTAACAGCGCAGACAAGCTGAACTGCTACTGCTTATGCTTTGTCCTGTCTAACGCATAAAAATCTGATAACATTGTCCATAATACGGATACGATTTTCGATTTCGATGGGTGCTGAGCTTTCAGCGTCAAACTGGATGAAATAATAGAAGCCTTCTTTCATCTTCTGGATTTCATAAGCCAGTCTCTTTTTGCCCCAGTCGTCAACATTTGTAATCGTACCACCGAATCTCTCGATCAGAGCCTTGCATCTGTCTACCACTGCCGCTCTTTCTTCTTCTTCGATTCTCGCATTTACAACAACGGCTAATTCATATTTGTTCATGCTTAAGTTACCTCCTTTTGGTCTCTGGCCCCCTATGGGAGCAAGGAATATGTTGTTTCGCTGTCTGCGAATAATTAAAACATACCACGGAGTAATATGATAACATGATTTTTGCTATTTTTCAAGAGTTTCTTTGCATTCTTGTCCATATTTTGCCGATAACTTTTTGTAGTGCTGTCTTTACTGCTTTTCCCATTGGCTGACTGTCTGCGTCAGTCCGGCTCTGAAAAGCAGCCTGTCTGTCCATTCGGACGTATTACCTTTCTTACCTTTTTTTCTATTTGGCTTCTGGGGCTCATAATCTGGTGTCCGCATCCCGCGCATTTCAGCCGAAAATCCGCTCCAATCCGCAAAACCTCCCAATCGTGGCTTCCACAGGGATGGGCTTTTTTAAGCGTTAGCCTGTCGCCTACCTGAATATCCATATCCGTGTTCCTTCCCGGCAACCGTCACCAATCATTGCCATCTCAATCACCACTGCACATTCCGCCTACAGAGCCGCAAATATTTCCCCAATGCTGCCCTGCACCACCAAATCTGCCGCGCCGTCCCTTGCTGTGGGTGTCTTGTTCACCAGTATCAGCTTACTTCCATTATAATAATCTATCAGGCCTGCTGCCGGATAGACCACCAGGGAGGTGCCGCCGATAATCAGCACATCCGCATTCCTGATATAATGAATGGCATCCCTGAGGGTCTGGTCATTTAACCCTTCTTCATACAAAACCACATCCGGTTTAACCGCTCCGCCGCATTCATCACATTTGGGCACTCCTTCTGCATGGAGCATATATTCCGCATCAAAAAACTTTCCGCACTTTTCACAGTAATTGCGCAACACGCTCCCGTGGAGCTCCAGCACACGTTTGCTCCCTGCCGCCTGATGAAGGCCATCTATGTTCTGGGTGATAACCGCCTTAAGCTTCCCCTCCTGCTCCCATTGGGCAAGCTTTAAATGGGCTGCATTTGGCTTTGCCCCGAGACAGAGCATTTTATCCTTATAGAAACGGAAAAATTCTTCCGGTTTCCGCCTGTAAAAAGTGTGGCTTAAAATCGTCTCCGGGGGATAATCATATTTTTGATTATACAAACCGTCAACACTTCTGAAATCCGGGATGCCGCTTTCCGTGGAAACCCCTGCCCCTCCGAAAAAGACGATATTTTCCGTATTGTTCACAATTTCTCTTAATTTTTCAATCTGATTCATATAGCCCCTCCATGCTTGATTATACTACTTTCCGCCCTTCTTTGCTATAACAAAATGCAGGTCTTCGGCCGCCTTGGCCGGCCATTGACATGCGCTGCCACAGTCTTAAGCTGTCCCGCCGGGCAGCTTTACATATTCCCCACAAAGAAATCCTTCAAAACCCCGAAGAATTCCCGCATCATATTATTGTACTGCAAAAAGGGCTCTCCCCTGGCAGCAATCCCATACACATCCTGATACCCGGCTTTCTTTGCAATTTTTTCCGCCCGGAAAACGTGAAAATTGTTGCTTACCACCCCAACGCTGTCCTTCTCCTTATCTAAAAATTCTGCGGAAAAGGTCAGGTTTTGAAATGTGTTTTTGGACCTGTCCTCCATCAGGATTCTCTCCGGTCCAATCCCCTTGTCCACAAGGTAATCCCGCATTCCCTGGGCCTCGGAGACCGGTTCATCCGCGCCCTGACCTCCTGATACGATTACCTGAGTGTCCGGATTTTTCTTTAAATAATCCGCCGCCTCGTCCAGCCTGTATTGAAGGGCCCTTGAAGGGCCGCTTGTCTTCATCTGAGCTCCCAGCACCACCAGATAGTCAAGGCCTTCGGGGCCCTTCCTTGAAAAACCGCTCAGGATACATCCCTCCACAATAAGAAACAGCAGGCCGCCCACACACACCAGCGTTATGAAAAGCCGTCTGAACCAGAGCGGTATATGGTCAGGCCAGATTTTCTTTTTCAGGAAGACTGCCAGGACAATTGCCCCGATTCCAAGCACCAGCCACACGAAAGAAAAACTTCCCGCGTGGCCTGTAAAGAAAATAATGCCTGCAAAATAGCCTATCATAATGATACCAAATAATAACAATATAAAATACATTTTCACTCTCCTGCCAAAGCCATCCACTCACTTTTTAACAGCCGGTATTCCACCCTGGTTTTCATTTTTCCATCATGCCATTCCCAATCTACATGTTCGGCTTCTTTTATCAGTCCACATTTCTGCATCACCCTTTCCGAACCCACATTTTCAACCAGACACCCTGTAGTAATCCGGTAAACATTATTTTCAAGGAAAGCAAATTGAAGCACTCTCCGGAATGCTTCCGTCATATATCCGTGATTCCAGAACTTTGGGAATGTAAAGTACCCTGCACCGACTAATTTTCCAACCGGCGTATCCGCATTCACTGTATACCCAACACTGCCCACCTGTTCATGGGAATCCTTTAATTCCATATGGAAAAAATAAAATTTCCTGTCTTTGCTTTTTTGGTCCTCCAATACATTGGCAAAGTCCAAATCCGATTCCTTCTCCGAAAAGAGTTGTATATCCTGCAAGTAGTACATTGTTTTCGAATCACTTTTCAGTTTGAAATATGCGGCTTTATCGCTTTCTTCATAATCCCGCAATATAAGGCGGCTGGTTTCTAATTGCATTTTCTTATTTCCCTCATGCCCTCTCTATTCAATATTATTCAATATAAAAGCTGGAAAAGAGAAAAGTGTAAAGTTTCTGAATCATAACAAATATTGTTATCAAACGCCGTCTCTGTGTGAGTCAGCTTAATGAATCAAAAACTTTACACTTTAGCCATGTCCCGGTTGCTTATTCAATTATCATTCTTTGATTATATCAAGCTCCGTAAGATTAATGCCTGACGCAGAAAGAATCACTTTCAATTCTATATAGCGTCCCTTCATTTCTTTGTATGCCGCCGACTCTTTATCTTGTGTTAAAACCATATACTTTTGAAGTCTTGCAAATTCCTCAACATTTTTTTGCATCATTTCTCTTTCAGTCATGGAATCACCTGCTCTCCATAATATGTCTCACATCTGTTACAAAATAAGTATATCACAGCCAAGGCGTAAAGTCTATTCCATTGTCATACGCTATTTTTTGACCAGTAACAGTTCAGCCAGACCGGCATTAGGCTGGCAAATCATGCTTGCATGAATTTGACAGACAGATGCTGGTCTGAGGGAACGCCCGTTTATGAGCAAAAACAGCTGCGAAGCAGCGAGAAGCGCTATAAGCGCGTTTTGCGAATGGCGTGGGCTGAACTGTTACTTTGACCAACACGCTTTCTTACGGACTTTGCAGCAAATGCAAAGTTCTGGGCCGAACTGTTACTCCAAAACTCTCTAATGTGTCAGCATCCACACCTTCATCTGATTAAGCCCTCTGTTTCCCCACGCATAATAAGGAATCGCCGTGAGAATTTCCGGTTCGGCCCTCGGAGGCGTCTCCGAATAAAGCCCATCACTGCCCTTCATCCGCACACCGGATACCTGGAGCAGAGTCATTCCTTTCAGTAGTCCTTCCGTGCAAATAGTTTCTTTTACCTCTCCGTCCGCACATATCCTTAAAGAATGAAGCTCCCCATTGTCCACACCTTCAAAGCAGTACACCAGCGGCCCTCTCATAACAGCCACACATCCTGCATCCTCCCGGACCGCCGTATTGGCATAAATCTTCCTTGGCTTCAGCTCAAAGGAAAGGGCAACCGTATCCTCTTTTCCCCAGGCTCTTTCTATATAACAATAGCCATCTTTCATGCGGGCTTTTACATCAACTGCTTCCCCGTTTAGCAGAATTTCCGGTTCTTTCACCCAGGCCGGAATCCGGATTGCCAGCTGAAAAGCACGCTCCTGCTTTCCTTCTATATGATATACAATCTGTCCCTTCCAGGGATAAGCGCTTTCCACCGAAATCCGCGCCTTGTCCAGGTCAAATTCTCCGCCTAAAAATAAGTGGGAATAAACAGCATCCTCCCCTTCGCTCCATCCGTATTTAGCGAGAGAAGTCATCAGCCTTACCACGTTAGGCGGGCAGCATGCGCAGGTGTACCAGCCCGGACGCTGTGGCAGAACATGTTTGTATCCGAACAGCTCCCCGGAAATCCCCGGATTCACTTCCAGAGGATTTACATAAAAGAACCGCTTTCCATCCATCTGCATACCGCTGAGCACGCCGTTGTACAGGGCCTGTTCCATCACATCCCCATACTTCCCCTCAGGTTTTATATCCAGCATCTTCTTTGCAAAGAAAATGAGTCCGATAGAGGCACAGGTTTCCGCATAAGCCATGTCGTTTGGAAGGTCATAATCCTTTGTAAAAGCCTCCCCTTCCACAGTGGAGCCTATACCTCCTGTGAGATACATCCTCTTTTGCGTTATCCCACAGCCGCACACAGGCTTCATACAAGGACTTATCCCCTGTCCGCCCTGCAATATCGGCCATGGCGGTATACATATACACAGCCCTCACGCTGTGCCCCTCCGCTGTGGTCTGCTCCCTTACCGGTGCAAAGCTCTGGTTGTAAAAAGTATTTTCCGGATCCATATCAAAATGAACCCAGCCCCGTTTCTCCTTTTCCTCCTTAAAATAATTAGGGTTCTGTCCCCGCTCATCGATAAAGTACTTTGCCAGATTTAAATATTTTTCTTTTCCTGTCACATCATAAAGGCGCATCAGCCCGATTTCTATCTCCTGATGACCGGGGATTCCCCGCTCCTTGTCAACGCCAAAACGGCCGTCAATATGGTCCGCCATGCGCTCCATCACATGCAGCAGTTTGTCTTTCCCGGTGGCCTCATAATAAGCTGCTGCCGCCTCCATCATATGCCCCGCACAGTACAGCTCATGGCATTCTAACAGGTTCTGCCAGCGGTGCTCCGGCTCCTTGATGGTAAAATATGTATTTAAATATCCGTCCGGCTGCTGGGCTTTTTCAATGATATCGATAATAGCATCCGCCCTCTCCTCCAGCCCTTTGTCCGGTTTCACGGTCAGGGAATAGGCCACCCCTTCCAGCCACTTGGCCAGGTCACTGTCCTGAAATACCATTCCGTAGTATTCCCCTTCCTCCAGCCCTGCCGCAATCCGGAAATTAGCTAATGCATGGCTTTTCTCTACGTCAGGAATCTTGTCATTTAATATTTTTTCCTGATAAGGAATCATCTCGCCTATGACCAGCTCCTGAATGGGACTCCAGAAGTTATCTTTAACCTCCAGCCGGTTTAAATTTAGTTTTTTCATTGTTTCATTGCCCCCATTTCAAATCGTATTTGCCACATAGATACATCTTCCTTATTGTACATTTCCTCTATCCACAAAAAGACCGCAGATAAAAAATATGGCTCTTTGCACATAGTATGACCTTTTTCTTCCGATAAATCAAGGCTATATTTCCTAAATTTGTTTCCTGCAAAATTATTTTATGGTAAAATAAAACATAATAACCGGAGCTTAACTATACCGCGCCTCATTTTGCTGGCGCAGCTCCCTCATGGAGGATTTTTATGATTAAAAAATGGTGGCACGACAAAATTGCGTATCAGATTTATCCCAAAAGCTTTTATGACACAAACGGAGACGGTATCGGCGATTTGAAAGGTGTGATTGGTAAACTGGATTACTTAAAAGACCTTGGCGTTGATATCATATGGCTCTCTCCTATCTACCAGTCCCCCTTCGTGGACCAGGGCTACGACATATCCGATTATTACAAGATTGATGAAATTTTCGGTACCATGGAAGAATTTGATACTCTCTTATCAGAGGCAAAAAAGCGGAACATGTACATTGTCATGGATCTTGTGATCAACCACTGTTCCGACCAGCACGAATGGTTCCAAAAAGCGCTGGCAGACCCGGAAGGCGCGTATGGTGATTATTTCTTTTTCCGAAAAGGTGTAAACGGCAACCCGCCCGCCAATTACCGCTCTTATTTTGGTGGAAGCGCCTGGGAGCCGGTTCCCGGAAGCGATTATTACTATCTGCATCTGTTTGCCAAGGAACAGCCGGATCTCAATCTGGATAATCCCAAACTGCGAAATGAAATCTATACCATGATCAACTGGTGGCTGGAAAAGGGGGTTGCAGGCTTCCGCATTGACGCCATTGGCAATGTAAAAAAGGATCCCACTTTCCCCAATCTATCCCCGGACGGCGAGGACGGACTTGGAGATGCCGGGCGCATGATAGCCCAGGCGGAAGGCCTTGACGATTTATTGGAAGATTTGAAGATAAATACCTTCGAGAAGTATCAGGCCTTCACCGTTGCTGAGGTCTTTTACATGAAGGACGAGAATCTGGAAAAATATGTTGGAGAAAACGGACATTTTTCAACCCTGTTTGATTTCTCCACCCAGGAGCTTGCTCTGGGTGAACACGGATGGTATGAAAACGGGCCCGTGTTGTTTGAGGACTATCGGGAAGCGCTGTTCCATTCTCAGTTGAAGTGTCAGGACATCTGTTTCCTTACAAACGTTATTGAAAACCATGACCAGCCCCGAGGCGTAAGCCGTTTCCTGCCCGACTATGCCCAGAATGATGCCGGAGTTAAAATGCTGGGAACCGTCAACTTCCTGCTCAGAGGACTCCCCATTTTATTCCAGGGCCAGGAAATCGGCATGCGAAACTGCCCTATGGATTCCATTGAGGAATATGACGATATCAACACCCTTAATGAATACAAGACCGCTCTTGCGGCTGGGCTTTCTCAGGAGGAAGCTATGAAGGTCTGCTTCCGTCAGAGCAGGGACAACGGCAGAACGCCCATGCAGTGGGATGCTTCCGAAAATGCAGGGTTCACAACCGGTACTCCCTGGCTAAAGGTAAATCCCAACTATAAGGAGATTAACGTAAAAGAGCAGCTTGCGGACGATGATTCCGTGCTGTCCTATTACAAAAAGCTGGTTGCCCTTCGCAAGTGTGAGCAGTACAAGGATGTTCTCACCTACGGCAGGTTTGCGCCTCTTTATGAAAAGGAATCGGACATTTTCGCATATAAAAGAACGCTGGACGGGCAGTCGGTAATCATTCTTGCAAACTTTGGAGCAGAGGACAAAACCCTGTCCCTTGACGGTATTTTCCCTGAAGGAGCAGAAGATTTTACTTTCTCCCCGGATAGAATTCTTTTAAATAATTTAGATGATTTGTTTGTGGAGGGACAGCAGCTCACTTTGAAGTCCTGTCAGGTAATTGTCCTGTATGCTCCCGGCGCATAAGTCAAATAACCGCAAATCTTTGATGTATTGGTATTTGACCCTCGCGGGAATAACTTTTTTGTAATTCAAAATCCATAATTTTGCGACATTTGTCAAGTGCCGGAACTGCCGTGCATTTATGCACATGGCACTTGACTTATTGCTCGCAGAAATAATGCTTGGTTTTTATTCTTTATCATCTGCAGACTGCCCTGCAGCGCGTGTCTTTTCCTTATTTTTCAAGTGCTCTTTTACCATTTTATCAATGGTGTCCCGGGAGAGCGGGTAATGGTATTCTTTGATAATTTTATCCGTATCGTAACCTAAATCCACCAGATGTCTTATGGCGCCTCCATAGGCGAAATCCTGTACAAAGCTGTGAAGCGCCTCATTGAAATATTGATTTTCCATTTTTCACCTCATTCCTTACGGCAAAACTTTACATTTATCAGCATACCATAAAAATGCATTTCCACCAATTATAAGTGGTACTTCATGAAACAAATTTTGCTGAAATTATTTCCGGCGCAATGGCCCGCTCCGAACTGTCACTGCAAAAGACCATATATTTCCATTAAATTCTGATTTTCTTTAGTATCTTTTAAATATGTAAGAAAAATACGATTTATGTTGCGTTTTGTGAGAGAAGAAAATATAATAATTTTATTGTAACTATTAAATTTTTATAAAGAATGGAGAAACAGCAAATGAAAAAACTGGAGGAGTACGTGCGGAGCATACCGGACTTTCCGGAAGAAGGCATTATTTTCCGGGACGTGACAAGTGTGCTGCAGGATCCGGACGGACTGGCGCTGGCCATTGATTCCCTGAAAGAAAAGCTTGAGGGCGTGGATTTCGACGTGATTGCGGGAACGGAATCAAGGGGCTTTATCTTTGGAGTGCCGGTGGCCTATGCGCTTCATAAGGCCTTTGTCCCAATCCGCAAAAAGGGAAAACTGCCCCGTGAGACCATTTCCGAGAGCTACGATCTGGAATATGGGAGCGCAACCATTGAAATGCACAGAGACGCCATTAAGCCTGGGGACCGGGTTGTACTGATTGATGACCTGATTGCCACAGGCGGCACCATTGAAGCCAGCATCCGCATGATAGAAGCCTTAGGCGGAAAGGTGGAAAAAGTTCTCTTTTTGATGGAGCTTGCCGGGTTAAAGGGCCGGGAGCGGCTGAAGGGCTACGATGTAGACAGCGTTATTGTTTACGAGGGCAAGTAATTCCCAAGGCCCCACCGAACATAACATGCACCACGAATTATCCTTATGCGGCACCCACACTTCACATGCTTTTTCATTTTTAATTCCAACAGGAAGAACATGTGGGCGAAGCATTTGTCGTATGCTGAACTTAGCAGCGTGGAAATGTAGCTTTTTGTAAAAGAAAAGAACACACTATAACATATCACCGAGGAGGAGATAGACATGTTAGAAAATTTTTTTAAGCTGAAAGAAAACAACACAACTGTCAAAACGGAAGTCATGGGCGGTATCACAACCTTTATGACCATGGCATATATCCTGGCGGTAAACCCCACCATGCTCTCCGCAGCAGGTATGGACAAGACGGCAGTCCTTATGGCGACTGCGCTGGCGTCCTTTGTGGGAACCGTCCTGATGGCCCTGCTTGCAAATTATCCCTTCGCACTGGCACCCGGCATGGGCCTTAACGCTTACTTTGCCTTCACCGTATGTGGGGCAATGGGATACTCCTGGCAGGTAGCTCTGGCCGCCGTATTCGTAGAAGGAATTATCTTTATCATCCTGTCCCTTACCAATGTGCGTGAAGCCATCTTCAACGCAATCCCCCTTAACCTGAAAAAGGGCGTCAGCGCTGGTATCGGACTTTTTATTGCCTTTATCGGTCTTCAGGGAGCTCACCTTGTGGTAGGTAATTCCTCCACACTGGTAAGTTATGTGGACTTTTCCGGTGAATTTCACACCAAGGGCATCTGCGCCGTGCTGGCTCTGATTGGATTATTTATTACGGCAGTTCTCTATGTTAAAAACGTAAAAGGCTCCATTTTAATCGGTATCCTTGCCACATGGATTCTCGGCATGCTCTGCCAGGCTTTGGGGATTTATGTGATTGATGCGGAAAACGGATTTTATTCCCTGTATCCTTCTTTGTCAATGCCGAATCTGTCTGCAATTTCCCTGACATTCGGACAGGTTGTCAAAGCAGATTTTTCAGGCGTTAATATTATTAATTTCATTGTTGTACTCTTTGCATTCCTTTTTGTAGATATGTTTGATACCCTGGGCACCCTGATTGGCGTTGCCACCAAGGCTGACATGCTGGATAAAAACGGCAAACTTCCCCGCATCAAACAGGCACTGTTGGCGGACGCTGTTGCAACCAGCGCAGGCGCTGTATTCGGTACCTCCACCACCACAACATTTGTGGAAAGCTCCGCAGGTGTGGCTGCAGGCGCAAGAACAGGTCTTGCCTCTGTCGTAACCGGCCTTTTGTTCCTGGTATCCATTTTCTTATCCCCGATTTTCTGTGCAATCCCGGGATTTGCAACTGCTCCGGCACTGATTTTCGTAGGCTTTTTGATGGTAACCGTTGTGGCCGATATCGACTTTAACGACCTTACCGAAGCGGTTCCCACTTACCTTTGTCTGCTGGCTATGCCACTGATGTACAGCATATCGGAAGGTATTGCGATTGGCGTTATTTCTTACGTGGTTATCAATGTTGTCTGTGGTAAGAGCAAAAAGATTACACCGCTTATGTATGTGCTGGCAGTATTGTTTATCTGTAAATACATTTTCTTATAAATCATACAACATAAAAGCATTCATAATTTTGCCAAAATGATTGCAAACAGTCTGGCCCGGCTTGTACATTTTCTGCGCATGCCGGGCCAAACATATAAATTAGGAAGAAAAATTTTACAATGCGTAAACGAATTTTCTCTACGCCTCAACCGTAATATTCTTAATCCATTTCCCACTCTTTAATCTCGAAACACACCAGAAAGATTTTATTGCAAAATCAATCCGCAGACAAATCACCGTCATCCATCCCGGCGCATGCAGAACCAGCCCCACAAAAATTCCCAGTGGAATGCTCACAAGCCACATAAAAAGCACATCCGCCTTAAGCAGAAATTTGGTGTCGCCGCCGCCCCGCAGTACTCCTTTTGTCATAATACTCTGGATGGCACTGAAGAACATGACCACCGCATAAGCATACATCATGCTTTTCGTCACTGCAATCGTCTGAGGCTGCAGCTTATAGAATCCGATTGTCAAAGGTCCTCCTATGGAAACCAGCACCGCACTTAAAATACCGCACAGAATACTCAGGAAATAGAAGGTTTCTCCCTGTTCCTGGGCCTGTTCCAGTTTTCCTTCCCCTATTGTATTTCCGGTCACGATACCGGAAGCGTTGGAGATTCCCTGTACCACCACGGTAAACAGTCTGTCCACCACCATACAGATGGAATTTGCGGCCACCACGTCGGAGCCCATGCGCCCTAACACCATGCTGATTGCCGTGCTTCCCAGCCCTAAAAGGCCGTCGCTGATAAGAGCCGGCGCTCCCACCTGAAAATATTTTATGTACAGGCTCCGCTCCGGGCTCCGCAGGAAATCCCGCAGGGTCAGTCTCAGCTTTTTATCAATCTTCAGAACATAAATAAAGGTCACAAGAAATTCTGCGCATCTTGCAATCAGGGTTCCAAGGGCCGCACCGGCAATTTCCATCCGGGGCGCTCCCAGCTTTCCGAAAATAAACACCCAGTTTGCAAATATGTTAACAAAAAAAGAAATGATGGAGACATACAGTCCCAGCTGGGCCTGCCGCACGGAGCGCATCAGGAAAGCCACCACCTGACTTGTACCGTGGACCATATAGATAAAGGCCGTGATTTTCAGATAACGGATACCCGCCTCTATTACTTCCGGGTCAGAGGTAAACAGCCGCATAATCTGCCCCGGAATCAGCCAGGTGACCACTGCAAAAACAAATCCCAGCACAGCTGCCAGGCGAAAAGCCAGACTGAACACTTCCCTGGCTTTTTCCAGATTATTTGCGCCCCAGTACTGGGACACCAAAACGCTGCATCCCCCTATGATTCCCATGCACAAGATACCATAAAGCATATAAAAAGAGTTTGCCAGCGAGGAGGCCGAGAGCTGCACCTCCCCGAAGTTCCCCAACATGATGGTATCCATCATATTTACGCCCATATTGATAGCCTGCTGTGCCGCCACCGGCAGCATGATCAGAAGCACTCTGCGGTAAAACTCTTTGTCCTTTGTTATTTTAAATTTCATATCATTCTCCACCATCCTTTATCAACATTCAACCCCAATGCACCTCCGGTTCTTTCTGCCGCCCAAGTCAAATATCCATTCAGGCATAGCGATTTCCCTCATTGCCAAGTAGAGTACTAAGCATCCGCCTCCACTTCCAGGCCAAAAGCAATATCTTTTTCAGCCTTTTTTTCGTAGTGGTAAATAAACGCCAGTCCAATCATGGCAATGCCCAGCAAAACAGCCGTCAGGTAAAAACTTATCACATAACCCTTAAGCGCCGTTGCTGCGCCTCCCACGATAACCCCGGCAATCATGGGCGCCACACCCTGACCAATATCGCCCCCAAGGTAGTAGGTACTGGTTGCGGAGCCGCTGCGCTCCCTGCCCACCTTTTTAATACTTGCAGCCTGCAAAGAGGGCTGTGCTGCTCCCTGCCCTAAAGCCTTTAGCACAGAGCTTGCCATCACTGCCGCGAAAGCTCCCCCTGTAAATTTCCCTGCGGATGCCAGCAGGACCATGGAAACAATGGTAAGGGCTATTCCCGGAAATGCCACCACGTACATTCCCTTTTTATCCATCAACTTTCCTGAAATGGGACGGACCAGAAACATTGCAACCGCATTGATGGTAAAGTACAGGCTGATATTTCCAATCCCCAGCTCCTTCCCATATAATACCAGATAGGAGGTCACAATACCATTGGAAAAAGAAAACATACTGGACACGCATGTATAGCCTAAAGCTTCCACTGCAATAATATCCCTAAATCCTATGGACTTTTTCCCCTCAGAAGATGACTTTGGAGAACGCACTCTCTTTGCACCGGGGTATTTCACAATCGTCAGTAAAAGAATTTCTCCCACACACATAAGTCCTGCCACCAGAAAGACTCTCTCCGTTCCCATCAAATCCGCAACCACGACCCCAAAGCCCGGCGCGGTAGCCGACGCAATCACGTTTGCCAGGCCAAAATATCCAAGGCCTTCCCCTAATTTGCTCTGAGGCACATACTGGCTTACCAGTGAAATCAGGGTTGTACTGTTGATTGCAAATCCAATCCCGTGAAGCACTCTTGCAAACACAATAAGGGGCAGTGTTTTGGAAAGTCCGTATCCAAAGGCTCCCAAAATCATAAACACTGTGGCTGCCCGCAGCAGCCATACTTTATTGAACCTGTCCGCCATAATGCCGCAAAATGGCCTGCTGATCAGCGCCGTAATGGAAAACATTCCTGCAACCACACCTGCCACAGCGCTTGTAAGCCCTACCGAATTTCCTGTCAGGTAGGATAGCAACATGGTATTTACCATATAAAATCCAAATGATGCAAATATATTCGCGACCATTAAGGCAACATATTGAAGGTTCCACAACCTCTCTTTCTCCATAAATTTCAACCTTCGGCATCACATGGCATAAAATACCACAGCCTTCCATGCTTTAGCATTTCATGCCGTAACAATCCATACCGCAACAGCTCCTGCTGCGGCAATTTCTGCGCAACAGTTCCTGCACGGTAATCCGTCACAGCAATACTGCCATACAATGCCGCCTTTCTACTTATTTATAAATTATCTTTTTCAGGAAAGCCGTACCATTTGTACATTTTATCCTGATTGTCACCGTATCCTCCTCTGTTTTAAGAGGGAGGTGCAGTGTCTTATATTCATTTTCATCCGCTGAAATCAAATTGCCATTATAAAGAATTTTGCTTTCTTCTTTTCCGCATCCGATAATCAAAAGACTTGCTGACGAACTGTTTCTATAGACAATATCTATGTATGATTCTTTGGTGGTACTTTGCAGTGTATATTCTGCATAATCCTCCGGATGAAGCTTTAATTCATAATGCTGCCATTCTCCCCGGATACTGTTTAGGGCTCCATATTTGGAGATAAAGCCGGGCTCCGTCACAATATGCATACCGTCGTTTATCCGGTAATGAAAAGCATTTCCATAACCGTATCCGCCCTCAAATGCCTTTTTCCCATCTTCCCGCTTCCGGTCATAGGCCACGGCCAAAATAGTGCATCCCGGTTTTCTCAGAGCGCTGTTTGCTCCTATATCATAGATTTCACAATTTTCCAGCTTAAGATTTTCCAGATATTCATCAAAAATATCCTGGGCATGCTCATAGGAAGGTCTCACCCCGCCTTTTAACGCGTAATCCAAAATCATCCCCCATTCTTTCGGCAGCGGATGTCTTACGTAGGGGCTGAATATTTTGGCATCATCCGTTGCCGCCATTTTGTAGCACCAGGTGTTAAAACCGATATGGTACTCCACAGCCACTTCATAGATTGCGCTCATCCACAAATCATTCCCGCCGCCTTCCGAAAACCACACAGGCACATCCAGCTCAGCCTGTTTTTCCAGATAAGGAATAAACAACTCCTCCTGGGGAAGGGCGCCGTAATTGTGAAAAGCAATTCCCCAATTATGACATTCCGGATCAAAATCTTCATCAAAAATGTCCACCCGTTCCGACTTTTCATGACCATTCAGTAATATTATGTGATTTGTGTCATGTTTTCTCATTCGGGCAATCATTTCCTTATAAAATTCCTTAAGAGCGGGAAGATATTCCTCCCACACCACTCTGGAAAGAGGCTCGTTAATCATATCCCAGCCGCCCATAAAAGTGTAATCCTTATAGCGCCTTGCAAGCTCCTCACAAAGACGCAGGGTACGCTCTCTGCTTTCCTCGTCAAAAAATAAATGGGGCATACTGTCCACACCGTTGTCACATCCCATGGCGGTCTGGCCCCCTACCGCCGCATGCAGATCAATGATTCCATATATCTGGTACTTCTCACACCATCCAAGTACCTTATCAAGCATGGCAAAAGATGCTTCATTAAAAGTAATCCCCGGCTCCTCATAGAGGAAAAACATTGCGTCAATGGGAAGCCTTACCGAATTGTATCCCCATTTTGCAATTTGGCGGATATCCGCCTCCCCCAGGTGGTTTGCAAACCATTTCGGCCAAAACGCACGCTCATATTTCGTACCGCACAGCTCCCGAATCAGCGCTGAAAAATTGCGTCCCCTGTCAAGCCTTGGATTCATCATATTTTCCTTACTTGCCGTCATACGGGGCTCCATGGGTGCACCGATCATAAATCCTTCCGGATTGTTCCAGTTTCCCGCTCCAAGCCCCCGCAAAATAATTTCCTCTCCGTCCCCATTTACCATAATTCTGCCCTTGGCGTGAAGAAATCCCTTCACCCTGGCCCGGTCAAATAATTTCGTATCCATACCGCGCTCTCCTTTCCGTCCTCCTGCTGTTACTGCAGACTCCAACAGGCTGCGTCCCTCGCAATCGCCTGATATTCTTCTCTGCTCATACCTTAATCAGGCATGAAAAAGGGGTGTAAATTGGTGGTACACCCCTTTTGTTCCTTTGCCTGAATTTCATTATGAAAAAGGGTTTATGAAATAAGCATTTTCATCAGTGCAGTGCAATATCGTCAGGATTGCGCTTTTTCATCTTTAAGAACGGATTGGGAACAAAACGTTTCACTGTCTTAAGTAAATCTATGTCAAAATTCACTCTGACTTCGCAATGTTCATCCAAAACCATAGTCTTTACCTGTTCTTCCGTGCTAGGCTCCCACTTGGGAAGGCCGCTGTGATTGGGATCGCCGTACTTTGCGAAAGTAGTAAGCATGGTGGAAATCCTCTTTTCCAGCAAATCGGAAACACCCGGCTTGTTACAAATCATAACCTTATCTGTGTTGTTGAAGAAGAACGGCAAATCCGAACAATGCCAAGCCACTTTTCCATCATCATAAGGAAATTCATAGTTAAACAGGTAATTATAGATGGGCGCTTTATGGTAAGAAGCTTTCTTCATCACATAATTAACCGCAGGCAGACGTGTAAAGCAGTCTATGCTCAAAATATCAATCAGATTCTGTCCCGGATAAGCGGCCTCAAATTTTGCCACAATATCCTCTGTGGCATCTCCAAAGGTTTCACGCAAAATGGCAATCTGTTCTTCTCTTGTCTTCTCATGCTTTTTGGCAACACTGGGGTTAAAGGACATCTCGCCAAACACGCTTCCCACTACCATGGGAATCTCCTGGGCGTGCTCTCTGAATCCCACTTCCTCGGGCTCGCCCACATAATAATCATTGGGTACCGGAGTGCCGCCTACATATCCTCCTGCTTCTGCTATAGGATCCTTTACTTTCAAATAAGCTGCGGCTAAATCCCCATAGGGAACCTTTTCAATTTCCTCAATGTGCTCCGGGCTGATTCCCAGTTCCTTTAACATAGCATCCACCAAAGGACGGGCATTGTAATCCTTGGGCGTTACCATACCGCCTTCCGGTTTTACGCCGCTGATAATCATCGCCTTGTGGAACAGGCCGTCTACGCTTGGCATCTGCAGAAGTGTGCTGACCTTCATGCCGCCTCCTGACTGACCGAAAATCGTAACGTTTTCCGGATCACCGCCAAATTTTTCAATATTTTCATGAACCCATTTAAGGGCGTATTCAATGTCGGCCATACCTGCATTGCCGGAATTTTTGTACTTCTCACTGTAGTCTTCCAGATTCAAATAGCCTAAAATGTTCAGTCTGTGGTTCACCGTAACTACCACCACATCATGATACATAGCAAGATTGGTTCCATCATAGCAGACCTGTTCAATGGAAGATCCATCGGAGAATCCGCCGCCGTGAAGCCAGAACAGAACCGCTTTCTTCGCCCCGGGCTCAACACTGGGACTCCACACATTTAAAAACTGGCAGTCCTCACTCTTTACCCAGTAGCGGTGAGGCACCATAATCTCGCCCTTGGTAGTCTCAGGATTGTACATGGGGCATACCTCCCCATAGCTTAAGGCATCCTTCACTCCTTCCCAGGGCTCCACCTCCGTAGGCATCTGAAAACGTTTCGCATCCGCATACTTAATCCCATGGAAGGTGTATATCCCATCCATGATATACCCTCTGATTTTCCCTTTCGTTGTCTCTACAACCGGTTCCGTAGTCGTACATACAAATTTATGTGCCATCATAATTCTCCATTCTGCGCACGTTCTTCATCCATACAAGTTTGTGTCAAGTGCGCGCAGACACAAATCCTGCATATAAAATTTTCACTTTGTCTTCTCTAACACCTTTTTGTCTTTCAATGAATCATTTTCTTCCGTATAAAAAATGATTTTGTTGTACCTGTGATAAATGTAAAATGCAATAGCCCCGCAGCCCATATACCCGGCCAGAACCATCAGGGCAGTCACATTCATTCCACCTGCTACTCCGTATACAAGAGCCATGGCCGCTACACCACACAATAAAATCCCCCTCAGTCCCGTGGCCGCTCCAAGAATTCTGTCCACTTCCTGATAAGTCATTTTCGTGGTTTTGTACCCTGCGCAGATAAATTTAATGAGTGCTGAAATTTCCAGAACATGGATACACAGCGCCAAAGCTGCCAAAATAACCCCTAATTTACCGGAATTAACCGCCGCCTGCTGGGCTCCCGTGAGCAGATACAGCAAAAGGCCCGTAAGGCTTAAACCAAGCTCCGTCCATTTTTCTTTTTTCAGCCTTTTCTCAGGCAGATCCCATATATACCAGGGACCGCTGTAGAGGTACTCTATCTTATAGCCCTTTTTATTGCCGGCAGGTACCTGGACAGCCGTATAATTTTCTTCAAACAAATCTTTTAAAGATTTTCCCTTCTTCATTAAATCTGTCTCTTTCCGCCTGCTTTGTAGCTGTCTGTTCTTGGAATCCACTCCATAAACTTTTCAATCTGGATATCCCAGAACCGCCATTCGTGTTTGTACTGCTCAATCTCGTCCCAGGTTACATCCGCGCCTAAGGAAATCAGTTTGTCACGGAATTTCTTATTCTGCTCAAACAATGCATCCTGACCGCCGCAGGCCATATACATTTTGGGAAATTTCTTTCCACTTTTCGCAATCCGCTCCGCCAGCACTGAGGGCTGGAAATCAGCCAGATACACATCCGGATCTCCATCCCCGGGCAGTTCCACTTCCGATTCCTTTTTTATTTCTTCCATACTTACACCGCTTCCCGGCTTCTTGGGCATAACCGCCGCTGAAAATGCTCCCACCGCCGCAAATCTTTCCGGATGGCGCAGACTGTGAACCAAAGTCCCATAGCCGCCCATGGACAGCCCTGCAATGTAGGTATTTTCCGGTTTATCGGAAATAGGAAAAAGTCCGCACACCATCTCCGGCAGTTCCTGGGAAACAAAAGTAAAGAAATCATCCATGCCGTTTTCAATATAGGCTTTATTCTCCGCCGATAAATTTACAACCGCAATCTGGTTTTCTTCTGCGTACAGCTCCACATTTGTGTAACCGGACCAGGTGGCATGGTTGTTCCCGAATCCATGTAGAAGATAAATCACCGGGTACTTTTCAGCCGGGATATAAGACACCCTTTTACCCTCCGGATTAAGTGCATCCGGAATGGTGGGTGTGGGAATAATAACGGTAATGTCCACCGTTCTTTTTAAAACCTGTGATATAATGTTACATGTTATTTTTGCCATAAAAATCCTCCTTTCTTGCCATCAGCCCGCAAATCAGGGTGACGGATTTTCACAGAAATCGCCCTGTACATCTTTAATACTCATTAGAGTCCGTTAATCTCCCGCACATGGCAGCAGGATACAAAGTGCCCGGGCCGAACTTCCGAAAGCGTCAAGGGCTCCGAACATTTTTCCGTAGCATAGGGACAGCGCTGTGCAAACCGGCATCCCGGCTTAGGATTAATAGGAGATGTAATTTCACCCTTTAACTGAATTCTCTGACTCTTGTTATGGATATCTGTTGAAGGGATCGCGGAAAGCAATGCCTTGGTATATGGATGCAGAGGATAATCAAATAACTCCTGGGTAGGGCAGGTCTCCACCATCTGTCCTAAATACATCACACAGATATGGGTGGAAATATGGCGCACCACCGACAGGTCATGGGTGATGAACACATAAGTAAGCTTGTATTCCTCCTGCAGATCCATCAGCAGATTTAAAATCTGCGCCTGTATGGATACGTCCAGGGCTGAAACCGGTTCGTCACAGACGATAAATTTCGGCATAAGCGCAATTGCCCTTGCAATACCCACACGCTGTCTGCGCCCTCCGTCCAGCTCATGAGGATAGGAATCCCTGAAACGCTTTTCAATACCCGCCAAATCCATCAGCTTGATACATTCTTCCTCAAGCTGTTCCTTTGCAAATCTTCCTGACAGTTTTAAAGGCTCCATAATGGTATCCTGGATTGTCATACGGGGATTTAAGGATGAATAAGGATCCTGGAAGATAATCTGCATATCCTCACGCAGCTGCCGCAGCTTCTTTTTATCCGGATGGGTAATATCCTCGCCCTTAAAGCGGATTACGCCGTCCGTACTCTCTAACAGGTGAATCATGGTCCGTCCCAAAGTGGATTTGCCGCAGCCTGATTCTCCTACCAATCCCATGGTTGTACCTTCCTCAATGGAAAAAGTCACATCATCCACCGCATGTACCATACCGCGGCCTGTGGGAAAATATTTTTTTAAGTGTTCCACTTCAAATAATGCCATTTTCTAACCCTCCTGCTCTTTTTTTATGCAGCGGACATAGTGAGAACCGCTGACCTTCTCAAGGGCAAAATGCTTTTCTCTGCACGCATCCGTGGCATAAGGACAGCGGGGTGCAAAGTAACAGCCCTGCGGAAGGCTTGTTGGGTCCGGCGGAAGCCCCGGTACGGGGGAAAGCCTGTGCACGTCCTTGGAGAGCTCCGGAATCGCACCGAAAAGTCCCTCCGTATAAGGGTGCATTGGGTGATCATAAATTTCCTCCAGAGTACCCCTTTCCACAATCTCGCCTGCATAGACAATCGCAACATCGTCACAAATCTGCGCCACAACCCCCAAGTCGTGGGTAATCAGTATCATGGATGTGCCCCGCTCCTCCTGAAGCTTCTTAATCAGCTCAAGAACCTGGGCCTGAATCGTCACATCCAGGGCAGTGGTGGGCTCATCCGCAATAATCAGCTCCGGATTGCAGGCCAGGGCAATCGCAATCACCACGCGCTGCTTCATACCGCCGGAAAACTGATGGGGATATTCGTCCACACGATCCTGTGAAATACCAACCGTATTTAACATCTCGATAGCCTTTTCCCTGGCCTTTACCTTATCCAGTCCCTGATGGACCTTAAGCCCTTCCGCAATCTGCTCTCCCACCGTCTTCACCGGATTTAAAGCGGTCATAGGATCCTGGAAAATCATGGAAATCTTACCGCCGCGAACTTTCTGCATTTCCGCTTCACTGAGCTTTAAAATATCCTTGCCGTCATATTCAATCACACCTTCCACTTTCTGAGTGGCGTGGTCAGGCAGGATTCTCATAATGGACTTTGCCGTTGTGGTCTTCCCTGCGCCGGTTTCCCCTACCAGTCCTAAAGAGCGTCCGCTGGGAAGATCAAAAGAAATATGATTTACCGCCTGCACAGTCTCTCCCCCGGACCGATACTCCACTACCAGGTCCTGCACAGACAGATATCCTTTTTTATCTGTATTACTCACTTTAAACTTCTCCTTTCAGTCATAGTCCCTTAATCCCGCAGCTTCGGATCCAGGGCGTCACGGATTGCATCTCCCACAAGGTTAAAACTCAGAACCGTAAGCATAATAAATATACCCGGGATGACACACATGTGGGGATAATCTCTGATAAAGGAACGGGCGGAGGATAACATGGAACCCCATTCCGGTGTAGGCGCCTGCACGCCGAATCCAAGGAAGCTTAAAGCAGACGCCTGTAAACCTGCAGATGCAATTCCCATTGCCATCTGCACAATCAAAGGAGAAATCGCGTTGGGAATAATGTGCCGCATAATGATTCTTCCTGTGGTGCAGTTGATTGAAGTTGCTGCCTCCACATATTCCGAACTTCGTATAGACAGTATGTTAGCCCGCATCATCCTTGCATACCCTGCAAGTCCGCTGATTCCCATAGCGATAATTACCTTTGTAAAGCCGGGCCCAAGCACTGCCGAAATGGCAATTGCAAGCAAAATACCCGGGAAAGCCTGGAACACATCCAGACAGCGCATGATAAAGTTGTCTATTTTTCCGCCAAAATAACCGGCAATTGCGCCAATGATAATGCCCAAAATGGCGGATACACCAGTGGAAATAAATCCGATACTGATGGTATACTTTGCTCCATACAAAATACGTGCAAGTTCATCCCTTCCAAGCTCGTCCGTTCCAAGCCAGTGCTCGAAGCTGGGCGTCTGATATCTGGCTTTCATTTCAATGGTCTCCCAACCGTACTTCAAAATATAGGGAGAGATAAAAGAAAGAATAAATATTACCAAAATGAAAATGAGTCCTGTCATTGCCAGCGGCCTTTTCCGAATCCGGTTCCACACATAAGGAAGTGAACCGGGCTTATTATTCTTCGGCCTTCCCGCCGTTGTATCTGTTTTTTTATTTTTCATCGTTATAATCTCCCATTCTTGCCAGCAACCCGCAAATTTGGGCGCAAGCACAAATTTGTTGATTCTTTTTCATTGCTTTGCTCTTACTTTTTCTTACCGGATACATACTGTGCCTTAATTCTGGGGTCAACGAAGGCGTAGACAAGGTCTGTTACCAGCATCATGATTGCAAAGGCAAATGCTATGTAAATGATACCGCCCTGCACCACCGGATAATCCCTGTTGTTGATACCCGTCAGCATATAATTGCCGATACCCGGAATGGAAAATACCGACTCAATTACAGTGGTACCGCCTAACATGAATCCAAAATGACCACCGGCAATGGTGATAATAGGAATCAATGCGTTGGGCAGTGCATGTTTTAAAATAACCGCCTTTTCACTTAAACCCTTTGACCTTGCCGTGGTGACAAAGTCAGAACGGATTGTCTCAAGCATACTTGACCTGGTCTGACGGGCAATACCTGCAATTGATCCGATGGAGTTTGCCATAATCGGCAGGACAAAATATTTCCATCCTCCAATCCCGTTGGAAGGAAGCCACCCAAGACGCAGTGCAAACAGTAAAACCAGCATAAGCGCCAGCCAGAAGCTGGGCATAGAGCTGCACAGCATAGTGACAAACAGCCAGATTCTGTCCGGAAGCTTATCTGCCTTTAATGCACAGTGGATACCGATAGGGATACCAAAAATCAGGGACACCGCCACACAGAACAGCGCCAGTATCAATGTGTTGGGGAATCTGTTTATTAACTCACGCCCTACATTGGTACCTGTCATATAAGACTCTCCGAAATCCAAATGACACAAATCAACTACAAAATCCTTCAGCCTGACAATGTAAGGCTGGTCCAGCCCCAATCTTGCTCTTGCTTCTTCAATTTGCACCGGTGTGGCTGAATCTCCCAAAAGAATCTGAATCGGGTCCCCCGGCACGAAATACATCAGAGTAAAAATCAGGATTGCAACTACCACCAGGATAGGGATCATCTGAAGCAATCGCTTTCCAATATACTTCCACATATGTTATACCACCTCTCTAAAAAATTTATTTTGCTCCAAATGCCGGAGGATACATTTTTCGGCTGTAAAAATTTTCTCCTTTCCTTTATTTCCTCCGCTTTTCGATTTTTATGGTCTGATGTTACCAATCCCGACAATCTTCTTCAATATTTAACTTTTTCCCCCATATTTATTTTGATACACAGCCAAAAAATGAACCTTACTCAAAAAATGAATGAAACGCTGTCACGCAAAGCGCGACAGCGTTTCATTCATATCCTTTAATCTTTTTAAACTCTCCCGGGGTAATGCCCTCGTATTTTTTCATGGCCCGGGTCAACGCCTGGGTGTCCCAAAACCCCGACATTTGAACCACATCCTTCACATTATATTTCGCCAACAGCTCCTTGGCCTTCTCCACACGCAGCCTTTGAATGTATTCCGAAATGTTAATCCCCACCGCATCCTTAAACAGATGGGATAAATGTGACTTACTTTTTCCAAAATGATTGGCAATGGAGGAGGCGTTCAAAGTGTTATCCGTGTAATTCTCCAAAATGTACTTCTGTATCTCCTCTATTCGGTCACTTCCTGATGCCACAGGCGTTTCATCCGCCGACAAAAACTCCTCAATCAGATTTTCACATTCTTCCCGGAATTCATTGATATTGGTGATATGGTACAGCCTGTCCACAGTTTTCCAACCGTCATTCTTTTTCTTTTCCTGCCCGGACTGTTCATACACTGCCGTTATGATGATGCCTGCAAGGGCGTAAATCTGATACCTGTCCGTCCGCCAGCTGTGTCCTCCTCCGGGCATATACTCATCAATCACCTTGCTGAACAGTTCCGAGGCTCCTTCATAATCCTTCGTTTCCAGCTTGTTTACCAGATTCCTCACAATTTTAAAATAGGGAACCCGCTCCGTGGTATTTTTTTCACTGTCTCCGTTTGTATACTTCTCTTTCTGCCAGAATTCAAGCCAGGTAATTTCCTCCTGGGTTCTCCTGTATGCCTCCGCCAGCTCATCCGAATTTTCTATCAAAATCGGCCGGGAAAAAGCAATCGTCACATGAAAATATTCTTCCAGAAAAGCTTTACATTCCTCCAAATCCTCTACCAAAGTTTCACAGGTAACCTTCTCATTTTTCTGCACCACCCCAGGCGTAAAATTACGGTTGATGCATAAAAATCCCGCGCTTTTTTCAAAAATTTTTTCTGATAAAATATTATTCATCACACTATAGGGGGAAACGGCAATCATTTCATCCTCCCGGCTCTGAAAGACCCCGTCCACATCATTCAAAATATGGAGTGCAAATACAAAACACGGCTTCTGAGGGTTCAATCCCATCATGGAAAGGGCATCCGCACTGGTTTTTTTCTTATAACTTCCCTGTGCTGCCAGTACCCTGTTCAACTTTTCTCCCATGGCAAGAGGAAGGAAATAGCGCTTATCTTTTGTCATGCTGCTAATCTTTCGCTCCAACGTGCAAATCTTCTGTTTTGCACCTGCCATAATCCTTTCCAAATCCCCTGTTTTTTCCTCCGGTAAGGCCAGATTTCCAAGCTGCCTGGCAGGTACGAATAAATGAAAGTGAAAGTAAACCGCCAGAGGAACGCTGAAAAGAATCATCAAAAGAATTCCACCCCACCACCAGAAATCGAACACTTCGGCCCCCGCATGCAGAAGCTTTTCCGGAACCACTACTCGAACGGCTGTATTTAATCTGGAATAAATAGTTGTCGGAACATAACATTTCTCATCATTTACATAAATGCCGTTTTCAGCATTAGCCCCTGATACGATTGACTGATATGTATCCGCCAAACATTCCCTCTCCGCATACAGGTAGTCCTGATTATTACCCAGATAAAGCTGCATATCTTCAGTATCAATGGCGTCAATCCCCTTTAAATCATACTCCAAAATAAGGCATCCCATGATTCCCGACGAGTCATACAGCTTTCTTGTCAAAAGCTGAAAATCTTCTCCACGTATATTTCTGTATACCGCCCCGGCACTATCGCATAAATATCTGCTCGTAATTGCTCTGTCATACCTGTCATAAAAATCATTCACCTGTGCGTCCCGGTAAATCTGTCCGTTGGTGATGATCATATTGCTGTCAGCTAAATAAACGGCCATCCTCTGTATCCCAAATTCCACCATCCGCATGCTGTCATAAATCTCCTGCACGGTTTGGATATCCTGGGAGGATATTTGACTGCCTCTTAAAGATATAAAATCCTTATCTGCCACAATGTTTTCGCACAACTGATAGTACGACTCCAAAAAACTTACGGCTGCAAGCATAATATTATCTACATGTTCCTGCACATACTGTCCCTGTCTTTCCACATAAGCTTTTTTCCCCTGGCTCATTGCCACGGAAAACAGGAGCAGCATACAGCAAATCATTGCCGGATACAAATACAAATATTTACATTGCAAATATTTTGAACGCAATAAAGTCATAACCTTCTCACCTGCTGATTTTCTTCTCTCCCCGAAGCATATTTAAACAATGCTCTAAATCTATTTCTTATTCTATTACAAACGAACAAAAAGTTAAAGATAAATATGATTAAAATGAAAGATTAAAAAGGCGTCGGACCAGCCGACGCCTTAAAATATTGATCATTCCCATTTTGCCAATTATTTCATTTTTAGCATTTCACAGACCTAATCTTTCATTAGTTCCCAACTACGCTCTGATAATCCTCGGTGAAGTTACATGCTCCATACAGAGGAAGCAGAACGCCCATGGGGATATCGGTAATACCGCTCTGTGTCACATAAATCTGTCCTGAAGAATACAATCCTTTTGCAATGGCATTTTCACTGATATAGTCATTGAATGCTTTCAGGTTTTCCGCGCTGGCATCCACCTTTGCCGCCTCTAAAAGCTCAACCAGCTTGTCATCATGGGTAAAACATACGGAACCATTTGTATAGTTCTCAGGATTGAACAGGCCGTCCCAGAGGCTGGTCACATGTCCTGTACCGGAACCCTTTACGTCAATAATCAAATCCCACTGTGTGGAGTCATTCTTATAGGTATTAAACAATGCCTGATCAACTGCCAGAGAATTTACGGTAAATCCTACCGCCTCAAGCTGTGCAATGATTACGGAACGAACTGCGTCCGTGTACAGTGACTGACTGGATAAAAGTGTGATCTCCGTTCCCTGAGGATAACCTGACGCCTCAAAGTAAGCTTTCGCCGCATCCAGGTCAAAAGGCATGTAGCCCTCATCCGCAATATCACTGTAGCCACCCATGGAAGGTGCGCTCAGCGCATTGGCTTTAATTGCCGTAACCTCGCTGAAACCAGCGCCGTAATAAATGTCTTCCGCATCAAGGGCTGCAAGAACCGCCTGCCGCAGTTCAAGGCTGTCCGCTAAAATAGAAACGCCTGAATCCATGTTACAGAATAAGCAGTGTACCATGGTAGCAGGACTGAAAAATACATTCCATCCTTCTAATGACTCTCTTGCACCTTCATCATAGAATTTGGCAAGGTCGGTACCTGTAACCTGTGCATTATCAATTTCCTTGTTTTCCAGTCCGATCGCCCTCATGGAGCCTTCTGTGATAACTTTGTAATAAATGGTATTTACATTGGCAACCTGAGGAGAGCAGGTAGGCTCTTTCTGCCATGGATCTTCATTTCTTGCAAGTGTTACGGATGAACCCTGTACCACTTCCTTAACGGTATAAGCACCTGTTGTTGCCGGGTTAGTCTGACGCTCATCCCCTGAAGTGCTCTCGTACCATTCCTTGCTGGCAATAAACAGCTGGTTACCGGAGAGAACCTCCTCAATCACACCTGTCATGGAAGTTTTTAACTTAATTTCCACATTGTAATCATCAATTTTGGTCATGGAATCCATAACGCTGGGCAGGTCGGTAAATTCACCGTCCTTGGCGCTCATGTCATAGCTGAAAATGACGTCATCAGCTGTGATATGGTTTCCCTGGCTGTCATACACATTGTCAAAAATTTCAACATCATAAGTAAGATCGTCAATCTTTGTCACCGCTTTTCCAATCCAAGGCTGCATACCGCCGTTGTCTAAAGTTGCCGCCGCATTGGTCTGGAAGAACAACTTCGCCCAAAGCATGTAGTTAATAGGTCCAAGACCCGGTGTAGGTCCTGTAAACGGACTGGTATCAAAGGATGCAGATGACAAAGTAACTGTCATGCTCTCAACCGGTGTATCTACTGCTGCTGCCAGCTCTGTCTGCACAGTTTCCGTTACTGCATCAAGAGTGGGTTTCGTCACATCATCCACCTCGTTTGCCGCTGATTCATCTCCTGCTTCTGTGCCTGCATCAGCCTCTGTAGCTGTCCCATCCTGCGCAGCATCTCCCGAATCGGAAGACGACTTTCCATTACCGCATCCTGCCAGCAGCGATACTGTCATTGTTACAGCAACAGCCACTGAAATTAATTTGTGGAACTTTCTCATATTCAATTCCCTCCTTCGTAGAGTATATGTTTTTTGACCCCGGCATATCGGCCGGTCGCCTTGTGTGAATCTACTTAATCAAATTTTGAAACCTTCTTCAAGCTTCACTTTCGCTTATTTATGTTTGTTTTTCCCAAAAACCAAAAAATGATACTTCTCAATTTTTAAATAATACTTACCTCATGCTTTTCAATCTGAAAATAATCCAGCGCCTTTTCAAGCGCCTGATCCCAGAACCGCCATTCATGTTTGTAGCCTTCTATCTCCAAAAATTCTGCATTCAGTCCTATTTCTTTTGCGTGGGCTTTAAATTTTACATAATTCTCAAACAGCATGTCCGCCGTACCACAGGCAAAAAATAATTTCGGCAGCTTTCCGCCTCCCGCCAGCTCATTGATGATTTTCCATGTATTCTCCGGGGAATCAAGATAGCTTTGAAGGCCCCCTGCATTCACCACCGCTGTCCGCAATCTACTTGCAAAAGGGTTTCCTCCCTTAAAATCTTCCTCTGTCATACCGCTTAAATCTGTGGGGATTTGAGAAAGGGCGGCTGCCCCTGCAAATTTTTCCGGGAAGTTTACCGCATACTTGATGCATCCTCTTGCTCCCATAGACAGCCCGGCAATAAAATTGTCCTCCCGCTTATCAGAAGCCGGAAACCATCCGTACACGATGGGCATCAATTCTTTCACCAGATAATCATACATGGAATATCCCATCATATATTCATCCCAGTTGGAGTAGTTGCTGTTTAATGCGGAGGGCATAACCACAATCAAATCCCTCTCCACCGCATACAGCTCCACATTAGACTTGCGGACCCAGTCGCTGGCATCCCCAAATGTTCCATGCAGAAGCCAGAGCACCTTATATTTCTTCCCGCTTCCATAAAATTCCTCCGGAGTTTTGTCTTTGGCCAGGTCGGGCAGGATCATCCACACCTGCTGGTTTCCTTTCAAGTAGCGACTCTCATGATAAAATTGTACTAACGACATACTTTATTTTCTCCTGTTCTTACTATATTTAATTTCCATATGAATCTTTACATTGCAAACGCCGTCACGCTCACATCTTGCTTATTGCATCAAATGATACCACTCTTTGTATATCAGCCTATGAATAAATGCGGGTGGAAGTATTTCGCCTTCCTCCCGCATCCTTTATTCACATCTGCCTCTCTGTCATTTCCGGATATTTGACTTTTTGACGAAATTCATTTTTTGATAATACTTAATATAACCATGCCCTTCCGCCTTCTTCATCATCGTCTTCCTTGGGGGCCGGCGGCATACCCATCCTTCTTGGAGGCGTAACCTCCTTTACAAGTGTCACCAATTCCTCGTCAAAGTTCTCACGCACCTGGGTCTTCTCATCATATACAATTGTGTAAACCGTATCTTCCGTGCTTGGCTTAAGCTCGGGGATTGCATCACAGTTAGGGTTGCCTGTCTTAGCAAAATTCAGGAAGGATGAGAACACTTCATTTTCCAGTCTTTCCGTCACCCCGTCAATCTGGCACACGGGAACCAGCTCTGTGTTATGGAACACGAAAGGAATATCCGCGCAATGCCATGCTGCAACGCCGCCATGTACATCAAACACCTGTGCAAACATATATGAATAAACAGGTTCAGGTGATTCCTTTGCCTTCTCTTTAATATAGTCAAGGGCTGCCGAACGGAACATGCCGTCAACATCACATGCGTACACCGGATTTTTACCGGGATATGCCTTTGCAAACAGCTCCATGATTTTGTTTCCATTGACTTCCCCATATTTCGCTACAACTGCCGCTTTCTTTTCTTCCTCAGTATAAGTCTCCTTATCCTTGGTTGGAACTCCGGGGCTGAACTCAGCAATCACCGTGCCGACCATGGTGGGCACCTTGGAGGACTCACCAAATCCCACGTCCATAGGGTCGCCCACGTAGAAATCATTGGCCGTAGGACGCCAGTTGATTACTTTTCCTTCTGCGTTATATTTGGCAATTGCCGCATTTGTGGCGTCAATCAGTGCCTGAACCGGAACCTTCTCCATCTTTTCCACTTCATCTTCCTCAAGTCCCAGTTCATTTAAAATAGATAAAGCAAATTCCTTTGCCGGTACATTCTGATCCATCATTCCTTTGGTGAGCACACCGCTCATTACAATCGCCTTTTGGAAAAGTCCTTTAGCTGCCGGAACCTGTCCTAAAGCGGTCACCTTTCCGCCGCCCCCTGACTGTCCGAAAATCGTAACATTTTCAGGGTCTCCGCCAAACTGAGCGATATTTTCCTTTACCCACATAAGAGACGCAACCAGGTCTGCAAGGCCTGCGTTCCTTGCATTTGCATACTTTTCTCCAAAATCCGACAAATCAAGGAACCCAAATACATTCAGTCTGTGGTTTACCGTCACTACCACCACGTCCCCGTACTTCGCCAGATTTGTCCCGTCATAAGCTACCTGTTCGATTGCCGAACCGTCTGCAAATCCACCTCCATGGAACCATACCATAACCGCCTTTTTTGCATTTGTATCCAGCGAATTTGTCCACACATTTAAATATTGACAGTTTTCACTGGCAGGCCAGAATCTGTGAGGAATCTTCACTTCTCCTGAAGGAACCGGATTTCGGAGAATGGGACTGATAGGCCCGTAATTGGTCGCATCCTTGATACCCTCCCAAGGAGTTACCTTCTGTGGATTCTGAAATCTTTTTGCCTTCGCATAGCGGATACCTTCAAAATGGTAAATGTCATCCATCTTATAGCCCCGCAACTTTCCCGCTGCAGTGGTCACCACCGGCTCGTCCATTGTACATACAAATCTTTTTGCCATGTTTATCTTACCTCCTGTAGTTGTTTTAAGTTATTTTTATACTAGCAAGACAGGGAGCGGTCTTCCATATTCAAAAAATGAATATAACAACAAATGATAATGATGGCAAAAAATAAGGGAGAACTATCACAAAAGATATTCTCCCAACATTTTCCTTACACAATCGTGAATTTCTTCGGCTATCGTTTTGACCTTTGCTTGCTTTTTTCAGGTCCACATTTTATACTGAATACGTACCGGCCAGTTTGCCGCCTCACTTATTCTAAAACTTATTCAAAAGTAAGAAAGGACACACAAAATAAATGCCAACCATAAAAAACAACTTCCACACCCACTCAAAACGCTGTAAGCACGCTTTCGGAAGTGAAGAAGACTACGTACGGTCCGCAATTGCAAACGGGCTTTCCACCCTCGGTTTTTCTGACCATACACCCTACCCTTATGCGGACGCTGACTTTGGCAGGCGCATGGATTTTGAGGAGCTGGGAGATTATTTAGATACCCTGAACAAATTGTCAGAAAAATATCGGGATAAGATTGTGGTACGCAAGGGACTGGAAACTGAATATCTGCCAAAGTACCGCAGCTATTATGAGGAACTGCTCGGTAAGTGGGGATTTGAATATCTGCTTCTGGGTGAGCATTTTTACCTAAATGATGCCGGCGAATACGGCAATACCTACGAGATAACTTCCACAACAGAGTATCTTGCCTACGCCCGCACCCTCATCGAAGGCATGAAGACCGGCCTGTTTAAAGCGGTTGCCCATCCTGACCTTTATCTGCTTAATCCTTTTGCATGGAATGATGACTGTAAGCGGGCGGCTGACTTAATCATTGACACCGCCGTATCCACCAATACCATCTTAGAGTACAATGCAAATGGTTTCAGACGGGAACAGATATGTTATCCTGACGGACTGCGTTACCAGTATCCTCATGATGGGTTCTGGCAGATGGCCGCTAAAGCTCCTGTAAGAGTAATCGTGGGTTCCGACTGCCATGACCCAAAATATGTCTGGGACGACGCTGTGGAACTGGCCTATGAGAAATTGCAGACTCTAGGAATCAATCCTGTATGTGACTTATAGCAAGCGACATAATAAATTGCACTTTCCGGCTCTTGAAAAAGCCATATATGCCAGCCGGCTTATTACCCGAAGGCTGACACCTTGTACATAGACTGACAGTTCGGCATAAACTATTAATTATAGAAAGCAGGTACAAAAACAAGCAAAATGGAACTGCACGCAAACATCTTTTTCCCCATAGAAATTATCGGAACCGTAGCCTTTGCATCCTCAGGGGCCATGGTCGCCGTGCGCAAAAAACTGGATTTGTTCGGTATCATTGTCCTTGGCGTTATCACCGCCGTGGGCGGCGGAATGCTCCGGGATTTGATGATTGGAGCCATCCCGCCCAACATGTTCCGCAACCCGGTCTATGTGTTCACCGCCTTTCTGACGGTGCTTATTTTGTTCCTTCTGTTCCGCTTCCGTCCTTTTCTACTAGGGAGTAAATATATAGAAAGCTATGAAAAAATCATGAATGTTTTGGACGCTATCGGTCTTGGCGCTTTCACGGTCATCGGCGTGGATGCCGGTGTGGACGCCGGTTACGGGGACTACCATTTTCTCATCATTTTTCTTGGTGTCATCACAGGCATTGGCGGCGGCATACTGCGGGATATTATGGCAGGGGAGACTCCCTTTGTCCTGAAAAAGCATGTCTACGCCTGTGCCTCCATCTCAGGCGCATGCCTATACGTGCTGCTGCTCCAATTCACCCTCTCGGATTACGCCATGCTGCTTGGCGCCTTTTTAGTGGTTGCAATCCGCATTTTGGCCAGCCATTACCGCTGGAATCTGCCTGGCATCCGGGGTACCTGAAAAATCGTACTCCTTACCAAAGTGGGGAATATAAATTCCCTGAAAAACAAATTTCTGCAAGTTTTTCAAAAAAACTGCTTTTTGACATTGTATTTTTTTCTGCTTTTACATATAATAAAATTGTAAAACGCTTTACAGTGTGCGACATGGAAACACTGTTTACTCAAATACGTTTCACAATGTACGGCAGTGGAACATTGTTTATACAAATACGCTTCACAATGTGCGGCAGCGAAACATTGTTTACCAGCCTCCGGTGCGAGCCGGAGGCTTTTTTTGACAAACCATTTACAGATGATGCGGAGGTACTGTTATGGTCGAGCGTGGGTTATATTATGCAACCGCCAGTTTTGCACAGATGATAAAAAATAACGGAGGTACATGGAACGATACTAAACACCGTCCTATCGTCTGCCTTATAAAGTCCAAAGAGCATGAAGCTCTGTACTGGGCTATCCCAATGGGAAAACTCAACCATCGTGACAGTGCCGGGCAGAAACGTCTTGATTTCTACCTGAATCTTCCGGAACGTGATATCCGCTCCTGTTACTATCATATCGGGCGGACTTCCTCACAGTCCATCTTCTTTATCAGCGATGCCATACCCATCACGGATAAATACATAGACGGAATCCACGTTGGCGGTGACAACCAGCATTATATCATTAAAAATCGGAACCTAATCTCTGAACTCGAACGTAAACTTTTCCGTATCCTGTCCATTGAAAACACAAAAAATAACTGTTTCCGTCAACACATTACTGATGTAAAACGTTTTCTTCTGCAAGAACTTGAATCCGAAAAACAGTCTGCCGAAAAGTAAGCGCCCTACATTCGAACAGCGATGCAACACAACAGTGTAATCCTTGCACAGCTTCTCCGGGGCATAGCCACCAGCAATGCAATTCAGAATTAAGGCAGATACTGCTCCACAATTTCCTTCACCTGTCCCTGCTCCAGCTCCATCAGCCACAAAACCGGATAGTCCATTTCCTTCAGATAATCCTCAAACTCCTTTTCCGTAAGTTCTACAGTCGGGTCATAATGATTTTCCAGGATAAAAAATCTGCAGTCCTCATGAAGGGGATACGTGATATCTCCGCCCTCCGCATCCACCACCTCAAATCCCGCATCCGCATTGTACTCCGGTTTCCAGTCCGGGCTCTCAAATGTCACCCAGTTCTGCTTATCTATGGTGGCAAAGCCATTTTCCATTTTAGATATATAACCGTGAATCATTTCATTGTAAACCGTTATCGCAAAGGTATCCGCAATCACCGGCAGCTCCCGCCCCCAGCCTTCCTCCGCTTCCTCCGGGTAATGATAAAATACGCACCAGGTCTCCTCATCCGTCTTATGGAGCTTTACTTTATAGATAATTCCTTCCTCCGCCATTGACAGCTCCGTCTCTCCGTTTTCCTCCTGATAACCGTCATTTGCCAGTATCCGCTCAATCTGATAATCCTTTTCAAAATGAGCCACTGAGAGCTGCACATTTTCATTGACCACAGCCTGCCACATATCCGCCTCCTTCTTCTGCCATTCACCCTCAGGCAGATAAAAAGAATAGGCGTCCTCCGCCGTAAGCACGGCGCGCTTTTCTTCCGGCTCCCCTTCTTTCATTATAGTAAGCGTTTTTATATTGTCCCCTTCCCCGGAAAGACTTTCCCCAAAAAGCGCGCCTCCATCAGAAGCGCTGTCTCCGGGTGCACCGGACCATGTATTTGCAGACTGTATATTCCCGGACTCCGCTCCGGGAGACATGGGTTCGGCAGACATCCCGTCAGAGGCGGAACCGCCGGAGCTTTGAACGTCGCCGGAAGACATACCTTCCATCCCCTCTCCGTCTTCAAATTGTGCGCTGTTTCTCATCAGGCTTGAGGAATCTTCATCGCTATTATTTGTAATGGAACAGCCTATCAGACCTCCCAGGCACACTGCCAAAATTACAGCGCCAACCAACATGACGGTTCCATTTTTCTTTTTACTTTTCGCTAAAATATTTTCAAAGCGCTTTTTCATAATCTGTTTTCCCCCATAAAATTCCGTAGACAGGCGATTTCTTTTTATACACTTCTTATGAAGGGTGGACAGCAGCGTTTCCGTATAAGCCTTCCGCACCGTGTAATCCTCTCCCTGTACCACCCTCTCATCGCAGGACAGCTCCATATCAATGTCCGCTTCCCGCCTCATAAGCCAGACAAGGGGATTGAACCAGTGAATCCCATTTGCAATCACAAAGAGGAATTTCATCCAAACATCCCTGCGTTTTAAGTGAATCAGTTCGTGTTTCAGAATAAAAAACAATTCCTCCTGGGTGTACTGCTCCTTTGGGAGCACCAAAACAGGCCTGAAAAATCCCATCATCATAGGCCCGGAGGCACCGGGAACCTCCGCAATATGTATCGTACTCTTGATATGAAGCTCATGCTTAAGCTTAAGCACCTGCCGCCAAATATCCGCATCCTTTATGGCGGTTCCCGTCTTTGTCACCTGCCTTCCGTAGGAAAAATAGGAAAACAGATGCACAGCCATAAAGACCAAACCTCCCACGGCCCAGATAGCTGCCGCTATATCAAGGAGCGTTATACCGCCGCCATTGTCCGAAGCCCTAAGCGGAATCGCAGTGGTCATCCCCTCGGGTATTTTCACCATGATTCGCACAGGCGCCTGCTGCGTTCCCGGTAAATTATCCCCGTCTCCTTTTTCATCCTCAAGTGCACTCCGCGTCCTCATATCTTCTTCCCCTTTCGGCGCGCTCTGAGCCTTCACCTGGGAGAATGCCTCCCAGGCAGAACGCCTGTTAATCCCACAGACAGGCAGGACGAGCCAGAGTGCAAGAAAAATCCAGACCAGATATTTCCATCTTGCATTATAGCGCCTGTTCAAAAATGGTGTTGACAAAATCAGCACGGCAATCACCAAACCGGCTGATACCGAAATTTCAAAAACCGAAACAAAAATATTCATCATCACATTCCCCTTCTATATGTAATCTCCCTCTGTAAAACCCTTTCCTGTAAAATACCTTTTCCACAAAGTTCTCCCGCAAAATATTTCTTACCTGAATTAATTTATTCTGCAGAATGCGTCTCCCTTATTCTGTCTTATCCAGCTTATCCAGAAACTCTCTGAGCTCCTCCACATCAGAGGCTTCAATCGCCTTACTGTTATACAGGGAAGCCACCATATTTCGCAGAGAGTTATCATACAGCTTCTCCAGGAAATGCCTGCTTGCCCCGGTCTTATACTCATTCTCCGCAATAAGCGGCGCATACAGATTACTTCCCGTTGAGCGGTCGCAGCTGACAAATCCCTTATCCGATAACCGTGCCAATGAGGTCATCAGGGTGGAAAGCTGCCATTTTCGCTTTCCCTGTAATTCCTTTAAAATATAATTGGACGTGACCGGATTGTCACTGTCCCAAATCACCTGCATAATTTCCAGTTCCGCTTCACCAAGTTTTTTCATAAAAATCCTCCCTTCTTATCAACAACCTGCAAATTGTATGCATACAAAGTATGCTATGGGTAAGCATAAATTTGTTGTGTGAAAATTTATTTTCGTACCTCATCATTATACATTTGTATAATTTATTATGCGCTTGTATAATGAACTTGTCAAGTACGAAATCAATAACCTCATTTACAACGAAATTCCACCATGGTAAAATGAAAAAAGCTTTATATACCACAGAGAAAGGGGATAATTATTAATTCTATGAATATTCTGGAAGAAAGAATCCGAAAAGACGGTATCATAAACGACAATCAAGTCCTTAAAGTGGACAGCTTTCTGAATCATCAGATGGATGTGGCATTGTTCAAACAGATGGGCGAAGAATGGAAAAGACGGTTTGCGGATGTCCCCATCACCAAGATACTGACCATTGAGGCCTCCGGGATCGGAATTGCCTGTATTGTCTCCGAATGCTTCAATGTGCCTGTGGTCTTCGCCAAAAAGTCAAGAACCATCAATATAGAAGGCGACATGTACACCGCCCAGGTGGAATCCTTCACCCATAAATGTACCAATCAGATTATGGTTTCCAAGAAGTTTCTGGGGCCCGAAGACCATATCCTTATCATTGATGATTTTCTCGCAAACGGCTGCGCACTGCAGGGGCTCATTTCCGTGGTCTCCCAGGCTCACGCCACCTTAGAGGGAATCGGCATTGCCATAGAAAAAGGCTTCCAAAATGGCGGACAAATCATACGGAATCTGGGCTACCGCCTTGAATCCCTTGCCATCATTGAAAGTATGGACGGAGCAACAGGCCAAATTACTTTCCGTAAGCAGCACCATACCGCACCGCAAAAATAACATCAAACGCCGCCACGCTTCACGAGACGGCTAATTGAAATAAAATTCAGCATTGGCACAAAAGCAGGCATTGAATTCACTGCCATTTCTGCAAAGCCAAACTGATACTAATATAACAGTAAAAGGAGGCAAACTAACTATGGAGCAATATTATTCAGACACTTTATGTAAGGCTCTCCGCCTGCTTTATTTTCAGGCGGATTCCTCTCAATTTCCGGAAGGCGTACAGCTTTTGGAGCAGGCGGTAGCAGCCGAAGAACCTGACGCTTTCTATTTTCTGGCCAGATGCTGCGGCTGGGGCGACGGAAATGTGACGGTAAACGAGAAAAGGGCCAAAAAGCTTTCAAAACGCGGCATTGAGCTTGGGAGCGATCTGTGTGTACTGGGCGCCGACCGTATGGACGTGTTAAAAGGCGACATCAAAAACGCCATGACCAAAACCCTGAAAGAATCCTTCGACAGCGTTTTGTCCATGGCTAAGGCCGGAGAACCTATGGCCCAATATGCAATCGGCCTGTTTTACTTCTGGGGCGATATGCTCCTTAATTTCCAGAAACCCTCACAGGCAGATTTTGCAAAGTGCGAAAGAGAAAACGCCCTGGAGGCTCTTACCTGGTTTCGCCGTTCCGCAGAACAGGGCTGCATCCCCGCCTTCCGCAACGCCTTTAACAGTGTGCGCGGCGGCGTAAACGGTGTGCCCAAAGATTTGGAAGAAGCCCTCCGCTGGGTGGAGACCATGGACGGCAAAGTGGATATGCGGGATTATTACCATTCTATTGTTTTGGAATATCAGGATTTGAAACGTCATGCCGACGCAATCCGCTGGTGTGAAAAGGGTGTCCGCGACGGCGTATCCGTCTGTATGGTAGACCTAGGCCTCGTGTATTTATACGGTGACAGAGGGGCAAAGGAGGACGACGCAAAAGCCCTGGACTATTTTCTTATGGCGGCTAAGTCCGGTGATGAGTACGGCAGTTACAACGCGGGCCGCTGCTATTACTATGGCTGGGGCTGCACCAAAGACTACAATGAAGCTTTCCGCTGCTTCGAAGCGGCTGTCCGGGGCGGCCACGAGAGCTCCAGGTGGTATCTGGCCAGATGTTATTTCTGGGGACAGGGAACCGAAGTTAATTATGAGGCCTCTGTCAAAATGATGAGCATACTCATAAACAAACAGCTGAATTACCCCAAAGAACTGATGGGCTACTGCTGTCTTTACGGCAAAGGCACAGGCACCGATATGATTCGCGGAAAGCGCCTTCTTGAGGAAGCTGCCCAGGCGGACAACGGCCAGGCCTGGATGTTCCTTGGGGATATGTACGACCAAGGCGTAGGCGTACCCGAAAATATCCCCACCGCCGTGTCCTGTTATCAGAAGGCAGCCGATAAAAAGATTGCCGGATCCACTGAGGCCCTTGGGCGCTACAAAAAGACCTTGTTCGGCAAATGGAAAAGACGTGAAGGCTAATACTTTGTATAATACTTCGTATTTTCAAATTGGCAGATAAAATTTTCGGTATGTAACCATCACTGCTTTATCTCTGATACGGTTACATACCGAAAATATTTTATTGCCTCTCATTTTCCTGCTGACACCACATAATACACTCAAAAATCCAGCCGCTATGCTGCTTTCGCGCTTCGCGCTCAAAGATTTTTTGTGCTTATAAAGCACGTGTTATCATATCAGGTGAAATCAAATGCTCACTCTGTTCGCGCTTGATTTCCTGCTGACATGATA
>CAJUED010000025.1 GCA_910585075.1 uncultured Lachnospiraceae bacterium
CGGGCTTCGCCCTATACAATCAAACGCTGTCACGCTCCGCGAGCCAGCTTATTGACGTAATCTGAAAAAGCCGTCAGCAAGCTGCCGCTTTTTCATCTTCCGTCTGTACACTGCTCATTGCCTCCGCGGAAGTCATATCATCCGGAACATTTCTTTTACGATGTATTCCTGTTCGAAATACTCGTACAGAAGGCTCTCCATGGTATCATAATCATGCAGATTTCTTCCAATTGCAATGTCGTTTAGCATGCCGTACCTGCCCTCCTTTTGGTCCCCTGCGGTTTCGTTGCGGCTTAGGGTTCCGCTCTGGGTCAGGTTTTCTTTTCCGTTTTCCGTTTCGGTAATATAGTACTGCAAATGCTCGCCAAAGAAAAGGATAAACTGTTTCACGCAGATGCCGCCGAACATATCCTGCATTTCTTCTTTGATGTATTCTCCCTGGGCATTTTCCTCTTTTTCCAGCAGATAATGAATCACCGCCCGGCTGCCCTCACGCACCCGGTATTCCACCATGGTCTTATCCCCGAACTGACGCATAAAGGCAATGTTGTCCGCATATTCCATAAAATAAGGGAAATACTTATCCTGCATCAAAATTTCCCGTAAGAAGCTTACCAGATATCGGGATATTTTTTCGTCAACCAGCTTTTTGTTTTCCGCATAATATTTGGTGTAGGCAAGCTTACATACAAATGGAATCTCCTCCTGGCGGTCAATCACCCGCTGCATATCCTCAAGCACAAATCCGTTGGTTATCCCGTTTTCCACAAAATAATCATAGGCGCACTGGGCCAGAAAGGCTATCTCCACTTCCGTTTTGGCCCCGCCTGAAACGTAACGCCTGAAGATTTCCGTCTTCTCGCCTATGTAAGCCCCTGTGTAGAGCAGCTGCATCAAAATCCGCTCGGAGAGCTCATAGGTATCCACGCCGAAGGCCTCCGCCGCCTTCCAGATATCCCGCATCTCCTTGCTGGTCCCCCGGAAATATCTGCACAGATAGATTAACAGGCTCTCATCATATTTTCCTGCCTGAAAAGCCTGAAAGACCAGGGCGGTCATTGTCTCGTCCTCCGCCATACCCTCAAGGGAAAGCAGCCGGCTGCAGAGCTTTACAACCAGCTTTGCCTCCACACCGTCTCCGCCCCGGAGCTTTAGCCATTCATAGGCCTTCTCATACATGCTCCGGATAACCATCAGTCGCACAATCTGCGTATAACCACTGTTTTCCACCTGATCCGGGGTAATTCTTTTCAGGAAGTCGTCCAATTCCTTCATCCTGTCATTGTCATAGAAAAACTGAATCAGGTTCATCCTGATTTCCCGTCTGACTTCATCCGCCACCGCTTCTTCTTCCACAAGCCGCTTCATGTATTCCACATTTTCTTCATTGATGCCGGACATGCCCCGGCCATTCTCGCACAGCCATAGGTCAAAATGAACGCAGCCTGTCACATACGGCGCAATCATGGAGGAAAGTTTGTCCGGCAGCAAAAGCCGTTCCGCCACGTACTCCTGCTCCCTGCAATAGCGGTTCCCCTCTCCGTCTTCTAACAGCAGCTTGTAGTCGCCGCCATAAATCGGAATATAGGCCTCCCCGCCTGTTACCGGGTAAATAGTCTGCGTCTTTTCTTTCTCATAAACCAGAATAACCTTCCTGATATCATTCCGCTTTATGGTCAGATGATGAATAAAAAGCGCTACGCTCAGGCCCTTCGCAGTATCCTCCGTGATCATCATGGGCGTAATCAGATTCTTGTACAGAACCGCCAGATATTCGTTATTTTTTTCTTTGATAAGCTGGAACACCATAAACCGCTCTATCTGCTCCCTGTAGCTCTCATAGAGCTCGGGATACTGGCCTTTATTCCGATACACATAGGCGTAAAGAAAGGCATTGTGCAGGCTGTCAAGGGTGCTGTCGAAGGCAAAATACATGAGCACGATTTTGGGGATGACCGCATCATAAGTAAGGGGCAGGGACATCATGTAATACTCATAAAGCCTGGTAATACGCAGCTCTTTTTCCACGCCCTTTTCATACCATGCAAAAGCCGCCTTTGTGGTTATGTTCCCCTTGATCAGCAGCGTACAGATTGCCTGCAGCACCTCGTCCGTAGGCACTTTTGTGTAGCAGCATTTTAAGATAAAAAACAATCTCCCGGAATAGTTCTTCTGTCTCTGGGACAAATAAACCGCCTGTCCAATGACCTCCGCAGTCAATATATCCTTTTTCGCCGCATAGGTCAAAATCTGCAGCTCAAATTCCTCAAGCCTAAGTAAAAGTGTGGGGTTGGCCGCCACCAGATTCCAGGCTTCTATATAAAGCAGAGGGCTTCTGCAGCCATGCATAAACTGATCCCCTAACAGAATCCACTTTCTGGAAGGACTTCTCCTGTATTCCTCCGAGAGATACAAAAGCAGCCATGCTATCCGCCAATTATCTGAATTTTGGACAAAAATCCTTTCTACCTGACTTGCCGTCTCGTCTATGTCGTCCTCCGGCCGGTTCAGCAAAGTGGTCAGATATAAATAATAACAATAAAGAGCCGGTTCGTAACTTTCCCCAAGGGCCTCCGCCGCCTGCTCCAGGTTCCACAAAGCCTCACTAAACCGCTCCTGGGTAATCAAAAGCTGGGCCTGAAACAGCCTGATGGAAATGTCCTTTTCATCTAACTGGAGCAGACTATCCACCAGCTCACCCGTCTCCTTCATCCATGAGGCTGCGCTGATCTTTTTCGTGCGGAAGGCTTCATAATATTGCATCAGCTCCGCGATCATGTGCTTTTTCTGCCTCCGCGTCCCTGTGTGCACCGTGGATATTTTGGCCGTCGCGGACTTGTTAATTACTACGATCTCCGCGCTAAGCTCCACATAAGGATTCCTGAAACGGATTACCCCGTAATTTCTTCCCCCGTGAAGCTTTTCTTTGGAGATGTAAAAGGGCAGCCTGTAGCTGTTGCCAAGGAAATCTTCATCCCTGACCATGTCCTTCTCCAGCACAATGAAATCCCCTTCCTTCTCCACCGAAAGCTCAGAATATCCCCAGCCGTTGCGGTTTAGCACAATCTTGTTTTCTTCCATATCTTCAGGATTTTCAATCCGAAGCTTTACCTCCTCAAGCAGAAACCCGACCTCCTGCTTTTTTCGGATTTCAAGCAGAAACTCCTCTACGCACTGCTCTCTTTTGCTTCCTTCCAAAAGACCCTTGTAAACACCATAGTACTGCCTGTCCGCACCCTGGAAGACATTCTTAAACTCTTTAGAATAAAACAGATTGACCGCTTCCTCCCAGTTGGTTCTTGCAAGGTTGGCAAAATGGAACAGATTCCTGATATTTCCCAGCTCGGAATCCAGCGTTCCCCTGGTAACAGCCACGTGATAAGGTACAAAATATTCTCCCTGATTGGAAATAATACGGAATTCTCCCTTTACCTCGTCTCCCTCCGCCATACCGGAGGCGTCAAACTGATATCCGATTTCCTCCGCAGGACCGGAAAATTTGTCCGCCAGAGGCTTCATCCGCAGGCTGGTGGAAGATATTTTCCCTTCGCATAATTCATTTTCAGGGCCGAATATGGTAAAACTCCCCTCGTAATCCTCGCCCTCCCGCAGGTTAAGCTCAATCACAGGGCTTGAAAAATCCAGAGCCCGAATTCCTCTGTTAAAATTTCCTTCCAAAATCTTTTCTACTGCGCTTTGCACAATCGTTACTCCTTTGTTCTGTAATGGAGATTTATGGAAAATCGCACTTCCTCTTTAATAGTATCAGTATAGCATTGTTGGCGGGTTTTTCGCAACCAGATAAAAAGAAATGGTGGGGCTGCAGCGGTTTCTAAGTTATTTTCACATATTCGTCTGCCGTCCGCATTGCGTGGACAAATATTCAGTCGTCACCGCGCTCTCGCTCTATAAAAACGCAGCAGACGCTAAGCTCAAAAAAACTTCGCTAAGCGCTGGCGTTTTTATAAGGGTTCCTCCTTGAATATTTGTCCACGCAACGCTACATCTCTGGCCGGCCTCTGAAAAGCAACGCTCCAAATCTCAAACCGCTGCAACTCACTAGGTATCAGCCGCCGGGTTCGGAGATGCGGCTTACGCCTACGTAGATGTTGGAGATGCTGTACCAGGTGGGGTAATCTACTATACCGTTTTGGGGCAGGTTGAAGATGCCCTGGAATGTTTTTACCGCGTTTGCCGTTGCAGGGCCAAAAATGCCGTCCGCTGTGATTTTGGGGATTGCCGGGTAGTTCTGGGCAATGCGGTTTAACTGCTGCTGCATCTGCCTTACCTTATCCCCGCTGGAGCCAATGGTAAGGTTGTATCCGGGCCAGGAGGAGGGAACGCCTGAGATGCTTTGAGCTGTATTGATATACATATCGCTTCCATAATAATAACGGATAATTTCAACCGCCGAGTACCCTTCCTCAGACAGATATTTAGAGCCCCACTGGCTGAGGCCGTTACATGTTACCCTTCGGCCGTCACAGTAGGAGGTAAAAATAGGCTGCCGCACCCCCGGACGGGATAAGTAGTTTGCAAATATGCTGTCCACGATTCTGTCTATATTCCCATAGGAATTCCTTCCCCTTATCCACTTCTGGTCGTAGGCAGTGGAGGATGTAATTGTGAAATTGTAACCTCTGTTTCGATACCACTCCGTATATACCCTGTTTAAAGTGAAGGACATAATCACCAATGTATTTGCATAAATGGCGCTTTCAGGCCAGGTTGCATATATTTCGGAAGAAACAACATTCTTTATATAATCTCTGTATCTCACATAGTAGTTAGGAGCTGTGGAATCGCTGGGCGCTCCGTCGTGAACGACAACAAATTCGGGGATTACAACACGGCTCAGTACAATCTCCCCGCTCTCATCCACAGGCTTGATCTCATCCTCCGGGATTTTGGGCGGATATTCCCCATATAAAGTGTGATCGGGTATGACAATCACCTCATTTTGTTCTTCGGTGGCCTCTAAGGGCGTCAGCTGAATGGGTTGAAAGGCCGTAACATCCGGTAAAATTTCCGTTCCGGAGACCATCACCGGTTCATACCCCGGTGCTTCCACCTGTATGTTGTATTCCGAGTAGGGCTGCTGCTGTTCCGGGGTCATGCTGTATTCTATAGGCGGTGCGGGCAGTTCCACCGTCTCGGTCTGTCCGGAGGAATCGGTGCTGAGTTTTTCTATGGTTACATCCGGTACCCCTGTGTAGGAAATTGTCACCGTGGCGTCCTGTATTGGAATCAGTCCTAAGGATGAAGTCACATTAATCTGCAGTTTCCCCTGGGAACTGTTATCCGTCTGGGCTGTGTGTAAAATATTTTCGGGCATAAAATTACCTCTGCATATCTGTTTATCCTATCATATGCAGAGGTATCAATTAAGTGAATTATCACTATTATTGTTCGGATACTTAGAAACCTGCTCTTTGGTACCAGTACAATAAGTCCGCAGACCGTCTGAGCTGTTTCGGATAATCCCATATGATTTCCTGTTGACTTATCTGATTACAAGCCGTTATTGTAACTTAGCGACAGATTTTCTTCAATCCTGTTTAGAATGATATCTATCTTCTTTATGTCCGATACTAAATATTTCCGTCTCAATAAGTCTTTTAGTTCTTCCTGCTGTTCTATTGTCAGTTTCAGATTTTGTATAAATGTTATCAACGCAAAATCCGCCGTTTGTTTGCTGATATAATCCGGTTGTATGTTTAAACTGTCTATCAGTAATGATATGCTTGAAAATGTGTCATTTCCATATGAGGTAAATGAAATTTGCTGTAACATCGTAAACACTTCTATTTTATCATAGTCTAATTCTAAATCGCTTGTATACAGGTCTTTGATATAGTCATTACAATAGGACAAAAACTGCATATTTATCTGCCTTTTCTCAACAATAAATATGTCCTGACATTTAAGTGCCGGGAGTTCTATTGGTAATACTTTTAGCCCTCGTTGCGCCAGCACTTTTACAATGTATTTGTTCTCATTTTCTATTTTGCTCAATATGCTGTCTGCAAAAATCGGTACGTACTCATGTGTATTTCTCTTTATTAATGTATTTGACTTTGCAATGCCTCGTTTATTATCTTCATGAAAGGATATGATAAGTTCTTCATATTGCCTGGCGTCAGCTTTTATATAAACCGATATTCTATATAAATTATCAATTACACATAAGAATGTTCTGACCGGCTCCTGGTCTTTTCTTCTCTCTATCATGTATGGTTGAAGGTTTGATAAGTATTGCTTAATAAATGTAAGTACATCTAATCCACAATAGCTTATATAATCAAATAAATGCTTATTTAAGCCTGTTCTATGCTCGCTGTTATCCAATCTGATTCTGTCAAGCTTAGCTAACTGCCTGAGCCTTTTACAGGATTTTATCATGGAAGTATCTATACCCATATCCTCTATATCTCTGTATGTCGGTTCTGTTTTGGTCATGCTTTTCCTCATATCTGCGCTGCTTTTACGGTTCTTCAAGTTTATGGGGTACCGCGCAGCCCCAAACTTGCGACTTTTACTTCCTGATTATTTGTTCCCTATCAATTGCATCTTTTTGTCTTATTATAACGCAATTTTATGTAAATTACAAATCAGGCGCCGCTTGAAGCCCTTTAATCATCTCGCTTTGTTACCATTCATGACCTATCCGGCCGCTCGTAGTAAACTCGCTTACTCTTAATATTCTTGCCATTGCAAAAATTCCCACATATAATTGTAATGTGGTCATAACGTTCACATAAAAATTTATAAACCGGGCCAGCGGGAATCAGAAATGTGTAATTTGACAATGGAGGGTATTGGAAATGAACGAAATTTTGATTATAGATGATGACAAACAGCTTTGCGCATTGATAAAAAGGAGTGTTTTGCAGGAAGGTATAGAAGCTGACTGCTGTTATTCCGGTAAATCCGGTTTGCTGCAGCTTAAGGAAAAAGAGTACCAGCTTGTCATATTGGATGTGATGATGCCCGGTTTTGACGGCTTTGAAACATTAGCGCAGATCAGAAAAGAAAGCAGCCTGCCTATCCTGATGTTTACATCCAAAAATGACAGTGCTTCAAAAGTGCGCGGTTTACGGGCGGGAGCGGATGATTATCTGACAAAGCCCTTTGACATGGACGAGCTGATTGCCCGTATCGTGTCTTTAATCAGACGTTATACCCGCTTTAACCAAAAGGATGGACAGATACGTACCTTTGATTTTGACGGTCTGTCTATTGACTTTGACAGTCATTCTATTCATTCGGTAACCGGCGATTACGAGCTGCCGCCAAAAGAATTTGATTTACTCCTGTTCCTTGCCAAAAATCAGGGAAAGATACTGACCAAGCAGCAAATCTATGAAAGTGTCTGGGGCGAGGAGTACGTTTATGACGACAGCAACATTATGGCCGTCATCAGTCGTCTTCGGAAAAAGATGGAAGAAAATCCGGGCAGTCCCCGGTACATACAGACCGTAAAGGGCGTCGGATACCGTTTCAATAAGGAGGTATAAGCAGTGCATACGGAAACAGTTGCAGTTATTGCCCAAGTTATTACTTTTGTTATTGCTTTTGTCTCTGTCGTCTGGGCTGTTTTTACTGTCCGGCGTGCCAAAAAACAGATATTGGAAATGGTTGACACGTTGGAGGATGTAAAAAAAGGGAATGGGAACAGGCGCATTTTGTCGGAAACCCATGAGCTTACGGCTCCCCTTGCCTATAGCATCAATGATCTTGTCCTTTCCTACGAAAGCAGGATTTCCGCTTATCGCCGGATGGAAGAAGCCAACAGGCAGCTCATGACAAGCCTTTCCCATGATGTGCGCACGCCCCTCACCACGCTGATTGGGTATTTGGACGCTGCCCACAGAGGGATTGTCTGTGGCAAAGAGCGTGATGATTATATAGAAACCGCACGCTGGAAGGCCCATGACTTAAAGGAATATATCGATGTACTTTTTGATTGGTTTAAGCTGGGATCAAATGAATTTTCCATGAACATATCGACCATTGACCTGACGGAGCTGACACGGAATATATTGACCAGCTGGATACCAATCTTTGAAGATGCCCAGCTGGATTTTACCATTGATATCCCGGAGCAGCCCTTCCGGGTGCGGATTGACCCGGACGGATATATGCGGATACTGAACAATCTGATACAAAATGCAATCTCCCACAGCCATGGGGATAAAATAGGAATCGCTTTGTCAAAGCAGGGCGGGAAAATAAAAATTCTTTTGTGCGACAACGGAATCGGGATTAACAAAGAGGATTTGAAGCATATCTTTGAGCGTCTTTATAAATGCGATAAAGGACGGTCTGAAAAGGGCAGCGGCCTTGGTCTGTCCATCGTGCGCCAGCTTGTAGGAAAACTAAACGGAACCATAAGGGCGGACAGCGTGCCGGGAGAAGGAACCGTCTTCACTCTGTTTTTCCCTTTAGCGGACGGATAGTCAAGTCAGCCTGCTGATTTTGTGCTCGCGCAAGCGTGGCACCTGCCTCATTGCTTGCGGGAATCAGCTTGCCTGACTCATTACTCGTGGGAGTCACATCGAACCTATGCAAGGTTAACGCAAGGTTCGTGCAAGGTTAATGCAAGGTTGACGTGATAGAATAAAGCATATCGGCTGGCCGGCGTCCGCCGCTTCCTGGGCGCTCCGCCCACCGCTTCCTCGCAGGCGGAGCGCCCGGGAAAATACCCCGGCCGAAAAAAGGAGGCCTTGCAATGAGCAAATATGTAATTGAAACCAAAAACCTTACCAAACAATACGGAACACAAAAGAGCGTCGCTAACCTGAATATCCATGTCAGACAAGGGCGTATTTACGGTCTGCTTGGCAGAAACGGGGCCGGGAAGACCACAACCATGAAAATGCTGCTGGGGCTGACACGGCCCACCTCCGGGAAGGTGACCATCTGGGGGAAGCCCTTCGCTTCAAATGAAAAGAAGCTTCTACCCCGGATTGGCAGCCTAATTGAATCCCCCGGCTTTTATCCCAACCTGACCGCCACGGAAAATCTGCGCATTTTTGCCACTCTGCGCGGCGTGCCAAACCGCAACGCAATCAAAAATGCTCTTGACCTAGTTGGTCTGCCCTACAAGGATAAAAAGCTGTTTGCGCAGTATTCACTTGGCATGAAGCAGAGGCTGGCCATTGCCCTTGCCATTATGCACGACCCGGAGCTTTTGATTCTGGACGAGCCAATCAACGGCCTTGACCCCATCGGTATTGCGGAGGTGCGCTCCTTTATCCGAAGCCTTTGTAATGAGCGGGGAAAAACCATCCTGATTTCCAGCCACATCCTCTCCGAGATTGCACTTTTAGCTGACGATATTGGGATTATTGACCATGGTACGCTCTTAGAGGAAGAAAGCCTTGCGGAGCTGGAAGCAAAAAGCAGTAAACACATCCGTTTTACGGTTTCCGATACGGCTCAGGCGGCAAGAATTTTGGAATGCAGTTTCCACGAGGACCGGTTTACCATACAGGATGACCACAATATGCGGCTGCATCATCCGGATATTTCCGTTGGAAAAATCGTCACCGCTTTTGTGGAGAACGGCCTGGAGGTGTCACAGGCCGCAGCCTTCGAGGAAAGCCTGGAGGATTATTTTAAACGTGTGACTGGGGGTGAGGGGATTGCTTAAGCTGATTGTCTGCGAGTTTCAAAAATTAAAACGAAAGAAATTCATTTTGCTGGTTGTCCTTTCTTCGTTTTTATTTCCTGTTCCTCTCACCATCATGATGACCATGCCGCAAATGACGGGGCGGTATGACAGCGACGCTGAAATTTTTAATGCCTGCTTTCAATTTATCATGGGCTATGGGGTGGAGCTGCTTTTGCCCTGTATCATTGGTGTGATTGCTGCTATGTTGTTTTTTATGGAGCGGGATAATGATACCTTCAAAAATCTGCGCACCATTCCGGTGACCAGCACCCAAATGATTTTGGCAAAAATCACCGTTTTGTTTGTTGTGGGAGCCATTTTCAGCCTGTGCTCGGCCTTGGCCGCGATTGTATGCGGCTCTCTGGTATCCCAGGTGAACGGGATTCCATATAAGCTGCTGGTGGCGCTTGAAATGGGAATTTTTACCACTGCCGGAACTTTACCGCTGATTGTCCTTGTTGTTTTCTTCAGCAGGACCTACATTTTTTCCGTTTTACTGTGTGTGTTTTACAGCGTTTTGAGTCTCACCGCGGAAACCGCTTTTGGCGTGCTGCCGAAGGCCCTGTGCTGGCTTATGCCCATTCCGCTGACCACCCTTTGGAGCGCAGGAGATATGGCAGCCCACGGTGTTATGGATCTTACGGGCGCCCTTACCTATCTACAGCCTACAACCCTTCAGACAATCGCCATTTTAAGTATGGAGGCTCTGATTTCCGTCACAGTAATTGATTTTTTGTATAAAAAGAGAGGGGATGAATGATATGCTTCGCATGACCAAAGTTGAGATTCTAAAGTTAAAGCGGTATCACATGATATGGGCCGGCGTACTCTTAATGCTGCTCTCCGTCCTGCTGACAATATTTTCTACTACGGCACTTGACGGCACCATCTGGACATTTGCCTTTTTTACGGAGCAGGTAATCAAAAACAATGTAACTATGATTTTTCCCATGTGCATTACCCTGATTGCCGGATATATCATAGCAAGAGAAGAAAAAGACGATACGCTGAAAAGTATTTTGACCATTCCGGTTTCTTACAACAGTTTGTTGTGGGGAAAGTTGTTTGTCTGTGCGCTGCTTTCTTTGCTTTTTGGACTGGCAAGCGCCATATTCACGGTAATTGCCAATTTTATACTGGGATTTCCGGGACTTTCCCTGACGTCCGCACTGCAGACATTTGTTCAGATTATTTCAAACTGCCTGTTTCTGTACATTGCGGTAATGCCGGTGATTGCCTTTGCCGCCCGCCTGTCAAACGGCGCTATGACAGGGACGATCCTTGCTTTTGTCTACGGCTATGGCGGTATGTTTGCAGCCGGGAATGCAACCCTGGCAAATATTTATCCTGTCACGGCAAGCCTGGGGTTGATTCGTTACCGAAGCTATGATTCGGCCGTACATTGGAATGCTTTTATCTGTGTGCTCAGTATGATAGCCGCATTGTTGATTTCCGTTGTTTTTGTCCTGACCGCAAAGAAAACCTTACCGGCCCGGACAGCGAAAAAGCGTAAAAGGGAGATAACCAAAAAGGGGTGGTAAACGGGGAATGGCTTCCGGGATGGAATACAGCTTAAAGAAAGCGTGAGACCTTACAAAGCCTGTTGTCCTGCACAAACCTCTTTCTCCTTGGATCCCCTTCCGCCCGGTAAATCACAAGACTCTCCAAATCAAATATGGAGCTCCAGACGGTTTCAAAATCCGGCTCATCATCATATTGGCACATAAAACCGTACTCTCCCTTTAAAAGCTGTTTGGTGGTTTCAATGTAATCCTCTTTTATCCGTCCCTGTGAAAAGCTGTCCATGACCGTCCGGTATCTTTTGTGGGAATCGTAATCATTCCCGTGGGCGTCATCATATTTTTCCATGTCACCAGACGTAAAGCTGTTGACCGCACAGACAATCCTGCCGCCGCCAAGGCTTTCCGCCTGCCGGACCTTTTTTACCGAGGGTGTGCACTGAACCACCGCCATTTCACCGCTTTTATCCGCAAGCAAAATATTACAGTTGGAGGCGGTGGGCAAATTTAAGAGCAGAGAAAGAGCCTGCTTTGTATCCTTTGCCTTTTCAAGCAGATATCTCACAATAAAGCAGGAATTAAATCCCGGCCGTATTTTGGAGGTCGCAGTCATCACAAATGTCATTGCAACCGCAAGGCCATGTTCGTTGAGCCCTTCTTCCCCATTGATAAAAGAGGATGTTGTGATGTTAAACCGATTGCTGTTTATCGGGGCATAGATTTCGCTCTTGCTTCCATCCCGCAGATAAGGGGGCAGATCATTATTTCTCCCGTATATCACCCTGCCCTCTTTTGAACAGGCAAAGGCCGTGCAGCCCCGAATCTCAACGGGAATATTTTGCTCCAGATTATACATACAGCAGCCCATACACAACATCCAGGATGCAAAGCGCAGATAATCCATGCCTATGGTGTCGCTGACTCCTTTGATTTCCTCACATACCTCCGGGAAAAATTCTCTTAATATGGCTTCGCTGTGCCTTCCATGCTCCAGCTGAAACGCATCCAATACAAGCGGAAAAGATATACGGCCTCTGTTAAAAATCCTTCCGCGCTTTGCGCCCATTTCATAGTGACTGCCTTTTAATCTTAAGTGATACATTCTTATACCCCCCTGCATATCGCATGCCATGCCTGCGATACTCCACCAATAAAAAGTTTGAAAGTTTGCTTTCAAACTTTTCCTCCATTTCGAAGCGTTTTTCATTGTATTTGACGTAAGACATATTTACTAACTATTTGCCCCTATTTTCCCTGCTAATGGCGATCCATACCTCCGAATGTCCCTGCTCCCGGCCCCTGTCGTCAATAGGATACACTTCTATATCCGGCAGCTCTCCATACTTGTAGCCGGAAAAGGGCAGCAATTCCATGAAAAACCTTCTGAATACACTCTGCACATCCTCTTTAAAAGATCCCTCATTCTCAAAAATAACCCAAGTGGAGGCGGGAATTTCATATTCATACATACCAGAAGGAGCCGGTGCATCTGTGGCAACGCCTATATAATAGTAGATTTCTCTGGGATTCTCATACACACTGATTCCCAAAATTTCCCCAGGGGCCTGACCGGGATTCCGGTTAAGCTTCTCAGAAAGAGTCAGTTCAGGTTTCCTCCGGGAACTTTGGTCAGAAATCTGATTGGAAACCTGTTCAGAAGCCCGGCAGGCACACCTGTCATGTTTCGGACTTGGCTCCTTATAAAAAAGCCTGCATATTTCTTCAAACTGCTCTCCCTGTAAAAAGGTTTTCCAAAATCGGGGAACTATCCTCCGGTTTTCCTCCATATCAGAAGTCAATAAAATGCGGGTGCCTACAATGCGTATGGACGGTTTTTCCGTAATATGGTAGGCCATTGGCTTTTCTCCGGTTACTTCCACCCGAAACCGGATAGCAGGATAGGCCTGCAAAACACTGTCCGCAGATTTGGCCGCCGTAGGCGTAATGCCGTGGACTTTTTGAAAGGCACGGTTAAATGCAGTGGGTGAGGAATATCCGTACTTCAGCGCAATATCTATGACTTTTCCCTCCGTCCTGCGCAGTTCAAATGCGGCCTGGGTCATTTTCCGGCGGCGTATGTACTCAGGAAGCGATACCCCGGCGGCATAGGAAAACACGCGCTGAAAATAATAGGATGAGCAACATGCAATGCGGGCCGCCTCGTCATAGGATATTTCCTTGTCCAGATTTTCTTCTATGTAATCGATGGCTGCGCCAAGCCTTTGTAGCCATTCCATCCATTCACCTCCCTATGCCTATAAACAAGAATACTCCAAACAGGTTTATACTTCCTCTCTTTTTCTGTCATCTTTTGTAAACTCGGCTTACTATAAAAGTACGTTTCACAGTGCAAAAATATCTCTCCCATTGTGCTTCGGCTTATGGAATAAGGCTTGTATCTTTTCCGACGATCAGGTCATAGCTTTCTGCTATCATCCTCTTGATTTCTTTATCCGGTATCGTTCCGTCCAATATGATGGAATTCCAGTGCTCCTTGTTCTGGTGATATCCGGGCACCACGGAAGGGTAGGCGTCTCTCCAAAAGTCCCGCCACTGTGGCAAAACCTTCACATTTACCCATATATGCCCGTTCCTCTCATAAGTCCAGGCGAAGGCCTTTTTATTTTTCCGATACCTAAGCAGTACCCAGTTGTTATCGTGGAATGGCATATCCACATATACGTCAGGAAAAGTTAATCCATAATCTAAAATATCTTTTCGTTCTTTCATCTGTTTTCTCCATTTCGTCATCATAAAAACTTGCCTATGAAAAATTGCTTTTATTATATTGAAAAGAGTACGAAAGTCAAGGAGTGAAAAATCATGCAGTCGATTTATAAGAATTTATATCAGTTTTCCGTCTACATCCCGAACATGGACTTTACCATCCACCAATATCTGCTGGCCTGTGAGCCCTCCGTTTTATTCGCAACAGGTACCCTCCGACAGGCAAGTAACATATTACCCCAAATCAAAGATATTCTAAACGGCCGGCAGCTCCGGTATATCTTTGTATCTCATGTTGAGTCCGACGAGTGCGGCGGGATTTTTTACAGTGCAGACCTTATGCTCCGCTTTGGGAATGGGACGGCGTCCGTCATAAATGGCAATTGGAGGGATGAGGTTTTCGGTATAGACGAAAAACGAATTCCAGTGATAGCCGAATTGGAAAAGCTGAAACAGACACTACGAACGGTCAATCCAAAATTTGTCGCGGTGGGACATGGTTTTGTATAAAATGCGAAAACATATGAAAACATACCAATGCTGTCTTACTCTACAAGACAGCTAATTGGACACTGCTACTCTCTGCAAGGCGATACCATATAGGCTCATATAAAGTTCTCCGTAAATTTAATTGACATACTCTTTTTCAATTTATATAATAATAACACAGATGAGTAATCATCAGGTGAGTCCTACCAATAAGTGGAACCGATAAGAGAGTATACCATTGCGATGGATACTACCTAAGGGCTATGCTTTCGCGTAGCCTTTTGTGTTACTACGAAGGAGCTATATTGTGAGTAAACGGCTAAAACTTTATAATGTGAATCTAAAATATATAAGAAATTTGCATAATGTGGATAGTCATGTACCTTCTATCTCCCCACAAATAGGAAAGCAAAACAGGCCCTTTCTTGGAATAATTGTTATGGTAAATGGTTTCAAATATTGTATCCCACTTTCTTCATATTCTGTTACCAAAAGCAAAGAGCTCAATTCCATTCGTGAGAATATCACCCTCCGTAAAATACGCGATAATAATGGTAAGGTTTTGGCAGTTTTAAATCTGAATAATATGATACCCGTTCGGGACGCATACATAATAGAGATTGACCTTAAAATCAAACCTTCCGATTCCTTATCTGTTAAACAATGGAAAAAGTTATGTATCAAAGAGCTTAATTGGTGCCAGTCAAATCATTCTGAAATCGAACGTCTCGCAAATGAACTACATCATAAATACTGTTCTGGTGAATCCTTTCAAAAAAGAAAAATCTGTTTAAATTTCCCGGCTCTGGAAATCGAATGTAATAAAAAAAAGAAACTCGGTAATCACTCATTTTCTTATCATCCTCCCTGCCGAAAAACCGGCAAGTAATTTTGCCATATGAATCGAACTTCACCACGCTTCGCGAATCGGCTATTGAATAAAAATACCTCTGCATATGCCTTTCCCGACACACGCAGAGGTATCATTCTTACTCCCCTAAATATTTTTCAATTCATTCAGGCTTTTGCCCTTTCGTCCAAATCCTTGCGGATTTCATTATATTTTTCATTTGTAATCTCATAAAATGCCATGGAAATAAGGGATGCGATATATCCTAAAATTGGCATTCCAAACCGCAAAAATACAATCATATTCTGTACGGTATCAGGCTGTTCCTGATTTGCCACAAAGCCCACCAGTCCAAGGAAAAAGCTTGCGATAAATCCGCCGATTGCCATACCAAACTTATTGATAAATGTCAGGGATGAAGACATCAGTCCGTCCGCACGCTGTCCAAATTTCCACTCGGCATAATCGGAGCATTCGGGTAACATTGCCCATCCAAGGTTAGAGGGGATTTTGGAGATAAATCCAAATGCCGCCATTGCCGTCATCAGAACCATCACAGTTGGGTTTTTCACAAACAGGGTAACCGCCAAAGGAATGATGGACAGGCAGCTTCCCAGCCAGTACAGTCTTTTCTTTCCAAACCATTTGGTCAAAATTGGAAGCAGGGGTATGGACACAATACCTGCAAACAGGATTGCCGAAGCAACTGTGGGAACCAAATCCTCACGATGGAGCACATATTTAAAGTAATACATATTGACCGCACTGTAGGTAGCATTGGCCAAAACGTCGGTTCCAAAAGCAATCATTAACATCAGCATAGGTTTATTTTTAATCAGCAGCTGTAAATCTTTCAGCATGTTAAAAGACTGCTTTCCTTCCTGACCTGTCTCCTCACATTTGTCGTAAGGCTTTCCGCCCCATGCGCAAATCCAGAAAGAAACAGTTGTCAGAATACCAACCAGAGCGCCGTACATTGCCCATCCCTGTTTTCCGCCGCCGAAAGCTTCCACCAGGGGCAGTGCCATAATGGTGATGATAAACTGTGAAACGGTTCCCATACCCTGTTTCCAGGATACAATCACGGTTCTCTGGTCCGGGTCCTGAGACATAACCGGCGTCAGGGAATGATAAGGAATGTTTACCACTGTGGATGCCAGGGAATATGCGATATATACCACGTAAGCATACACAATCTTCATGTTGGGCGATAAGTCAGGGGCCGTAAACAGCAGGAAAATCAAAAGGCCCAAAACCGGCGCGCCAAAGATAATCCAGGGCCTGAACCGGCCGAATTTGCTGCGGGTGTGGTCGCCCATCATTCCCATAAGGGGGTCTGTAAAGGCGTCGATAAATCTGGATACCAGCATAAGTCCTGACACCACCATGGTGTCGATTCCAAAAATATCCGTATAGAAAAAGGTCAGATAGGACATCACCAGGATAAATGCAAGGTTAGAGCCAAGTCCGCCAAAGGAATACTTAAAAACATCCGAAAATTTCGCTTTTGCATATGTATTTTTGTTGTTCATATTTTTCCTCATTTCTGCGCTGCTTTTTGCGCATTGCAAGTTTGTAGTTTTATTTGTTTAAACCCCTAATCTTGAAAAAAGTTCTTCCGGAGCGTCATTTTTTTCCATGCTTTCCCGGATATAGCCGCACATCCTCTGCCTGACTGCCTCGTCCTCGATGGGATGTTCCTGTCCCGGGTCTTTTTCCAAGTCGAACAGCATGGAGCCAAATGCGGTGGTATCTCCCATCCTGTTTTTGGATTCGATTTTTATGACCCTGCATCCCTTTGTAAAGGAAAAGGGCTCCACCATTTCAATGTTCTGCAATTCCTCCGGCCCAAACATTGCCCGCATGTGGGTGGGCATCAGTGTGTACTCATAAACCGGTGCATCCGGATTCACCGCCGAATGCATGTACAGATATCTTCCGTCCGTAACATCCACCTGGCTCCCGTGATAGCCAAACACAGCGTATTCCCGGATAGGCGTATCGTCATCCATCACGCCGCCCAGAGGCTTTCCCTCCATATCCCCCGGGATATCCACGCCAAAGTACTCTAAAAGTGTGGGGGCAATGTCGATCATCTGCACCAGTGCATTTCTCTTTACCCCTGCGCACTCTTTCCGTCTGGGGTCATAGATGTACAGCGGTGTGTGGCCAATCTCCGTGTAAATGGGCATTGAGGTTTTCCCCCACCAGCCATGCTCTCCAAGCAAAAATCCGTGATCCGTATTCACAATCAGCATAGTGTCTTCCCACAGATTGTACTTGTCCATCAGGTCAAGAACCTTTCCCAGATATCTGTCACACTTGCTCAGCAGGGCCGCATACTCATACCGCACATGTTCCACCGTATTTCCGTCTTCTTCCACAGGCGCATAAGGCGGCCAGTCGGACTCGGCCTCACTGTCTCCCACGAATGTGTGGGGATATAAGGCCTTATCCTCCTTTAAGGAATAGAAGGGCTCATGGGGGTCAAAGGTTTCTATCTGTAAAAACCAGTTATCTTCCCCGTGATTCTTTTCAATAAATTCCATGCCATACTGAAAGGTAACAGCCTGAGATGTCTTCTCCTCGGTGTCCATTGCCCGGCGATTCACCTCATCATGGGCCAGCATTTTCGTATACGGCGGATAGGAAAGCATCACTTCTTTGTTTTTGAATACGGTCTTTTTGTTATACTGATAAGTCAAATCCGCTTTCCAAAGGTCACCCTCCTGTCCTCTTGAAATCTCCCAGGAAGAATAACGGTTGTGGTAGGTACAGCCTCCATCCTCCCAGTAATGCTGGTGGTCACTGATTAAATGCGTGTAAATTCCCGCATTTTTTAACAGCTCCGGCATGGAGTCATCGAAAGGCTCCATAGGGCCCCAGCTTCTGTGATAGAAGTTAAGCCTTCCTGTCTGCAATTCCCTTCTTGCCGGCATACACGGCATGCTGCCCACATAGCAGTTTTCAAACTGCACGCTTCGCTGCGCCAGTCGTTTGAAGTTGGGCGTGATGGTCCAGTCGCATCCGTAGGTTTCCAGCATGTGGCGGTTCAGTGAATCGTACATTACCATAATTGCCTTCATTTCATATTGCTCCTTTCTTTTCTTTTTTAGATTATATTAAATGACGTATCGTAACTCTCCAGCTAATCCCCCTCTGAACTGTTACGGCGAATCATCCAATTTCTTTGTTATTTCATTTTAAATTTAACTTACTATTGTTTTCTTTATTCTATTTTGATTTCCTTTGAAAATTTTGAAAACGTTTTCAAATCTTGGATTTTTATAAGACGTCCTCCACGCCTTATAAAAGTCTTATGAATATCTTGTAAAGCTTTTATAAATATCTTATGAAATCCATTTGAAAACGTTTTCAAATTATTGCTTTTTATAAGGCGTGCTAGGCGCCTTATAAGGTCTTACGAATGAATATCTTACAAAATATTTTATAACTGTCTTATGGAATCTCTTTCTATATATTTCGTCTCATATTCAATAAAGTTTTCTTTTACTTCCCTGTTTTCAATGTAATCAATCAATAATTCGGCCGCTCCGGCCCCCATATCCACAGCGGGTACGTAAAATGATGATATTCTTGGATACAAAAGCGCTCCCGCGCCGTTGCTGTGTTCTGCTGACAAAATAGAAAGCTGCTCGGGCACCTTGATCTGCAACTCCGCACAGACGCTTAATAATATCTGAGCTTCTTCCATCCCCCTTGCACAGACGGCAGTGCATCCCTTGTCCAGAACATATTCCTTTATCTCCCGCATGACCTGTTCTCTTTCTATCAGGTAGGTATCTGTCATGTGTGGGACAACCTCCATATCCGGCATTTTTGCGTGTACCTTTTCAAGAATCCCATCCAGATAATGTTTATGAATCTCGGCTACCAGTAAAAGCACTTTCCTGTGTCCGCTGTTTCTGAGCACTTCTATCATCTGTACATTGTACTGCTCAAACTGCGCATATACATTAAGCCCTTTCTCGTGAAATCTTTTGCCTATGTATACAAAGGGATACCCCTCCTCCACCATCTGCCGAACCACATCGTCTCTGATAGATTTACTGGTGAGTCCGCTGAGCAGCAGACCGTCTATCCGTTTCTGCTTTATAAATTCAAGGTACTTGGGAGTGCGTTTCTTCCTGCTCTCGTATTCTTTGTTCTCGCTGATAAGAACCATGCTGTAATTCTGCCAGGTCAGAACCTTCTCAATTCCCTTAAGCAACTCTAAATTATAGCTGCTGGCAAAAATAGAATCCGTTCCGCTTGGAAAATATACACCAATCATGTTGGAGGTCTGCTTTTTTAATCCTCTTGCAAATTGATTAGGCTCATAATTGTAGTACTCCATGGCCTCTTTCACTGCCAGCATCTTTTTTTCGCTGACCGTTGCGGTATTGTTCAGGATTCGGGATACCGTTGAAATTGAAACCCCTGCCCTGCTGGCCACATCTCTGATTGAAACATCCATTTTCCTTTGTTCCCAGCCTTGTCTGATTTTGAATTTTGAAAACGTTTTCAAAATCCTCTTTTATAATATACAAGAATTTACTTTTTTTCAATAGTAAAAAGTGCCTATTTTACGTTAAAATTTTAGGCACTTTTTAACAAACAATATTCTACTTTGTAAGACAGCTTATGGAATCAATTTTCTTTCCCCTATTTCCCACTGTGTCCGCCGAAAACTTCAAAGCTCATTGTGTCCAGTTTAGCGTCTATCATATCTATTTCTTCTTTCGTCAGAATTATATTACCAGCTTCAAAGTTTTCCTTCAGGCGCTCAATCTTACGGGAGCCCGGAATCGGCACAAGGTAAGGCTTTTTATTAATCATCCATGCGAGAGACAGCTGTCCCATGGAAGCATTTTTCTCCGCCGCCATTTTGGTCAGCATATCCAGCAGTTCCTTTGCTTTCGCGTAACCTTCTTCGGTATACTGGGGCATGGACGCCCGGTAGTCCTGACTGCCCTCAAATTTGGTTGTTGGAGTATACTTCCCTGTAAGGAAACCGTTTGCCATAGGCGAAAATGCAACGTAGGCAATATTCAATTCCTCGCATACGGGAAAAATGGTCTCATGCCAGCGGGCCATCATGGAATACCTGTTTTCAATGGCAGTTACCGGACAGACGGCGTTGGCCCTGCGCAGATATTCCTCCGTAGTCTCGGAAATTCCCCAATAACGGATTTTTCCCTCCTTTATCAGCTCTGCCATAGTCTCGGCAACTGTTTCCGGCTCTACCTTAGGGTCAATCCGGTGTTGGTAATACAGATCAACATAGTCTGTTCCCAGCTTCTTCAGGCTTCCCTCCAGACTCTTTCTGATGGTTTCCGGGCTGCTGTCCAGTCTCAGAGAGCGGTCGGCATTGTGCCCAACCCCCATCTTGGTGGCAATGACTACTTTGTCCCGAATCCCTTTTACCGCTTCTCCCACAAGCTCCTCATTGTAGGATATTGACCCGTCGGGGTACACGCCCGTATATGCTTCCGCTGTGTCAAAAAAATCATATCCGATTTCATAGGCCTTGCGCAGTGTGTCCACTGCCGCCCCCTTTTCCATGGGATCCCCTGACGCATGGCTGAATCCCATGCAGCCCAGTCCAACGGGGTTGACGTACAGTTCGCTCTTTCCAAGTTTTCTTTTTTCCATATTCACGACCTCCTGGCTTTCTTTTGAGCTTATTATAGAGCATTTATAAGAAGATCAGAAGTCACTTTTTGGAAGTCAGTTTATACCATTTGGTATAAACTTCTGTTTGGTCTTGTTTCACTGTTATGTATAAGCCATCTCAGTAAGGATTTCATATTGCGCAAGTCTTTTAAATTATGCTGTACTAACAAAAAGAAGTACTATTTCCCATAATCAGGAGGTAAAATAATGCCTGGTAATGGTTCAGACAATCTAACCTGTTACCACTGCCACCATAGGATAAGCAATATTCTAAAGTGCTACATTCATTTTTATGAACAGTCCTGTCACTTGGCCAAAGAACGGTAAAAATCCATTTCTTCCCCGGAAGCTTCATAGTAAAAAGTCAGGTATTCCTCCGGAACCGAAAATCCCTTGATGCTCTCTTGCGCCACCGTCATTTTGATAATGTTCGTATCCTCATACAGAGTAATCGTGATAATTTCTTCCAATTTTTTTTCGCCGAAACGTGCGGCAGGGTACTTGTATGAAATCAGATGGTATTGTTCCCTTGTACCCTCTAAATCATTTTTCAATTCGTCCTGGTCATCCTCAATATCCAAATTGCTGAAAATCGGACATTGATTATATTGATACAGCTGTTCTTCATCCGTTATTGTTTTGATAAGTTCATCATTCTCCGCCGAATAAATTTTAATCTCAGCCAGGTTATTTAAATCTTCTGCAGTATATTTTTCTCCCTGCCGCTGGGAACACCCTGTGCAAATACATAATCCAACTGCAAATAAAACTACCGGAAGAATACCTATTTTTTTATGGATACTTTTATAGATTTTCTTATTCATTTTTAACCTCTCCCCCTGTTTTCTATCAGTAGCTTGCATGTTGTGACCAATAAACAGCAAAATAAAATAATGATGGGTGCGTATGGACTCCATGCGTTTGTTATCATCCCAATCAGGACCGCAGTCACAGTAACCGGCAGTGCCATGTATACCCAGCGGTACCTTTTTCCACGACTGCTTTTGGGAATATGTTCCGTATTTTGAATGATAACGTTGTCAATGTGCATGGACATCCCCGCCCATATTACAAGGGCCATCCATACCGTATCCGCTATCCATTCAAAAACATTGCAGGCTGTCGATCCAAAGTAAATCATGAAAAAACGCCCTATCTCAGAACTTGTCAAAAGAATGACCACCCCCGCTGTCATCATAACCGCATATTTCTTTCTTCTGCTTTCCTTCTGTTTCCGGAATGCTCCATATACCTTGCTGTCAAATACAAGGTGTTCGCTTTTGAGCTCCTGATATTGTTTGGTTCGAAAAAAATACCACATGATCATGCCGATTCCCACTGCCATTGTAAGCCAGTAAAGAGAGGACATTATCATGCTATGGCTCTCAAAGCTGTCAAAAACATTTGATAAGATAAAAAGGCTTATCCCTCCCGTAATCTGCCTTACATTCTGCCTGCTGTATGACAAATACCCGTCTAACATTTCCTGGCTCACATAATACCCGCTTTTTGATGGGGATTTTTCTTCTGATACATTTTTTTCTTCGTAATCTATAATATCCTCTTTTACCAGGTAGTCTATTGACACGCCAAACAAGTTACTGATTTGTATCAGTTTCCCTACTTCGGGTATTCCTTTATCATTTACCCATTTCCCCACTGCCTGTCTGGATACCTCCAACCTTTCAGCCAAGTCCTCCTGGGTCATACCGTTGTCTTTCAGCAGTATTTTTAATTTTTGTCCTAATGTCATTTTTACACCTCCTGTCCATATTCTATTTCCGGACATAGGAGAAAACAACCAATCTGTGGTTTCATCTTGTCAACTTTGCGTTTCGTTTGCTTGATTTATCAAAATTTTACTCATATTTACTCTGTTAACCGAAAGAACAAATCAGGAACCCTGTCATCATGATAGCCTATGCTTTTTTCTTTACTTTTTTCCAAATCAATATGGACAGTAAATCCGCCATATTCTTTTTTCTTCAATAATATAGTTCTTCCTGACGGGTCAAAGGCATATGCCATTGGAATTTCGTCGTTGAAATGGGAACAGCCAATCACATATACTTCATTTTCAATGGCCCTGGCCTTTGCTAAGGAAGTCCATTGCTCGAACTGTAAATCATGATACATTCCTGTTCCAATTATGTTAACCAACAAAACAGGTTTATCCAGGCTCATAATTCTCGCCACCTCCGGGAAAATGTAAAGATCCGCTTCCTCCTACGATAAAAAATGATTTAATTCCCGTATGATAAATTCTCCGGCATCTTTTTAGGAACTGCTAATAAAACTTTCAAAATTGCTTCTCCTTAATTAAATAAAATTTAATTCATAATCTTCCACATTTTTAATACGGCAAATATTGTACTGGTAAATGCTACTCTGTATTAGGTGTTAAATAAATATAAATTCTTTTTTAAATATTATCATAAACGACTTATAAAATGAATACAGGTTCTTTTTCAACTTGACATCACAATTGAATTTTGTTATGTATTTAATATCATATAAACAGTAATTGTCATACATCAAGAGGAAAAATCATGTTATTATTTATCTTTTTTATCATTTGTTTTTCGGCCTCCATCATAGGGGCCATCTGCGGAATCGGCGGGGGCGTTATCATTAAGCCTGTACTGGATGCCTTTCATGTGATGGATGTAGCCACAATCAGCTTTCTATCGGGCTGTACGGTCCTTTCCATGACCACATACTCGGTTATCAAGAGCAAAATAAGCGGAGAATCCCACATTGAGCAAAGAACCGGATTTCCTCTGGCAATCGGAGCGGCTCTTGGCGGCCTTGCAGGGAAATGGATGTTTTCCTATGTGTCGGCCTTAAGTCCCGACCGGAATAAGGTGGGCGCTGTCCAGGCCTTCTGCCTTTTGATCGTCACCCTTGGAACCCTGATTTATACCATTTACAAAGAAAAAATAGCCACAAAAAACATCACAAATCCGGCGGTATGTATTTTTATCGGACTTTTTTTGGGGATTTTGTCCTCCTTCCTGGGAATCGGCGGCGGGCCCATCAATCTGGTGGTTTTGTTTTTCTTTTTCTCCATGACCACCAAGGTTGCCGCGGAAAATTCCCTGTACATTATTTTCTTTTCCCAAATTGCAAGCCTTTTATCTTCCATTGTGACTAAGAGCGTTCCTGCTTTTGACCTTATTATGCTCGTAATGATGGTGATTGGTGGTATCACCGGAGGAATCGCTGGAAGGGCCCTGAACAAGAAAATTTCCGATAAGACCGTGGATAAGCTTTTTATCGGGCTGATGGTGGTGATTATCTTTATCAATATTTACAATATTTTTATCTATTTAGGTTAAATTTACAGAAGGGAGTCCTTTCCATGCCTGCACTCAGCGTACTTATGAAACCCGCATCCAGTCTGTGCAATATGTCCTGCGACTATTGCTTTTATTGTGATGAAGCGGAAAAGAGAACTCAGAAGTCCTTCGGCCTTATGACCGAACAAACCTTAAAAAATGTCATCCGAAAGACCATGCTCCGGGCGGAGGGAATGATCAGCTATGCCTATCAGGGAGGAGAACCCACCCTTCGAGGGCTTGACTTCTTCAAACAGGCTATCGCTTATCAAAAGCAATACAACAAACATCATATCACCGTACATAACGCCTTTCAGACCAACGGTTATCTGATAGATGAAAAATGGTGTGAATTTTTAAAAGAAAATCATTTTCTGGTGGGCCTGTCCCTTGATGGAACCCCCGATATTCACGATTCCTTGCGCCATGACAGGCTAAACGGAGGCGCTACTTTCGAGAGAATCTCAAAAGCAGCCAAACTGATGGATGCATATGGAGTGGATTACAACATACTGACCGTGGTCACCTCAGAGATTGCGAAAAACATCCCTGAGGTTTATGCCTATTACAAGGAAAGGGGCTGGCACTATCAGCAGTACATTGCCTGCCTTGACCCTTTGGGGGAGGTTCATGGGCAGACTTCTCATGCTCTGACGCCGAAGCTTTACGGCCAGTTTTTGACGGACTTATTTGCCCTGTGGCTTTCCGATTTAAAGAAGGGTAAGGCATTCAATTCCACCGGGCAATCCTACCAAAACCAGCTCCATCAAAATCAATCCTATGCGAAAGGAAGCCAGCCCTACATCCGTCAGTTTGAAAACTGGGTGGGGTTAGCCGCCGGATACGGAGCGGAGGCCTGCAACCAGCGGGGGACATGCGGTATCCAGACCGTAGTGGAGGCTGACGGGAGCGTATATCCCTGCGATTTTTATATGTTGGACGACTATCTGTTGGGAAACTTTAACGAGGACAGGCTAGATGCTATTGATGAGAAAAGGAAGGAAATTGGCTTTATAGAGCGTTCTCACAAGCTGGATACGGCCTGCTTTTCCTGCAAATACTATAAGCTCTGCCGGGGCGGCTGCCAGCGGGACCGGGATTTTGACGCTGCCACCGGACTTTATACAAATTATTTCTGTGAGAGCTATAAAATATTTTTTGATAAATATTATGACACGATTATGCATATTGGCTCCACTCTTTGAGATTTGTCATAACAGTCAAAAAGAAGAAGATTACGTGAAATTCGGCCTTTTTAATGCTTTGGATTTCCACGGAATCTTCTTTCATAATACTTATAGTAAACGACATTAGAAATTTCTTTTTTGGCTTGCAAAAGCCGGAAAGAAAAATTTATTATGTCGTTTACTATATTTTCGTTATAGATGTTATTTAGCTGTCAGGATTATTACTCTTTGATATAATCAATCTCAGTAAGGTTAATACCGGAAGCCGTTAAGATAACTTTCAATGCTGTATATCGCCTTTTCATCTTTGCATATGCCTCAGAATCCTTATCGCAAGATAGCATATAATCTTGCAATCTGTCAAACTCCTCTATCGACATTTTGAGCATTTCTTTTTCAGTCATATACCATCACCTACTTCCATTCTGAACCTGTATCACCACTACAACACAAGTATATCACAACTTAGATGTAAAGTCTATTTCATTATCAGGACAGGTAACTATTCAGCTTTCGGCTTCATAGTTACGAAATCCGTCCTATTTAAAGTGTCTCCACTCCGCTTCGGTCCATGCTAAACGAACATCCACCGGATGTTCAGCACCCTTCGGCAGAGGGGCCGGATTTTTCCAACCGGTACCCTTTCTTCCGGACTTTGCAGCTAGTACAAAGTCCTGAGCTGAACTGTTACTACTCCACCACTCCACTGCCGCTTCTGGTCCACACAATATTCTCACCAATCATTTTATCGATATCCATACCAATAATTTCGGAAGCTCTTTCCTTTGCCTCTGCCTCGGCAACTGTGCCCAGCTTTTTATAAATCTCATAGGCAGGCTTTTTATTTCCATCCAGGTCATAAAGGCCAAGGGCTAAGTGGCTTTTCATTTCCTCCGCCTCGTCCGTCTGACGGAACAGCATAAACGCATCCACATCAGGCAGGGAAGCCGCCTTCAAATACCCGTAAGCAACGGACGCCTCCTGATTCTCGGTTCCAAAACTGGAAGTGTAGCCAATTTCCGCAATGGAAATGCTTCTCACTTCCCCATCCGGGTTCAGGAATTTCTTCTGGTGCATGTAGTCAATCAAAATGTCTATATTCTGCATGGTGATATAAGGGGTTGCAAGATTATCCTTTACCCACACCGAAGGCCCGTTCCACGCATAAGGGTCATAGAGGGGAGAATTATAAGGATGATAGGACAAATCCCAATTGATATTTCCCTCCCGGTTCATATAATAATTAAACTGGTCTAAGTATTCCTTTGCAAGGAAACTGCCGGGGTTTGATTTCCGGTTCCATTCCTGGTCAATTGAGTTGTAAATCCGCACATTGCCATTCATGGCTTTTATCTCATTGTAAAGGATACGGAAGGCTTTCACATAAGTATTCACATTCACATCAACTGAAGTGGAGCTGGTATACCACCATGAAGTTCTGGCATTCACTTCGTTTCCGATAATCCAGTTGTCCACCTGGCCATAGCCAAACTGGCCGCAGTAACGCTGGCCCAAAAATGCGCCGATAGCCTTTAAATGATCACAGCCCGCTTCCTCCGCCACATTCATTGCATAGCTTGGGCACTCGAAGCCGTCCCGGCCTAAGGGATGAATCAAATCCTGGCCGTAAGGATTTTTCCCCCCGTTTAGGAGAACCATGGTAATCTGCATTCCATTACGGTTTAATCCTAAAATCGTGGAATCGTATCTGCCAATCAAATCTCCGTCAAAATAATATGTTTGACCATTATAGTCAAATGAAATTGCCCCCGGGACAGATGCGTCCGAGCAGAGCTCATTGATATCCATGTTGTAGACCACCTGATGAACGCCCAGATCCTGAAGCTGTCCTGCGCTCACTCTTGTGATATCCGGTAAAATGCCTTTAATGCTCCCATCCATACGTGTCATGTTACAGGATGAAAGAACCTCCGGGTTGGTGATGTAATGCTCGTCGCTTACCTGCTCCATCCGCCCGTTTCTTTTGACTGCAACCAGAAATTTACGGCTTAAATTTGAATTTTCCTCATTGCGGTTTAAGGGAAAGCTGACAGAAACGGAAGTTCCTGCTTTCACCTTAGCCACAATCTCTCCCTCAGTGCCGTCTAAGTAAACCTCATCTGCATAGATATAGTAATTACCGTCGTCACCGGACGGAACGGAGGATGCGCTGATCTGGCATTCCACATCTGTCCCGGAAATGAGACAGGAATCAATTGAAACAGGCCGTCCTGCCGCGCTGACATACTTTGGATTTTCTCCCACAAAGGGGCCGCTGACAAAAGCCAGCACCATTGCCACTGTGAAAGCCGCCATTCTTGCTATGATTTTTCTTTTGTTCCTCATATTTTTCCTCATTTCTGCGCTGCTTTTTGCACTGCCTATGCCGTTTTCCAAGTTTGTGGTTGCAGCGCAGACACAAACTTGCGGAGTAAAAATTTAGAAAATCCGATTTTTTCAAAATTGTAATTACTATACTTAATTTACCATGTTTTCCAGTTTACAACAACCATATATTAAGCTTTTTCCCTTAACTTTTTATTAAAATTTATGATTAGGATATACTGTGCTTTGCATACTAACAAGCTTTGGAAACACCTATGAGCCGCTCAAATTTACATTGCCCGGCGTACAGCAAAATACGAGGCTGTCGCATTAAGAAAACTGTATACAGGATATTGCATTTCTGAAAGTCAGATATTCATATATCTTGTATCTATTATTCTTATTGCGACAGCCTCGCATTCACAGATTACAAATATAAAAATCCTAACACCTCTAAAAGACCGTACTGCCTTTTCTTATAAACAAAGGAATTACATCCAGGGGCGCGTCCGCATTTACTTTTTGTCCTCCCTCATACTCTTTTCCGGTTGCATATTCAATCCACTCTGCTCCCTTCGGAAGATAAACCATCCGGGAGCTCTGGCCTTCACAGAGAATGGGGGCTACCAGCACATCCGGCCCATAAAAATACTCATCCTCTATTTCCCAGCAATCCAAATCCTCCGGATACATATAAAAAAGTGTCCGCATCACCGGAGTCCCTCTCCTGTGGGCTTCTTCCATAATCTTCCTTGTGTATGGTCTTATCTGTTCTCTCAATTCCATATATTTTTTGCAGATACCATAAACTTCCTCGCCATAGCTCCATACCTCATTAGCCGCACCGGAGCAGCAGGATGCTCCCCCTGTGGTTCCATATTGAGGCTGTCTTGGCTCCCTGTCTCCGTGAAGTCTCATCACAGGGCAAAAGGTTCCCCATTCAAACCAGCGGACAAACAATTCCCTGAATTTCGGGTCATCCGGATTGCCTCCATGAAATCCGCCAATATCTGTCGTCCACCATGGGATTCCGGCAAGCCCCATATTAAGCCCGGCTGCCAACTGATTTCTCATGCTCTCAAAACTGGAAGCAATATCCCCGGACCACACAAGGGCGCCATATTTCTGGCTGCCTGCCCATGCACAGCGGAGCAAATTCACAATATTCTCCTGCCCTTCCCTTTCCATTCCTTCATAAAATGTTTTTGCATAATCAACCGGATAAATATTACCAATCTGAAGGTTTGTACCCATATGATATCGATAATTATCAAAATCATATGCCGTATATTCAGGTTCCGCCTCATCCAGCCAGAAGATTTTAATTCCCTTATCATAGTAATTTTGTTTTGCTTTCCCCCAGACATATTCTCTGGCCCCGGGATTTGTCGCGTCAAAATGAATGGTAGATCCCTGAAAATCCAGCCCCACGCGAAATCCCCTTTCCGTATTGATCAGATATCCTTTTTCCAGCATCTCCTCATAATTTTCGCTGGCCCCGTCAACCGTTGGCCAAATGGACACCATTAATTCAATCCCCATCTCTTTTAATTCCCGCACCATACTTTCCGGGTCCGGCCAATATACCGGGTCAAATTTCCATTCTCCCTGCTTAGGCCAATGGAAAAAGTCAATTACGATTACATCAATCGGCAGATTTCTCCTCTTATATTCCCTTGCCACCTCCAGAAGTTCTTCCTGTGTCTGGTACCGAAGCTTACACTGCCAAAAACCAAGACCATATTCCGGCATCATGGGAACCGTACCTGTCACTGCGGCATATGCCTCCTCAATTTCTGCAGGCGTATCCCCTACCACCACCCAGTAATCCAGCACCTTTGTAGAATAGGCCTCAAAACTCATAATATTTTTCCCGAATACTGCACGTCCCACTCCCGGATTATTCCATAAGAATCCATATCCCAAAGAGGATACGGCAAAGGGCACACTTGCCTGTGAATTGCGATGGGCCAGTTCCAAATCCAAACCCTTTAAATTTAAATAGGGCTGCTGGTATTGTCCCATTCCATAAATCTTTTCATCCTTATCTATGGATTCAAACCTCATGGTCAAATGGTAATCCCCTCCCAGGATTGGCTTAAACTCCCGTGCCTCCACTTCTATCGCACTGCATTTTTTGTCCAGCACATCCCTTCTGTTTCTGCAATATTCTTCCAGGAGCAGTTTACCGTCCGAGTTATAAATCATGATTTTCCCCAGCTTTGATATTTCCGCACGGATTTTTCCATTGACTATCCTTGCTCCCTGCTCCGTGTATGTAATTTCACTGCCTACGTTTATCCCAGCGCCCAGCGCCCAGTTTTCCTCCGGCATTTTGTGCTCTTTGGTAGCACGAATCCTAAGCGCATTTGCTCCCCATGGTTCTATCCATACTTCTTCCATATCATAATGGAAAATCAGTTTTTCTTTTTTGATATCAATCATACGATAACCATTTCCTTTCCCTCAAGTCCGCATCTTCCGGACTTAAGCTGCTATCCCTTTACCGCACCGCTGGTCATACCGCTTACGATATATTTCTGCATAAAAATAAATATTAACGCCACCGGAATAATCGTAACAACAGCAAATGCGGTCAGATAACTCCATTTTGTTCCATATTGTCCCATAAAGTTGAAAATGCCCGCTGTAATCGGTCTCTTTTCCTGGTCTAAAATAAATGTCATGCCATATGCAAGGTCTCCCCACGCATAGAGGAAGGAAAATATTGCACAAACCATGACACCAGGTTTCGCAATGGGAATCAATATTCTGATAAATGCCGTAAACTTGTTACACCCATCCAGATAAGCCGCCTCCTCTAAATCCTTCGGTATGGAAGCAAAGTAATTTTTCAATATCAGTACGGAAAAGGGAATCCCTATAGTTGCATCCGCCAGCACTGCCGCAATCCATGTGTTATATACATGCATATTCTTAAACATTATAAACATCGGCGTCAGCAATACGGATACCGGAAGCATCTGTGTAACCAAAAAAGACAACAGCATGACTTTTCTGGCTTTAAAACGATATTTCGCGATTCCATAAGAAGCCGGGACTGCCAGCAAAACCGCTATCACCGTGGCTCCTACTGATATCAGAAAACTATTGGCGAAGGACCGGAACATATTAAAGTCCCCTGTTTCAACCTGTGCCGCATAAGATTGTGAGTTCAGCACGTGGGGATAAAATGTTGGCGGATTGTGGAATATTTCCTGCTCTGTCTTTAGCGAAGTAATAAACGCCCAATAGAGGGGGAACAGAAGAACACATAATATTATAACTGAAATAACACTGAACAGCATATTTTTTTTCTTGTTAATCTCTTTTCATCATCCATATCAGTCTTCCTCCCCGTCCGTTGTAACTTTAATATAGAAAATACCCACAATCAGCAAAATCACCAAAAGCACATTTGCCACAGCGGAACCTTTGCTGTATTTAAACATTTCAAAGGATAACTTATAAGAATAAGTTGATAGCATATGTGTTGAGTTGACCGGGCCTCCGCTTGTCATAACATAAACCAGGTCATATACTTTAAAGGTATAGATAAAGCCTAAAATCAGCACTGACTCAATGGTCGGCTTCAATAGCGGAAGTGTAATATGAAAAAACGTCTGTACCTTATTTGCCCCATCAATAGAAGCACTCTCGTATAATTCCTTGGGAATCGTTGTAAGACCTGTAGAAATCAGAATCATATTGAAGGGAATTCCAATCCATACATTTGCACAGATCAGCGCAAACATTGCACTTCCCGGTGTCGTCAGCCATTCAATATTCTTGCTGATTATATGAAGGCTTCTTAAAATATAATTGATAACACCGATATCAGTTGCAAACAAAAGCTTGAACATTAATGCCGTAACCGTAACCGGTATCATCCATGGAACCAGCAAAATCCCTCTGACCGGTTTGGCCAGTGTAAATCTCTGATTAAAAAAGAGTGCGAGTATAAATCCAATTATGAACTGAAAAACCAGACATAGCACCGTATAACGCAGCGTATTCCATAAAGAAGTCCGAAACACACCGTCTTTAAACAGCTCCGAATAATTGGCAAACATAATAAAATTTTTCGTTCCACGAACAAGATTCCCTGCGTCTACATCCTGGAAGCTCAAAATAATATTGCGTACAATCGGATACCCCACAAAAATAAGCATATAGAGAAATGCCGGAAGAACAAACAACATTCCTACATTATCGTACCGGAATATTTTTTTGATTCTGTTCATTAAAGTACCTCCTTCAGGGTATGAAAATCGCTGCCACACAGAATATATTATCTAGCACTCTGTGTAGCAGCGATTTTCATTAACACAATGTTTTTTACTTTACAATACCATCAATCGTTGCCTGGGCTTCTGCTGCCGCGTCTTCCGGCGTTGCAGTTCCTGTAATCACCTGATTGAACGCCAGGGAAATAGCATCGGATACACTGGGCCACTCAGCCAGAGGTCCTCTTGGCATTGCATAATTCAGTTCCTCAACAAACGGTGCATAGGGTGAATCTGCTTCAAACTGATTCTCTGCAATCGTCTTGTCCGCAGATATGTATCCAAATTTATCCATCAGGAATTTTACTTTTTCCTCTGAGGTTGCATAAGTCAGGAAATCCAAAGCGCCTTCCACATTACCACCGTTGATCACTGCATAATTCTCACCACCAAGCACTGAAGAATACTGGGAATCCTTTGGAATCAAAGTTACCTTCCAGTTTAGGTCCGGGGCTTCCGACTGCATCGTGGGAATCTGCCATGGTCCGTTTTCCATCATTGCCACATTGCCTGAGATAAACTGGTTCATAACATCGCCCTGGGTCCAGTTAATGCACTCTTTGCTCATAACGCCTTCATTGACCAAATCCTGAATAAATGTCAAAGCTCTGATACCATTTTCATTGTTAATATCATAGGAAGTTGCTCCTGTTGACCAAAGCCATGGAACAAAGTTAAAAGTTCCTTCTTCATTCTGCACACTGCAAAGCGCAAGACCTGTAACGCTGTCAGTTGTCAGCGCCTTTGCCGTAGTTTTTAATTCATCCCAGGTAGTGGGGACTTCACAGCCTGCATCCTTTAACATATCTTCATTGTAGTATAAAGCCAGACAGTTTACACCAAAAGGCACGCCATATAACTTCCCATCCACCGTACAGGAATTTACCGTTCCTTCGTAGTAATTATCCACATCAAATTTTCCGGTCAGGTCTTCAAAAATTCCCATTTCCATATAAGACGCATGGCCCGGTGAATCTAAAATGGCAATATCTTCATAAGAATCCAGCCAGACATCAAGGCTCACTTTTGTCTGTTCCAGATTCGCTTTTGTCATGCCTTCCACATTCTGCTGTACCAGTTTGGATGTATTATAATAATAAATGATGTTCACCAGCAGAATCGGAATGATAGAAGTAAAAACAAATGCTGTCACCAATTGATTTCTTATACTTTTTCTGTCAAACCTGATTGCGTTCATAGCAAAACCTCCCCTTATATTATAACTTTTTGCTTTTTACACAAAAACGGTAAATTCCCGAAAAAGGATAAAATATCTAAAATTACTTTCCATTTTTAATCACTAATATTACCCAATCACCTGCTTGTGTCAAGGTAAAGGTACAAAACGTCATTTTATTTTGCGTGTATGCGGATCTGTACACAGATAAGGGCTGGCATTCTTATCCAATGCCAGCCCTTACTACGGTAAAGTGCTTTAACCAAACCACTATTTTTGTGTTATAAATGTCATATTGTACCGGAAATACTCAAAATAAAGATACGCAATCTCCTGAAAGAACCCTTATATTCAGAGCAGGGCGCTTTCCTCCTTTGCCGCCCAGAATCCTTCCCCAATAAATCCCTCCGGTAAAGGCTCCGGAAGTTCAAATCCTGTTTCCATCTGATAAATCTCTCCCGACTTCACACTGCTGAAGATACCATGAATAATCTCCAGCACATGCAACGCCATCTCCATGGACGCTCTGTGGGGACGCTCCGCCAAAATGGACCATGCCATTTCCGCCGCCCCAAGCCCTCTGGACTGCTTTTGGAAACCGTGGGTAAAGGGCAGGGTTACCGGCTTATTCTGTGCTTTTTCCAGCACCACTTCCCCGCAGAAGGTATTGGGATCTCCCATACGCAAAATTCCTTTGTCTCCGTACAGTTCCAGATGATAACTTTCATTGATGATGGTTCCTGAATTCAGGTGCAGGGTTATCAATGCTTTATTTTCAAATTCCAGAATTGCAGTGATAACATTTTCTTCTTCCAGGGCAATTTCTTTTTCAAAGAAAGGACTGTCAATCCTTGTCACTTTGTGGCTTTCTTCCGTCCGGGTTCCAAATGCGGATACCCTCTTTACGCTTCCAAGGATACTGCACACGGCAGTCAGATAATAGCCGCCCATATCATAAAGAACGGAACCGCCGTTCTGAAACAGATGAGGCAGATTTTCTCCAAACACCCCGTAATCCCTTGTCAGGGATAAAACGCCGCTTAAAACATTTCCCACCAGCCCATGGCTCACCGCATGTCTGGCCGTCTGGATACCGCCTCCAAGGAAAGTATCCGGCGCAGCCCCGAAACGCACGTGGTGCTCTGCTGCCAGTCTGCACAGCTCCTTCCCATCCTCGTAGTTGACCGCCATCATTTTCTCTGAGTAAACATGCTTGCCGCTCAAAATTGCCTGTCTGGAAAGACTGTAATGGGCTTTGGGACTTGTCAGGTTGATAATCATTTCTATGCTGTCGTCTCTTAAAATGTCGTCATACTCCATGGGTTTTATCTGATAACGCTCCGCCAGCTCATTTCTTTTCTTCTCATCCAAATCGGCACAGGCTGCTATCTCCATGACGGAAAAGTTGTCCCTGAAGGATTGCATGTACACATCGCTGATTACGCCGCATCCTACGATTGCCGCTTTCATTTTTCTCATGGCATTACCCTCTTTGCAAAATCAAGACCCTTTTCCGGTTCATCCTCAGGGAAGTATTCAAGTCCGATACATCCCTCATACCCGGTTTCCTTAATGGCCGCAAATATTTTTTCATAATCAATTTCCGACTGGTACAGCTCATGTCTTCCCGGATTCCCGGCAGCATGGAAATGTCCGATATAAGGAATGTACTCCTTAATCCTGCGGATCAAATCCCCTTCCATAATCTGCTGATGATAAATGTCATAGAGCATCTTCACATTGGGGCTTCCCACTTCCTTCATAATCTCCGCCGCCTCATCCGAGCTTGACAGATAATACCCTGCATGATCCACTCTGGTGTTAAGGGGTTCCACCACCAGGGTAATACCGCTCTCCTCAAGATAAGGAACGCAGGCCTTTAATCCTTCCACCATACTCTTATGCTGTTCTTCCCGGCTGATGGGCAGCTCCTGACCTGTCTGGGAAATAAGTACTTTACATCCCAAACGCTTCGCCGCCTCTATGGTTTTCTTTAAAGACTCTATGTATTTGTCTCTTTCTCCCTTCTCCACCAGACTGATAAAGCCTGTACAGAAAGCGGCAATGTTAATCCCTTCCTCATGGAGTCTCTCCAAAAGCTCCATATCCTTATCTTCCCAGGTCCAAAACTCTATGGTATCCAGCCCTGCTTCTTTCACCTTTTGCACCGCTTCCTCTATGGGTTTTCCCATAAAAACGGCGTCTACACACACTGATAATCTCATTCTGTCACCTCCGCTGTAGAGGAAACAGGCCCGCAAAATCATGTTTTCCGGGCATCTGTCTCCTTTTTACTATACTATCTCCTGTCCCTTCCCGTCAATTCTAATAAGTAATCACTGCCTGAATAATCTTCTCAGGCTCCTTATCTATGGTCTGATAAGCGGTGCTGATATCATCATATTTGAATTCCGTAAACAGGTTATCTGTTTTCAGTTTCTCTAAAAGTGTCAGGCAGGTCTCAACCCTTCTTGCATAATTCCACAGGCCGGAGAATGACGGATCCATTGCCCCTGTCTGGGACTGCTTGATTCCAATCCTGTTATGATGAAATTCTTCCGACAAATCTACTGTGGAAAGGGCTCCCTGGTACCATGCCAGCGCCGTAATGGTTGTTTCAGGAGCGGCAATCCTGATGGCTTCGTTTAATGCCCTTCCATTTCCGGAAACCTCAACTACCTTATCAGCTCCCCTGTTATTGGTCCTCTTTCTGATTTCCATGGCCACGTCGCAGGACGCCGGGTCAAACACTTCATCACAGCCGTTTTCCAGAGCCGCATTTCTTCTCTTTTCCAGCACGTCAACGCCGTAAACCTTATGAGCTCCGCTCATTTTTGCCATCTGGGCAACAAGCTGTCCCAAAACCCCAAGACCGCTGACCACCACAGTATCTCCCAGATTAATGTGAGTATCCATGATTCCGTTATATGCGGTAATCAGATTGGTAAAAAGCACGCCTTTTTCCGGCGCAATGCTCTCAGGAAGCACAACCGCATCCTTGGCTGCAATTACATTTTCCTCCTGATGAGGGGCGCTGCAGGCCACAATATCTCCCACCTTTACGCCTTCCACTTTACTGCCAACCTCTATCACTTCCCCTACGGAAGCGTATCCCATATACCATACGCCCGGGTCGCAGCTTTTTACCGGATACTCCCACACTTCATTTTCCGCTGCCGCAACAAACAGTCTTGTTGCGGGGTCCTGCTTTTTCCTGAAAAAGGGAGCAAGGCCGCGGTATACATTCATTTCCGTGCCATGGCTTACGCCGGAATAAATGGATTTAAGGCGAATCTGATCCTCGTTCATGGGAAGCTTCGGCACTTCGATTACCTTTAACTCTCTGGGGCCTTCATACATAATTGCTTTCATTTTAAGTACCTTCTTTCTGTCTTTATTTTGCTTAATAACCGATTGCCTTCATCTTCTCCAGACATTCAGCAATTGCCGTATCTATATCCTGACCATCTACAACCTTTGCACACATGTTGGGGATTGGTCCGTCCGGCCATGCATCCAGCTGGCTCCATGTGGTAAGAGGCATATCGCCTGACTGTGAATTTAAAGCAGTCTCTGAAAATGCGCTCAGCCATTCATCCTCTGTAAAATAAGGATCCTGCATTACCTTTACATTAGAATTCAAAATGGAAAGCTGCTGGCTCATGTATAACTGAACTTCTTCACTGCAGAAATATTTCACCCATTCTTTTGCGGCTTCAGGATTCTGAGTGGTCTTAAAAATACCGATAGGTGCTGAGAATGCAATTGCATTTCTCTCTGTTCCTGTTGCAGTAGGCAGAGGAGCAGATGCAACCTTCCCATCCATCTGAGGCGCTGCATTTATAACGTCATTTTTGTTTTCGCCTGTTGCTCCAAAAAGCATAGATACGTTTCCGCTCATAAACTCAGTTAACGCACTGTAGGAAGCGTCAAGACTGTTGTTGCAGATATTGTATTTGTTGATACAGTCTGCTAAAAATTGCAGGGATTTCTTTCCTTCTTCGCTGTCAAATGTAAACTCTGTGAAATCTTCATTCATCATAGTGCCGCCGCACTGTGCCAACATGGAAAACCATGCCTGGTCATAACGGCCCATATCTGAGTTCCATGCCAGTCCTGCATGCGTGATATTGCCATTTGCATCTGTCTCGGTAAGCTTCTGGGCAACTTCAATCAGCTCATCCCATGTTTCAGGAACTTTGGTAATACCTGCCTTTTCGAAATCCTCCAAGTTGTACATCAGTACACGGGTGTCAAAACGCCATGGAACACCGTACCAGTCGCCGTCAACACATGCTTCATCCTTTCCTGCCGCCAGCCAGGTTTCTTCTCCGCCCATATCTTCCACAACGTCGTTGATTACCATAAGGCCTGCATCATCGGAGCTCATTAACGCAAAGGATTTTGTAAAGAAAACATCCCCCACATCAGGGGCTTCACCACCGGTACATGCCAGTGTCAGCTTCTGATTGGCACTGCTCCAGTCATTGATGGCATAATTTACCGTGATACCTGTTTTTTCTTTAAAATCTGCGGTAACCTTGTCAAGGGCTGCTCTCTGGATAGACGGGTCGGAGCCATAGGACTGCATCCAGAAGGTCAGCTCCACTCCATCATAAGGCTTCTCACCTGCATCAGCGGCATCTCCCGCCGCCTCCTGTGTATCTGCGGAAGTCTCGGCATCCGAAGTATCCTGTGTTCCCGCGTCAGTACTTTGACTTGTATCCGTATTTGTACCGGAACCGGAATCATTTGATTTTCCTCCACAGCCTGACAATAAGCCGGCTGCAAGTGCCATTGCCATCCCCCATGCTACTAATTTCTTGTGTTTCATACTTTTTCTCCTCCTTTTTTTTGAGAATTTGATTCTTTTTCCTTTATCCTTTCACAGCGCCTGCGGACAGACCGCTGATTAAGTACTTCTGCAAGAAGCCAAATATGATCATTGCAGGCAAAGTAATGAAAATACCTGCCGTCATGGTAAGGGCCATCTTTGTGTTTGCTCCATACTGCCCGATAAAATCATAGATTCCAACGGAAACCGGCTTTAATTTGTCACCGCTTAAGAGGATGCTCGCCCACATATACTCATTCCATGCCAGAATGAAAGCGAAAATCGCCGTTGAGATAATCCCCGGAATGGAAATCGGAAGGCAGATATCATAAAATGTCCGAATTTGGGAGCACCCGTCTACTCTTGCGCTCTCCTCAATCTCCCTTGGTATGGCAGCGTCAAAATATCCTTTTATCATCAATGTACAGAAGGGCACCGCCCACACCACATAAGCAATGATCAATCCCTGATAGGTATTGTTCATATTCAGGTTGTACATAATAAAGTAAAGGCTTATCATGGTCACGATTCCGGGTATCAGCTGGGTACAGAGCATCAATACCAACGCCCCCTTCTGGGCTCTGTGGCGGATAAAACGGCTGATGCTGTACCCGCACAGGGTTGCAAACACCACGCTGACAATGGTAACCGCCGCTGATACAATCAATGAATTTTTCATATAAGTTCCAAGAGGAAGAAAACTCCAAACCTTGCTGAAATTCGACAGATCAATTCGTGACGGCAGAAGCGTTGAGGGAGATACCATAACCTCCTCCGTGGGCTTGACTGCCGTAACGATCATCCAGTAATAGGGAAGCAGTACGAAAATACTCACCAGCAAAAGCGCCACATAATGTCTTATAATTTCAAATACTTTTCTTACTTTTTTATTCTTTTTCATCTTATACCCATACCCTTTCCACAGCCTGCGGCCTGAAAACTCCAATCTTAAAATCGCCTGCTCCCAGGTCCATGTCCGCGCTGCCGCAATCATTTTCTACTGAAGGTCCTTTACGGAAGACCTCACATAAAGAACTGCCGGAATGGCCGCCACCAGCATCATGATCACACTGACCGCCGATGCATAACCGTATCTGAAATTGGTAAATGCCTGCTGGTATACTTCCACAGCCAACAGTTTGGTCCGGCCTAATGGCCCGCCGCTGGTAACCATATAACTGATGTTAAAGTTGTTAAACTGCCAGATTAATTCAAGCAAAATGGACACTGCAATCACCGGGCGGATACAGGGCACCGTAATTTTCCAGAATTTTGTCATTTTTCCGGCCCCATCCATAGTTGCTGCCTCATACAGCTCCTCAGGCACCGTCTGAAGGCCTGCAATAAACATAACCATCAGAAATGGGAAGATGGACCATACGTTTATGATGACCAGCATAAGCAGCGGAATGGATAAAAATCCTAAAAACACATCTGTGCTGTTCAAAAAGCTGATAGGTCTGCTAATCCACCCCAGTCTCAGCAGTATGGAGTTAATGGGACTAAAATTCTCGCTGAACAAAATTCTCCAGGTAAAAGAAGCAACAAGGGGAGGCGTCACCCAAGGCGTTAAAAACATTGCGCGGAAAAATCCTTTTCCCGGCAACGGTTTAATCAGCTTGACTGCAACATACATTGCAAGCGCCACTCCAAGCACCAGAGAAACAATCGCAAAAAATAAAGTATTGCATATGTAGAGCCAAAGCTCCGTTTTACTGAAGGCTTCCGCATAATTTGCCAGCCCTACAAATGGTTCTTCCTTGCTCAACAGGGATTTATCAAAAAAGGACATCCCCACCGTTCTGAGCGTGGGATATACCGACACCACAAGCACTGCCAAAACCGCAGGGAGCAACATGAGAAAGGGCGTATGCCTGTCCCAAAATCCTCCTTCTATGCCTGCATGCTTTTCTTTCCTGCTGTTTCCCATAACCTTTACCTCCTTTTCAACATCACATCAGGTTTTAATTCGTTTTTCAGACAGGGACATTTCCTCTCCCTGTCCCGCAGGGCACCTGTCAACTCTGCCACTGCTTTCCAAAGGGTTTTCATGCTGCCAATAAACCGGTTTACGAAGCAGAGCAATGTTTGATGGAATCGCGTTCCACAAAAACCGGACTGATTTTTACCGTTTTTACATTTTGGCTTGGATTATTTATTTTGCTGATTAATGTATCCACTGCTGCCTCGCCTATTTCTTCTATGGGAAGCTGCAAGGTGGATAATGGAGGGGATAAAAACTGTGCAATGGTATCGTCATAACCCACCACAGAAATCTCCTCAGGGATGTTAATATGCAACTCCATAAGCGCCCGGTATACTCCGGCCGCTAAAATATCAGATGTTGCAAAAATTGCCGTAGGTCGTTCTTGTTCTTCACAATTTTTCAGAAGTTCTACTGTTTTCCGATACCCATTCTCCACCAGATACTCATCCACAAAATAGGAATGCTCCTTGGCATAACCACTATCAATACTTTTCATAGCCTGTTGATAGCCATAATACCGTTCGTTTTCCACAGCCGAGTCTCTACCCACACCCAGGAAAGCAATACGCTTATGACCTGCACCGTTCAATCTTTTTGTTGCAATATAGCTGCCTTCCTCATTGTCAATCAATATCTTTTCAATCCCATATACGTCCGCCGGCCGCTCAATCATCACAACAGGAACCGGCACTTCCTCTATTTTTTCTCTAATCTCATTCATAATACCTTTCACATCTCCGGAATTGATTATGACGCCGTCAACTCCGTAAAAGCATGAATCCAGAAGAATATCGTTCAGAGCGCCGGCATTTTCCGGTTCCAGCGCATAGGAAATAGTTCTGTACCCCCGTTCAAAACTTTTTTTCTCAATTTCCACCGCTATCTTGGCAAAAAATATATTTTCATTTGAGTTCAGATAAATATGACCAATCAGTTTTGAACTTCCTCCCCGCAGGCTCCTTGCCTGCTGATTAGGGATGTACTTCATCCGCTCTAACACGGCATCTAACTTTTTTCTCTTTTCCGCCGATACATAACCACTCTTATTGATATACCTTGTCACGCAGGAAATAGAAACGCCGGCTTCTTCTGCTATCATTTTCAGTGTGATTTTTTTCATATTTCTCCTGCAACTTTTTTCATATTTTTTCGGACAAATTAACTATATTGTCGGATATAATCAGATTTATTCGACAATTTTTCTTTATTTGTTCTTACACATTAACACACACCTGACTTTTTATCAATACATTTTTAGTTATTTTGTACAGATTCGTGGTTTTGCACTATGATAACGTTGTCACATTTTTACAATATTTACAGTCAAATTTTTCCAATTAATTTGTTTGTTTGAATTGTATGATATATTGTCACAAAACTGATATGAAATTAAATTATATAACGATAAGGGTTAGACAAAGCTCCTTTTCTGTGCTATATATGAAAAAACAGCGCTGATTCAATAACTACTCCACAATGCATGATGCCTTTATCCCAGCGAATCAGCCTGCAAAACATGACAACATCTTTTCCTGCATAAAGGAGGAGCTGATTATGGCACTGTACTCTCTTGGAACTTCACATATTTCGTTAAAACATTGCGAACTGCACACCCATGATTCCTGGGAAATCGTTTTAAATGTAAAGGGAACGGGAACTGCCCTGGTGGGCGAAAAAAATTATGCTTTTTCCCCGGGCACAATCATGTGCATTCCCCCTGAACTTCCTCATATGAAAACATCCGAAAATGGGTTCTACGACATTTACTTTCACACGGACACCCTGTTTTTTGCCATGCAGTCTCCTTCCCCGTCTTTACAAAAGGCATTTCCCTTCATCCTGCAGGATGATACCGAGCAGAGCTTTCAATCCCTGCTCTCCATCATGCTAAGGCTTCATTATCAGGCTCCGGACCACGAAGCCGTTATTTTGTCTCTGCACAATGCCGCCCTGCAGCTTTTAAACCTGTGGGCTGCCCGGGATTTCATTGACCCGATTGTTGAATATATACAGGCCAGATTAATTTCCTCTTTCACAGACCCGGAAATCAATATCACATCCATTTTGTTGGAAAGCGGCTACAGCAAGGACTACATCCGCCGCAAATTTTATCGTGAGATGGGTGTTACGCCCAATGAATATGTGACAAATCTCCGCATCAACTACGCCAAACAGCTTTTGTCCCAGAAAAAGGTGTTAAAGCTCAGCGTTGCTGACGTCAGCGCCATGTGCGGTTACTATGATTCCGGATATTTCTCAAGGATTTTCCGCAAGTCAACCGGAGTTTCCCCACAAAACTATGTGGAAGTAACAGTTCCGGCACAGCGGCCTTTGCCCGACAAATCACGCTTGCAGGAATTTGGCAGGTAGGGGCTGAACATCAGTGAAACAGCGTTTTTGTCCATATTATTACCGTTATTGTTCTTTCTATCCTCTCAACTGATTTTATAAAATACTGACAAAGTCATTTTGCAGGAAACAGCAAAACAATTTGTAGATGGGAATTTGTGTCTGTGCACTGTCTGCCGCAAATTCTTTAACGCAAAAGCAGTGCGGAAATGGGGGTAGAAATGAAAACAAAAACGGCGGTTTTAATAGAACCCGGAAAATTTTCCATCAAGGAGAGGGACATTACCCTTAAGCCTGACGAGGTGATTGTCCGTGTGGAAGTGTGCGGGTTATGCAATTGGGAGCTGAATCATTTTAAGGGATTGATTGGAAAGGCGCCCATGACTCTGGGCCATGAGTGGGCGGGAATCGTGGTTGAAACCGGCGCCCAGACCAGGAAATTAAAGGTGGGAGACAAGGTTACGGTTCTGCCTGACCGCCTGGAGGGCTTTTCCCAATATGCGGCGGTTAAGGAAGAATTTTGTTTCCTTTTAAATGAGGATATTGATGTAAAAAAAGCGTTTTTGGAGCCCTTAAAATGCGTCACCACCGTCCTCCATGCCGCCGCTCCAAAAGCCGGGGACTATGGAGTGATCGTAGGCTGTGGGCCTATGGGACTATGGTGCACACAGGCTCTTAAGGGACACCTCCTTGCAGGACTCATTGCAATTGATGTGGATGATGAAAAGCTGGCTCTGGCAAAAGAAATGGGCGCATCCGCTCTCATCAACAGCCAAAAGGAAAATGCACCTGAGAAAATCAGGGAACTTACAGGGGGACATATGGCGGATTTTGTCATTGAAGGCACCGGCCTGCCCGCCCTTATGGAGACCTGCGCAGATTATCTGAAGGACGGCCCTTCACGTCTGTGCATTATGAGTTATTATGAATCTGAAATGGCCGGCTTTGATTTCAGAAAGTTTTTGGACAAGGGGACAACGATTTTTACGCCCCATCCGGTATCGGATCCTCTGCAGCTTGACACGGCAAGGCGGGCTGCTGCTCTGATCAACAACGGTACTTACCATATGGATGGTATTATTTCCCATACCTTCCGTCTTGACGAAATACAGGAAGCTTTTGATGCTTTAAGCCATAAACCAAAGGGCTTTATCAAAGGTGTCGTCTATCCAAATGACTGACGGTTAAGTGCCTCATGATACCAATTTTCACCGAGCATATTCTTATTTTTCTTTTTCATTGGACAGGAAAACCCCCGCGGCTCCACCGGCCGCAGGGGTTTTCCTATCTCCGGCAAATGTCACATACTGCATCTGCCTTTTATTTTGTATCAATTCAGTTCACATCATTTGCTCAACATATTTATAACACTTTCCACCGTTCCGGCTAAACTGTTACTTTATTTTGTTAAAAGCATCATAATATCATTGCTTCGTGCCACAAACTTGCTCATAGCCTCGGGCTCAAGAGGTGCGTGCTGCAAAAGCGCAAGGTCATAGAGCTGTTCACAAATCATATTCACATTGTTTCCTTCGGTATTATCCATCACATACTGTACAAGAGGATGATTTGCATTCAAAATCAGGGTTTCCCCTTCCTTGCCCATAGCGCCCATGTCCATACCGGGCATGGAGTACATCTTCATCATATCCTGCATCCTTCTGCTCTCCTCGGAGAGGGTAATCATGGAGGATATCTTCTTGTTTTTCAGCTTTTCCACCTTGATGGTAATCTTATCTTTTTTAAGAGCCTTCTTCATCACCTTGCCGATAGCCTCAGCCGCTGCCTCAAGCTCCTTGGCAGTCTTCTTATTGGTCTTTGCACGGAAGGTATCCGTAAGGTCAGCGTCAATTCTCTGGAACTTAATGCCTTCGTTCTTTGCCTCTAACTGAGAAATAAAAGGCTGGTCGATATTGTGGGTGAGGATAACAGCGTCCATCTTGGCAGCCTTAAACATGCTGATGTACTGGCTCTGCTGTTTCTCGTCGGTTACGTAGTAGATAACCTTTTCCTTCTTTTCTTCCTCATCCTCGTCGTCTTCTGCGGCGTCAGCATCTTCTCCGGCGGTAATTACATTGCCGTCAGCGTCCACTACTTCCGCGGACTGACCTTCCTGTACATCCTCCGCACCTGCAGCGTCAGCGCCTTCACCGTCAGTAACCACGTTGCCGTCAGCGTCTACCACTTCAGCGGTTTCCGCCCTCTCAGCCTGGTCATCCCCGGCTGTCTGACTTTCTTCTGCGGACTGAGTCTCCTGTCCCTCTTTATTTTCTTTTTCCGCTTCTATCTCATCCGGGTCTGTCTTATTCACTTCAAGACACTCGGGAAGTGTCAGGTATTTGCCCTCTAAGTTCTTAAACAGAATGTAATCCGTCATTTTCTCACAGAACTTGTCGTCACGCAGGCATCCGTACTTGATAAAAGGACTGATATCATCCCAGTACTTGTCGTATTCTTCCTTCTCAGTCTTGCACATTCCGGAGAGCTTATCTGCAACCTTCTTTGTGATATAATCGGAAATCTTCTTCACAAATCCGTCGTTCTGCAGAGCGCTTCTGGACACATTAAGAGGCAGGTCAGGACAGTCGATTACGCCCTTTAACAGCATCAGGAATTCAGGGATTACCTCCTTGATGTTATCTGCAATAAACACCTGATTGTTGTACAGCTTAATCACACCTTCAATGGACTCGTACTCCATGTTAATCTTAGGGAAGTACAAAATACCTTTTAAGTTGAAAGGGTAATCCATATTTAAATGAATCCAGAACAGAGGCTCCTTGTAATCCATGAAAACCTTGCGGTAAAATTCCAGATATTCTTCTCTGGTACACTCGTTGGGGTGCTTCATCCAAAGAGGATTGGTCTCGTTCAAAAGCTCGGGACGTTTTACAATCTTATATCTTAATTTGTCTTCTTCCTTCTCCGGCTTGATTTCCTCTACCACCGTATCCGTATCCAGCTTCTCGTCCGCGTCTATTGTCTGGGTGTCTGTGGTATTTTCCTTGGAAAGATAAATCTCCGTAGGCATGAAGGAACAGTATTTCTTCAATACCTCTCTTGCCTTATATTCATTGCAGAACTCAAGCACATCCTCGTTTACAAAAAGGGTAACTGTGGTACCAACCTCAGTCCTATCGCCCTCCCGCATGTCAAATTCCGTGCCGCCGTCGCATTCCCAGTGAACCGGCACTGCGCCCTCCTGCCAGGAGAGGGAATCAATATGCACCTCGTCCGCCACCATGAAAGCGGAATAAAATCCCAGACCGAAATGTCCGATAATCTGATCCTCGTTGGTCTTGTCCTTATACTTTGCAATAAAGTCCGTAGCCCCTGAAAAGGCAATCTGATTGATGTACTCCTCCACCTCGTCAGCGGTCATACCAACGCCGTTGTCGATAAATTTAAGGGTTTTCGCCTCGGGATTTACCATAATCTGAATCTTTCCTTTATAATCCTCCGGCAGGGAATACTCTCCCATCATATCCAGTTTTTTAAGCTTGGTGATAGCGTCGCATCCGTTGGACACCAGTTCCCTGAAAAAAATGTCATGGTCTGAGTACAGCCACTTTTTAATAATCGGGAAAATATTTTCACTGTTGATTGATAAGTTTCCGTGTTTTTCTGCCACGATAATTCACTCCTTTTTCTTTGCTGATAAATTTCCTTTTGCTTTTACCCGCAGATGTGCTTCGCAATTATTAAGCTCAGGACGTTGCATCTTACTACCTGCCCAGTTGTTACGATATTTCACATCTTTTTACTAAAACAAAGTGTAATTCCCTTTTTCGTAAAAGTCAAGAAAAAATTAGCACTCATTTCAAATGAGTGCTAGTAATTACTCAAAAACCTTGTATTTTCAAGGCATCCCATAATTCTAAAATTTTTATTAACTAAAATACTGATTATAAATATCAAAAAAATCCTTCGTAACCACCTCATCATTTTGGATAAAAGAAACCGTCTCCCATAATTCGTCATTCAAAGACCGGGCCAGGGATTTTACAAAGACATCGTACTCCTGTCCAAACACTTCCTCCCGCCTTTTTTCCACAATCTTGACCTTGTTTGCGTCGGTTTCCTCCCGGTTAAAGGTACTGATACAGCGAATCACATGGTAGCCGTCTCCTGCCTCCACAACATCGCTGATTTCACCGGTTTCCAGATTAAAGGCGGCCTCCTCAAAGGCCGGGTCCATCTCCCCCTTACCGAAGGACCAGGTTCCCCGTTCCCCCTCGCTGTAAGTGAGTACCAATTCCTCGAAATCGCTGTCCTCCTGCTGTGCCAGCTCTAAAATTTCCTCCGCCTGCCGTTTCACGTCCAGCTTTGCATTTTCAGAGTATTCGATTCTTTTCCCGGCGCCGTCCATGGAATAGGTCTTGAGCAGAATGTCCTGCACCGTGATGGTTCTTGCCTCGTCGTCGCTGATTTCTGGGTTGATGTCCTTGATGATAAATTCATATACCTTATTGGCAAGGGCAAACTCCCCGTAAAGATTAAAAATGGTTTCCTCCGTCACCTGCATGGCTTCCCGCTCCGCCGGATTTAAGGTTTCAAAATATGCGGCGGCCGCTTCCCGGACGGTTTTCAGTTCCCCCTCGTCAAGCTCAACTCCGTGCTGTCCCGCCAAAAGGTTCATGGTCTTAATCTGGGCCAGCTGGGCAAGAACTGTTTCTTTCACACTCTCCTCAAGGGTAATGCCATTTAAGCCGGTTTCCCAGATTTCCTTGCCATACACACTCTCGTACTGGTCCTGGGTGTTGGTCAGGTAGACCATCACCTCAGGCAGGGTACAGGACATGGTTTCTATACGGAAAACCTCGTCCTTTTTAAAGCCTGTGGTGAGTACAAGCTTTGTATCTTTATTTACGCTCCCGCAGCCTGCCGCTGTCAAAATAAGCAGGCTCAAAAGGAGCGCCATTATAAACTTCTTTCTTTTCTTCATACCTCCAATTTCCTCAAGATACTTCTCGCCACACTGATTCCGTTAGCGGAAGCCTGCTGCAGGCCTCTTGTCACGCCTGCTCCGTCCCCGATTGCCCGAAGTCCTTTTATGCTGGTCTCAAAATCCTGATTGACCACAACCCTGTTGGAATAGAATTTTACCTCCACACCGTAAAGCAGTGTCTCGTCCGCTGCAATTCCCGGCGTAATTTTGTCCAGGGCCAGCAGCATCTCCTCAATATCCACCATAATCCTGTGAGGGAATACCAGTGACAAATCTCCCGGCACAGCATCCTTTAAGGTAGGCATCAGGTTATTACGGCAAAGCCGCTCCTCCGTGGTCCGCCTGCCCCTTCTGAAGTCCCCAAAGGTCTGCACCAGTATCTTTCCGCCGCAGAGCATATTGGAAAGCCTTGCTATATGCTTGCCGTACTCAATGGGCGTCTTGAAGGGCTTGGTAAAGTTTTTGCTCACCAATATGGCAAAGTTTGTATTGTCGGTTTTATAATCTTTAGATTTATAAGCGTGACCGTTCACCACCGCAAGGCCGCCCTCATAATATTCCGTGGCAACCTCCCCGGAGGGGTTTGTACAGAAAGTACGCACCTTATCGTCAAAAGTAGGGGTATAATAAATCAACTTCGCTTCATAGAGATTTTCGTTGAGGAACTGCATCACCTCATCCCGAACCTCCACCCGGACGCCGATATCCACCGTTCCCGGGGTGGTCTCTATGCCGATTTCACCGCATTTGTCCTTAAACCAGTCTGCGCCCTCACGGCCCACCGCTGACACTACTTCACCCGCGTAAAAACAGTCTCCCTTATCGGTCTTGATGCCCACAGCCCTGCCTTCTTCCACCAGAATTTCTTCCACCATGGTGTTGAAAATAAGGGTCACGCCCTCCTTTTCCAGATGGTGCTGGAGTTTTTCGTAAATCTTGTAGCCTTCCTCGGTTCCCAGATGACGGATGGGACATTCCACCAGCTTTAAATTGGCATTGATTGCCTTCCGGCGGATTTCCCTGATTTCCGCCTGCTTGTCGATTCCGTAAACGTTGGTGTCCGCACCAAATTTCAGATAAATATTATCCGATTCTTTGATAAGTTCCTGAGTTTTCTCATAGCCAAGGAGCGCAGGCAAATTTCCCCCTACATCCGGGGAAAGAGACAGCTTTCCATCGGAAAAAGCACCGGCTCCCGCAAACCCTGTGGTAATGGAGCAGGGCTTACAGCCCACGCACTCTTTGGTAACACGCTTCGGGCACTGGCGTTTTTCAATGGAGCGTCCCTTCTCCACAACCAGTACCTTTAAATCCTTATTTTTATCCATTAATTCATAGGCACAGAAAATCCCCCCAGGACCAGCGCCGATAATAATCACATCAAATTTGTTTTCCATACTTACCTCATTTCCGCGCCGCTTTGCCGCGCATAAACATCAATCCATCTCTTTTCTTCTCTTAGGATACCATAACACGCGCCTTGCTTCCAGCATTAGTTTTCTCGATTTGAATCTGGTTCCCGATTTTTTCCGCCAGCTCAGGCACGTGGGAGATAATACCAATCAATCTGTCTCTTTCCACCAGGCTTTGCAATGTACGACAGGCCTGCTCTAAAGATTCGCTGTCAAGGCTTCCAAAGCCTTCGTCCACAAACAATGCCTCCACTCTGATTCCTCCGCTGGCAGACTGCACCACATCGCTCATGCCAAGGGCTAAGGCCAGAGAGGCCTTAAAGGTCTCCCCACCTGAAAGGGTTTTCACCGAGCGGTATTTTCCCGTGTAGTAATCCATCACTTCAATCTCCAGATTATCTTTGCTTCTGCCGTCGCTAATCTGCTCCGCCCGCTTTAGCTCGTACCTTCCGCCGCTCATCAGGTGCAGCCTTATGTTGGCGGCCAGCAGGATATCCTCAAAATAGGAGGCCAGCACATACTGCTCAAAAACCAGTCTCTTTTTATTATTCCCATTTGCCGCGTCGTCTAAATCCTTGATAAGACTGTATCTGTTCATCAATTCCTCGAGCTGCTTTTGCTTCTCTGCAAGGGAGACAATTCCTTTTTTCAATCCCTGGAGCTTATTTTCCAGTTCAAGATGGGCGTCCAAAAGCTCTTTTCCCTCCGCTCTGGCTTTTTCCAGCTCATCCGCCAGCTTCTCTCCGTCTTCAGGTTTGGATTTTCCTGTTTCCTCCAAAAGATGGGCTATCATCTGACCACACAGGCTGCACTCCTGCCGATAGCCCTCGATTTCGCTGCGAAGGAGGGCGGTCTCCTTTTCATCTTTCAGGACTTTCCGGTAATCTTCCTCCCGGGCAAAGCCCGCTTTTTCCAGCTTTTCTCTAAAATCCTTTAAAAGCTTTTCCAGATTTTCCCGGCTCTGCAAAAGCTCTTTCTTTCGCTTCTCCTGGCTTTCCGTTCGCTCCTGAATCTGCACAAGCCTCTGCTCATACTGCCTTATCTGCTTTTCAAATGCTTCCCTGGCATTGGCCTCTATGTAGGCGGAAGTTTCCGGCTGTCTCTCCTTTTGTTTTTCCTCCAAAAGTCTTACTTTTTCCAGAAGCTCTCCCCGCTGACTTTGCAGCTGGATGGTCTGCGCCTTGGATGCCGCGGTTTTTCCATGAAGCTCCACCCGTTTTTTTTGGTGTTTTTCATAGCTCTCCTTCAGCCCTTTGACCTCACCTTCCGAGGGCAAAGCCGAAGAACCTTTTGCCGGATTTGGATGATGCACGGCGCCGCACACAGGGCAGGGGGCGCCTTCCGTGAGATTTTCTGCAAGAATTCCTGCAATCCCATGGCGGTAAGCCCGCTCCGCCTGCTCGTAAAGATACTTAGCCTCGTCCTCCGCCTTCTCGGCTTTCAGGTAATCCTTTTGCAGTCCTGCAAGCTCCTTTTCCTGCTTTGCACACCGTTTGTTTTCCTTCTCTAAGGCTTCTTTCGCCTCCCGGTAATTTTTCTCCTCCTCATAGCCAAGGGCAATTTCTTCCCGCCTTCCGTAGAAGTCCTCCTGAGACTCCTTTTGCCTCACAAGCTTTTCCAGGTCTTTTGCGGAAGTTTCCGTATCCTTTTCCAGTAAGCCGACACGCTCCTTTGCCGCCTGAACCTTCACGTCCGCAGGCTCTAAGGCCGCCGCTTTCTCCTGGAGCTTTAAGAGCAGCTCCTTTTCCTCCATCTCCTGCTGCCGCTGCAACAAAGCCTGCTGCCGGTTCTTTTCTTTTTCCAATTTTTCATGGAGACTGCGGATTTTTTCATTTTCCGCCACCCTGGCGGTAAGCTTTTGTATGAGCGCCTGATTTTCCCCATAGGCCTTTTGGCTCTCCTGCCATTTTTCCTTGACCTTTTTCTTTTCTTCTTTTAAAGAAACAATCACTCCCTCATAGAAATAGCTCTCTGCGCGCTCTAAGGCCGCCCCGTCCCTTAACAGCATTTCAATGTCTTCGTCCATCTTGTGACGGCATTCCATTACACTTTTGTAAATGCCGCCCGATTTTCCTTTCAGGGAGGCAGCCATTTTTTCATACAAATCCGTGCCGAAGATTTCCCGGAAAATTTTGGTTTTTTCTGACGGAGCCGCGGACAAAAGTCTGGCAAACTCCCCCTGGGCAATCATGGACAGCTGCTTAAACTGGCGGTAATCCAGCCGCAAAAGCTCCTGTACCTTCTTTGTCACCTCACTGCCGCCCTCTATGCTCAGCCCGTCCGGGCCGGTCAGTACAGCCTTTTCTTTTTCTTTGGTAAGGGCTCTCTCGTCCCCTCCTTTTCGCTTCTTCGGGCGCATGTACTCCGGGTTCCGGTATATATGGTAATCCTGCCCTCCATGGGTCATAAACAGCTCCACATAAGTGGGCGTGTCCGCCCCGGCAAAGTCGCTGCGCACACTGTTTTTCTCCCGGGTGCCGCCGCTCATATTTCCGTACAGCGCATAGGTGATGGCATCAAAAATGGTGGTCTTTCCCGCCCCGGTCTGTCCGGTAATGAGGAAAAGGCCTCTCTCTTTAAATCCTGTAAAATCAATTTCCTGTTTTTCCCTGTAAGGCCCCCAGCCGCAGAGAATCAGTCTTACCGGTTTCATAATTTCACCTCATTTCTGAGCTGCTTTTTGCGCATCTCCTGTCTCATACTTTTGAATGCGTTCATTTTCAAACACGCTCCAGACGTATAATTGTCAAAGGCTCATCATCTGCTTTGGACTTTTCACATTTTTCCTTCCAATTCCCTGATTGTATCAACAATTACCTCACTGCCATCCTCAGACAGTTCTTCCTCACGTACTGTTTCATAAAAATCCCGAAACAGCGCAAGGGCATCTTTTTTCTCCGCAAGCATACGGCTGCGCCCTGCCTGCTCCTGTCCCCCTGGGGAAAGCTGCGTATCCTCACGCACAATCTGCATAACATTGGGATACACGCTGCGCAGTGTACCGATAGGGTCAATAAGCTCGCCCTTATCTGTGAGTATGGCCTGAATATAATCCTGCCGGTATCCGCCTACCTCACCCAACACCCTGACTCCTTCCGGTAAAATATTCCCTTCCGTCATTAAATTTGCCATATCAGTGGTTTCTACTGTTTCTGACTTTGCCATTACAGACAGTTCCTCCGTTCCTCCTCCGCGCAGTAATTCCCGCAGACTTCCCTTTATTTTCCGCATCCTTCGGAGGGGACGTAAGGGAAGCTGCTTTACCTCTCTTAGCCCTTCCGGCCCAATGCTCACCAGCAGAGCCGATTTTACCTGCCGGGTCTCCCCGAAGGAATATTGCAGAGGGGAACCGGCGTACCAGATGGGATGACTGCCGATTTGCTGAGGCTTGTGAATGTGGCCCAGCGCCACATAATCAAAGCCTTCAAATACGCCGGCGTCCACATTGTCAAGGCCGCCCACGTGGATGGTGCTCTCGCTGTCCGAGAGCTCCGGCTCCCGGCCTGCGTCGGTCACAAAAAAATGGGTTATAAGAACGCGGGTTTTCCCAGGCCTGTCTGACGTCTGGGGTACTATAAATTTATTTTCCAAAGCTTCCGCAGATTTTTTCTGCTTTTCTCCCTGACGCTCCCCTGTCTCCCACGCTTTTTCTTCTTCCCAATAGCATTCCAGCAAACGCGAGACAGCCTCCTGGCTTGTCCTTGCCCCCACCTGGGCAGGCTTTACAAAGGGCAGGAGCACAAATTCTGTCTCCCAGCCTTCCGTCTCCTTATCTTTTTTATCTTTTATCCTGACCCTTACCGGCCTGTCCTTTAATGTTCCTGCAATGTGTACTCCCTGCCTGCAAAGCAGACTTTCCCCAAAGCTGATACGTTCCGGAGAATCGTGGTTCCCGCTGATCATCAGCACCTGAACGCCTTTTTCCGACAGTCCTGTCAGAAAGCTGTCAAACAGTGTGACCGCCTCGGCCGGCGGAATCGCCCTGTCGTAAATATCCCCGGCAATCACTACCCCGTCCACCTGATTTGCGCTTGCCATGCCGATGATTTGCTCCAGTATAAATTTCTGGTCTTCCAGCATGGAAAAGTCATTTACCGTTTTTCCTATATGTAAATCTGCAATGTGCAAAAATTTCATCGTGCCTCCAGCCTTTTACTTTCATAATCCTGTAATAACCGCATTTCCTGTAATTAAAGTATACAGAAAAGGGAGCCTTAAAACAATGAAAAGTTATCCTCCCGGCTCACCTTAAATTTTGCGTGATTCTTCTTTACAAAGCATAGCAAACTCTGTAAGATAAACATAATTACTCCTAGTATAATAATGATATAGCCACAAGAGCTATATAGTTAATAAGTTACAAA
>CAJUED010000026.1 GCA_910585075.1 uncultured Lachnospiraceae bacterium
TTGCTCCGGGGGGCTCGTTCATCTGACCGAATACCATGGTGGTCTTGTCGATAACTCCTGACTCCATCATTTCATGGTAAAGGTCATTTCCCTCTCTTGTTCTCTCTCCAACACCGGTAAATACGGAGTATCCGCCGTGCTCCGTGGCAATATTACGGATCAATTCCTGAATCAAGACCGTCTTACCAACACCGGCACCGCCGAAAAGACCAATCTTACCACCCTTCTGATAAGGGCAGAGAAGGTCTACCACCTTGATACCTGTTTCCAAAAGCTCCTGCTGTGTGGACTGCTCCACAAATTCAGGGGCAGGCCTGTGAATGGGTTCAAAGGTTACGCCCTCAGGGGCGGGTTTATTGTCAATGGGCTTGCCCAGAACGTTGAAAATACGTCCCAGGGTGTTCTCGCCAACGGGTACGCTGATGGGCGCTCCTGTTGCGATTGCCTCCATTCCTCTTACCAGACCGTCGGTAGAACCCATGGCAATACATCTGACCGTATCATCACCCAGATGCTGCGCCACCTCAACGATAAGCTCCTCGTCGTTTTTCAGAGGAATCTTAATTGCTTCGTTGATTTCCGGCAGTCTGCCATCTGTAAATTTAATATCCAGAACGGCACTGATAATCTGTGTAATTTTTCCCGAGCAGCTACTCTTGCCCGTATTTATATCTGCCATTTCTCCTCCATTCCTGTCCGGCTAGCTTTCAGCCGGTCCAATTTTATTTCTGATTTTTCACTGCTGCTAAAAACATTGCATTAAGAAATTGCGTTGGCGCCTGCGATAATCTCCGTCAGCTCCTGTGTGATGGAGCCCTGGCGCGCTCTGTTATACAGCAGTGTCAAATTTTCTATCATTTCTTCCGCATTGCTGGTAGCGGAATCCATAGCCTGCATTCTGGCGCCGTTTTCACTGGCTACCGCCTCGATCATGCCGCCATATATCAGGCTGGTTATATATTTGGGTATGAGCAGATTTAAAGCCTCCTCGTCCTCAGGCTCAAAATTCATGGGCGCTCTGTCGTCGCTGTCCGTATCCTCTCCCTTAATCTCGCTCTCCCCGCCAATTGCCACCGGGAGCAGCTTTAAGAGAGTGGGTATATGGACAACCGTATTCTTAAACGCCGTGTAAGCAAGATAAATCTCGCTGATTTCGCCTTTGGAAAAAGCTTCAAGCACATCCCTGCTGATCACCATAGCGTCCGCATAGACAGGCTCCTCAATCACATCCGAATAATCGGCTTTGATTTCATACTGCCTTTGCAACGCCTCACGGCCCTTTTTCCCCACTGCATAAATAGCCAGGTCCTCGTCCGCCAGCTCTCCTTTGGTGATAAGCTTAATCACGTTGGAGTTGTAGCCTCCTGCCAGACCTCTGTTGGATGTAATCACAATTACGGCTTTCTTTCCTGTCGCACCGGATTTTAAGTACTTGTGGTCCAGATTGCCGGTCTTTTTCAGGATAGAGTTTACCGTTTCAAACATGCAATGGAAATAGTTTCCTGATTTCTCTGCGTTTTGTTTTGCTCTCTGCAGCTTAACAGTGGAAACAAGCTTCATGGCTTTGGTAATCTGCTGGGTGCTTTGAATACTGCCCTTACGCCTTTTTATGTCACGCATTGAAGCCATAACTAATTAATCCTCCATCTGCCGCCGGCCACCGGATTTAATTCCTTAATGGCCCGGCATAAATTGTTGTGTGAAGAATTTTTTATTTCCTTCTATTTTAAAAACGCTGCTTTGAACTCCTCAATTGCTTTCTTTAAGGTTTCCTCCGTTGCGTCGGAAATTACCTTTTCCTCTGCAATGGCGTTTGGTACCTGAGGATATTTTGTATTGATAAACTCGAAGAATTCCTCCTCAAATCTTGTGATATCCCCGGTAGGTACATCCAGCAGGTATTTGTTGGTTGCCGCATAGATGATGATAACCTGATACTGTACCGGCATAGGCTTATACTGAGGCTGCTTCAAAATTTCTTTGATTCTCTCGCCCTGTGCCAGCTTTTCTTTGGTATCCGCATCCAGTTCGGAACCGAACTGCGCAAAAGCTGCAAGTTCTCTGTACTGAGCCAGCTCCACACGGATGGGAGCGGCAATTTTCTTCATAGCCTTAATCTGCGCCGCACCACCTACACGGGATACGGACAAACCTGCGTTAACAGCAGGACGGAAGCCGGAGTTGAACATTTCCGTTTCCAGATAAATCTGGCCGTCTGTAATAGAAATAACATTGGTAGGAATATAAGCGGACACATCCCCTGCCTGTGTTTCAATAATGGGAAGCGCCGTAAGGGAACCGCCGCCGTATTCTTCGCTCATTCTTGCCGCACGTTCAAGAAGCCTTGAGTGCAGATAAAATACGTCGCCGGGATAAGCCTCACGCCCGGGGGGACGCTTTAAGAGCAAGGAAAGTGTACGGTATGCAGCCGCATGCTTACTTAAGTCATCATAGACAACCAGCACATCGCCGCCCTTTTCCATCCATTCCTCGCCGATTGCGCAGCCTGAATAAGGCGCTATATACTGCAGGGGCGCCAACTCACTTGCCGTTGCGGCAACCACTGTGGTATAAGCCATAGCTCCGGATTCTTCTAATGTCTTAACAATAGAAGCTACCGTGGAGGCTTTCTGGCCAATAGCAACATAAATACAATTTACGCCCTGTCCTTTTTGATTGATGATGGTGTCAATGGCAATGGCAGTCTTACCTGTCTGCCTGTCGCCGATAATCAGCTCACGCTGGCCCCTTCCGATGGGCACCATGGAGTCGATTGCCTTAATACCTGTCTGCAACGGTGTATCAACGGATTTTCTTGTGATAACGCCTGATGCAACTCTTTCTATTTTACGATATTTATCCGTCTGTATGGGTCCCTTGCCGTCAATGGGCTGGCCAAGGGCATTTACTACACGTCCCAACATGGCATCGCCTACAGGAACTTCAACAACACGGCCTGTGGTCTTTACCGTGTCGCCTTCGTTGATGTTTTTCTGGCTTCCAAGAAGTACGGCGCCTACATTATCCTCTTCCAGGTTCAGCACCATTCCGTATACTTCGCCGGGGAATTCCAGAAGCTCACCCTGCATTGCGTTTTCCAGACCATGTACACGGGCAATTCCGTCGGCAACCTGAATAACCGTACCGACGTCTGAAACTTCAAGCTCTGAAGCATATCTTTTAATCTGCTCTTTGATAACAGAACTGATTTCTTCCGGTCTCAAATTCATGGTTCTTACGCACCTTTCTTTTCTGGTTACTGTTTTACAGCTGTACCTTTAACAGCTCACGCTGTAATCCGGACAGCTTATTTTTTACGCTGCTGTCCACTACCCTGTCTCCAATACGGATGACCATGCCGCCAATCAGGTCTTCTTCCACCTGATAATGCATTTCCATCTCTTTGAAGGAAGTGGTTTGGAGCAGCTTTGCCTCTATCTCTTTCTTTTTCCCTTCGTTTAAGTCAAGGGCTGTGGTTACATAGGCAACCCCTATTCCCTTAAGCTGCTTTACCGCATCGATAAAGTAGTCCAGTATGGCATCAATTTCCCCATATCTGTCTTTGCTCACCACCAGATGCAGAAATCCCAGCAGCTCCTTTGAAATACGGCCGCCAAAAACCTCCCCAAGGACCTTAAGCTTTTCTTCTTTTAAGATTTTCGGGTGGTTCATAAGCTTTCCAAAAGCAGGATTTTCCAAAAGGAGACTTTTCAGCTGCATGATTTCACCTAAAAACTCATCCTCTTTTCCTTCCTCCACTGCCAGCTCAAACAAAGCCTCTCCATATGTTGTACCAACTAGCTTTGCCATGTGCTCTCACCTATTTCCTTCAATGTTTCATTTATCAGGCTTTCCTGTATGGTCGTATCAATAGACGCCTTTACCACCTTGCCGGCCATCATGGATGCAAGCACTACCATCTCACGTTTCACGTCGTCTGCCGCTTTCTGCTTTTCAAGTTCAGCTTCCACTTTGGCCCTGTCAATAATTCTTGCAGCTTCTTCCTTCGCCTGTGCCACAATCTTGTTTTCATTTTCCAAAGCGCGCTTTCTGGCATCGCTTAGAATTTCTTCCGCTTCCCTGTCGATGTTTTTAAGCTTTTCCTCATACTGCCCTTTCAGCTTAGCCGCATCTTCCTTATCCTTAGCCGCGCTGTCCAGTTCGCCTTTTATTTTGGCCTGTCTCTTTGCCAGCATCTCTCTTACCGGGTTGAACAAAAAGTAAGAAGCCACTCCAAAGAGTACCATAACCGCAATGATCATAAGCGCCGAATCAGCTAAAAGCTGCAGGTCAAGGTCAAACAATCTGGGTTCCATCCGTAAACCTCCTTTCCACAATTTGTACTGTCACAGCCATACGAATGCTCTTTATGCACCCTGTTATTGTGCTGCGCCCATCAGAGGTCTTACGAATAACAGAAGAATTGCCACAAGCAGACCATACAAACCAGTTGTCTCCGCAACTGCCTGACCAAGTAACATTGTGGAAGTGATATCAGATTTTGCACCGGGATTTCTTCCCACTGCCGCTGCTGCATGACCTGCTGCAATACCCTGGCCTACACCAGGTCCAATACCAGCGATAACTGCCAGGCCTGCGCCAATTGCTGAGCAACCTAAGATAAAGTTTGAATTGAAATCCATTTTTGTTTCCTCCTTAAAATACTTGTAATAATTTTAATAATTTTAATTGTTATCAGTCCCCCGTATTACATGCATCCGTGATATAGGTCATCGTCAGCATACAGAATACATAGGTCTGGATTGCACCCGAAAACAGGTCAAAATATACATGAAGTGCTGCCGGCCATATGATCGCCACTTTATTAAGCAGTGCATAAATCAGCGCCATGATCGCTGTTCCCGATAAAATATTGGCAAACAAACGAAGCGACAAAGAAACGGGAACCGCCAAATCACTTATGATATTGATTGGCGCCCATATCGGCCACGGTTCACACAGCCCTTTCAGCACACCGGATACCTTCTGGTATTTAAATTTGTTAAAGTGGATTAATGTAAATGTGATAATCCCCAGCGCAAAGGTAACGCCATAGTCCGCAGTCGGCGGGCGCAGCCCCAAAAGCCCGGAAATATTACTGAACAAAATGAATATAAAAATCGTACCGATGTAATTGCGGAATCTGACTGCCTGCTTACCCATTACACCGGAAATCATTCCATCTAACATTTCCACAATAAGCTCCACTACGTTCTGGAATGCCCCTGGCACCTCCGTGGCATGCTTAATCGCCCGATTGGCCGCTATGCAAAAGCCTATGATAATCAGCATGACAATCAGCACACACACATGCGTTGTGGTTATCCATACGGTCTGACCGAATAATTCATAGGAGAAGACCCCGTGAATCATAAAATCCACTTCCGTATTTCCGGATAACAGAATTCCCTGCCCCATATTCTCACCTCCTTACACTTCCTGTCCTTCGGCAGGTTCTTTCATAGGCGCCGAAACTTCTTCCGGGCCGTAAATCATTTTACTCACCTTCCTGGTGATAAAATGCATATACGCCGATGCCTTAAGTCCCATTATCCCCAAAAACGCCGAGAGGGGATTTGCGGTCCCACTTATGGCAATAAGCGTAAACACAACTACAATAAAACCGTATCTGAGTATATTATGGGTACTTAAGGACTTAACCGCTTCCTTTTCAGGGTAATCAAGTGCCCTGTCCAAAGACCACCACATATGAAATGCACTCACGGCCGCCGTCAGTATCCCCAGCCAGAGCCCCAGGCTGTATCCCGCCTTATCCTCGGTAAAAAGCACAAAAAGCTGACACACCAGCCCAAAGATAAGGATGCCCGTCTCAAGCTCAAACAGAGTCCTGTTTATCCTGATGATTTTTTCTCTCATCCACATTCCCCCTGCTCTTTCTGCTCTCATGAAGGTAAGCTGACTGCTCGCTGTCACTTGCAAAAATCTGTCCGGCAAAACGATAAACATTATATCCCCCGGCAACCGCTCCTACGAAAAAGAATATGATTACCAGGAAGTTCGTTCCCAATTTACCATCCAGAAATATCCCCAAAAAGGAACAAAGAAAAATAGGGACCAGCATGTTAATTCCGAATTGTCCTATCATTGTCAGCGCCTGATACACTTTTCGATTAAATTTCACATGTCTCTCCCTTTCAATGTGCCTTTCCCCAACTGTCTTTTACACCGCCAAAGACAGTTATTTACACTCAACACCAATTATACCTATTTTTCCCTCTCCTGTCCAGAATATAATTGGAAAACTTACTGTTTTAAATCCGTTGACTTTATCCCCGATTGAGAGTAATATTTTTACAAGAAAAACTGTTGCTGCAATGAGTCGTCCAGGTAAAAACCTTTACCCTGCTAAGGAGGTTTTATGGCCAATCCTATTTTATACCGCAGACGCATTATCCCGGAGGAATGTATTCCTCTTAAGGATGATATGATTCTTTCCTGCGATACGGAACATATCGTTACTTCATGGCATGCGCTTCACCCCAAAAAAGACCTCCATCACGGCGGGTCATGCTACTTTTTAAAGGAAGGCTTTAAGGTCAGCAAATTTTGTGACGTAAACGACAGGCTTCTGTACTGGTACTGCGATATTGTGGATTTTGATTACCATTCTTCCGATAATCGTCTGATCGTCACCGACCTTTTGGCGGATGTCATCATTTATCCCGACGGTTTTGTGAAGGTGGTTGATTTAGACGAGCTTGTAACGGCCCTCGAATCCCGTTCCATCAGTCTGGATACCTTAAAATCCAGTCTCAACAGGCTTGACAAGCTGCTCAAGATTATCTATTCCGGCAATTTTGACTCTCTGAAAAAATACGTAGAAAATATATAACCTTTGCTTATTCATGAAAAAAGACTGTCTCCGCGGCAGTCTTTTTTCATCAGGAAAACATCCCTATTCCCTGGAAATCTTTCTTAAACTTCATTCAGATTTTTCTGTTTTTAAGTATTAATAGAAAATGTGTCCTCCAATCCGGGTGCCTGTAAGTCCTTCGATAGGGGTTCTGAAAAACAGGCAGTTCCCTACGGTGGTCGCCCCTGACATAGCTGCATCCGCCGCTCTGTAGCAGGCGTCCGTGGCACGGTTTTCCGCAAGAGCAAGAGCAAGGCGTCCGCTGGCAACCGGCGAAAACTGCTTATTTTGATAGATTACGCCCACCACGGTATCCGGAAAAACGGAACTCATAACCCGGTTCATTACTACAGCTCCTACGGCGACCTGTCCCTCATAGGGCTGGTTCCCTGCCTCACAGTAAATCAAGTTGGCCAGTAAATATCTGTCTCCCTCGGCGAAGCTAACTTCCGATATGTCTCTCCACGCCGACTGGGCCGCCAACTGGGAAAGCCTTCTCTCCTCGGCAAGTTCTTCCTGGAGCCTGGCGATATCGCTTTTCTGTTCTTCCAGCGCCTTTTCATATTGAAGCATCTCCGCTTCTGTCTGGGAAATTTCCTGCTGGGTGCTGTTAATCTCACCGGAAACCTGTCCCACCAGCCCCTGGAAACGGTTCTGCTCCGCCTCTACGGAAACCTTCAGTTCATCCAGATCTTCTTTTTCCTGAACCAGTTGAGCTTCCTTCGCCTGTATTTCCTCACGGATGGCAATAAACGCATCCAGCTGTTTCCTGTCGTACTCCGAAAGCTTTTCAATGTAATCCTGACGGTTTAAAAACTCTGAGAAATTAGCCGAACCGAAAAGCATCTCCATCATCACATAATCCCGTTTCTCATACATGAACTGAATTCGCTTTTTCATGGCCTCATACTGGACGCCCTCCTTCTCCCAGGCCTCCTCCAGTTCCTTTTCGGTGGTTTCTATCTCCTCATTCTTGTTGACTATCTTTTGCTCTAACTCAGCCAGGTTGTTGCTCACCGCTGTCAGTTCCGAATTCAGATTGTTGAGCTTGCCCTTAAGCCCCTCGGCGGCTTCATTTAAATCCTCCAGCTCATCCTTGGTTGAGTCAATGGCCGCTTCCGTCTTCTCCTTTTCCTCTTTGCGCTCGTTAATCTCCTTCTCCAAATCCGATATTTTATTTGCATAAGCCGTTAAGGGCAAAAAGCAGACCAAAAGAACTGCCGCCATCACCGCCGCAATTCTTTTCTTTCCCGTTTCCCTTACTTTTGTTTCCTTTGTCTCCGCTTCTCTTATTTCTGTAGTTCTTGCATGTTTTTTCACACGCCGGCGGTCCCTCTGGGCCGCCTCAGCCAATATCCGGAAAGTTCTTTTCAAACTTCCACCCCCTGTATATTGTAAGCCTTCCTTTTTCAGACACCTTTCACGTTGCCGGCGCAATCGCTATTTCCCGGCAATCTGTAAGGCATGCCCGGCTACTGCTCCAGCTTACTGATTCTCCGTATATGATTTTCTCCCTGAGAAAATTCCGTATCCAGGAAAACATCCACTATCTCAAGAGCCAGATTTTTCCCGGTGATTGCGCCTCCAAGGGCAAGCATGTTTGCGTCATTGTGCAGCCTTGTCATTTTCGCAAGATAAGGGTCCGTGCAGAGCGCGCACCGCACCCCAGGCACCTTATTGGCCGCAATGGATATGCCGATTCCTGTGGTACAGACCACAATTCCCCTGTCGCATTCACCCTCCGCCACTGCCTTTGCAGCCGCCTTCCCAAAATCAGGATAGTCGCAGGAGCTCTTGTCAAAGCACCCGAAATCCTTGTATGGAATTCCTCTTTCCTTTAAATGCTCCATCACCTGGCATTTCAAATCATATCCACCGTGGTCACTGCCTAATGCTATCATATTCCTTCCCTCCATCGATTGCTATTTTTTATAAATTTATCAATACGGCCTGCAAGGTCAATCCGTTTTATCATCCACACAAATCACCTGATGCCCTGCTGCCTTTAACAATCTGTTCATAATCGCAGCACCCACGCCCTGCTGTTCAAAGCCTTCCGCGTAAATAACCTGTACACCTTCGTCGTCAAATTCCCTTAAAATGCGAAACAAGTGTCTTGCAATCTCCTCCGCATCTCTGCGGCCTCCCACGCTCTTTACGCTGTCCGCCTGATAAAGAACGGCTGTTTCATCTGTGGCGATCACGCCGGTACGAACGCCGTCGGCCTTCTCTCCCACACCGCCGCATTCTTCTCTCAGCTTACCGATATGCGCATTAATATAAGAAACCACCTTTTCAGCCTGTCCCTCCACAATGGTCAGGTTTCCCTTCGGCGCATAATGCCTGTATTTCATGCCCGGCGCCTTGGGCGCTTTGTCACAGGCCGCGTCTATTATCGACCTGTCCGTTTCCACATCTCCTATGGCCGCCGCAAGCATTTCCTCCGTCACGTAGCCCGGCCTTAAAATCATGGGCTTTTCTTCCGTCAAATCAATGATGGTGGACTCAAGCCCAATGGAAGCCTGTCCTCCGTCAATGATCATATCCACCCGGCCGTCCAAATCCTCAATCACGTATTTGGCCACCGTAGGACTTGGCCTCCCGGAACGGTTGGCACTGGGCGCCGCTACATATCCGCCTGCCGCCTCAATAAAAGCTTTTGCTACCTTATTAGAAGGCATCCTCACCGCCACGGTTTCAAGCCCTCCCGTTGTCTTTGCAGGGACAGAGTCCGCTTTGTGGAAAATCATGGTAAGGGGGCCCGGCCAATACCGCTCCGCCAGCCTATAAGCAGCCTTTGGCACTTCCTTTACAATGAAAGGAAGGGCGTTCATCCCCGCAATGTGCACAATCAGCGGATTGTCGGAAGGCCTTCCCTTGGCCGCATATATCTTCTCTGAAGAAGCACTGTTTAGCGCATCCCCCCCAAGACCGTACACCGTCTCTGTGGGAAAAGCCACCAAACCGCCCTCCTTGATAATCCTTCCGGCCCGCTCAATCACATCTATATCTATATTTTCTTCGTCTATCCTGACAATCTCTGTCTTCATATTTTACCCTGCAAATCGCGTGCAGGCATGGCCTGTCCGCTTTTTCTGCGATTCCTTCCTTACTTTATCACATTTTCACTCTTTTGGCTACTATAATACGCTTCATAAATCACGCAGCCGTGGCAGTTCCGCCTTCACTTCCGGCCACTGCTCTTTTAATTACTCCCCATAAAGGTTCTCCCGCAGCCAGTTTCTGTTTTTCTCAAAATCAACCTCCAGTACTGCCATTCCCCGGATTTCCACCGGCTGATAGCTTCCCTCCACCGGAATGCTCCCGGAAGTGCTCTCATACAGCACAAATTTTCCCGCCTGCAGACTCAGCTTATAGCATTCTCCTTTGGTCAGATTCGTAGTCAGATTCGGCAGTATCCCATCAACGATCTTCTTCGGTCCTGACAAAACCGCCGTCGGCAGCTTCTCAAGCACAGCCCCCAAAACCTTTCTCTGCCGCTCGGTCCTTCCAAAGTCCGTTCCTATATACCGGTTCCTGCTGTAGGCAAGAGCCTGTGGACCATTTAAATGCACCATGCCCCCCGCACCGGTATCCATATAGTCCGTTCCTTCCGCTCTGTTTGTCAGCATATTGTACTCCACCAGATAGGCGTTAACGTACTCAATCTCCTCCTTTGACAGCTCCAGATCCACGCCGCCTACTCCGTCCACCAGACTGGCGAAGGCCTCAAAATTCACAAGCACATAACGGTTTACATCTATGCCAAAGTTCTGCTCAATGGTCTCCATCAAAAGCTCCGGGCCGCCAAAGGCATAAGCTGCATTCAACCTGTTTCCGTCATGCCCCGGAATATCCACATAGATATCCCGCAAAATGGAGGTCATATGGATGCTTTTCGTCTTATCGCTGACGGAAAGCAGTATCATGGCATCCGACCTGCCATCTTCCCCGTTCTCTCTGGAATCATTGCCAATCAGCAGAATATTTAAAACCCCATCCTCTTTCCACGGCTGTTCCCTATAACCTTCCGCCGCCAGATAATTTACTTCCCCGTACAACTTTCCTACTATATAATACCAACCGCCCAAAACCACAAGCGCAAACACGACCAGAAAAATAATTGCCTTTTTTAATCCGGATCCCCTCCGTCTCTTTTCATGTCTTTTCATCACAGCCCTCTTATTACTGCTTTACAGTCAGCCCTGCCGCCGCAAAGCACTAGAAAACAAAACGCTACAAGCGCCTTTTAAAACATACGGTTAATTCCACAATATATGATTTAACATCTAAAGGCCGTGCTGTCAACACTTAATCCAATCACGCAGTCAATAAACCATTACTTTCCCATAACAGTTCAACTTTCGTCTTCACCGTTGCAGAATCTGCCCATTTAAAGCCGCCTGCTGCGAAGGGCAGGTTCTCTCCCGGCTCAGCTTTCCCGTTCTCACAGATTGAACCGTTATACTCCCTCTATTGATTCAGATACTGCATAATCCCTATATAAATATTCCACGCCAGTTTTTCCTGATATATATCTGTAGCCAGTTTATCCGCCTCCTCCCGGTTCGACAGGAACCCACATTCCACGATTACAATAGGTTTCGCTGTCTTTTTCAGCAAAAAATAGCTGTCATTTCCCTTTGCCACTCTTTTATTCTCCGGTTCCAAACTGCGGAGCTGTTCCTGTAAAAGTTCCGCAAGCTGCTTACTTTTTTCACTGGTTTCATAATAAAAAACCTGTGCTCCCTTTACATATTCCTCGTGATAGCTGTTCTGGTGGATGCTGACCACCAGCATGGGGTCTGCCTTCTCGATGACTTCCAGCCGCCTTTTCATATCCTGTACTTTTTTATTGGACGCCCCTTCATCATAAAGTCCTCCGTCCTCCTGACGGGTCATCACCACCTTAATCCCCTCCGCCTGCAAAAACATTTTTAACTTATGTGCAATTTTCAAATTGATGTCTTTTTCCAATTGGTCATTGATTCCCACCTTGCCAGGGTCCGAACCCCCATGCCCTGCGTCAATCACCACGCAAAGATTCCTCTCATTTTCCACCTGCATGGAATTTACATAGGCGGCGCCTTCCCTTGCCACAACGAACATGGAAAACATTAAAATTCCCACCATCACCAGCTTTAAAATTCTATTTTGATTGTCTGTCACGTTACCACTGCTCCATCTTGGATTTCTATAAAAATGTATGAAAAATAAGCCGCGGGTATACCCCACGGCTTATCCTTATCTTCCCATAATTCTTTGCATCAGCTTCTCATACATCCCACAGTTTTACCAATCACCGGCTCAGATACGCTTCAATTACATCCCATATTTCCGGTTTCTCATAACCAAGCCTCCAACAGGCCACTCCGCCGATATTATAATTTTCCATAATATTCAGTTTCACCTCTATGGAACGCTCGTCCTCAAGCCATACCTGATACAGGCTTCCGCCTTCCGTATATTCTCCGTAATTCTGGCAGGTTTCCTCGCTCCATTCCGTCTGGATGTTGTGGGCGCGCACATATTCTTCCGCCATGTCCATGCCCACCGCCTGACTGCTTAAGCTGCCGTCCTTGGTCTCCCAGATTCTGGTATAAAATGGAACCGCATTGATAACTTTATTGGAAGGCACCTGTTCCACTGTTTTCGAAATACCTTCCTCCACGAAATCGATAGACGCAACGCTTCCGGCCTCCGGGCTTCCCGCATAATGCTCATCATAGCCCATGATGATCACATAATCCGCAACCACGCCCTGTTCCTGCCTGTTATAGTGGTCGTTATAACCTCTGGGCACGTAATTATCCACCGACAGTACAATGCCGTTTGCCCTACAGGGTATGGACAACTCTCTTATAAACTGAATATAATGCTCTCCACAGTCCGTGCTGATCTGCTCAAAATCCACATTGATTCCGTCAAGTCCATAGGTAAACACCATGTCCATCAGCCCGTTAATCAATTTTTCGCGCTTTGTTGTGGAAGAAAGGAGGGTATACATGTCAATACTGTCCCCGTAGGCGATATTCTCCACCAACCCCCAGACCTCCAGTCCTTTGCTATGGGCTCTGTCCACATAGTCCTGACTGGCAAAGCTGGTGAAATTCCCCTCGCTGTCGCTTAGCATAAACCAAGTGGGTGATATCACATTCAGTCCCTTAGCAGCAGCCGTGACTTCATCAAAGGTATCATTCCCGGCTACACTCGCCACCACATGCCATCCCAGGTTTATCTTGTAATCTCTTGTAATACTGGTATATTCCGGTTCCACATAGTCGGTAACCGGTATGGGGCTTTCACTTCTGGGCTCCTCCAGCCGCTTATTTTCCACATATCCAATAATGGAATCCCTTGTTTTTACCTTGCTCCAGTTCTCCATCTGCTCAAGGATAGTCAGCGTTTCCCCCTTTTGAACGTCCGCAAGGATTTCGCTTTTCACACCGCCAAGTATTCTCACTGCGGTGTCCTTCTTTACATCCGCCACCTGACGCTCATTCCAGACGGTATCAATCTGCAGACGGTTGGGCTCTGTAAACCCCTCATAGGAAAAATTGGTATACCGCTTCACATAATCAATAGCCACGTAGAGGGTGTCCCCCTCATATCTTGCCGGTACATAGGCAAGGCTTTCCGTTTCGCCCTGCTGTGTCACCTCGCTGCTTCCTATGACAGTGCGGATAATATCGTCAGGTACCGTATACAGCAAAAGCCCCTCCCCCCTATCCGCATAAAAACGTTCGTTAAAATATTGATGAACCGTGTCCAGATCCAGATAATAAACGCCGTCAAAAAGAGCGGCCCTTTCTTCCATCATTTCATCCTGTAATATGATTGCTACATCCGTATCTCCTCCCATACTAAAATAGGCGTTCAAATCCGCGCGTTCTTTTGTATAGGAATATTTCTCCAGCAGCTTCGCCCCCAAGCTTACCCCTGCTATTATAATAATAAGGACGATTGCTATCAAAACAGGTACTATCTTTTTCTTCATTCCGTAACCTCCAATCGTCCTATATTATAGCAGACTATTTTTACACCGTCATTATAATTTTGACTTTTTCCAACATTTTAATCTACAAGCTCGTAACATGTCAGACGGGTCTGCGCACTTGCTGGGCTGGCCTATCAAAGAGCTGCGGCCTGAAGTATCCGGCCTATCTCGCAGCGATTTAGGACGGCCTGTTTATGAGCAAAAATAGCTGCGAAGCTGTCAAAAGCGCTGCATGCATGTTTTGCGAAATTTCACGGTTTGTAAAAATAATTTTCGAACATGCTTTAAGGCGCCGGCTCGGGCAAGCCGGGCAGGCGCCTTGATAAGTTGTGTGCAAAGGGAATCGAACCTTAAAACATTAAATTTTATACACGTTTCAATATCCCTACCGGTCGGTACGGTACGGTCATACTGCTCTGTGCATTTTATCTTTATAAGGGGCTTTCCGTCATCAGGTTCTCATTTCCTGTCCGCACTTTCTTTCATATAGGGTCACTATTTCCGGGAAATCCGGTCATACCTGATTTCCTTCACCTTTCCTCTCTCATCAGTCACATAGTCGGGCATATAGATTGTATCCTCATTCACACAATTCTTTACAATATAATCCGTAGTGGACGGAGCACCATTTATGTACAGTCTGACGCCTTTCTTTTCCATATTTTCAAGCTGTTCCTTTAGAGAAGCGGAATTTACTTTACTCTCCGAAGCCATCTTTTCTCCCACCAATTTCAAGATAAATTTTTGACAAATTCCAAAAGGATTCCGTGATATGTCGTGTCAAAGGGATAAATTAATCCTGAAACCGTTATAGATTTTTTATTAATGACGATAATAAAGACAGGTAAGACGCCGGATACGTATCTAAAATTAACTACCGCTGCGAATTTCCAATAGGGGTGAATTATAACAGATGAAAATCTACAGAAATATTCGCGACAAGCACAAAGCCTGTTAGACATCCCTTTCCTAATGTGAAGTCTTACTTGAAAGAGAATAGATAGTGCCGCCCCAAATACTCTCGTGTATAAAATATATTATGGTCGCACTTTCCTGATTAAATTTACTTAGATTCGTATAAATAAGATGTACTAATCATGCCTCCTCCCGATACAAAAATTTATCCGGAAGCATCTCACAAGGAAAATGATAGTACTTTTTACCAATTTTTGCAAGCCTATTTATAATTATTTTATTTATTTTTAACAATTTTTCTTAAAAACGCTAATATAAAGCCAGTTTATTAAATTTTTTTAAACTGTTTTTCTGCCCTATTGACTTAAATTCGCACAAAGTATAATATAATTTTAAGTGACTGCAAGTGTCACCAAACGGCAGGATAACAGTATCTTAATAGTGAGGATGTGATAATAATGAAAATAGAAAAAGTTAACGATCATCAGATTCGCTGCACGCTCACCCGTGAGGACTTAGCGGACAGAGAACTAAAGCTCAGCGAACTTGCTTACGGTACCGAAAAGGCCAAAGATTTATTCCGTGATATGATGCAGCAGGCATCCTTTGAATTTGGATTTGAAGCGGAAGACATTCCCTTAATGATAGAGGCTATTCCCTTAAATTCCGAATGCATCGTCCTGATTATCACCAAGGTGGAAGATCCGGATGAGCTTGACACACGTTTTTCAAAGTTTGCCCCATCTGTTCACGAGGAGGACAGTACCTTAGATGACGTTTTAGACACCATTACAGGAGGTGCGGACGACGTTCTGGATTTATTCAGAAGAATCCAAAGCAGCAAAGCAGCCGGTAATTCAACTGAAAATGCCCCTCAGCCCGAACAGACCGGTGGGGAAGCCGAAAATACGAAGCGCTCCTTTAAGAATGCTCTCCAGAAGAAACTCTCCGATACGGCGGTTTCCATGGAGCTTACAAGGATTTACACCTTCCAAACGCTTCGGGAGATTATTGACTTAGCCCATGTTCTGTCCGGTTTCTACAACGGCACCAATTCCTTATACAAGCAGAAGGACAGTACCTATATACTCGTACTTTCCAAAAGTGCACATACACCCGTTGAATTCAACAAGGTATGTAATATACTCTCCGAATACGGTTCCTGCATCAAATCAGTACCAGCGTCAGAAGCATATTTGGAGGAACATTTCGAACCGATTGTGAAAAATACCGCGCTGCAGTCGTTATCCTGCATATAAATGGTACGGCAGCTTCGCAATGGTAGTGGCTTATAAAACAAAAAAGAACTGGAATACAGTTCTTTTTTTGTTTCTACTATATCAATAATCCATTCAGAAATCCATATCCGTATTCATCCGGAATAAAACCGGACGTCGACAGGCTACATTTTGCAACTCAACAAATTTCCGTCTACCTTCCTGTGCATCAAACGCCGCAACACTATGCGAGACGACTTATCGAATTAAAAAGGCCTCGGAATTTGCTCCGAAACCTCTTTAAAATCTTACAGCTATTCTTTTATGGGACGCATTCTGATAAACAGGATTGCTTCAAAATCCCTGCTCATATCATCCCCCTCGTTGATTCCAAAATATATACCACAAGGATTGCATCCTGTTGGTCCATACAGTATATACCAGAAAAATTCTTCTTCAAAAATCTTTTTCAATTCACAATTAATTTGAGAAAAGTTAAATCAACATAAAAAGCGATTTGTATTGTTCAGTTTTATCTATTTCTTAGCTACAATGAACTTGCAAATCAAAACAAGCTGCAAAATTTGGCAAAGGAGATAAAAAGTGAACACAGGCAAAATTTATGTAGAGGCTATCGCAAACGAGTATTCGGTAAAAGAGACATCAAAGGTTGCCGCACTGAAAAAACTGGACAATAAGGTAAAACTGCTTCCTAATGCGATCACCTATGTTGTCGGAGTTGTTTCAACACTGGCTTTAGGCGTGGGTATGTGTCTCTCCATGGGCGTTTTGGGTAACGGAGGTACAGAATTTTTAGTTGGCAGCATAGCATTGGGCGTAATCGGAATCGTTGGCACAGGTATAAACTATCCCATTTACAAGAAAATCATGGCAAATAGAAAAGAAAGGTATGCTAATGATATTATTTGGCTTGCCGCGGAAATCAGTGAAGAAAAATAATTGCTTTAGTCTAGTGAGGGAGGTCGTTTTATGAATAAAACTAAAAGTAAATATTATAATACTGCCTGTCTCATCGACAAAGCTTTGCTTCTATTGCTTGAGGAAAAAAATTTTGATTATATTACAGTTAAAGAGGTTTGCTTAAAAGCGGGAGTAAATCGTTCTACATTTTATTTGCATTACGAGAGTATGAATGATTTATTGGACGAAAGCCTTGCTTATATTTTTTCGCAATTTACAAGCAGATATGATAAATTGCCTTTTAACAAAAAGAATTGTCAACCTGTCCGATTGAAGAATTGTTTTTGATTACCCCACAATATGTTATCCCATATTTACAATTTTTAAAAGACAACGCAAAAGCGTTTATGGCTTCACTATCCAAGCCCAATATTTTTGGCGAAAAAAATCATTTGATGTTATGAAGTGCTACAATAAATTTGTAACAGGAGCGGCTAATAAGATATACTAAAAATAATGGAAAGAGGTACTTATTATGCCACACAATTACACACCAGAATTTAAAAAGAAGATTGTCCGACTCCATGAGGAAGAAGGACGTACCTACAAAAGCATCAAAGAAGAATACGGCATATCCAAAGCCAGCATCTCCAAATAGTGCAGTGAATTCAGCAAAGAATGCCAGAAAAATCCCAGACAGGCCCTGATGCTCCAAACAAAATGAAGCTTATGAAAGAAGATCGCCGACTCGGGAGGGCGGCATATTATGCCCAAAAAATAAGGATACTGGAGCAGATAAATGAAATCTATCGTATTCACAACGGAACTCCCGGATACCGCAGCATGAAGGTTTATCCGGAATGCAGGGGTTACAGCTGCAGCTCCACAACCATCCATAAATATATGAATACTGAGCCAGGCCTGCGTTCCGTGGTACGTCCCAGGAAGCCAGGGAATTTACTTACCTGTTCCTGAAAAATGAGGATGTACGGTATAAAACTCTGTATGACCGGAGTGTGGCTGCCAGCATTACAGAGCGCTGCATTACCAGCAGCCTGGCAATCCGCATACCAGAAAGCTTTAGATTCACAATCAGCCATTACAGGGGAACTGTTGCTGCACAGTGACCACGGAAGACAGTATACCTCAAAGGCATTTGCGGAATTCTATGAATCCGTCCATGTGACACATAGTATGAGTAAAGTCGGATATCCGTATGATAATGCACCATTGGAAAGATATTTCAACACACCGAAAAACGAATGTACCAATCTGTTTGAATTCCGTACGGAAGAATCCTTATACCAGAAATTGGAGGAATTCGCTTATGTCACATATAACCACGTGCGCCCGCACAGCTATAATGGCTATCGCACTCCATATCAGGCACGGACAGCAGTGCAAGAAGGCGGAGCAGGTTCCAGAATACTTCTGACTTTTGTCTTCTTAAATAAAAAAATCTCCTTATAGATTATTTGGCGATACTGCATCAGCAGTTCTCCAAGAACAACTATAAGGAGATTTATAGTGAAATCAAATATGTATGCTTTCACAAGATGTTGCGGTGGCTCTGATGGTGGAAATTACCATTTCCCGGTGGCTCCCAAGGGGGATAATATTCACTTGGCCTTCCTAGACAAGTTATTCTCCAATTTTCTTTTTCAGCCATTCCACCGTCTGGCGCATAGCTTCTTCCGGCATACGCTCATAGGGTGACATCAATTCCATTGAAAAATAGCCCTTATATCCATATTCATCCAACCGTTTCATAATATAATCCATATCTAGAACCCCCGTTCCCGGAATTACATGCGCAGAAAGACCTTCATACTGTGCATCGCTGAAATGGATATGATAGACCTCACCTTTCAGATTCTCCAATGCATCATCAATGCTCTCATTGCACACACCCAGACAATAGAGATCAATCATTCCATGCAAATTGGGTGAATTAACATCTTTAAGCATTTGTTTAATACGTCCTGTGTTTGTCAATACCGTCAACAATGAATCCGCTGCCTCGATAGTTAACTCAATTCCATATCCATGAGCTATATTGGAAAGATATGAAAGGGAATCCACAGAATATTTCCATGCTTCTTCATAATTACGATCCAGCATATTCCATCCTGCAAAAAACTGTACTGTCGGGCTTTCCAACTCACTTGCAAACTGCAGACTCTTTACATAGTATTCGATACTGCGCTGGCGGCAGTACGCATTCGGTGATGCGATGTTAATCGCATATTTTACCTGTTCCGGGCACCAGTTAATTACATGCATTCCACGATCCCTCAGCTGACGCTTCAGGGCATTAACCTGTGCAAGGCCGTTATCATCTACATTAAAATGCGGATCATTGGCATAGAACTCAATAGGACCTCCGCCAAGTTTCTCCAAAGAATCCAATGCATATTCGAGAGAATATCTCGAATATGGGAAATTTGACATTGCAATCTGATTTATATTTAAATTTTTCACTTTATTACCTTCTTTCTTTAAATTAGGCCAGCTTCTTTTGTTTCACAACAGCATCACCCATCATCTCTTTGTTACATGACGATTATCCAAAATATAGTTAAGTATCAACATGGTCAGCAACAATGCTCCCCACACAATGTCTCTATAAAAAGTACTTAAATTCTGGAACATATTCATAAGCGTTGCAACCATCTGAAGCACAATTGTCGCCAAAGCAATACCTAACACATTCCCCTTTCCACCATTAGGGTCTGTTCCTCCAAATACACAAATCAAAATCGAAAACATAATATAACTTGTTCCGTAATCCGGTTTTGCTGAACTCATACGCATTGTACTGATAATTCCGGAAATGGCCGCCAGCAAACCTGATATAGCATAAACCTTCGTTAAATCTCTGTTGTTACGAACACCCGAAAAGAAAGCAGCTTTAGAATTACTGCCGATCAGCAGCGTACGCAGGCCAAAGGAAGTTTTACTTATAATAATATACATCACAAATGTGCATAAAATAAATACCAGAAAGTTTAATGGAAAAATCCATATCTTAATACCAGCAAGTTTTGTAAATGCAGTCGGGACACCCGTAATTGCCTGACCATTTGTAATCACTGTACTGATTCCCAAGATAAGCTGTCCGCTTCCAAGTGTTGCCAGCATAGCAGGCACTCTAAGTTTTCCAATTAAAATACCATTCAAAGCACCGCACGCACATCCAATTATTAAAACAAAAACCGTAAAAACCCCAATCATTAATGCCGTCGAACCGTTAAAATCACTGTTTCCGATGGTTTTTGATAACATGGTTCCCATAATTATTCCGCATAAATTCGCAATATAAACTACCGAAAGATCAATTCCACCACTAAGCATACAGATAAACACCGCCAACGCCAGAATACCATATTCCGAAAGTTGCTTTGCAATAGAAGTGAAATTCCCCGCTGTCAAAAATTTCCCCGGCATAAGCAATGCTCCAAGTATGACAACGACAAGCATTAAAATACCAATGCGGAAGATCGGACTGTTCATTGTTTTCTTGAAATCAATTCTTGATTTTTCAACCATAATTACACATTCCTTTCTTTCAGATTAACCGACCTTCTTTATACCATTACGAGTACGCTGGGAATTAATTGCAACAATTGTACCGAGCAAAATAATTGCGCCAGTAAATACGTCCTGATAGTAAAGAGGAATACCAAGCATCAACAGATTATTTTGAATCATAATCAATAAGACAACACCAATAATTACATTAAATAATCCACCTACACCTGCTCCCGGACGAATCCCCCCCAATGTACAGGCCGCAATAATAATCATTTCTCCGCCCATCAAGTCAGAAGGAGAAATTGCGCCCACATTACATGTATACATAAAACCTCCAATAGCAGCAACAGTGCCTCCAAGTGTATATGCCAAAAACGTAATTCTGCCAGTTTTAAAACCCGAACGCTCCGCAGCAACCTTATCCGAACCAATTGCATAAAGTCCACGTCCAAACAGGGTATACCTCAGCAAGAAAAAGACAATCAGATAAAGCGCAATTACTATCAGAAACTGTACCGGAAGATTTGCTTTCAAACCGCTTTCGGCATTTGTTGCCGCAAGCAGATTTGCACTTCCAAACTCAGCCATTGTACCATGCAGAATTGTGTTGGAAGCCTTAAGCGGACCATACATAATACCGCTGAAAATAGAAGAAGTTCCCAATGTAACAATTAATGATGGAAAGTTAAATTTGGCCATAATAAAACCATTAATCATCCCGCAAGCAGCACCGATTGCCATGCAAACTAAAAATGGCACAATAATACTTCCGCTGTAAGAACCCCGTCCAAAATAATTTGCTGTAATATATGCCGCCAGGCTCGCCAATGCCGGATAGGAAACATCTGGTCCTGCACACGTCAGTGAAAGCATTTCCGTAATACCAAACACCAAATAAACCATAGATGCACGCGCCAAATTAATCATCCCGGTATTACTGAAAAACTGACCTGATACCGTCTCAACAGCAATACCAAACAAAAGGGCTATGAAGATGACATAGGTTTCTGTTCGATTAAAAATTTTTTTAATATTTAACATCTTTTCTCATCCCTCTTCTTTCAAATTGAAGCCTCAACCAACGCCTGTTCCGTAACTTCATCTCCGCACAGGAGTGCATTAATTCTTCCTCCTTTCATAACGGCAACCCGATTACACAATTTCTTAATCTCAAGAATATCGTCAGATGCAATAATAATCGACATTCCCTGTGATGCGTATCGATTCAAAAGATCATAAATATCCTGTTTTGCACCAATGTCCACGCCCACAGTAGGACCGTTTAAAATAAGGATTGACGGATTGCAGGCAAGCCATTTTGCCAGCACTACCTTCTGCTGATTACCACCGGAAAGCTTTTGTGCCAGATTATCCCTTTTCCCCGGTGCAATCGAAAGTGTCTCAATCCATTGCGTTGTTTCCTCTCCTGCCGCTTTTTTATTGTAAAAACCTGCTCTAGAGCTTAATTGCGGCAAATGAGTAATTGCTACATTCTCCACAAGCTCTTGCCCCAAAAAGAGCCCTTCTGTAAGCCTGTCTTCCGGAACATAACCTATCTTAAGCTCCTTTGCCTTTGTCACACTCGAAATATTGACCGGTTCACCTTCCATAAATATCTCGCCTTTTTTTATATCTGCCATACCAAACAATGTCATTGCAAGTTCTGTCCGGCCTGACCCCAGCTGTCCCGCTATGCCAAAAATTTCTCCCTTATAAAGTTGAATATTTACATCTTCAAAGGCTCCTTCAACCGTCAGATTTTTTGTTTCTAACACAATCCGGGTTGAATCTCCCTTCAAGGGTTTTGTCTGACTCAACTGGATTTCCCTCCCTGTCATATAGTAGGAAAAACGTTCTTCGTTAATTTCAGATGCTTTGCAGGAAATTACATTCATACCATTTCTGAAAAAGGTAATGGAATCGGAAATCTCAAATACTTCATCCAATTTATGTGAAACAAATACAATTGCCACACCTTCCTCCTTCAATTGGTGAATAACTTCAAACAAGCAATTAACTTCATTACGTGTCAACGATGCTGTTGCTTCATCCATGATAATAACTTTTGCCTCGTGGACAAGCGCACGGGCTATAGCAATCATCTGTTTATCAGCAACTGATAAATCCGCAACCTTTGCCTTCATATCTACTTTAAGATTGATTTTTTCTGCCGCCCTTTGAGCTGTTTCCCGCATACGCTTGTAACTAACCATTTTACCACCACGGGCCACTTCTGCATTGATAGATAAATTCTCCATTACTGAAAGATTGGGAAATAATGAAAAATCCTGATAAATAACTTGAATACCATGATTAATAGATTCTGAAGGTGTCATTTCTGAATACTCATTCCCGTCAACACAAATTTTCCCAGAATCTGGTTTGTAGTACCCCGAAATTATTTTAATCAGTGTTGATTTTCCTGAACCGTTTTCCCCTGACAGGCAGTGAACTTCACCAGCTCGAATCTGCATAGAGACATCCTTCAGAGCATGTACCCCGCCGAATGATTTACTAATATGTTCAACCGACAAGACCCCAGCATTCATGACGCTCTCCTTTCTTTAAAAAACCAGCCATTGGGAGCTTGATTCCCAATGGCCGAATCATCGCACAATTAGTTAACTAGAAATCGTACTCATCCACATTGCTTTCATCAATAATCAGCCAACCACTACCAGTCAATACAAGCTGCTCGTCGTCATAGAAATGCATTTCATCCCAGCCTTCAATGCCAAGATTCACACCATCAGTAACTTCTTCACCGGACAACACCTTAACCGCCAGAGTTTCCATAGCATAGCATGCTGCTGCAGGATCCCAAGTGCAGATGTAAGATACAGTACCGGATTTGACCAGTTCTCGTAAATCGTTCGGAGTACCTACACCAATTATACTCACCTGTTCCTCTACTCCAAGTTCTTCAATCGCCTTTGCAACTCCTGTAGGCTCCAAAGAAGAACTTGTACGGAAGCAAGTAATTTCCGGATATTTGGTCAACAACTCCTTGGCAGTATTGTAAGCGCCTTCATATGTATCATCAGAAGTTCCATTGGGCCACTCATCATTGAGAAGCTTAATATTAGGACAATTTGCATTTAAATAATTAACAGTTCCTTCTACCCACGCCATATGAGAAGCCTTGGTTAACTGGCCAACCATTGTTGCGCAGGTTCCTTCTCCGCCTAAACTTTCGTCCACCAGTTCACCCATTTTTGCACCAAAATCTTCATTTACAAATGCTTCAATATCATACAGAACGTTTTTAGCAATACCATTACCTTCATGTGTAATAACTACAATCCCCTGAGAAAGCGCATCTTCAAACACAGTTTCCATTGCAGCAGGGTCAATCGGGCAAATACAAATAGCATCTACACCCTGCGCAATCAGATCCTCTACTGTTTGAATCTGAGACGCAACATCCTGCACTGCAGGGCTGGCTTCAAATGCATTAATTCCAGTATCTTCCACAAATTTCAACGTGCCCTCATTACCACGTACCCACCAAGAAGCGGGACCATACTGAGGTACCAGAGCAATCTGCCATTCAGAGGAATCCTTATCTGAAACAAAATCCGCCGGATCCCACAATCTTTCTGTTCCAGCCTCGTTATCTTCAGTCACACCTTCATCCGTATCCTCCGCAGGTACTTCATCTTCTTCAGATGTCCCATCTTCTTCTACAGGCGCATTATCCTCTACATTCTCTGTCTCTGCAGGCACGGGAGCATCTTTAGCGCTTTCGTTTCCACATGCCACCAAGCTGAACATCATGCACGTAGCAACTAATAAACTAACTATTTTTTTTAACATAATATTTTCCCTCTCTTTTTGTTATAGCGATTGAACTTACTACATTCAAACAGCCTCATTTGGCGCCATATGATAATCTGCTCAACTGTAGCAACGCCAATAATGACTATGCATTATATCTGTCTTTCTATCATTGGCAGATATATGCAAATTTCACTTTTGTTCATTATTGGAACCGATTCCACATTCAAAAGTATATTCCGGGAGAGATATAAAGTCAATATCAAAATTAAATAATCAATTATATTTGGTTATTATATACAATTTTTTGTTTGTATATTACGATTTTCATATTGCTTTTTTGTTCAATTTATATATTTGTGAAACCGGTACCTATATTGTTAAATCTATTTATCCACTAAATTTAGCATAAAATTATCTCTTTTTTTATTTTTTCGTTCAAAATTAATAAAATACATATATAAATTTAGAAAATACACTTTTATGCCAACTAATTAGGTACAAAATTCTTTCCTTGACTTTCATTTTTATCTGAACTATACTGGAATGGAACTGATTCCACAAATATAGTTTCATAAAATTACACAAATGGGGAGAGCAAATATGAGTCAGCTTACTATATCAGATATTGCAAAAAAAGCCGGGGTATCAAGAACCACTGTCTCTCGTGTACTTAATAATTCTCCAAGCGTAAATAAGGCCACTCGCGAAAATGTTTTGTCCATCATAAAGGCAAATGATTATTCTCCTTCTGCTGCCGCCCGCTCTTTATCAAAGCAGGTAAGCGACACAATAGGTGTCATTGTTCCGGAAATAGATAATCCCTTTTTTGGAGAAATGTTACGTGGTATTATTGAGGTCATGGATCAACACGGCTTAACCATGATGTGTTGTAATACAGATGACACTATTACAAAAGATTTAAATTCCTTAGATTTAATGAAAAACCACCGTGTACGTGGGCTTATATATACACCAGCCACGGATTATAGTAATTCCAAAGAAAAAAATACTCTACTAAAGGTCTTACGTTCTTTAAATATACCTTTAGTTCAAGTTGACCGTCAAGTAAACGGTATTGATGCCGATCAAATTTTATTCCGGGATACTGAGGGAATCTATGAAGCAACCAAAAAATTAATCAAAGCCGGGCATCGCAAAATCGCGATTATTAATGCTCATCAGGAACAATATTTAGCCAGAGTACGTCAAGAAGGATTCGTCAAAGCTATGTCAGAAGCAGGCCTGCCTATTAAAGATGAATATCAATTTTTTGGAGATTTCCGTATAGCAAAAGCCTATGAATTATCCCAGAAAATGTTAGCAATGCCAAATCGGCCTACTGCTGTCATCACTTGTAATAATAATACTACTATTGGTTTATTAAAGGCATTGCACGAACGTAATGAGTCAATACCAGAGGATATTGCCTGTATAGGCCTAGACGAAATTAAATCCTTAAACTATGCTGGCGCAAACTTAAACTTTATCCAAAGAAATGCCCATGCTATGGGAAAAAAAGCTATGGAAATTTTAATTAGCCGTATTGCTTTTCCTGAAAAGCCAAAGCAAATCATTTATCTTGATACCCCACTTGTAATACATAGTCTTTAAAGGCTAAAGTATGCCTGTAGCAATTTCTACAGGCAGCTTTCTCGCTACATACAAAACCGGCGCATTATGATACACTTTGAATTACCATTACTGGAAAATGTAAAATTTAAAGAAAGTCAAGGAAAATTTATGGAAAAACCTAACATTTTAATTATTGGCAGCATTTTTATGGATCTTATCTTTGAAGGGATTCCAAAACTTGCTGAATTCGGAGAATCTATTTCATGCAAAAGCTATTCTTATGTTCCTGGCGGAAAAGGAGCAAATCAAGCCGTAGCCGCTGCACGTGCAGGTGCATGTGTAACGATGGTTGGACATTTGGGAGATGACTATAATGGTCATATCCTATGGAATAACCTAAACAATTTGGGGATTAATATGCAGGATACCCCTTTGAATCCCAATACATTAACGGGTCTTGCTCCCGTGCTAATCGAAGAAAAAAGCGGGAAATATGCTTCCTATAATGTTATGGGGGGAAATAATTTAATTACGCCGGAGCAGGTAAAACAGGCCTTGAACCGCCAAAAATATGATATGATTTTAATTCAATTAGAAATGCCCTTAGAAACCGTCTATCAAACCTTCGAAATGGCTTCAAAACAAAACATTCCAGTATTTTTAGATGCTGGGCCTGCCATGACTATTCCGCTCGAAAGGTTACATGGCATTTTTGTCATTTCTCCAAACGAAGTAGAAACAAAAGCTTTAACAGGGATTCTTCCTGATACATTAGAACACGCACAAAAAGCTGCTCAAAAGATCTTCGAAATTGTTCATCCTTGCCATGTGATTTTGAAGCTGGGAGCCCGAGGTGCCTTCTATTATAATGGAATTACTTCAAAACTGATTCCTGCCTTTCAGGATATTACTGCTATTGATTCTACTGCTGCAGGTGATACATTTGGTGGTGCTTTCGCAACTGCATATTGTAATGGAATGACTATCTTAGATGCCATTTGTTATGCAAATGCAGCCGCGGCAATTTGCGTATCCCGTAAAGGTGGCGAGCCTGCCATTCCAACTGCATCAGAAATCTATACGTTTTTAGAAGCGCATAATATTAGTTTAAACACAGGAGGTTTTTAATGGATCATCAATTTTCATATACATGCTGGAGTCAAAAAGTTATTGAAGAATGCAACCATGTATTACTAGGTATAAAAGAAGAAGATGTAGAAAAGTATTTAGATATTTTAAAAGACAGTCACCGAATCTTTTTTATTGGTGTAGGGCGTGTTTTACTTTCCTTAAAATGCATCGCAAAGCGTTATAACCACCTAGGTATGAATTGTTCAATTGTTGGTGATATCACAGAGCCCGCTATTACTCCAGATGATGTACTTATTGTAGGAAGCGGCAGTGGAAATACTTTAATTCCAGTAGCCATTTCACAAAAGGCAAAATCTTTAGGGGCAACTGTAGTCCAAATCGGATGCAACGCTGATGGAAATGTGGGAAAAATCGCTGATTTGTTTATCCGAATTCCTGCTCAATCCAAAAAGCATCTTCCTGATGAAATAGCCAGTGAACAGCCAATGACCTCTCTATTTGAACAAAGCCTACTTCTTTTTGGGGATATTACTGCGGCTATGATTATGTCGCGTAACAGTATTAATCCAGAGAAATTATGGCAATATCATGCAAATTTGGAATAACAATAGCTACATTATATTTGGGTATTAGTCAGCATATGACTCGGTAAAGCAATTTTACCCATTTGCAGTCCGCATCCCTTAGAGCACTGGCAAGGCTGAAATTATGCTACCGACTCATTTACTGACTAACACCTATATTTTCTGGCAAGCTTTATAAAACTGGCATGTTTTACCTACAATGGCGCTATTACTGCATTTGCCGGCCTTAATTCCGAAGTAAATAGGTCTGGTTCCTATGAGCAAAAAAGGAGCCCCCGCATCAAGACATGGTTCTGCAGAACTTAGAAAAACACTTTTTCAGACCATGAACTGTCTTATCAAAACAATGCCGCAGGATGCCCCTGTTTATCTGTACATGGATAAGAAACAATCACAAGGTAAGCCTTATTACGTCTACATGATCACAAGCGCCAACAAGTTTTTACGCATTTACTACGGAAGATTAAAATAATATCTTACTTTTTTCCACATTAGAGCTCGATTTTTTATTTGCAGGCTGATATTGTCTTACATAACAAAAAGGACATCCCTCCAAAATTTCTTTTAGAAAAATGTCCTTGTAGGTACAAATATTTGAATAGATTCGCACAATCATGAACGTACATCAGGGTATTCAAGACTTTCAACGCCTGATTCTTCTCTTAAATCTTTTTAAATCTTCTCACGATTGGTACAGGATTTTCTATGTTTCTCTCACCTGTTTTAAACACAACTCAACCAGATTTGCAGAAATGTATATGTCTTTTTTCTGCCATTTGTTGCAATACAGGTTTCAGTTCATCAATATAACAGTTCTGTTTTACCTTTATTAAACGCCTAATCTTCCTGTCACTGGCAATTCCAAATACTTTGCATGCCTCTTGGCATTGGCATCATCTATGATAACCATATCCGCCGCAATTTCTTTCGCTAAAATCATTACCTCACCTCTCCATCACGTAGATGCGTTTTATACATGGTCTTCTCCATTTGGTTTCTGATTTTTTCACTCGAATCCCGTCAAGCTCCAAATGCCTCACATAATTTAGCACAATCAGTGGTGTTGCGTTCACTACCACCTTACGCATTTTCCAATTCCTCCATGAATTCATTTTCTGAGCCAAAAGAGAATATTGAAACACCATTCATGCCAAGATACTGTACAAATTCTTCTTTCGTCATTTCTGCAACACTGGTACAATATCCCAGTGATACTTTTTGTTTTTATGTAAATCCTTTGCCAACACTTTTTTATATAATCAGCACCCCCAAAAATAAAAGCCGTTTTAAAATAAGCATGATAGCTTGATTTTCTTCAAATGAGCTTTCTGATGCATCTATTATTTAAAAACTTTTTAATTATACTCCCTCAGCTGTAATCCGCACAATTAGATTTTTAGAATTCTGATGACTCATTTCCTCCATTTCTTATTTTTCTTTGCTACCATAACGCGCTTGCAGTATAGCTACTCATTTCCACAGCCTTCATCAAATGGAAATACAAACATTTCCGCTTAGCCAATTGTACGCCCAAAAGGCCTTGAAAGGGATACATCCTGACCTCTAGGCCAAGAGAGCAGGGCACTCATACCAGAGAACCTGAAACAATCAGTTTAAAACCAATCATTCTATCCATTAACCTATACGAGCATATCACAGGCTGACAACATAAAATTCTCAGCCCTTATTTTCTTTCATGCGCTGATCTGAGCCCTAACATTTACATCAATTACAATGATAGCGTCCATCGGAACCTCCAGCACTGCTGCCAGCACCACCAAATTATCGATTGTTGGCATTGCAGTTCCATGCTGCCACTTGTAAATTGCCTGCGGAGTCGCAAATCCGAAGATATCCTGCAAATCCCTGACAGTAAGTCCTGCCGCCTTTCTCAGCCTTGTTATATTTCTTCCGGTCGCTGCCATGTCGATGGCAGGTATATTAGACATTTCTTCCTCCATTTCTGCTCCCCGCAGACAGAGGAAGAATATCCTCCGTCTACTCAGAAGCCTTAAAGTTATAAACAGGTTTCATCACATCGATGACATCTACAGACTCCCTGATCACATCAATGATGTCCTCAATGCTCTTGTACGCCATCGGCGCCTCGTCCAATGTATTTTCGTTAATGGAAGTAGTATAAATACCCTTCATTGTCTCTTTGTACTCATCCATGCTAAGTTCATGCTTTGCCTTCGTTCTGGACATAATCCTTCCTGCTCCATGAGGCGCGGAATAATTCCACTCCGGATTTCCCTTACCGACTGCCAACACACTTCCATCTCTCATATTAATTGGAATCAGCACTTTCTCTCCATGATGGGCTGCTATTGCGCCCTTTCTTAAAATCATTTCCTCCGTATCAATATAATTATGAATCGTATGGAAGGCATCGCTCCCCGTCATTCTTGTTCTTTCCAGAATAATTTCAGCTATCTTCTCTCTGCTTCGTCTTGCAAATGCCTGGCAAATCTCTACGTCATGAAGATAATCCTCAAGATATTTTCCGCTTAAGAAGCACAAATCCTCCGGCATACTTGTTTCGGATTCGTAGACCTTCCAATGGAGATTCTTTAACGCAGCCTGTATTTCATTCCTACGCCCCTGCTCCTTGTAGGTTCTGATGATTGCATCACGCTTCTCCAGGTAATCTCCATAACCTCTGTTAAGATTAACAGCCAGTCGCTGATAAAGCTCCGCAACCTGCTTGCCAAGATTTCTGGTTCCTGAATGGATGATCAGATACTTTGTGCCATCTGCTGCTTCATCAATCTCAATAAAATGATTTCCACCGCCAAGCGTACCAAGCGATCTCTCCAATCGCTTTGTGTCCTTGAGTTCTCTGTAGCAGCGAAGATTCGTAAGATCAAATCGCTCCTGGCGGCCTTCCCACACATTTCTTCCGGATGGAATAAAGTGAGCCGCCTCATCAACCTTCTCAAAGTCGATATCCCTCTTTCCAAGATTTACCGTATACATACCGCAACCGATATCCACCCCAACAACATTAGGTACAGCCTTATCGGTAATCGTCATTGTGGTTCCGATAGTGCAGCCCTTACCTGCATGAACATCCGGCATGATTCTGATCCTTGAACCTTCTGTCATTGCGTAATCGCACATGCGCCTAATCTGCTCTATCGCGTCATCTTCTACTACTCTCGCATAGCAGATAGCCGTATTAACCTTTCCCTTGATTTCTAACTTATCCATATTTTAGTTCCCTTCTTTCTCAATACATTGGACAATACCTGTCTTGATTCGGATTACGTATTCTCACGGACATTACAGTAAATGCAAAGTCCCGGGCCATACTTTACCCCGTCTTACCAGTCTGACTTATGTCTGTAAAAAAAAACGCCTATAATGTGTATTCACACAAGATAAGCGGTTAAAAAATCTATGTATCCGGCTGTCTCTGCCTATCCACTACGACAGACCTGCATCCTTCATCACAGTATTCCTTTCAAGCTCATACTTATCTGAACACACAAAGCCAAAGCCCCACCCTTCTCTGCAATCAGGCGCCGCGTTTTTCAGACTTTCCGGATATAGATAACTTGAACGAATAGCTGTAAACATCTTTTTTCCTTTCCCGGATCCACATATTCGAATCCGCTTTTCTTCTTTCTATATCGTACTTTATCACAAAATACTTTAGCTGTCATTATACTCGTGGTATAACTTTGTAACAGTTCTGCCCAGGACTTTGCACTTGCTGGAAAGTCGCTATAAGCCCCCTTTTTATATTATCTCCTGTTCTTATGCCTTTTCTCGTAATCCTCCCGGATTGGAGCACAGCAGGCTTCCATCATCCTCGCGGTTTCTTTCCTGCTCTTGGATTTCCTCACTGCAGATACCGTCTCGGAAAGCACCTGATAGTTCAGTGCCGTCCCGACACTGTCACACTCATAATTAATCGCCCTGTCCGCCCCGATGCCAAATCTTCCGGCAACCTCGATCGCATCTATATTCGCCCCGAGAAACAAAAACTCCCAACCGTACTTATTCTTCTCCTTCTCCACCATCTTCCTGACCTTCTTATAGTCATAGACGTGGCTGGAATTCTCCATACCATCTGTTGTGATGATGAACAATGTTTTCTCCGGTCTGTCTTCCTCTCCGGTCTGCTTGTGTACATTTGCAATATGGTGAATCGCCCCTCCAATTGCGTCCAGCAGTGCCGTACACCCACGCACATAATACTGCTTATCATTCATCGGTTCCACCTTTGCCACCGGTACTCTGTCATAGAGTACTTCGCTCCGATCATCAAACAACACTGTAGAGATATAAGCTTCCCCTTCTTCCTTCCGCTGTTTTTCAATCATAGAGTTGAATCCCCCGATCGTGTCGCCTTCAAGTCCACTCATAGAACCGCTTCTGTCCAGGATGAAAACCACTTCCGTTAAACCTTTACGCATAATATCGTCCTCCTTATGATCACTTCCACCTGCCGGTGTTTTCTCTCGTTGGGCTTATTATACGATAGTGATTAATAAAACAGGTCGCTCCCCCGGCGACCTTCAAGTTTTATGATATAATGAGCGTTAGTGAGGAGAGCATGCTTGCATGTTCGACGAGCGGCGAATGGCGATCATGAATCTACGATTCATGATATAATACATGGCAGTCCGTGCTCCTCAAGCTGAATATCCAGCTCAATCATGTCGTAAATCTCATTCTCAATAAAATACGAAAATATGATATCCGTCTTGTTACAAGGCGACAGGGCATATCCTGCTCTGGCCAGCAGATCCTTCGACTCGTCCAGATTCAGCTTTGCTCCCACACACAGGCATAGCGCCGTCAGTTTCTGCGGATGATAATCCGCGTTATTCTTGATTTTCGAGAAAATCTTCTTATCTACGATCGCCCTCTTATAGACCTCCGCATTCTCCATCTTCTTATCCTGTATCAGATACATCAGGTATTTAGAGAATGTATCTGACATATGTCTCATCCGTTCTTCCAGCCTGCTCTCATGTTCTCCTTCAAAATCAAGAAAATCCGAATCCTCCGCCATAGCAGGGGCTATCATGCATTTTTCAAGCTGTGTCTCTGTTTTCTTCTTATCCTTCTTAAAAATGGAACCCAGCGTTGACAGCTTCACAGCATTTTTCGCTGAACCGGCAGGTATAGGAGCGGAGCCTACGCCAAAATCCGCCTGCTCCCTTCTCCGGACCTCCCCTGATCTTCGGTGTCTTCTTTCCAACAGCCGCTCATTGGAAAGAAGTTCCGTGGCACTACTATCGGCAGCCTCTGCCAATTCGAAATACCCGTCGCCATATTCTTCCCCGCATATATCCTCAACGTAATTCCGATCAATGTATTCTTCCAGATTCGGATAAAGCTTTCCCCCAAGAGACGTGGCTTTGTCATCGAAGACGACAAGGTAAATCTCCATCTCATGATTCAGAAGAAACGCATGGATTTCATCCACAGCAATCCGCATCCCTTCTTCTTTCGGATATCCAAATCCGCCCGTAGAAATCAAAGGAAAAGCTATCGACTTGACTCCATTCTCCTCAGCCAACCTCAGACTCTCCCTATAACAGGAACGGAGCTTATCCTCCTCACCTTCATTTCCACCCATATAAAGCGGACTCACCGCATGAATAATGTACTTCGCCGGAAGCCGAAATCCGGGTGTAATGAAGGCTTTCCCCTCCGGCACAAATCCCACCTTTTCCGTCCGATAAGCAAGCAGCTCATCATACCCTGCCGCCTTGTAAACAGCACTGTCACACCCGGTTCCTACGGTCGCATGATCATTTGCCGTGTTCACAATGGCTTCCGTATTCATTTTTGTAATGTCATTTCGGACAATCTTAAACGGCATATCTTATATCTCCTCCGTTCCCAGCCCATAGGAAAGCATCTCATTATAGCTGGCATTGGCCCCTTCGCTTACTTTCTTTTCTCTCCACGCACCAATTTCACTGCAGATTGCCAGCATCTCATCCACGATCAGCTCCTCAGATTTAGGCTTCACATTAGAGAGATAAGCCGACATACGCCGCATTGCCTTCGGACTTCCCAGCTGCTTCGCAATCGCTTCACCAAGCTCCTTCGGGAACCCCAACTCCACAACATCTCTTACCAGTAAGTCCCTGGCCCGTGTCCATTCCTGCCTACCATCCATCTTCTCATATCCTCAATTCTTTGCACAGGTTATTATTATATTAAAATCTTATTTTGTCTTAACGCTTACATTCTTTCCGGAAAATGCAATCCCAAATTTCAAAATATGCCGGATTTCATCTTCCTTCATTTCAGCATCATATCGCATTTCATCAATCTGAACCAACGCTTCATCGGCAAGCCCGGCAAGAGCTTCCGTATCCATATCCTTTTTCCACTTAAGCTCCATAATGATTCCAGGATACCTGTCTTTTCTCGGAAGCAAGCTGATATCATATCTTCCATCCCCGGATTCTCTGTTGGATTTAATCTTATACTGGTTATCCATCAAAGCAATCAGTCCAAGAACTAATCCATGATAGAAACCTTCCGCACCGGCATCATAGAAGCTTATGGATTTATCCATATACTCAGCGATAGCTTTCTGCAGCTTCTTATAATCATTTGCATAAAGACTTTCTGCAATCTTATTAGCAGTAGTTCTTGCAATAGCCCCAATCTGTAACAAGTGTGACAAAATCTCACTTTTATAAACAGCAGCTATTTCCCTGTTCGGAATAGATACTTCACACAGATAAGAACCATCCGCCTGCAGCTCTTTCTTCGGTGTTTTCAAATATCCTGCAACCAATAGCAAACTGTAAATATTTGCCGGATCTTCTGAAAGTGATCTGTAAACAACATTCTGATCGATTTTGGCGATAACTCTTTCCCCCTGTAACAGAGAATGCAATCTCTCTGTTATATCATCAGTAGCTGCCTTCAGAACATCTTCAAGGATTTCATTCTTTCCGGTATTTACCCAATAGGCCTGCGGAATACACCCCCTGGATATATAGTTAATCACTGACCAAGGATTATAGATTTCCGTACCACCAAACAAATATCCATCATACCAATCCTTCAGCTCATCTTCCTTTTCAGATACTCCATAGTAACTAAGCAACTCTGACACTTCCTCTGCGGTAAAGCCAAAGTAATTATCATAGTCTTCATCCATCACAGAATTTACAGTCAAGTTGTTTAATCCACTAAAAATACTTTCCTGCGCAATTCTAAAAATACCCGTCAGGAATCCATATGAAAGATTCTTATTATCCTTGAAAGCTCCTGAGAAAAAATTTCTCATAAATACAACTATTTCATCATAAAAATCCTTGGAATAACCTTCCTGAATAGGTGTATCGTATTCGTCAATAATAATGATCGGTGCTTTATCATAATGAGTTGCAAGCATTTTTGACAACCTTTCAAGAGCCACCGTAAGCTCAACCTCATTTGCTGTACTATCAAGAATCTTTAAAAAATATTCCTTCTCGTACTTTGAAAGCTTATCGCTTTTTAACAGCTCCTGATGTCTTCCATATTCTTCTTGGAGAAGCCCCTTGATCTTATCCATTGTTGCTTCCCAGGTATCAAACTTTACATCCTTAAAGGTAAGAAATACAACCGGATAATTTCCCTGGTGCGAACAATATGCATCACCACATTTCCAAATGGCTTTATCTCTAAAATACTTTGAGGTATCTTCCTCTGATATTTCAAAAAAGACTCTGAGCATATCCATGTTCAATGTCTTTCCGAACCGTCTTGGTCTTGTAAACAATGAAACCAATGGTTTCCGATCAAGAAACTCCTTAATCAGCATCGTCTTATCCACATAGTAGTATTCTGACTGTGCACGCACATAATCTGAAATACCAATCGGCAGTGATCTCAGTTCTGCAGGCTTCTTAATATATCTTCCGGATGAAATCCTTCCATCCACAGGTTTCTCTGCATCATCAGGAATTTGCCAGCTCTTTCCAACCTTTATCGCTCCCGGAATCTTTCCTGTCTTACAAAAGGTTGTAATTGTACGCTCTGTCACATTCCAAACAGATGCCATTTCCTTACAGGTTTTCATCAATGCCATCTCCGATCAACATCAATCTTCTTGCCGCTAATTATAAACGTTTTTCGGAATAATATCAATTATATTTTGATTTCTTTCCGAAAATTATCATCCACGTCTCCCATTTCGCGATTTTGCACAGGTTTTCCAGGATGCAAAAGACACTGCACCACATGCTAAATCATTGGAATCCAACCTCCGCCATCAGGATTATAACACGTTTGTGTCCTATGCCAAAACCTTCTGAAGGTCGGAGTTCATTGCCTATCTGTCGGATTAGTCCCCTATTAGGGATGCTTTTTGTTACTCTTTTGTTGTACCTGCAAAATTCTGTTGCACTGCAACACATCCATCAAGGACTCTTTCCTAAAAAATGTGTAGATTGCGTGATAAATTTTCGATTGCTTCTGTTTTCTTCATATCAGTAGCTTCAGCGTAAATATCCAATATCATTTCAATATTAGCGTGTCCCTTTCTGTTTTTGCATCTGCCATAGTTTCAATCCTTTCTTTTACATAAAAAAAGACAATCCTATCCGACTGTCTTTCTCTCTGAAAACAGAAAAAACAACGAACCGATTTATGAAAATCCTGTTCACTGCTTTACTGTATTTGTTATTAAGTTTCTTTGATTATGCCAATACCGGCTCTGCTCTCTCAATGATAGCTTCTACTTCCCTAACACTCTTTTCAACAATTTCTGCTATCTGTTCAGATGTATAGCCTTTCTTGTGCATATTCATAATTACGCCTGCTAAGGCATTATCCGTTGCTTTTTCCCTGATTCCCTGCGACAAATTACACATAGCGCTCACGTCCTCTCTTATTCTATCATCTACCGCAATACTGTACTCACTCTCCATAATCCCTAATTTTTCATCAACGGAAAGTTCCATTGACAAAAGCGTACTCAGCAGGCGGTGCAGCTCATATTTATCATCATGCTCCGGAAGTTCATTTGCTATACCAATCAGGACAATATTCAGCAGGTCAAGCCCGCCTTTCCACTGATAAGAGCCTAACAGCTTCTCATCCGTCAGATGGATATAATCCATGCTATTCTCCTTCATGTTCATACACACCCAAATAGAAAATACACGTTTTATGTCATTATAGTTCGTCTTAACAAAATCTCTTTCCTTTTGTGAGGAAACAAGGCGGCTTACATAGAATACTGCCCGGTTCAGGATATGGTAGTTTGTCGGTTCGTCTTTCTGCGCTTCGATATTAACAATCACTTGTGAAATACCGTCTTTCATGCGTACATAAAAAATAATGTCAAACCGGATAAGCCCTTCGTTAATTTCCGCATTTTCCGTATTCAACCCGACAATCCGCTGCCCCTTTTTTAATCCATCGTCAAATGGTATTTTGTCATCATTCGTCAGCCCCGGCTCTACCGGAACCACACCGATAAAAGGCTCTCCCTCGATGTATGACACGACATCTTTCGGGTTCATTCCCTGAAACTCATCAACCGTCTTTACCAGTATATGTGCCAGAATACTCTTATTTCCCAACAGGTGTTTTGCCCTTTCATCGTACTGTGCATCTTTATCCGCCGCATTTACCGCTTTTTTTTCTGTGTCCACAGCCATAGACCTCCTTTTGTATATTCGCCGGAAACGCCAAATCTTTTCTCATAGGTATATGACCTCGCGTTCATTATAACCCGGATTTCCTGCAAAATCAATCAGCACTTTTTAGATAACTGAATGATTATAACTAAATTACATAATTTTTTTATCCTTATGACGCTACATCCCTTCCCTGATAATGGCAGGAAAGGACAGTACTGCGGCTCATTCCGCAGGTCATGTTCACAAGGGCATTTCCATAGTCCGTATTTTGCCTTTTACGTTCCACCACCCCGTCACGTCCGAAAACTGTATGTCCATCCCCCCACTCCGTCAAGCATCATAATCTTCTACTCCCATTCCGGAAGGTGCATGTGTGTGTTGTTGGCGCTCTGCGCCCCTGCTCTTAACGCTGTGTTTGTCATAATGCTTTCCTCCATTCTGAATTTTTTGACCATAACAAAAAGGACATCTCTCTAAAATTTCTCTTAGAAAAATGTCCTTGTAGGTACAAATATTTGATTGGATTCGCACAACCATGAACGTACATCAGGGTATTATTCCGTATTATTCGTTCAAAATTTGTTGCACTTTTGTTACACTATGCGGATAATAAGTGGCTGAAACCCTTGAAAACACTGGATTTTATTTGTCCAACGACTTCATCGTCGGGAAAAGCAACACATCGCGAATCGCCGGTGAATTCGTCAGCAGCATCACCAGTCTGTCAATTCCATACCCAATTCCGCCTGTAGGAGGCATACCAATCTCCAGTGCATTTAAGAAATCCTCATCCGTATGGTTGGCTTCCTCATCCCCTTGGGCAAAGAGTTCTTCCTGAGCCCTGAACCGTTCTCTCTGGTCAATGGGGTCATTTAACTCGGAGTAGGCATTGCACATCTCGCGCCCCGTAATAAACAGCTCGAAGCGCTCCACGTAATCCGGTTTATCCGGTTTGCGCTTGGTAAGCGGAGAAATCTCCACCGGGTGGTCTGTGACGAAAGTGGGCTGAATCAGATTTTCTTCCACAAATTCTTCAAAGAACAGGCTCAAAATATCACCCTTGGTATGCCTGTCCTCATAATGAACTTCCTTTTCATCCGCCAGCTTCTTAGCCGCAGCGGTATCGGGAACCTCGTCAAAATCAATGCCTGTGTATTTCTTCACAGCATCTATCATAGTCAATCTCTCAAAAGGCTTTCCCAAATCTATCATATGTTCCCCATAAGGAACCGTGGTTGTCCCACATACTTCCTGTGCCACATAGCGGAACATGTTCTCCGTCAAGTCCATCATCCCATTGTAGTCTGTGTAAGCCTGGTACAGCTCCATCAGCGTAAACTCAGGGTTATGTCTTGTGTCAAGGCCTTCGTTGCGGAACACACGACCAATCTCATAAACCCGCTCAAGGCCCCCAACAATCAGGCGCTTTAAGTACAGTTCCAAAGAAATACGCAGCTTCACATCCTCGTCCAGGGCGTTAAAATGTGTCTCAAAGGGTCTTGCCGCAGCTCCGCCCGCATTGGATACCAGCATAGGTGTTTCCACTTCCATAAAGCCCTGATCATCTAAGTATCTTCTGATACTGGAAATGATTTTTGAACGCTTTACAAAGGTCTCCCGCACCTCATCATTTACGATAAGGTCCGTATATCTCTGGCGGTAGCGGATGTCCGTATTGACCAGCCCATGATATTTTTCAGGTAAAATCTGTAAGCTCTTGGAGAGCAGTGTGATTTCGGAAACACGGATGGATTTCTCCCCCTTTTCCGTGCGGAACACTTCTCCCTTCACGCCCACGATATCGCCTCTGTCAAACTTCTTAAAGCCCGCATATTCTTCCTCGCCGATATTGTCACGGGCCGCATAAAACTGAATGTCGCCCGACACGTCAAGAATATTGCCGAAGGACACCTTCCCCATAACACGCTTTGCCATGATACGGCCTGCCACAGAGACGGACTTTCCCTCCATTTCATCGAAATTATCTTTGATTTCTTTACAGTGATGTGTCACGTCATATTTTGTAATCCGGAAGGGGTCTTTTCCCGCTTCCTGCAATGCTGCAAGCTTTTCTCTCCTTACCTTCAAAAGCTGTCCTAAATCTTGCTCCTTCGGCCTATTTGCCTGGGCTGCGTTGTTTTGCTGTTCTGCCACCTTTAACCCTCCTTATATCATAAATCTTCGATTTATGATCGCCATTCACCGCTCGTCGAGCACGCAGGCATGCTCGCCTCGCTAACGCTCATTATATCAAGGTTTTTATCCTGCAGGGCTTTTCCTTTCAGACCGTTTTCAAAAATCTAATCCTTGAAGTATTGTCCTTTCAGGCCTTTGCCCTTTTTCTACTGGTTATTTGCTCTTTGAATCTCTAAAACTTCATACTGAAATGTTCCTGCCGGTGTTTCCACTTCCACAATATCACCCATTTTGCTCCCGATCAAAGCCTTTCCTACAGGTGATTCATTGGAGATTTTACCCTTTAAACTGTTTGCCTCTGTGGAGCCCACAATTTTGTACTCCAGCTCCTCGTCAAACTCAAGATCCCGTATTTTTACCAGACAGCCGATATTAATCTTGTCAAGGTCAACCTCATCCTCCACAACAACTTCAGCGTTCTTTAAGATTTTTTCCAGTTCTTCAATTCTGGCCTCAATGTCGCGCTGTTCGTCCTTGGCTGCATCGTACTCTGCGTTCTCGGACAAATCCCCCTGCTCTCTGGCCTCTTTAATTTTCTGTGCCACTTCCTTACGCTTTACCACTTTCAGGTCATGAAGCTCGTCTTCATATTTCCGCAGTCCTTCGTAAGTAAGTATGTTCTTTTTTTCTTCCATTGCTAATCGTCCTTCCCTTTTCTATTTCTACAAATTTTGGTATCGGTCAATGACCGCTGCTTTTCTGTAAGAATTAACGTCCGTATTATAACCATTTTTTACCGCAGTGTCAAGAAATTTAAGCGCTGTGGCCAGGCTTATATGCCCATTTCCCTTCGTGCCATATCTTCTTTCGGCATCATGGGGCTCGTCATGCAAATTCTGTTTGAAAGAGTCCGGGCCATCCTCCTGCAGGTCCAGCCAGGGCATGTCTTTCACTCTGCCATAGTCCCGCACCATTACAATTCCAAATTCATCATAAAGATATTCCTCCAGCCCTTCGGACAGGCCGCTTTCCTTTCCTCTGAAAACCACCTGCCTTATTCTTGGCAGATAGGGGCACAGAAGCGACTCGGCCAGCTCCAACTCCCGCTCTCCGCCTTCATCCGGCAGAGAAACACATATCCTGTCAAAAGGCCTTTGGCGGTAAAGGTATGCTGCCAAAAGCTCCGGCAAAACCTGATCCCGGCCCCCGTTAAGCCCCGGCTCCATCATATGCTCCCGGCAGTCAAAAGCCCTTTCGGCCCGCAGCTGTGCCTCCTCCAAAAGGCGGCCGGCGGTATCTGCTTTCCAGCTTTTGGGTTTTCTTCCAAACAGCGTCTTTCCGCCATACTCAGGCAGCAACGCGAAGTATACCTGCAATTTTTCCGCTGCTGTGCGCCCTTCTCCCAGGAGATAGGGGAATTCTCTCGAAAGTTTTTTGACGGGAAGCCCGTTTTTTTTTAATTTTCGTCCATCCCAGGGGCAGGCGTCATATGCAATTCCCATGTAGAATAACTTTTTATAATTGGTTTCCATGGAAAAGCATATGTATCCCTTCTTATTTCTATTCCCGAAAGATGTAAAAGTTCAGTCTTCGGCTTCACCGTTACCGAAAATACCATTTACCGTATTTTCAAGTTCTTCGAAGGTCTCCACCGCATTGATATTCCTCCGCAGAGCCGCTGAGTTTGGATATCCTGCGGTATACCATCCAATATGTTTTCTCATTTCCCGAACCGCAGTATACTCACCCTTTACCTCAAGGGCCATTTTTGCGTGCCGCAGGATCGTATCCCGCACCTCAAGGTCCGGTACTTTAAAATCCCTCTCCCCGGTTTCCATGTAATGAAGGATTTTCCGGAATATCCATGGGTTCCCCCGGCAGGCTCTGCCCACCATAACGCCGTCACAGCCGGTTTGTTCAAGAAGGGCTTTTGCGGAAGGCCCGTCCGTCACATCCCCATTTCCAATCACCGGAATGGACACTGCCTGCTTTACCCTGGCAATGATGTCCCAGTCCGCCTTTCCCGAGTAGTACTGCTCCCTGGTCCTGCCGTGAACTGCAACAGCGGCTGCGCCGCATCCTTCCGCGATTCTTGCAATCTCCACGGCATTTACCATATCCTCCTGAAAACCTTTGCGGATTTTAACTGTCACAGGCTTTTTGATGGCCCGGACGGTTTTCGTTATAATTTCCTCCACCAGTTTTGGATTTTTCATAAGGGCGGAGCCTTCCCCGTTGTTCACCACCTTGGGCACCGGACAGCCCATGTTGATATCCAGAATGGAAAAGGGTCTTTCCTCTATCCGTTTTGCCATTTCGCTGATGATTTCCGGGTCGGAACCGAAAAGCTGCAGGGAAGCAGGCTGTTCCCCCGGCGCAATCTCCATCAGATTCTCCGTATTTTTATTATGGAAAAAAATGGCCTTGGCGCTGACCATTTCCATACACACAAGCCCTGCTCCCTGTTCTCTGCACAGCAAACGAAATGGCAGGTCTGTTACACCTGCCATAGGAGCCAATATGAACGGATTATCCAAAACCACATTTCCAATCTGCAGCTTCTTTACCGTATCTGCCATATTTTCCGCCAACCTTTCGTTTTTATTCTTTTTCCATTATGCAAAAGTCCATTTGTCTATTCCAGCAGTTCCCCCACATCCTCATGAAGTATAAATACCTTATAATAAAGCTGCAGGGATTCGAACATTTCCTGTCTTTTGCGTCGGATTTCATTGACCAAAAGTCCGCTTCCAATCTCGTCATAGAGAAAATCATCCGGAGCATATTCGGTGCGCATGGATATATTACCGTCTTCTTCAAATTCGATGGTAAAAATCCCGCCTATTTCCTCTGTAAACAGCACGCAGATAATATGGAGTTCATCCTGAATAGACTTTGGTATTCCCGCAAATTCCTTGTTAAAATAATATTTTTTTTCATATGCGTTGGCGCCGCAGAGCACCATCTTTTCCTTTTCCTGCATATTCCACTCCACGTCAAATACTGCCGCCCTTCGCAAGTCAACTTATCATATCGAACGCTGCCTCGCCCTGCAAGTCAGCTTATCGCCTCAGGCGCCGCCTTGCGACTTATTGTTTCAATTCTGTCAACGTCATCAGGGCCTTCCCTGTTCCTGTAAGAAGCCAGCCCCTGCCGGCCTGTAATATCTCTACTGCCTGACCCAGGCTCAACGCTTCGACAATCTGACGTTACGTTTTCTCTCAGAGGGTTGCCGCCATCACCGCTTTGATGGTGTGCATCCTGTTCTCCGCTTCCTCAAACACCACGGATGCCGGAGATTCGAACACCTCATCCGTAACCTCCATCTCACTGATGCCAAATTTAGCTTCTATTTCCCTGCCGATTTTGGTCTTAAGGTCATGGAATGCCGGCAGACAGTGCATAAAAATCGCTTTCTCCCCTGCATTTTTCATGACATTACCATTAACCTGGTAAGGAGACAGTTCCCGAATCCGTTCTTCCCACACGCTGTCGGGTTCTCCCATGGATACCCACACATCCGTGTAAATTACATCAACATCCTTCGTTCCCTGTGTCACGTCTTCTGTCAGTGTAATGGTTCCCCCTGATTTCTCCGCAAGCTCCCGGCACTGCTTTACCAGCATCTCATCCGGAAAATACTTCTTTGTGGTACATGCCGTAAAATGCATACCCAGCTTTGCACAGACCACCATCAAAGAATTCCCCATATTATACCGGGCATCTCCCATATAGGTCAGCTTTACGCCTTTAATGCGCCCGAGTTTTTCCTTTATCGTCAGCATATCCGCCAGCATCTGTGTCGGATGGAATTCGTTAGTCAGTCCGTTCCACACGGGAACCCCCGCATATTTCGCCAGTTCCTCCACAATCTCCTGTTCAAAGCCCCGATACTCAATTCCCTCATACATACTGCCAAGCACTCTTGCCGTGTCCGCAATGCTTTCCTTTTTCCCAATCTGAGAGCTGGCAGGATCCAAGTAAGTGGTTCCCACGCCAAGGTCATGAGCTGCCACCTCAAAGGAACAGCGGGTGCGGGTGCTGGTCTTTTCAAAGATAAGCGCTACATTTTTGCCCTCATGCATGTCCTTCGTCAGGATTCCCTTTTTCTTTTTTTCTTTCAATTCCGCCGCCAAATCCACCAGATAGAGAATTTCCTCCGGTGTAAAATCCAGCAGTTTTAAGAAATTTCTTCCTTTTAAATCCATCCTATCCTCCATTTTTCTGAAAATTATTCCACCTATACGGTTGGAGCCTCCTCGGATGCTCCAACCTGCCCATACGTTCGCAAAACTCGTGCTATCGCACTCATGCGTCTGCTATCGCAGCCGCATTTTGCTCATTAATGGGTAGGTTGCTAATCCAACAACACATTTGCATTGCCATAAATGGCATGCAAATGCGCTGTCGGATTGCAACCGTACAGGTAGAAATTATTTATCGCTTACCAGCTCCTTAACGGACGCCGCCAGCCCTGCAAGCCCCTGGATTTCAGAGGGGATAATAATCTTGGTTGCCTTGCCATCCGCCGCTTTTTCAAAAGCCTCCAGACTCTTAATCCGCAGCACGGATTCATCCGCACCGGCCTCACGGATCATCCGGATACCGTCAGCCGTAGCCTGCTGCACTTTAAGGATCGCTTCCGCTTCACCTTCCGCCTCGCGAATCATTTTTTCCTTCTGGGCCTCCGCACGGAGGATTGCAGACTGCTTTTCAGCCTCTGCCTCTAAGATTGCCGCTGCCTTTTTACCTTCTGCAACGGTTACGCTTGCTTTCTTCTCACCTTCCGCACGGGTAACCGCTTCTCGCCTCTCACGTTCCGCCTTCATCTGTCTTTCCATTGCATTTTGGATTTCAGCGGGAGGGATGATATTTTTAAGCTCCACTCTGTTTACCTTGATACCCCAGGGGTCTGTTGCCTCGTCCAGGGAAGCGCGCATTTTCGTGTTAATGGTCTCTCTGGAAGTAAGGGTCTGGTCCAGCTCCAAATCGCCAATGATATTACGCAGTGTGGTAGCCGTCAGGTTCTCGATTGCCATAATGGGATTTTCCACTCCGTAGGCAAACATCTTAGGGTCTGTAATCTGGAAAAACACAACCGTGTCAATCCGCATGGTAACATTATCCTTGGTGATAACCGGCTGGGGCGCAAAGTCCACCACCTGTTCCTTCAGATTGATCTTCTTTGCCACCTTATCCAGAATAGGCATTTTAATGTGCAGTCCCACCGACCAGGTTCCCTGATAAGCGCCCAACCTTTCCACTACATATGCATTTGCCTGCGGCACAATCTTCACGCAGGACGCCAACAAAAGAAGCACAATAATAAATAAAACAAGAATTACATATCCCATATCTTTTCCTCTTTTCTTTCTACATGTTTTTTTCTTCCACCATCAACTTCACACCGCTGATGGCCCGTATCATAACCACACTTCCCACCGGCAGCGTAATTCCTTCTTTCGTGGTTCTGGCGCTCCACTCCTGTCCGCCTACCGTCACCTGCCCGATACCCTGCAGATTATTGATTTCGCTGATTACAATGGCCTGCTTCCCCACAAGGCTTTCCACATTGGTCTTTACCCTGTCCTTATTAAAATATTTTACCGCAATTGGCCGTGTAAAATACAAAAGCACCAGCGAAATTGCAACCATCAAAGCAATCTGCAGCCAAAGGGGCGCACCAAGTGCGGCCGCAACCGCTGCGATAAGCGCTCCTCCTGCAAACCAGATGGTGGTAAGCCCCATTGTAATAATCTCTATCACAATACAGATCACAAATACCGCCAGCCATATCGTCACCAAATTCATAACTCCCCTCCTTCAAGATTTTCCTCATTTCTGCGCTGCCTTTTGCGCATAGCGGATTTCATACTTATTAAAGCCCATTTTACTACGCAAAGTAAAAATAGGCAACATCTAAACGCCGCCACGCTGCGTTCTTGTAACAGTTCAGCCATATTACTCATAAATTTTCAATTTAAACATTTTCGATCATCACGGAATAAAAATCGAGGATTATGAAAAATTTGTATTATTCCATAATCCTCGTAAATATGCTCTTTATACCTTGTTTTACATGATATTGGCTTTAATTTATTTCTTTGTTATTTGCAAGAATGTTTTTTTTGCGTATTTTAAGCTTTTCTCTTTCTGCCTCATCCTGTTCTTTATCAATCAATTCATCAACAAAACAAATTAAGGCATTGTACACTTCAAACTGTTGATCACTCATCCCCATAGAATCACCTGCTTTCTATATTGTGACTTGCACCGCTACACTATAAGAGTATCACAAGTAGAATATAAAGTCCATTTAATTATCAAGCCATCCGGATTTTCCGGTTTCTCTTACCAGAATACATGGGCCCCCAAGACATACCCTTCTCTCTTACCTGCACGTCTGAAGTGAGTTGCGCCTCCCACGGTAGTCTCCCCGTTAATCGCCGCCTGTGCCGCCTGCATACATACATCAGGCACCTGTCCTTCATACACCTTTGCAACCTTTCCGGTCATAGCCGGTGTAAACTGGCCCGAAGCGTAGATAACGGAATGAATGGTATTAGGATATGCGCCGCTTTTCACCCTATTCATAACAACCGCGCCAACGCCCACCATTCCTTCATAGGACTGGTTGCCCGCCTCGCAGTAAATCAGTGCGCCAAGAAGCCTTGTCTCGTCCGCATCCGCCGCCACAGCGCCGCGGTTTTCCTTGCGCTTACGTTCTTCCGCTTCCTTCTCTCTGGCCCTGATGATTTCCATGCTTTCCGCCTCGTCAATGTGAAACTTCACGTTGACAAATTCAGAGTTAATGTATCCTGTCTCGCCTTCATAATCAACGCTGATCCAGCCATCTTCCACGGTGTCGATAAATTCTACGGAATCCTCATATGCCATAAGGCCGTACAGTTCGGCGTCCTCGCTGGGCTCCGTTCTCACCCGCACGGCGTCCGCATCCAACGTTACAATCCAGTTGGCAACATCCTCCGCCATATCCTTGGCGTCCTCGCCAAAAAGAAGATATTCGTCCTTGGCCCAGCCAATCACGCTGCCGCTTTTTAACTTTGTCCAGCCATCCTTGCGCTCCAAAATGGTGCCGCCGCAGTCTTTATAGAGCAGTCCCACTTTCTCGGAATCCTCGTCAGCCTCCGCCCTGATGTTAAGGGCGTTCTGCACATTGGCCATGGTCAGCTCTTTTTCCATTCTTCTCTTTTCAGCTTCAAATTTCTCATCAATATTTTTCTTGCGTTTTTCTTCCGGTTCTTCGTCGAAGTTATAGGCGCTCGGGTCTAAGACCTCCGCCACTCCAACACTTAAAAAGTCATAGCCCTCTTTTGCCTGAACGGTCATTTCCCCTGCTGATGCTAAAAGCAGGACGGCCATAAAGTATGCTGCCGCTGCCAGCAGTCTGTTTTTCCGGTTCATTTTGCTACCTCCACAATATCCTGTGCTTTGTAATACACATTTTCATACATATGGCTTCCCTGTATTTCCGGGCCGCCTTGTTACATATTCATATAATACTTATATGCATAAATATATGATACATGTTACAAATTTATTACAGCATATGATGAACTTATTTTATCAAATCATCCAATATTTGTCAAGTTTTCGCAAACAGAACCAAATTTTCTTAAACTTTTTCTTCCAAATCCATCCAAATTTATTACGTTTTTTTTACATGCTTTCGGATTTTTTTACACAGGCGTCCACAGCTTCCATAACAGCGCTTCTAAGCCCTTTTTTCTCCAAAGTTTCCACCCCTTCTATGGTGGTCCCTGCCGGGGAGCATACCATATCCTTCAGCTCACCCGGATGCTTTCCGGTCTCCAGCATAAGCTTCGCGCTTCCAAGAACCGTCTGGGCCGCAAAGCGATATGCCTGTGCTCTGGGCATCCCCGCCTTCACCGCCCCGTCGGCAAGGGCTTCCAGAAACAGAAATACAAAAGCAGGCGAGCTGCCGCTGACGCCCACCACAGCGTCCATCAGCCGCTCCGGCACTTCCTCCGCAATGCCAAAGCTTCTCATCAGCTCCATGCACTTTTCCATCTCCTCATCACTCACATTTTCATTCCTGCACACCCCGCTGCAGCCTTCCCCCACCATGGCAGGCGTATTGGGCATACAGCGCACGACTTTGAGCGTTTTCCCGAAAGCTTCCTCTATCTGCGCAATGGTTCTCCCTGCGGCAATGCTTATCACCAGCGCATTTTCTTTCACGCTGTCTTTTATCTGCGGGATAACCTCTCCAAACATCTGGGGCTTCACCGCCAGTATGACAACATCAGCCAGGGCCGCTGCTTCTGCATTGTCCTTCACAATCTGAATCCCATATTTTTCCCTGACATCCTCCCTGGTCTTGTCCGTTCGGGCGGAACCGATAATCTCCTCCGGTTTTGCAATGCCCTTTGCAAGCATCCCGCTAATCATGGCCTTGGCCATATTTCCTAATCCTATAAATCCTATTTTCATTCTATTCCTCCATGCTGCCAACAACCCGCAAATTTGGGCGTTAGCACAAATTTGTATGCGTCCATACCCCGCTGCAAGCAACAGGGCATGGATCCTCGCGGCAGTTGTCAAGGTCATGCAGGCATGACTTTGACTCGTTGCTCGTGGGAATTAAAAATCTGCTTTGCCATAACCTGCTTTTCTTGCACACCCTGCCGCCTGGTAGAGCATGAGCGCTGCTGCCACAGCCGCATTTAAGGATTCAAGCTTTCCCTCCATGGGAATCTTGAGCCATTCATCCGCCAAATCAGCCGTTTCCCGCCCAAGGCCGTTCCCCTCGTTCCCTATGAGAAAAGCACTGCCCCCTTCATAACAAATTTCGTCAAAATATTTTTCCCCCTTCAAATGGGCCGCATATACTGAAATATCATTTTTCTTCAGCAGTCGAATCGTCTGCCCCAGGTCATCCGTATATGCAAAGGGAACTCTGTACAGTGAGCCCATAGTAGAGCGGATTGTCTTGGGATTATAAACATCTACGGTCCCTCTGCTCATGATAATCCCATCCACGCCGGCTCCTTCTCCGGTTCGCAGCATAGTTCCCAGATTCCCCGGGTCCTGTATATCCTCAAGCAAAAGAAACAGCGGCGGCCGCCCTCCATCTTTTCGCCTTTCAACTGCCTGCTCAACAAGGCGCTCCGGTAAGCAGGAAAACTGCTCCATCACAAACACGACTCCCTGGGGCGTCTGTGTATCCGAAATACGTTTTAAAACCTCCCGTGAAACCTGCTCTATAAAAATTTTCTGTCCGCCGTATTCCTGGCAGCTTTCCAGTTTCTTCCATATAAATGCATAGCGTTCTTCTTTTCCATACTGTTCCCGGAAATCTTCCCCCAGATAAATCTCCCTTATCCGGCAAATGGGCGCCTCCTCAAACATTTTAATTCCTTCCGCTATAAAAAGCCCTTCCTGATTTCTCACCCGGTTCTTTTCCCGCAACGCCACAAGCCCTTTTACCCGTCCGTTTGCCAGGCTGGTAATCATGCCGTAATCCTCCTTCTTCATCTACACAACAAACGCCACCACGCTTCGCGAGGTGTCTTATTGTAACAAACGCCACCACGCTACCTGCACATGATACTTTTGAATAAAAAACGCCGACATATGCCGGCGTTTTTATGTAAAGGCATCGTGCAACGCTTGCTGCCCTTTCTATTGTTTTACTGTGACAACATTTTGCTGACCAGATACTCGTATTCCGAAATAGCCTTCTGCATATTCAGGGCTTCCTCAATATCAAAATCAACAAATTCCCCGTTCTTATATCCAACCACTCTGTTTGACTTGCCCTCGCACAAAATATCCGTTGCGTAAGCGCCCATCATGGAAGCGTAAAAACGATCCTTACAGGTAGGAGAACCGCCTCTTTGCATGTATCCCAAAATAGTGGCTCTGGTCTCCATACCGGTAGCCGCTTCAATTCTCCTTGCCATGGAAGTGGAGTGACCGATTCCCTCCGCATTCACGATAATATGATGGGTCTTGCCCTTTTTACGGTTGTAAATAATATTGTTAATGATATCCTGTTCGTTAAAATCATATTTCTCCGGGATGAGAATATCCTCCGCTCCGTTTGCAACGCCGCACCACAGAGCGATATATCCTGCATTCCTTCCCATAACCTCTATGATACTGCACCTCTCATGGGAAGAAGATGTATCTCTTACCTTGTCAATTGCCTCCATAGCCGTGTTGACAGCTGTGTCAAAACCAATGGTATAGTCTGTACATGCAATATCAAGGTCAATTGTCCCCGGAATTCCGATGGTATTAATTCCATTTCTGGCAAGAGCCTGAGCCCCCCGGTAAGAACCGTCCCCTCCGATTACAATCACGCCGTCAATGCCATGCTTTCTGCAGATTTCAGCCGCTCTTATCTGAACTTCCTCCTGCTTAAACTCCGGGCAGCGCGCCGTTCCAAGTATGGTTCCGCCCTTTTGGATGGTATCGGAAACGTCCTTTCTCTCCATGTCTACAATTTCTTCGTATAAAAGGCCCTGGTACCCCTTCTTGATACCCTTTACCTTTACACCATTCCCAATTGCTTTACGTACTACCGCACGAATTGCCGCATTCATTCCCGGTGCATCCCCCCCGCTGGTGAGGACACCAATGGTTTTAATTTCTTTTGCCATAAGTAGGTTCCATCCTTTCTTTGCTCATTATTTTACCTCTATTTCATATGGTTTTCAATCTTTTTTCACGTCCCATACTATTTTTATATTTTCCTTCCCATACCGCTCTCCCAGTTTTCCTAAAAGAGCTTCGTCCGCGCAAACGCTCCTTCCCGGCGGCAGCCGTTTCATGGCTTTTAAATCCTCCAGATAAATAATCACGCTGTCCCTGCCGTCGGAATCCGCAAGAACGGTAAACAATTCTTCTTCCTTCCGCTCATATTCTTCTTTGGATTTAAACTTGATCCAAAGCTTTCTGGGAATATCTTCAAAGGCTGTTATCCTTTCGCAGATAAGCTTGCCGTCCTTATCCTCCTCCAGGGATACCCTTCCTCTAATAAAAACCTTGTTATCCTCCACCAGCTTGGCGTTATTTTTCTCATAATCCCTTGGAAAGACGATCACCTCCACGCTTCCGGCCAAATCTTCCACCTGTAAGAAAGCCATGATTTTATCGTTTTTGGTATACTTAATCCGTTTGTCAGCAATCATGCCGCCGATTACCGCTGTCGTATTGTCCTTTACCACAGTTTCATTGGTCTCCGGATCCAGCATAAAATCCGCTGTCGTGTTGGTAATCCCCTTTCTCCAGAGCTCCTCCTGTTCCTCTAAGGGATGCCCGCTGATGTAAATCCCCAGCACCTCCTTTTCAAAGGAAAGCATCATTTCCTTTGAATATTCTCCCACATCCGGCAGCTTTACCTCAAATTCCTCCTTCTGGCTTTCATCCACCAGGTCAAACAGGCTTATCTGTCCCGCCATATTATTCTTCCTGTCATGGACAATATGATCCAAAATCTGTACATAGCCGCTCATAAACTGCTTTCGGGTTCCCGGAAGGCTGTCAAAGGCCCCTGCCTTGATAAAATTCTCAATAGCCTTTTTATTCACTTCTTTATCCGCAATCCTTGTAATGAAATCCTTAAGGTTCGTATAAGGGCCTCTGGCGTTGCGCTCGCCCACCACAGTGTCAATCACCGGGCGGCCAATGCTCTTAATAGCCGTCAGCGCATAGCGGATGGAATTTCCGTCTACGGAAAACCCGCTTTCCCCCTGATTGATATCCGGCGGCAGAATGGTAATGCCCATGTTCCGGCTCACCATAATGTATTCCGCTACCTTTCTTGGATTGTCGATAACAGAGGTCATCAGGGCCGCCATAAATTCAACCGGATAATAATATTTCAGGTAAGCCGTCTGGTAAGCCACCACCGCATAGCAGGCGGCATGGGACTTGTTGAAGGCATATTTGGCAAAGTCCATCATGTCAGCGTAAATCTGGGAAGCCACCTGCTCCGAAATCCCGTTGGCCACGCATCCCGGAACACCTTCCTCCGGATTTCCGTAAACAAAATTTGCCTTTTCCTTCTCCATCACCGACTGTTTCTTTTTGCTCATGGCACGGCGCACCAAGTCACTTCGCCCAAGGGTGTATCCGCCAAGGTCGCGGACAATCTGCATTACCTGCTCCTGATAGACAATACATCCGTAGGTGGAGGACAAAATAGGCTCAAGCTGTGGACAGGAATAAGTGATGGTACCCTGATTTTTCCCCTTAATATACTTGGGAATAAAATCCATAGGGCCGGGCCGGTAAAGGGAAATTCCCGCAATGATGTCCTCCAGATTCTGGGGCTTTAGCTCCTTCATAAAGCTTTTCATCCCGCCGCTTTCAAGCTGGAACACGCCGTCCGTCCGTCCGGTTCCAATGGAGGCTAAAACCTTTGTATCATCAAAATCTATTTTGTCTATGTCAATATGGATACCCTTATCCTTCTCCACAAGGGCCACCGCATCCCGCAGCACCGTCAGAGTCCGCAGGCCTAAGAAGTCCATCTTAAGCAGCCCTAACTCCTCTATGGTGGTCATGGTAAACTGAGTGGTGATGGAGCCGTCCGCCCCTCTGGAGAGAGGAACCAGTTCCTCCGCAGGCCTTGAGCAGATTACCACCCCTGCCGCATGCATGGAGGTATGTCTGGGCAGTCCCTCCAGACGCCTGCTCATATCAATCAGCTCTTTTACCTGTTCATCCCCCTCGTACATCTTCCGCAGTTCAGGGTTAATCTGCAGGGCACGGTCTATGGTAATGTTCAGCTCATTGGGTATCATCTTTGCAAGGGAATCCACATAAGCGTAGGGTAAGTCCATAACCCGGCCTACGTCCCTGATAACGCCCTTTGCCGCCAGGGTACCGAAGGTGACGATCTGCACCACCTTCTCAGTACCGTATTTCCTTCCCACATAATCGATAACCTCCTGCCGCCGTTCAAAGCAGAAGTCAATATCAATATCCGGCATGGACACGCGCTCCGGATTCAGGAAACGCTCAAAGAGCAGATTATATTTAATCGGATCTATGTTGGTAATCTTAAGGGCATAGGAGACAATGCTGCCCGCCGCCGAGCCACGGCCCGGCCCTACCATGATTCCGCTTTCTCTGGCATAGTTGATAAAGTCCCACACGATCAGGAAATAATCCACATATCCCATGGTTTTGATGATATTTAATTCATAGTCCATCCGCTCCTTCAGGGTCTGTCCGGTGTCCCCTGCAGGCGCATTTTCATCAAAAAGCTGATTCTCTCCATAACGTTCTTTCAGGCCGTCATAGCAGAGCTTATTTAAATAAGTCCAGGAGTCATACCCTTCCGGCACCTCGAAATGAGGGAGCTTTGTAACCCCAAATTCAATCTCCACATGGCACCTGTCCGCAATCCGCTGGGTATTTTCCACTGCCTCCCAGGCATAAGGGAAAAGGCCTTTCATCTCCTCTTCGCTCTTTACATAATACTGGCCGCCCACATAGCGCATTCTGTCTTCATCCGCAAGTTTTTTGCCTGTCTGGATGCAGAGAAGAATGTCGTGAGGTTTCACATCCTCGGCATAGGTATAGTGAACGTCGTTTGTGGCAACCAGCGGAATGCCCAGCTCCCTGCTCATCTGCAAAAGCGTGGTGTTCACCATTTTCTGCTCCGGCAGGCCGTGGTCCTGAAGCTCTAAAAAATAGTTTCCATCCCC
>CAJUED010000027.1 GCA_910585075.1 uncultured Lachnospiraceae bacterium
CAAAACCAATGCTGATAATATGTAAGGCGGTTATCCCGATTGCAATGGTTTCGCCGCTTTCCGTAAAAAGCCCAATCAATCGCTCCGGGATGGCCCATGACAGTGCCGTCCCCAATAGCATAATCCCAATGTTCATAGTCAGCGCAATCCGGAATATCTTCTTCACACGCTCATGTTCTCCGGCGCCATAATTATATCCTATTAAAGGCCTTATGCCCTGTATGATTCCGTTTGCCGTCAGATATATAAAGGTCTGCAGCTTATAATATACTCCCAGAACAAGCACATATTTTTCTGAAAAATCCACCAGGAGCCTGTTCAGCACTGAAATCAAAAGCGATGGCAGGGCCAGATTCAGCGTTGCAGAGATTCCAACCGAATATAATTTTTTCATAATTGTCCGGTCGAAGTTTATGTATGCACGTCCTAATTTTACAGGCATGTGTCCAAAGCCATAAAAAAGCATATAGACAATCAGGGTAACGCACTGCCCTATCCCCGTGGCATAGGCCGCTCCCGCTATTCCCATTTCAGGGAAAAATCCGATACCGAAAATCATCAGCGGGTCCAAAATAATATTCACAATACACCCGGACAGCATGCAGAACATGGTTGCCTTCATTTTTCCCATGGCCTGAAAAATCTTTTCATAGGACAATCCGGCCGTGATAATCGGCGCAAACAAAAATACTCTGTTTGAATAAGAAAGGGCCACCTCCACAAGCTCCCTGTCTTTCGTAAAACCCTTTAAGAAAAGAGGCATTCCAAGAATACACAGTACCGTAAGCGCCACTCCGTGCAGCAAGGCAAGCAGAGTCCCTGTGGTGGCGGTCTTATTGGCCTTCTCCGGTTCCTCGGCTCCTAAATAAAAGGCTATGATGGCATTGACGCCGATTCCAAAACCAATGGCGATAGCATTGACCAAATTTTGTATGGGAAACACAAGGGACAGGGCCGTCATGGCGTTTTCACTTACCTGGGCCACGAAATAGCTGTCAATGATATTGTACAGCGAGTTCACCGCCATGGAAATCACCATGGGCAGTGACATGGTTAATACCAACTGTAATACATTTTTTTCTTTCATAAATGATTGTTCCATTTTTAACCTCCTGTTACCTGGCCGGAGAGGAATTATTTTCACATAACAAACGCCACACAGTTACTTGAAATAACTGTGTGGCGAAAAAAAGAATCCTCTTGAAAAATCCACTCCGTAAAGGTTTTATAAAATTTATATACCATGGATTTATAAAAAAATCAACCGGTAAATTCAAAGCTCTCCAAAAACGCGTAACAGTTCAGCCTTCGGCTTCACTGTTACAGAATCTGCCCATTTAAAGTCGTCTTCGACGAGGGGCAGATTCTCTCGGCTCAGTTTACGCTTTCTTACGGACTTTGCAGCAAGTGCAAAGTCCTGGGCTAAACTGTTACGAAAACGCTCACACCCTCTCCCTCAATATCCACATATTCCTGCTCCTTTACCGCAATCCCTTCCAAAAATACACTTTTTCCATCCGTCAGTAATTCTCTCTCTGCCTTGGGAAGTGGCAGCTTATAGCCTTCCTTCTTTGTGGAGTACACCACCCACAACCGTTTCCATCTGTCATGGTCACACCCATCCAGAGAAAAAGCAATACATCCCTGCCGGCAGTGATGAAAGGTAATTCTGTCTGTTACTTCTTTATCCCGGAGCCAATAGGCCAGACAGCTTCTCCGAATCCTCAGCATTCCCTTATAATACTTTATCAAATCCTCAAACCGGTACATTCTCTCCCAGTCAAGGGCATTTAAGGACGCAGGGGAATTGTAGCTGTTCCCGTTTCCTCTCTTGGTTCTCCCGGCCTCCTCACCGGCCTGCATAAAGACAATTCCCAGCGAGGTCATAATGATTCCGGCTGCAAATTTGCAGGCCTGCACAATCTTCTCGTCTTTCTTCGTAAAATCAGGCTTCGTCTGTAGTGTATAGCATAGCTTATCCCACAGCGTCCAGTTGTCATGAGCTGACACATAGCTGATTGTCTGTCCGGGATTCGCCGGATGGTACCCGCCTTTTCCATCACACCATGCCAGAACGGCGGAACATATTTTATCCTCCAGGCCTTCCCCGCCGTTCACAAAGCCCGGTATTTTTTTCTTAAAAACATCACCCTTCACCGCATCCCGGGTGTCGTCGTTAAAAATAGCGATTCTATCATTCAGCAGCCCTACATTTTTCTTAAGTGCCGGAATGGCATCTTTTTTCATAGCCGTTTCGGCCGCCGCCCAAGGCTCCCCATACATCAGAATATGCCGGCCATTTGGCAGTCCATTAAGGGCCCGGCGAATCTCATTCATTGTGTCCACATCATGCAGTCCCATCAAATCAAACCGAAAGCCGTCAATGTGATATTCTCCGGCCCAGTAGCAGACAGAGTCAATCATATAGTTTCGGAACATGGCTCTCTCACTTGCCGTATCGTTCCCACAGGCGGAGCCGTTGGACCATGTCCCGTCCTCCATAATTCGATAGTAATAATAGGGCACCGTCCTTTGAAAACAGGAGTCCACGGAAAAGGTGTGATTATAGACCACATCCATGATAACGCCGATTCCCACATTGTGGAGGGCCATAACCATTTCCTTAAACTCCCTGATGCGTACCCGTCCGTCCCTTGCGTCCGTGGCATAGCTGCCTTCCGGTATGTTATAGTTGACCGGGTCATATCCCCAGTTAAATTGGGTATCGAAATCTCCCGCCTCGTCCACCGAACCGAAATCAAAACAGGGAAGCAGATGCACATGGGTGATTCCCAGCTCTTTCAGATAGGAAACGCAGGTGCTCTTTTCCCCTTTCCCGTATAAGGTGGAATCTGCTATGGTAAAAGCTTTATACTTCCCCCGATATTCCTCCGGTATCCCCGAACTTTCGCTATAAGAAAAATCTTTTATATGTACCTCGTAAATCACCGGAAGCTGTCCGGAATCATACACGTACCCATCTCTCTGCCAGCCCTCCGGGTCGGTTTCCCTCAAATCCACTATCATGCTGCGCTGTCCGTTTACACCGCAGGCTCTCCCGTATACATCCTGGGTTTCCCGGGTGCTGCCATCAGCGGTGATGGTATAGGTGTAATACTTATTTTTCAGGGAAGCACTCTGACCGCTTGGCAGTGGCAACATCTTTTCCATCTGTTCTTCCCTGACCACTGCCTGAAAGACGCCCCTGTCCGATTTTCCCATGGGAATCATTCCTATTTTATCATCCACCCCGGCATCTCCGCTTTGATATAAATTTAAAGATACGGACTCCGCCGTAGGGGCCCACACCTTAAATGTCACCCCATCTTCACCTAAAGTAACCCCTAAATCCTTTCCGTCGTATACATAGTTTCTTTCAAATTCTTCTAATTCAAAGAGCTTTTTCCACTCTAAAGGAGACCTTTTTTCCATTGTCTTATCCCTGCCTGTATCATATTTTTTATAAGCCGGACACATTTGAACTTCCGCTTTCGGCTTGCAGAAGCTTATGCATGTAGATAGTGCAAGAACTGAAAATAGAAATTCAATATGCCATTTACTCCATATTACCATATTGAACGTACAATAGGTATCTAAACTCATTTAAATTTCCTACAATATTCCTCTTTATCTCTATCTTTTTATTACATTTCAAAGGCTAGCCAAAAACTTAGCGCTGCGTGAGAAAATATTCGAGGAGGAACCCATCAGACGCTGCCTCGCTTCGCGAATCAGCTTACTGAATAAAAACGCCAGGCTTTTAAGCCTGTGCGCTTAGCGAAGTTTTTTTGAGCTTAGCGTCTGCTGCGTTTTTATAGAGCGAAAGCGTGGTGACGACTGAATATTTTCTCATGCAACGCGGACGGCTGGGATAAACGTCTTTTTTGACCATATCCCTCTGACAGGACAACTCATTTTTCCATATTGGCCGACACATAAATCCATGTACAAAACGCCCCTTTTTCTATATAAATAGGTTTAAAGGAACTCAAATGCAGCGGAAACAAAAACTTCAGGGTTCCAAAAGCTATATATGATAAGGAGGATTTACATATGAAAAAACCAATTGCACTTATTCTGACCCTTGCCACAGCAGTTTCATTGACAGCCTGCGGAGGCAGCGGCGACTCCCAGTCCGGAAGTACCGCCAATAGCGGTGATGGCATCACCTTTACGATTTTTAATTCCAAATCCGAGATTCAGGAATACCTTGAGGATGCCGCAGCCAAGTATTGTGAGGAAAATGATGTCAATATCGAAGTCTACTATTCCAACGACACAGTTGCCGCTCACCTTTCCGTAAAGTATGCTTCCAATGACCCTTACACACTGGCAATGACCGACGCCAAGGATATCTATACTCTGGGTGTGGAGCACGGCTATGATATGAGTGGTCAGGCCTGGGTTGACAAGACGGATTACGCTATTTCAGTAGACAATAAGGTGCTTGGATTCCCCGTATGTATTGAGGCCCGGGGTATGCTTTACAATGCGGACGCCATTGAGCGTGTTACCGGCGAAGCTTTTGACCCTGCATCCATAACTACTCTGGATGAATTTAGCGCTTTTCTGGATAAGCTGGTGGCAAATGGAATGGAGGCTCCTACCGCTATCTTAAAGCCTGACTGGTCACTTGGCGCGCACTATCTGCAGCAGGTATATGAGGAGCGTGCTGATGTGGATGGCTTCGTTGATTCTCTGTATGCAGGAAACGCAGATTTGATCCATGATGAGAAATTCAATGCTCTGATGGATACCTTTGATGTACTTATGAAGTATAATGCTTTTGCTTCCGGCCCAATCTCCGCGGAGGATGAACTGGTTCATCAGAAAATGTCCGAGGGTGAAATTGCTTTCCAGTTTGGCGGATGCTGGGAGTGGAATGACATTATTGATTTTGATTATACCGGAAATATTGGCATCATGCCCGTACCGCAAAATGTTCAGGATGATTACACCGGATGCCTTGTAGGCGGCGGTTCCAAATATTTCTATATCGATAACAGTGAAAATACAAGCGACGAGCAGCGTCAGGCAGCCGCAGACTTCTTAAACTGGCTGGTAGATTCAGACGAAGGACAGACACTGGTATCTGATACCTGTGGTATGATTTCCGCTTTTTCCAATAATACTGTCACCTGCACCAATGATCTGGGCAACGCCGTAAAGCAGTATGTTGACGAAGGCAAGCTGGTTCCTAACTACGATTTTGACCCTGACGATCATTATTCCAAGGTGGGCGCTTATATGCAGGAATACCTTGCAGGACGCATTGACCGGGCTACACTGGCCGGCAATATCGAAAGCTACTGGTCTTCCACTACACCGGTAGAGCATTAATCTTATTTGAAGGCATCAGCTTAAACCTGATTCCATCAGAACTTTGCGCGATAATTTTTAGGGCTCAGCCCATACGCATTTTTGAAAATTTTGGAAAAGGTCAGCGGATTCTCATAGCCGGCCTTTTCCGAAATCTCCTGAACAGACAGCGCTGTTGTTCGAAGAAGCATAGCGCTTCTCTCCAGCCGGTAATTCAGCAGATATTCCTGCGGAGATACATGCAGTTTTTCTTTAAATATATGGGAAAGATAGTATCTGGAGATTCCAAGGTAAGATGCAATATCATTGACACGGATCGTGCTGTAGTGTCCATGAATGTATTCCACAGCGGAATTTACATAGACATCGGCAGAGTAATCGTAGGATGCTTTTTTCTCAGGACTGCCCGTTTTCTGATTCCAGGAATCCACCAGCAGAACCATTGCTTCATAGAGCTGAGAAGTTCTGCCCAGCTCATTTGCAACCGTCAGCTGATGGCGGCTTAACATTTTTTCGATAAACATTAAAAACTGCTCCGGCTCCACATAAGTTTCACGGACCGGATGACTCTCGGTTATTCCTGCCTTTTCCATAAAGTAGGCCGCTCTTGTACCGGCAAAGGTAAACCAGGCATAGTGCCACGGCTGTTCGTCATCGGCATAATAGAAGTGTTCTATCTCCGGCATAAGGGTAAAAATCTGACCTCGCCCAAGCGAGTAAGAGACGCCGCCCATTTCCAGTACGCCTTTTCCGTCCAGAATGATATGGACATGATATTCCCTGCGGGTCACGGGACCGAAGGATTTCCCCGGCCTGCACCGCTCTATCCCGCATTCCACCAGATAGAGCTCCTCATTATCCTTTATTTCATTTCTAAAATGACGGAAATTAGCGTCAATCCTATAATTTTCAGTGATGTCCATCGAAATTCTCCCCGGGAAATGCGGCAAATTATATTTGATTCAGGTAACGGAACGTTAACGCCATATCATTTAATTATTTTACATGAAAAAACATTAAAAAGAAAGGGAAAATGCACATGTACTTCAGACTTCACAAAAATGGCCGTTGGGACATATTGGGAAAATATATCCGGCTTAAAAACGCTTACCCTGCAATCAACGGCATTCCGCTCTCACCCCTTAGGGTGTCGGTGGGAAATGATTTCATCATTTATCAGCTGGAAAAGGGCCAGGTACAGCTGAACTTTCTTCAAAACGACGACAGGGTTGAAGTCCTTTGCAGGCTCTGCGGCCTGCCCGGAATCCATGATGCGGAATTGCTGGCGGATGCGACTGTGGAAAATGCAAAAAATGTATTTATCCAGGGCTTTGGTATGGAAGGCCCCTCGGGCTGTATGAATATTGGAGACTGTCTCTTTTCACCGGCCGGAGCATCAGGGAAAAATATGGAGATTCCCAAAAAACAGGCTCCGAAATCCTATGGACTTATCTCTCTTTTCAATGATAAGGGCGCTTTTTTTGCATATGCCTGTACCCACAGACATTATGTCAATTGTTACCATATCAGAGCAACCGAAACTCTGTTTGCTGATGAGACGGAGAAACCCGTATCTTTTTCAGGCGGCTTTAATCTGGAAAATACCACGGGGGATGACCTTACCCTCCCCGCCATGTATTTTACTGAAAATGAAACGCTTTTTTCCGGACTTAAGAACTGCGCAAAAGAGATTGCCGGCAATATGCAGGCCAGAGCGACAAAGCCTCCTGTTTTCCACTGGTGCAGCTGGTATTATCTGTACCAGAACCTGAGCCAGGATTTGCTGGAGGAATATTTAAAAGGCTTTCAGAAGATGGAGGACATCCCATTCCGTTATGTACAGATTGACGCCGGGTATACGCCCCATCTGGGAGACTGGCTTCTTCCCAATCATTTGTTTCCGGAAGGACTACAGAAAGCTGCAAAAACCATTCTGGATGCAGGGTATCAGGCAGGCGTCTGGATTGCCCCGTTTATCGTAGGCGACCAGTCGGCGCTGTATCAGGACCATCCCGACTGGATTTTGTACGACCTGGATGGAAAACCTGTGACAAAGCTGCAAAGCTATAATGAGCCTAAGGTGTGGGGAAACCGGGACTGCAATTATTATGTGCTGGATACCAGCCATCCGGACGCCATGGCCTATCTGGAGGAGGTGTTCCGCACATTAAGGTCCTGGGGATTTTCCCTGTTTAAAACAGACTTTATGCTGTGGAATATGTTTGACACCTCCAAAGTAAAACGCTATAACAGCAGTCTGACCAGTGTGGAAATCCTCAGAAATACGCTGAAAATAATTCGCCGCTCAATCGGAGAAGAAAGTTATCTTTTAGGCTGTATTGCCCCCTTTCTTCCTTTTATCGGTTATGCGGACGGGATGCGGATTGCCGGGGACGTGGGCGCCCAGTGGGCGGCAGATTACGGCCCTATCAACATGATAAGGGAACTTCAGGCGGATGCCTATTTCAATCATATTTACTGGCAGAACGACCCTGACTCCGTTCTTCTGCGGGACTTTGCCATTCACCTAAAGCCCCATGAAATACGCAGTCTCGCCCTGCTCCAGGCACTTTCCGGGGGCGCGGTCACTACCTCGGACCCGGTTCATGAGATTGACGCAGAACGGTTAAAACTGCTGCACTTTATCACTCCCCGGGAGAAGGTAAATCCCATTCTTCCCTTCTTTGCAGACAGCCGTGAGGATATTGTTCTTTTACACAAATTAAAACAGGGGAATCTGCTGTATGTCATGAATCCCACGGAAAGGCCGCTGACGGTTGTCTATCATTTTCAGGAACTTTTTCAGGAGGATGAGTGGTTTGTCAGGGCGTATGGAAGTGGTATTTCAGAAAAAAGGACGTGGTATGCCGCTACGCTGAATCCTCATGACTCTGTTTTACTGTTTCTGACCAGGGAGCCTTTAGATAAAGAGCCTAGGAATTTGTGGGAATGGTAGACCAAAGAACCGGATTATTCAATCATAAAGGAGCAGCCGTAAACAGATTCTCTGTAATATATGGTATAAGCGATTGTACTCCAAATGCCATATATTTATAGAATCCCTATTTACAGCTACTCCTTTTCTATAAACTCAGTCAGATTTTACTTTTCAATTACAAAGCTCTCATAAGCCCGCAGTTTCATTTTTTCCTGCACTGGCCTTGTCTCATAATTGCTGATGATATAACTTCCGGCTCTGAATTCCTCAGGAATCTCAATTTCCACCTCATCCTCATAGAAATTACATACAACCAGCAGTTTTTCATCCCCTAAGCTTCTGGTATAAGCATAGATTTCTTTGGAATCCGGAAGCAGCAGGTCATAGCTGCCGTATACGATAATATCTTTTTCTTTCCTTAACTGAATCAGCTTCTGGTAATAGTAGAAAATGGAATCCGGGTCGGCAAGCTGAGCCTTTGCATTAATCTCCGTATAGTTTGGATTCACCATAATCCAGGGAGTTCCTGTGGTGAAGCCTGCGTTTTCACTGTCGTCCCACTGAAAAGGGGTTCTTGCATTGTCGCGGCTCTTACATCTTAAGTACCGCATCATTTCCTCATGGTTAAATACTTTCTGGTCATCCACCAGCTCATGATAAGCATTGATGCTGTCCAGGTCACGGAAGTCATCCACACTGTTAAAAGGCGCGTTGGTCATGCCCAGCTCCTGGCCCTGATATACGTAAGGGGTACCCTGCATCATGTGAAGGCAGGTAGCCAGCATTTTGGCTGACACTTCATGATACTCTTTGCTGTCATTTCCAAACCTTGATACGGAACGGGGCTGGTCATGGTTCTCCCAGAATAAGCTGTTCCAGGCAATATCCTCGAGGCCCTTCTGCCATCTGGTCAGGATTTCTTTTAAATCCCTTAAATCCATTTTCTTGTCTGTCCATTTGTTGCTTCCGTCCGCATCCACATCCATATGTTCAAACTGGAATACCATGTTCAGCTCTTTTTCATCGCTTCTTGCATATTTCTTGGCTTCCTCTAAAGTAACGCCGGAGCACTCGCCCACTGTAATGGTATCCGCGTTGTTCAACACCTTCTCCCGCATCTCCTGAAGATACTCATGCACATGAGGGCCGTTGGCAGGCTCATTGAAGCTTGCATAGCCGTTGATGCCCGCAGGGCCGTCCGGCAGGTCCGGTTTCTTGGAAATTAGGCTGATAACATCCATACGGAAGCCGTCCACTCCTTTGTCCAGCCACCAGTTCATCATATCGAACACTTCCTGACGCACCTTGGGGTTATCCCAGTTTAAGTCAGGCTGTTTCTTGGAAAACAGATGCAGAAAATACATGTCTGTGGTCTCGTCATATTTCCATGCGGAACCGGAGAAGCAGGACCCCCAGTTATTGGGCTCTTTTCCATCCTTTGCAGGACGCCATATGTAATAATCCCTGTAAGGGTTGTCCACTGATTTCTTACTCTCGATAAACCATGGATGCTCGTCCGAGGTATGGTTTACCACCAAATCCATCACCAGCTTGATGCCGTGCTCATGTGCCGCCGCCAGCATCTTGTCAAAGTCTTCCATGGTACCAAATTCATCCATGATATCCTGATAATCGCTGATGTCGTAACCGTTGTCGTCGTTAGGGGATTTGTAAACCGGAGATAACCACAAAACATTGATTCCCAGCTTCTCAAGATAATCCATCTTTTCCGTGATACCGTTTAAATCCCCGATTCCGTCGCCATTGCTATCCTTAAAGCTTCTGGGATAAATCTGATAAACCACGCTTTCCTTCCACCATTTTTTGTCCATATTAATCCTCCATTCTTGTAGGCAGCCCACAAATTTGGGTGCCAGCACAAATTTGTGTACAAAAAATATAACTGCTTCCATCATATCTTATTTTCAGGAAAAAGTCTCTGCTTTTTGAAAATATTTTTTTAATTCGTAGCAGTTTATATTTCATTCACCGGCGGAAAGCAGGTGTGATTTTTACATACATAAAAAGTCGTTTTACCATTCAGAAGCGGATATGCCTCATTTTCTGCGGTTACCATTACATTTCCAAGAAACGGCAGACATCCCCTTATCTTTTCCAAATCTCCCTTATCCTTTAGCACCACCGTAATGTGCTCCGGCGGATTGTCATGCAACAGCCTGGCGACCAGAAACATACTGTGACCTGCGGGATACCCATGGGCTTCCCTGGTCATATAATCCATCTGCTTTTCGGCAAGCTCCCGGTAAACCTCTTTTTCCGTCAACTGATACAGCCTGACAAAATTATAGGCCATCACGGAATTTCCACTTGGGACTGCGCCGTCATAGGATTCCTTCGGATTCATAAAAAGCTCCGTATCTTCTGAATCCGCAAGATAAAATCCTCCCCTTTTCTCATCCCAAAACCGCTTCACAGCCTCATCACAAAACCACCGGGCCTTTTCAAGATAATCCCCTTTTAAAGTGGAATGATACAGCTCCATAAGGGCCGCGATATAAAATGCATAGTCATCCAGGAAACCGTATCCGGAGCATACGCCGCCCCGCCAGCTTGTCCGAAGCCTTCCGTCTTTAATCAGATTTTTTTCCAAAAACATCTGGGCATTTACTGCCGCCTGAAGGTACCTTTCGCTACGGGAAACCCTGTAGAGCATGGACAGGGCCGCTATCATCATGGAATTCCAGGAAACCAAAATCTTATCGTCCAGATGCAGCTTTGTGCGTTTTGCCCTGTAGTGATACAGCTCTTGAAGCTCCTCTGAAAAATCCTGCTCCAAATCATGACTGGTCAGCAGATTGGGAATATTAACGCCCTCAAAATTGCCTTTCTCCGTAATATCAAAGGCTTTGGCAAAGGGCCTGCCCTTTTCCTCACCCAAAAGCTCCAGTACCTCTCGCAGGGTGAAGGTGTAAAACTTTCCTTCCACCCCTTCGCTGTCCGCATCCTGGGCGCTGTAAAATCCTCCCTTGGGAAAGGTCATTTCACGGAGCACATACTGAGCTGTTTTTTCGGCGGTATCCAGGTAAAAGGGCTTTTGAGTTATTTCATAGGCGGCCCCGTAAGCAATAATCAGCAGTGCGTTATCGTAGAGCATTTTCTCAAAATGAGGCGCCAGATAATATCGGTCTGTGGAGTATCTTGAAAATCCGTATCCAATCTGGTCGAAAATTCCCCCTTTCCGCATCTGCGTCAGAGTTTTTTCCACCATCTCAAGGGCCATTGGATGCTCCATTGGATTTTCCATAGGATTCTCCATAGGACTTTCCATAGAATTCTTCATAGGATTCTTCATAGGATTTTCCTTGTGCATTTCCTTATGATTTACATTATCATTACCATTTTGATTTGCATACAGCATGAGGAACCATAAATTATGGGGAACCGGAAATTTGGGGGCTTCTCTAAAGCCGCCGTAAACATGGTCAAAGCTCTCAGAAAACTGCTTCATTGCTTTTTCCGGCAGATTTTCAGCTGCTGCTTTTCCATGACGATTGCCTGCTGCCCTCTCTCCGAACAGTTCTTCATCCTCTGTTCTTTCGAAAAGTTTTCCGTCAGCTTTCTCTGTGGAAAATCCATCTTCCCTTTCTCCTTCATCCAAGGATTCGGATTCCTTGAAATGAGCAATGACCTGTTCTGCTGAGCGCAGAAGTTCCTCCCGGTTATGGTCCCACTCATCCGCCGCCCCTTTTAACAGAGCAGGAAAGCCCGGCATGCCGTACCCTGACTTTGGTGGAAAGTATGTGCCGGCAAAAAAGGGCTTCTTATCCCAGGTCATAAAGATACTCATGGGCCATCCTCCGCTGCCGGTAAAAGCCTGACACACCGCCATATATACGGTGTCAATGTCAGGGCGTTCCTCCCGGTCAACCTTGATGGAAACGAAATATTGGTTCAGGAGCCCAGCCGTTTCGGCGTCCTCAAAGCTCTCATGAGCCATCACATGACACCAGTGACAGGTGCTGTAGCCGATGCTTAAAAAAATCGGCTTGTCCTCCTTCCTGGCTTTTTCAAATGCTTCTTCACTCCACGGATACCAATCCACCGGATTGTCCCTGTGCTGTAATAAATATGGACTTGTCTCATTTTTCAGACGATTACTCATTTCAATTCCTCCCAGTGGGAATATTGGGGTGCCCGGCTAAAGAAATCCTCTCCCCACGCATACATATATTTCCGTGCATAAAATCAGGAACCAAATGTCAAATTCAGCTCCTTTAGATTTCTTATATATATTATACGTTTTGCGTTCAATCTTATGCAGGTTCTGTTTTCTCTTGTCTCCGGGAACACAATGTATCCTCATTCTTCAGTAATTGGGATCTCATAAGTCATCTTCTCCATGTACTCCCATTCCCCATTGCCGACAGGCTCATAGGATGTCCAAGCTAGCTTAATCCGATCTTCAGAAATGTAAAATTTAATACGGGTTTCAACTCCGTCGCTGGTATCAATATCAGGTTCCACCACATAGTCGAAGGTGTAAGCCGTATGCTTTTCTGTCCAGTTGGCGGTATCTCTATAATATATTTCCGCATTTTTCGGCGGTATCTTCATCAGTCCGAACAGTCTCTCCCTTTCTTCTTTTCCCGGGGTGTAGAAATAGCACCTTGTCCCATTGGAAGTGATGTAAAATTCGTTTTCTCCTGTCTTGCCCTGAAACAGAATCTCTCCACCCTCCAAATCAATCAGAAACAGGTTGCTTTCTTTCAGCCAGCCTTCCAGATAGTCTCTGTGAGGCGACGTCCACAGCTCCCCGCAAATCCAGATTCTTTGTTCTTCCTGCCAAACGCCACGCACTGCATCCTGCCCTATATCGAAATATTCATACAAAAGGGAATCACTTTCATCCAGAATCTGCAGATCATAGTCATGTGTTTTTTCATAATCTTCCGCTTTCTTCCATTGCAGATAACAATTCGTCCCCTCAACCGGAATCTTCTTGTCAAAGTTGTCATAAGATATGGTGTATCCGGATGGATATATGATCTCATATACGGTTGCGCCTGCTGCCGGGTCGCAACCGGTTATCATCAGAACCAGTATTACCATACAGCATAATGCAAAAGCACGACGCAATTTCTTTGCTTTCATCCCTGTCTCTCTTTCCTTTGTGCACTTCATATCTTTTTTTCAAATATGCCACTATCTGCCAAAACAATCATTTCATCTATAACTCTCTCATATTCAACCACATCATCAATAAAATATTCCGTAATACTAATATAGTCTTGCCTGAAAAAATCTTGCTCGCAAAATTCATGTATCAATGCAGGTATATCTACATCTTCTTTGGCAGAAGGACATATTTTCATTCCTGCTCTATGCTTCCTGACCTCCTTAATCAGTTTACTAAAGTCTTTATTGAAAACCACATATTCCTTCAATTTGTATAAATCATACAAATGCCTGGAATATCTCTTTGATTTTCCCTGCATATAATAATCACACAAAGCAAAAACCTTATCTATATATGTCCTGCTGATCGACTGCAAATTCATTTCGAACAGATCCAGCTCAAATTCTTCAATTAAATTCTGATTATCTGTTTCCAGATACTGCCGTACATAGTTGTCTATATTTACTCTTTCTGTCGGAAAAGAATATGATGCCAACGCTGTCTCAACCTTAACTCCTTCAGATAAACTACTTTCCGCATACGCATTTAAAGGTTCATATTGAAATATATAACAATTATAATCTTTATCGCTTTCTATTCTGTTCCAGTTTGAGATTGGCATACCAAGTTCTTCACTGATTTCTTTCATCACATGATACTTCAGTTTCTTTCTTCTGGCTTCTCCTATATGTTCTGAAAAGGTGATATCAACATCCTCGGAAAATCGGTTCAACACATGAAATCCCTTGGAAAGCGATGTACCGCCTTTAAAAACACATTTATCCGCTTTTCCGAATAGAAGTTTTAAAATCATCGTAACATAGTAATCTTTTTCCACTATTGCAATATTCAGATTTCTCCATACTGCCGTATTGGTGATTACCTCCCTAAACAGCTCTCTATCTTCATGCAAATACATTTTCCAACCTCATTTCATAGATAGATTTATATACTTTCAAAGGAAAATAACTGATATATTGATCTACAGCATCTCTTGTTATTTGAAATTGTCTAATAAAATCTGCAACCCGCTCCCTTGTATCCTGCTTATCATCACTGTATTCATCAATATTCTTTAATAGTTCAAGCAACTGTAGAACAATATGATTCGTCTCATTCACCTCAGTCGGCGGCTTACGGACTACATATACCCTGTCTCCGACTGATACTTCACGGACAATAGCGGCCATATTATTGCTGACTATTTCTTCCTTCACAGGTACCTGCATAGAAATTCCCATCTTATTTGCTAACGTATAACCGGCATAATAACCCATGATACGCCCCATCCGAGAAATATACTTGTACCTGGCAACAACATCCGGAGCAAGGACTGCTGTTCCATTCAGCCTTGATATTCTGGGGATATAATATATTCCCTGTTCATATCGGTTCACTTCGCCGGTTTCCGTCAGCTTTTTAATTCTTTGCCGTATATTTGCATCTGACATTCCATCTATTTTTATATCCTGTAAAAAAATTGGTTCTCCCGGAGCATAATTTTCTTTTATATATTCAAACAGCATATGTTCCTCCAAAACACAAATAATAATATTAAATATTATATTTTGTATTATATTCATCCTTTCTATGCATGTCAACAAAAATATCATAATTAAGGCTCCCAGCAATATGTGCCGAGAGCCTTTAAAATAAATCATATTCATTCCATCATAAACGTCACAAAATCTAGCCCACACTCTCCTTCAAACTGAAAGTACAATGCGTGAATTCCCTCTACAGGCTCTATATCCCCCTGAACGGATACCCAATCCTGCGCATCTATATGCACCGGAATTTTCCCAACACAATTTTCCGGCGTGTCAATGCACACCTTCACACTCCCTTCAGCCTTCCCCCGTATTTCCATAGAAACCCGGCTCATGCCCTCAAAGGCAAAGTATTTGTATCCGGCCACCGTCCCGTCCTTTATATTCTTAATATACTGAACCGGATGCTCTCTGTCCTTCTCCACAAGCTCCGGGGTGGGTTCCCGGTCCTCCATATCCTGGGTCAGATAAGGATAGTCTTCCTTCATCACAAGGGGATTGGAATGAACCTGTTTCCCATAGCGGTTCAACTGACAGGCAATGGCCGCCGGGTATGTGCCCCTCCCACGCAAGGGGCCCTCGTTTAGTCCGCAGGAAGTCACTTCCGCCTGGGTAATCCTCCCCTTCTCGTCAAAATATATCTTTTCCGCACAGGCCTGTCTGCTGAAATTGGTGCGGTTGGTCTGCCTGTGATAAAAAACATACCACTGGCCCTTGGCGCACTCTATTCCCCCATGGGTATTTCCCAGACAGTTAAGGGCTTCCTCCTCGGTGCGGCCCTCCAGAAATGCATCCCCGATATCCACCAGCGTCCCGCCGTAGCGATAACCTTCATCCGGTTTATCGCTGACTGCATAGCACAGCTCATGGCTTCTCACGGAAGAATATACAAAATAATATTTCCCATTGATCTTCCGGATGGAGCTGGCCTCAAAAAAGGCATGTCCGTCATATTCCGTCCCCTCAGCCTCATGCAGATCGGCCATCAAAGGCTTTGGCTCTGTGGCAAGGGTCAGCATGTCCTCGTTAAGGGTCATCACCTGGGAGCCCTTTTTCTCGTCAAACTGCTCCTTGTGCATGGGTGCATTGCCGGAATACAGATAAATGGTTCCGTCATCGTCAATAAAGATCCCTGGGTCAAATTGAATCAAATCCCCCTCTTTTCTTCCAAGAAGGGCTCCGTCCTTATGCCGCACAAAGCCCAAAAACTCATATTTCCCTGCCGGGCTGCCGCACACTGCCACTCCAATCTCAGGAAGATAGTCAAGGCAGTAATAAAGATAGTACCGGCCGTCCTTCCCCTTCACCACGTCAGGGGCCCACATAGCATGAATCCCGGGAGGATTCAATGAATTCTCATTCTTAGGTACCACGCCAAATTTGGGCTTGCTGGCAGGCGTGCCGGCAGGGATATTATGATTCCGTGGGTCCTGCTCCTTCCTGTAAATAATCCCCTCATACCGCCAATTCGTCAAATCGTTTACATCCGCCGAGTAACAGACATAATCGTTTAAGCAAAACTCCGCGCCGTCAAAACGGTCGTGACTGCCGTAAACGTAAATTCTTCCGTCAAATAAATGTGGTTCCCCGTCCGGAACATATTCAAATGTAGGCATATAGGGGTTGTAAACCTGTCTGTTCATTTTTCCTCCATTCCGAAGCTTTTTCAATCTTTTCTCCTTTTTGCATCTTTGCACCTGTTTTCTTTCATATTTTTTTACCATCACGAAAAGTACGCTCCCATACAACAACTTACCGTGAAATAAGAAAGCCATGTTCTAAGGCAAGTATACCATTTTCTCCCCAAAATAGATACTTACATTTAAAACATAACTTCCCGATTCTATATTTTAATGTTTGACACACCCTGCTTTTTGCATTACTATGATACAGGCAAATAAGCGGGGGTTGTATTTAAGTTAAAGAAGACAGTAAACCCTTGCTCTTTGTCCTGCGAAAAACAAAACAGAAACGAGGAAAATCATGAAAAATAAAATTTTATCTTATTTATTTATCATTATTGGCGGCTGCTTCTCCGCTGCTGCCTTCGGCCTGTTTATTCTGCCGCAAAATTTTGCGGCCGGCGGGGTCACCGGCCTTGCCCTAATCCTTTCTTCCTTCATAGCCCTGCCGGTTTCCTGGCTTGTGCTTGGCATCAATCTCATACTTTTTATCCTGGGCTGGATTTTCGTTGGGAAGGAATTTGTGCTGAAAACTTTGATAATGACCTTTCTTTTTCCCCTTCTTCTTGATGTTTTCAGCACCGTCTCCGTATTCAAAGATTTATCCGCCGACCCTCTTTTGAGCAGCGTGCTTGCCGGGTGTATGCTTGGACTTGGCTCCGGGCTTATTCTCCATGCCAACGGCTCCAGCGGCGGCTTTGATATTCTCGGAGTGATTCTCAATAAAAAATTCCGTATCCCGGTTTCCATCATTATGTATATCTGCGATTTTGTGATCATCCTGTGCCAGGCGGTTCAAAAACCTCTGCTGCCCACCATGTACGGTATTCTGGTGATTTTATGCTGCAGCATTTTCACAAACAAAATCATTACATACGGAGAATCCCAGGTACAGCTGCTTATATTTTCCAAAAAGCGTGAGGACATCTGCCATAACCTTCTTGAAACCTTTGATACCGGACTTACCCTTTTAGACGGCGAAACCGGCTACAAAAAGAAGGATACCCAGGTTATCCTGACTATCCTTCCCTATAATAAGGTCAGCGGTGTGAAGAAAATGATTTATACGGTTGACCCTTATGCATTTACCGTGATATGCGAAGTAAACTATGTGGGAGGGCGAGGGTACAGCATCATGCGGTGATATCTCCTTGTACAACAAAGATTCTGAAGAGCCGTAACCCATGTCCCGCTTTTTCATACCTGCTTACGATACACCCGATGATAGGATATCCCCAGCAAGAGCATTGCCCCCAGCCAGCCTAACGGGCTGGCAAAATATACCGCCCAGCGCCCCAAAAGCCCGGGCAGCATCAGCACGGCGCCAATGCGCAGACCAAGCTCCACAAAACCGGAAAGGGTCGGTGCAAAGGTACTGCCCATCCCCTGAAGCCCGGCTCTGTACAGACACAGTAAAAACATCAGCGGCACGGTAAAGGCCATCACCACAAGGTATTCATACCCGGACTGGGTAATCTGCTGCATCTCTCCCGGATCTCCGGCTACCAGCAGGCCAATCAGTCCCTGTCCAAAAATCACCACAAGAATCGCTACGCCCACAGCCCCGGCCAACGAGAGCTTTATGCTACATTTCAAACCTTCTTTTAAACGCGACATACTCCCTGCGCCATAATTCTGTGCGCTATAGGTGGCAAAAGCCCCTTCAAATCCACTGCCCGTCAGTGAAATCAGTCCAAAGAATTTCTCCGCGGCCGCCATCCCCGCCACAAACAGCTTGCCATAGCTGTTGATGGACGCCTGCACAAACAGCCCGCCCACGGCGATCACGCCGTTTCTCAGTGCCATAGGGCCTCCTAAACGCAGCAGCTCCCGGAGCAGGGACGGGGCAAACGCAAAATCCCCGGCTCCAAGCCGCATATATGGAATCCCGTACAGTCTCACAAAACAGTACAAAAAGGAGCACAGCTGGGCCGTTACGGTTGCCGCCGCAACCCCGGCTACTCCCCAGTGAAATAATCCCACAAAAATAAGGTCCAGCAGAATATTCAGCACACAGGATGCCACATTGGCCACAACCGGCGCTCTGCTGTTTCCCAGGGAAAGAAGCAGGGTAAAGGTAAGCCGGTTTGCCAGCGTAATAACCGCACCGCCAAACACCCAGCGCACATAGGTAAGCGCCTGCGGAAGAATCTCCTTTGGAGTACCCATAAGGCTGAGCACATCTCCCGCCCAGAGCTGCCCGGCAGCTGTGAGCACAAAGCTGATTCCTATGGAAAGAAAAACAGACATGGAAACTGCTTTTCGCAAACCGTCATAATCCTTCCTGCCAAACAGTTGGGCATACAGCACCCCAAAGCCCTGGGTCATCCCAAAGATGATCTCATAAGCCAGCCAGCTCAAAAAATTTGCCGCCCCCACCGCTGCGAAGGCGTCTACTCCCACCAGTCTGCCCACCACAGCACTGTCCGCAGTGGTGTAAAGCAGCTGGCACAAACTGCCCAGCATCAGCGGCACCGCGAAAGCCAGCAGCAGACGCGAGGGGTTCCCCTGTGTCATATCAGTTGTTTTATCCATCAAATAATACCTCTTTTCTCTCTTTTATATTATCAGAAACAAAGAGGCCCAAAAAAATGTTCGTTCGTCTGTTTCGCCTTCCGCCCTTCAACATTGTCAAAAAGAGCGTCTATCCGCCCACCTCCTCAGGCCCGGAAGGCATTTACACCGGTTACCTGCCGTGCAGATAACTTCCCATGATTCCATGCTATTTTCGTAAACATAGCTTTCTCCTTTTTGACGCATTTATCTCCCATCACTGTCAAGCCAAAAAATCACATGATTCTTCCCGCAATCCCATGGAACAAAAAGGCTGCCACCCATGCCACCACACACTGCCATACCACAACCCCTGCGGCCCACTTGCCTCCCATCTCCCTTTTCACGGAAGCGATTGCTGCAACGCAGGGTGTATAGAGCAGGCTAAAAACCAGCAGAGTACCTGCTGATACAGGGCTTAGAACCGCCGCAACGCCGCCCTGAGCGCCAAAGAGTACCTCCAGTACGGAAACCACGCTTTCCTTTGCCATAAACCCACTGATCAACGAGGTGCACACACGCCAGTCTCCAAGCCCAAGAGGCGCAAACAAAGGGGCTATCAGGCCGGCTGCCATTGCCATGATACTGTCTGCGGAATCCTCCACCAGATTGAAATGCAGGTCAAAGCTCTGCAAAAACCAGATCACCACGGTTGCAATAAAGATAACGGAAAAGGCTCTCTGCAGAAAATCCTTTGCCTTCTCCCACATCAGCTGCAAGGTACTTCTAAGCCCGGGAAGACGATAGTTGGGCAGCTCCATCACAAAGGGAACCGCTTCCCCCTTGAACAATACTTTCTTATAAAGGAATGCGGCCAAAATCCCCACAGCAATTCCTAAAAGATAAAGTCCCGTCATAACAAGGCCGCCATGAGTCGGAAAGAAAGCATTTACAAAGAATGCATAAATGGGCAGCTTTGCCGTACAGCTCATAAAGGGTGTCAGCAGAATGGTCATTTTCCGGTCCCTGTCGCTTGGCAGGGTTCTTGTAGCCATCACCGCCGGAACCGTGCAGCCAAAGCCAATCAACATAGGCACAATACTGCGCCCGGAAAGACCAAGCCTGCGCAGCAGCTTATCCATAAAAAAGGCAACTCTTGCAATATAACCGCTGTCCTCTAAAAGGGATAGGAAGAAGAACATGGTCACAACCACCGGCAAAAAGCTGAGCACACTGCCCACCCCTTCAAAAATACCACCGATAATCAAATCGTGCAGCACCATATTGACATTTCCGGCTGTCAATAACCTGTCCACCAGGTCCGCTAAAGCACCAATTCCCATTTCAAGGAGCTCCTGGAGCCATGCACCTATGACATTAAACGTCACATAAAATACCAATGCCATAACCCCCGCAAAAACAGGGATTGCCGTATATTTGCCCGTAAGAATACGGTCAATTTTCCGGCTCCGCATATGCTCTCTGCTTTCATGCGGTTTGTTGACACATTCCTCACAAATCTTCTCTATAAAAGAAAATCGCATATCCGCAACGGCTGCGCTTCTGTCCAGCTTTCGCTCTGTTTCCATCTGGACTGTGATATGCTCTAACATTTCCAGCTCATTTTTATCCAGTTCCAATTGTTCTAAGATCAGCTGGTCTCCCTCGATCACCTTACTTGCCGCGAATTTAAGGGGCAGCCCCATCTTGGCGGCATGATCCTCAATTAAATGGGAAACCGCATGGATACATCTATGTACTGCGCCGCCGTTCTCATCCTTCAGACAGAAATCCTGTCGCAGGGGTTTCTCCTGATATCTGGCAACATGCAGCGCATGAGTGATCAATTCATCCACTCCCTGATTTTTCGCCGCCGAAATTGGCACTACCGGAACCCCAAGCATATCCTCCATTTCATTGATATCTATGGAACCGCCGTTTCCCGTCAGCTCATCCATCATATTCAGAGCGACCACCATAGGCCTGTCCATCTCCAAAAGCTGCATGGTAAGGTACAGGTTTCTTTCGATATTTGTTGCATCTACAATGTTAATGACTGCGTCCGGCTTTTCGCTCATGACAAAATTTCGGGACACCAGTTCTTCACTGGAATAGGGCGACATGGAATAAATTCCCGGAAGGTCCGTAATAGATGTATTGCGATGCCCTAAAATTGCCCCGTCCTTACGATCCACGGTCACACCGGGAAAATTGCCAACGTGCTGGTTTGCCCCTGTAAGCCGATTAAATAATGTGGTTTTTCCACAGTTTTGATTTCCCACTAAAGCAAAAGTCAGAATATGCTCCTCCGGCAGGGGTTCCTCGCTACCCTGCACATGATGAATCCCCGGCTCTCCGATGGAAGGGTGGTGTGCAGGCTTTTTCCTTTGCTTTTCCGCAGGCGCCTTCCGTTCCTCCGTAAGCTTACTTACCGTAATTTTTTCCGCATCATCCAGCCGCAGAGTCAATTCATATCCGTGGATAAGCAGCTCCACCGGGTCGCCCATAGGCGCAAATTTCACCACGGTCACTTCCGCCCCGGGAATCACCCCCATATCCAGAAAGTGCTGCCGCAAAACCCCTTCGCCGCCCACAAAATCAATTCGTGCGCTTTCTCCTATCTTAAGTTCCTTTAACGTCATCCTAAACAGCCTCCTGACCTTATCTTCTGCTAAGAATCAGTATATCCTAACTACTACAAAAGTCAATCCATAAAGCCGTTCTATTTCTCTCAAGTGACTCAAGCTCATTTTTATTTTTTCTGGTACTTTTGATTGCGGCTGGTCGGTTTGTCCGGGATTGTCATAACAATCCGGCCTGCTTCAAGTAACGGAACCAGATATGTCTTCCTGAAATGATTTACATTCGCCAAACCAAGAAAACTCATCATCTCTTGTTTGCTTCTCGGCTCCGCACAATATTCTACCAAAACACTGCGTTTGCCCTCGCTATCTTGTGCGGTATCTTGGGTGGTATCTTGGGTGGTATCTTGGGTGGTCGGTCCTACGGTCGCCGTAACCGCCTCCGAAAGCGGTATCACTGTTGTGAAGACATCGCCCTCTGTAAAAATCGGTTCCCCGCCGGAATACATCTTCGTATATTTGTAGCTGTTGCGCATACCGCTGCCAAGCTCATCGGCAAATCCGATTTCCCGAAATACCTTCGCTATCGGCGGATTCTTCGCAAACGGCTTAAAAGTCTTCAGATTCAAATTTCCATGACCATGAGCCAGGTTGGCATTCTCCGTAGTAATTATATCTTTCTCAATTAAGAACTTCGGTACATAACCACTTGAGAAATCCCTATGCATCAGCAGATTAGAAATAATCTCACGCAGGATCTTGTCCCTGGCGCTGACACGCTGAACGCCCTCCATTACAAAAACATCATTCAAATGTTTTATGCCGAATTCCATTAAGCGGTCAAAGCTTTCAATCAAATTCGTAATAATGACATCCCTGTCATCATAGCGATCAACGTTGAACACGCGAAAAATGGCATCTGTCTTATGTTGCGGCAAAACGGACATAATCGTACTGTCCGTGCCGAAAAGCAAAATTGCGGCAAGTGTGATGCCTTCTTTATTTGTCTGCGGATCCTCCAAAATCAAGCCGCAGCTTCTGAGCATCTCCTCATCCGTCATATCCACCCATGGATGATGTTCCGTATTGACTCGTGTCATGCGTCTTGCCCTATCCATCAAATCATGACGCAACCTTGAAATAGGAATGGCCGGATAAACCTTATTTACAAAATAAGTACTCTGCTTCCTTGCATAAAGCTGAAATACCATATCCGCATTGTCTGTAATATCAATGTCAGAATCATTGTTGCGGTCATAAATCCTACCTGCATTCCGATACACAGTCTTTCCAACCGGAACATATACATAAAGAATAATACGACCATCTATTTCATACTGCTCCAGTGTCAGATACAGCGGCGGATACATCTTGCTCTCATTATTGATAGTCGTCACGAAATTCTTTTTCATCTGATTGACACAGTCCCTGTTAACGCCAAGAATCATGCCGTCATCCTTCACGCCAAAGAAAATATGGCCGCCGTCCCTATTTGAAAATGAACAAACGGTATCATAGACATCTTTTGTAATGTCTGTTGTCGATTTCTTAAATTCCACCGTCAGGTTCTCCCCCTGCCGGATTAGCTTCATTAGCTTCCCGGGAAGTGTCATGGAATCACCTCTTTCTGTAATCTATCCTCGGGACACGCGTTATATCTTCAAGTGCCACTATAGAGTCCACATTTTCTGTTCCCGTACGCATGTCGTGCTCCTGACTGCCGCCGTCATGAATCGGACGGCTATCCGTATTTTCATCATCCTTATATCCAAACATTCCTGCTATTTCATCATTGCACTCATCTATATCCTAATCAGCATCCACTTTTTATAAGTATACCCTAAATTCAAGTTTTCCTCAACGCTCTTTCGTCCATTGCCATTAGTTTTCTCCTGGCGCATACTATTTTACATATCACCATTTAAAAGCCAATCGGAAACATATTTTCTTTCCAAGAAGCGGCCTGACAGCCAAATTTTTACATCATTGTATCATCTCGCAGCGCCTGTGCCAGATTCATTTTCAATATCTTTTTCCCGCCCAGGTAATAAGCCAGCGCCACAAATCCAAAAACTGTCAGCACAAATCCCAGAATCTGCCAAACCGGCGCCGCCACAATAAATTCCACAGGGTCCAGATAGCTTGCTCTTATCATAACCGCCATCACGATAATGGTCAGCAGCAGCGCCCTTAACATTGGACGCCCGGCAACTGTCATAGCCTCGATACGGAATATTTTCCTGATTCCCTCCGGCGTAAGCCCCACAGACATAAGCCTTGCAAATTCCCTTTTCCTTTGCCCCAAAAATCCCAGCGTGTGGGAAAACACATGAGCCACGCCAATGACTGCCAGCAGCCCACAGAAAGCACCCAGTATCATCTCATAGCCTTCTATCATTTTGTCATTGTCTATTTTTTCCTGCAGACGGTTCTCGCTTTCCATTTCATATGCCGGGCTGATGGTCTGCGTCAGCTCATTTTCCAGGGATTGCAATGGGGCAAGCTCCCCTCTCTCCTGGGCCAATATCCGGATATACAGATTATCTTCCACGCCGCCTATTTTTCCTCCGATTTCCTTCCACAGAGATAAAGGCATAAATTGCACCAGCGGATACTCCGACTTTTCATATTCCTCCCGTAGTGCCGGGTACATCTGGGTACAGGCCAGTACGGGAATTTCCGTTATCCTTTCAGAGGGTATATTCCCATTGCCTGCTGCCGGATACAGGGTGACGGTCTCCATATTCTCCACATAAGGGATGTACCGGGGATATCGGAAGTTGCTGTTTTGGCTGTCCCACAGCCGGTTTAAGACAATCGTCCCGTTAAGCTGCGGCGCTATGCCTGTCTGTCCGCAAAATTCCCTGAAGCTGTCATCATCCAATATGACAACAGGGGCCTTAATCAAAAAGAAATCCTCCCCTTCCTGCGCTACGTCTTCCAAAAAAGTGCCTAAACCTCCCAAAGCCTGCAGCTCCACGCTTTGTGCTTTCTTTGGCAAAGCGCATACCGCCTCCGCCTTTTGGTAAAAAACGGTATTCTCCGCTCCACAAATTCCCCGTATTTCCTCCATCAGGGAGAAATCTTCCAGCGGCGTATCTTTTACCGTCGCCATAACATCCCATGCATCCTGATATGCTTCAAAATAAGTATGGTTTGTGCTGATACCTGAAAGGGTCCAAAAGCACTGCATCACCATATAGCCAAGGAAGGCAATCGTCAACGACAGGGATGTGGTGCGCAGAGCTTTTCTTTGCGCCTTCAGCCCCTTCCATGCCAGTTCTCCCTCTATTCCAAACAGACTTCCGGACAGGCCGCCAAATGCTGCCACAGACGGAAAGCAGCCTATTTCATGACCACGGGACAAACCCGGGCGCTTTCTAAGCATAAGACGCTTATTTCTCTTTCGAAGCTCTCTCTCCCCTGTTCCGCGGATTGCCTCAAGGGGCGTCATATGGCTTAATCTGCCTGCCGGAATGAGAGCCGAGATAAGAATTGTGAAAGCAGACAGTAAGAAAACAAGGATAAGTATGGCCGGATGGCATTGAAAGGCCATCCGCCGCCCTCCTGCAAGTTCCTCCGCAAAAGCGCCCATCCCCAAAACCGTCCCAAAGCTGCAGGCAGCCCCTGCCAAAATCCCAAGCAGAATCGGCCCTAGGGCCAGAAAGAACGCTTCCTGCACCAGACACTTGCGAATCTGCCCCGGCGTCGCGCCAATACTTGCAAAAATTCCAAACTGATGCATCCTGCTGTTCATGGATACCCCGAAGGCATTGTGAATCACCAGAATCAAAGAAAAACACATCATTATTAAGATTAAAAAATACATGGGCATCAGAAGCCTTGGCTGCCCGTCCCCGGGAATACGGATAAAATACAGGGACAACAGCTGATAATTGTAATCCGCCGCCTCCCTAGGTAATTCCAATATTTTAACCAGAGCGGACATGTCCTGATAAGCTGTCCTCTTGTCATAAAAATACACATCCACCACAGTTTCCCCGTCCCCGGACAAATCCTCGCGGACAACTGTCTTTTCCACATTGGCATAATAATTGACCTTTGCCAGCTTGTCCGCATCTATTTCCCCCGTAATCCGCCCATGCCAGTCGCCATCCTCAAGCTTTATCCCTTCTATGTTATCCAGCCAGAAATTGTAAAACAGGCAGCACAGAAATGAGAGAAACAAACCTGCAATAAAGGACGCCGCGATAATGGATATGCCGGAGGCCCGGTTATTCTTGATATAATCTACGGAATAATTTTTCCACATACCGTTACCTCCGCTTCTCATCAAAATGATTTTCGTCAGCATATTTTTTCCCGTGGAATTTCTCACCGGAAAGCCCATCCCCCACAATCCGCCCGTCCTCTATGGTTACAATCCGGTCCGCCTCCAGGGCAACCTTCTCATCATGGGTAATCAGCACAATGGTCTGATTGAAATTGCGGTTCGACAATTTCAGCATGTCTACAATTTCCCTTGCATTTTTCCGGTCCAGATTGCCAGTGGGCTCGTCCGCCAGAAGAAGGGCCGGCCGATAAAGCAAAGACCTGGCAATCGCGGCCCGCTGCTGCTGCCCTCCCGACAGCTGATTTGGAAGACATTCCAGCTTGTCGGCAATTCCCAGCGCTCCGACCACCTGCTGAAAGTATTCCTGATTCGGTTTTTTCTTATCTAAAAGCAGCGGCATAAGAATATTTTTCCCAATCGTAAGGGTTGGAATTAAATTATAGAACTGATAAACCAGACCAACCTTCCTGCGCCTGAAAATGGCCGCCCTGGTAGCATTCAAGGTCGAAATATCCGTCCCGTCAATCATGACCCTTCCTGCAGTAGGCTTGTCCACACAGCCAAGAATATGCAGCAACGTAGACTTCCCCGAACCGGAAGCCCCTGTGATTGCAACAAATTCTCCTTTGCCTATGGATAAATCTACCTTATCAAGGGCTGCCACCTGATTATCCCCGGCACCGTACACCTTCCTTACGCCTTCACATCTTAAAATCTCCATACCTCTCTCCTCCTGCCAAAGCCAATAGCCTGTCACAAATTATAAAATGCATCCGCAGCAGTTCAGACAGGTCTGCGCATTTACTGCACTCACCGCAAAGCCAAAGGCTGAACTGTTACACATATTTATTATAGCAGAGAAAAGTGACAACTCAGTGACTGTAAAAGCGGATTTCAAAACATGCCCCGCCATCTGCAAGATTCCGGGCCGTAATCGTCCCATTTTGTCTTTCAATAATCGCCTTGGAAAGGGCCAGCCCAATTCCCAGCCCCTCTCCTTTCGTCCCCTGCCCCCGATAAAACCGCTCAAAAATATGGGGAATATCCTCCTTTGCAAATCCGGTTCCGGTATCCCAAATCTGAATCTGTATATAAAGGGGATTTTGCTCGTAGGCACAGTGGACAGCCCCGCCCGGCGGCGTGTGCTCTATGCAGTTTTTCATCACATTCATGATCGCCTCCATTGTCCACTCCATGTCCCCGTAAACCGCCATTTCGCCGGCTTCCGGTATATCCGCCAAAACCCCCGCCTGGGAAAACATTTCCTGCAGATTGTCCGCTGCAAGCATAAGAACCGTAAATACGTCTATCTCCTCCCGTTCCAGGGGCAGGGTGCCGGTGTCGATACGTGCCAGCAATAACAGGGATTCCTCCAAATGGGTCAACCGGGAAAGCTGTCGGCGTATCTGTTCACACTGCTCTTTGGATGGATTTTCCGGCAGCATCTGCAGGGACAATGAAACAGCAGTGACAGGGGTTTTCATCTGATGGGCAATGTTATAAAGATTTTCCGCAAAATTATTTTTTGCCCTAAGCGCCGCATCTCTTGTCTGGTACAGCTCCGTCACCGTCTTATAAATTTCATCCTGCAATTTGGAAAAAGCATCCTCGCCATTTTGGGAAAGGACGCCGCCCTCTCCTGCATTTACCTTTTCCAGATATTCTGTCAGCGTTTTGATGCGGGCAGTCTCCTTTTTGTGCCGGAGAAATATCACAATAAGAAAAAGCAGTACCGCCGTCAGAAATCCAACCGCCGAAAAATACACGCCATATTTTTCAGAAGATTTCCAAAAGGCAGACTGCCTGTAGCCATATGTCAATATAATATTTTCTTCCGGCGGGCTATCCGGATTGTACTCATATTCCTTCAGTGCCCGCAGCACCGCCAGCTCCGCCTCCGGCTGGTTTTCTATGATTTTCTGACAGATACCGCCTAATGCCTGAACATGGGCATAGTTGTAATACTTTGTCAGAAGCAGGCATGTGATGGAAACCCCGGCAAGGCTTACCGCCAGAACCAAACCTGTCAGCACCACAATATTTTTTCTTTCCCTCATTCCGAATCCTCCATCCGGTAGCCCACGCTCCTGATTGTTTTAAGACACTGGGGCTGGTGCAGCTTTTCCCGCAGACGCTTCATGGTAACCGTAAGGGTATTGTCGTTGACATAGCTTCCGGTACTGTCCCATATTTCCTCAAGCAGTTTTCCCCTTGTAAGGGTTTTTCCTTTATTTTGAAGTAAATACAAAAGCAATTGATATTCCGACGGACTTAATTCTATCTCCTCCTGGCCGCAAAAAACCGCCATTCTTTCCCGGTCAAGGGATATGGCGCCGCAGGACAGATATTTCTTTGAAACATCTCCTGTCCGCCTGAGCACAGCCCGGATGCGCGAAAGTAAAACATCCATCTCAAAGGGCTTCACCACATAATCATCGGCGCCATTTTGAAAACCGCAGACAATATCCTTAGAATCTCCACGGACCGTAAGGAAAATAACCGGCAGTTCCTTCCACCTAGAACGAATCCAGCTGACAAGCTGCCTGCCGTTTCCATCCGGCATATTCCAATCCACCAAAACCAGCGCCGGGCGCACCTTAAGCAAAGCCTCCTTTGCCTCCGTAATCGTCCCAAAGTTACTGACCCTGTAACCGCTCTGTCCAAGAAATTCCTGCACCGCACAGGATATGGCCGCATCATCCTCTACGTAGAATATGTCACAACACATTAAATCTCATCCCCCGGGCACAAAAAGCTGGCGCATCCCGCATCATATTTTTTCAGGGCCATGCCATGAAACTCCGCATCCTCCGCCTTGATATCGCCTGCAAGCACCTTAAGGGCCGCCTCATGCAGCTTTGGAATCAGGTCAGGCTTTACCGGGATTGTCCCATGGGAGGGATAAATACTGTCAAACTGCCCGGAAAGAGCCTCCAGCTTTTTCAGACTGTGTAAATACGCATGAAACTCGCGCTGAACGCCGAACATAAATATGGTACCGTCCTGGACAGTGTCTCCGCCGTACAAAACCCTGTTATCCACATCTAAAATCGCAACGCTCCCAGGCGTATGCCCGGGGATTGAAATGATTTCCAATCTGCGCCCGCCAAGATCAATCACATCCCCATTCTCAACAGGCACGAAATTCCCCTTTTTCTTTTGTGTATTGTAATAATTTGAGGCCTCCGCCGGGTGCATGTAAAAAGATTCAAATTCATCATTGCTCCCCACATGATCCCGATCCCCATGGGTGTTCAGCAATTCAACCGGCAGTGACACAAGCTGTCCGGCAATTTCCTTTGCATTGTGTATCTGCATTCCGCTGTCGATAAGCAGCGCCTTATTCGTACCTGCAAGCAGAAAGAAACGCACACCCTCATCCTCAATTCTCCATGTATCCTCTGACATTTTTACAATTTCCATTCCATGCTCCATTCCGGAGCGCTTCCATTGCCCCAGGACAATTTCTGTCGCTCCCTCTGTTTTCTCTTTATTTTACCAACTGGTTCTCCATCTGTAAATCCTTTCATAGATTAAGCCGTTCATAGTATGCGTTTATGATTCCTGATTTCGCGCCTCAATATCCTTCCGAAACAGGGCCTTAAAGATCACACGGACTAAGGGCTGAATGAAAAACAGCTGGGTAAAATATGCAAACGGAAAGTTAAGGCACACCAGCTTTAGCCAGTTCGCCAGCAATGTAAAGATATTAAAGCCCATATAATAGGGATAATATAACCATGCCGCTATAAAGCTCATGGCCGGGCACATAATTCCAACAGTTGCACATATAATCGCTGTCTCAAATATCATCGGATGATTCCCGGCGGGATCGAACACTCTGCATGCTAACTTGAACGACATGGGACTTCCCATGATATTTTCAAGTGCAAACGCCAGACAAAATTCAATCAGTATACATGCACATATGGGTAAATATGTACCGAACATGTTCACTCCGCCCTGCTTATTCAGCGCTGCAATCACACTGCTTGTTCCGTTCACCTGCATTAGCGTATTACCATTTATTACATATAAGCTGTAGAAAACATAAGCATGGACAGTGATCACAACCGTAATAAACGCAAATACTATTCTTTGAAATTGATTTCTTGGCATTTTCTCCTCCATTCTAAAACATCATAAATTCCTATTTTTGCGCAAAAAAATACACCTGTTTGTCAGCACATCCGGTCAAAAATGTTCCGTGAGCAGATTTACGTGCCAAGCACAACATGTGTCATCATTTTGCCTTACCGGATAAAGAATATCACAAAATTTTCTCCGGTGTCAAGTTTTTTACCCAGGGTTTTTCCAACCGTAGTAACTATCCGGTAACAGTTCAGACAGGTCAGCTTGTCCAAACTGTTACAACTGTCCGGCCCCCGGCTTCACTCTTACCGCCCGACATTTTGACATTGCATGACCGTTTTAATTGTGCTACTATTTAGATGTAATCGTTCGGCATCCGTCCGGTCTGAATTATTACAAAGTAAATAGCGCAAAAGGGCTTTTGTGTTGCCCCTATGTACCATTTAGATAGGGTGATTTTTATGAAACAATCAGCAGAATATATCAATAGTAAAAAAGAAGAACCATCAGAATCAGTTATGCCCCTTATAGATAAGGAACGCGTCGCAATGGATTTGATTCATGCTTCCTTAAATTCCGGTCCCTGGAGCATGGAATTTGACGAGAGCGGGCAAATGATTTCCTGCACTTGGACAGATACTTTCCGGCATATGCTTGGCTATGAAAATACGGAGGATTTTCCCAATGTACTAGAATCCTGGTCCAACCTCCTGCATGTGGAAGATAAGCCTCATGTTATGCAGGAATATTGGGATACCGTACAGGACTATACCGGCGTCAAAACCTATGACGTGGAGTACCGTTTACAGACGAAAAATAATGGATGGAGATGGTTCCATGCCGCCGGCCGTCTTGCACGCCGGGAGGATGGAACTCCAATTGCCTTTTATGGCCTTTTTGTCGATATTGATAATCAGAAAAAGATGAGCGATCAGCTGCAGCAGCAAACATTAGAGCTGCAGGAGGCTTTGGCTGCCGCCCAGTACGCCAACCAGGCCAAAACTACTTTCCTGAGCAATATGTCTCACGACATCCGAACGCCAATGAACGCAATTATCGGTTTTACAAATCTTGCTCTGGAGAGCAAAAACCCGGACCTCCAACGAGAATATTTAAATCATATTGCCACTTCCTCCAAGTACCTTTTGGATTTGATCAATGGCATTCTGGAATTATCCAAAATTGAAAATAAAAAAATCGAACTGAATGAAACACTGATCAACGTGAATGATGTTTACCACAATCTGGAAGCAATGCTCCGCATGGATATGGAAAAAAAGCATCTGCGCTATACCTGTCAGCTGGATATCCTGCATAAGCATTTATATATGGATACGGCTCATTACTCACAGATATTTCTAAATATCGCCACCAACGCTATCAAGTACACCCCCGAAGATGGCGAAATTTCTGTTTCGTGCAAAGAACTTTCCAGCGATATTCCAAACACCTGTATTTTGGAGACCATAATCCAAGATACCGGGATCGGTATGTCCGGAGAGTTTTTATCTCATGCCTATGAATCTTTTGTAAGAGAGCGCACTTCCACTGTCAGCGGTATACAGGGAACCGGCTTAGGCCTCGCCATTGTAAAGAACCTTGTTGAGCTGATGCAGGGGACTATCGACATTGAAAGCCAGCCGGAACAGGGGACAAAAGTGACTATTCGGACGCCCCACCGTCTGGGTGAGCTGCCCGAGAAGAAGGAAACGCCAATCCCCGATGAGACAGATTACGGCATATTGGAGGGCAAACGCATTTTACTGGCGGAGGATATTGACGTCAATGCACTTATCGCAACAAAGCGTCTTTCAAGCAAAGGATGCATTGTTGAGAGGGCGAAAGATGGCGTCGAATGCGTAGATATGCTGCAAAGAGCAGATACCGCGTACTATGACCTGATCCTTATGGACATCCAAATGCCCAATATGAACGGCTACGACGCCGCAAAATCAATCCGTGCTTTTCAGGATAAGAAAAAAGCTTCCATTCCAATTTTGGCAATGACGGCAAATGCATTTCAGGAGGATCTGGATAAGGCAGTTAAGTCCGGAATGGACGGCCATATCGCCAAGCCCATTGACATGGAAAAAATGTTCCGCACTATCGCAGAGGTTTTGTGTGGGAAACAACAGAATGCAGCACATTTTTAATATGTACGCATTAAAGATGTGTAATATATACTGTGGCACATTCGTCAAATGCCCGTGCAAGCACGGCACTTGACTTGACTCATTGCTCGGGGGAATAAAAAAGAACATACTACAGAGAAGGAGGGTGCTTTACCTCCTTTTCCCTGTAATCTGCCAATATGCTAAAATTTATTATCTAAGGTTAAATTGTCGAATAAGCTATCGCATCCACTTGAAAGAGCAAATTACCTGGGTCTGCAAACTCAGTTTGAAATGACTTGCGCACAGGATATTTGCCGTTAAATCTTCTCTTAATAACCTTTTCCATTGCCGGAATGTCCCAAATATTTTTGAACATGCAATTCATCTGCACAACATTTTCAAGCGTCAATCCTGCTAATGCAAGCCGTTCTTCCATTTCGTCAAAGGCACCCTCAATTTGTTCTTCAATAGTACCACCTATATTACGGACACAGTAATTTATAAAGCAAAAGTCTCCCGCCCGGATAATTCCCGAATGCGCCCAATTATCATTTACGTCATATCTTTTGATTTCTTTCATTTTGTTACCCTCCTGACTTTCATTCTTCATATTCCATTTGAATTTCTTTGCAGGTCTTTATAATTCGTTCTTTAAGTTCCTGTGGTTCGATTATCTTAACCATATTTCCAAGAGAAAGTATCACCCCATACCAAAATGTCTCATGTTCCGGCACAGAAAAGCAAAACTCAAAATCACCATTTTCAAATTCCCGGGTGATATATCCGTTTAAATATTCCCTGCACTTTGCTTTTACCACTGCTTTGCCATAAAGTTTGATATGAATAATTTTTTCATTGTTGTCTCTCATCTTTATATCTGAAAGATTATGCATTTTTGTGTTTTTTATATCTGTTATCTGTAAACTATCCATACGAACTAATTTAAACATGCAATAATCATGATAATTTTCGCAATATCCAATCAGATACCAGCTATACCATTTGTATTGGAGGCAGACCGGTTCCGTCTGAATTTGTTTTATTTCATCACGACTATTTGTATACGAAAATCGAACAACACATTTTTTCTCGATCGCATCTTCCAGCACCTTTAGCTGTTCATTTATCCTGCCGTCCTCCTTTGCAACACTTAAATCCACGGAGACAGGCGTATCTTCCGTATGATTAAAACTCTTTACTTTTGATAAAGTCCGTTCCAAACCTTTGCTTGCATATCCGCTTGCCATTCCTTTAAGGGCAGTAAGAATCCAATCATATTCATGACTTGTTGCAGCCTGTTTTTCCAGGACAAAGTTATCCATAATCTGGTAGCCGCCCTCCACACCATAAAAAGATTGAATTGGGATACCTGCCAGATCTAATGATTCCAAATCCCTCATGATTGTTCTCGGGGAAACTTCAAATTCTTCGGCAAGCTTTTGAGCAGATGTCCGGCCATTATTCAGTAAATAAACAATAATGCCCATAAGGCGATCAATCTTCATTTTTTCTCCTTTCCAACCCAGTATAACAAACAAACTATGACACCATTATGTCATAGTTTGTTTTAATTTCAACAACTCCCACCTTCTTTCCGGAGCGCATCCTTTTTACAGGTTCTTCTCTAAAAGTTCCACTATTGTATCTACCTTCAAGACTTTCCCGGAAGAAACCACTTTTCCCTTTATCACCAGTCCCGGTGTGCTCATAATACCGTATGCCGCAATTTTCCCGAAATCTGTCACATGGGCAATTTCCATATCCCTGCCCATTTTCCTGAGCGCCTCCTTCACGTTCTGTTCTAACCCCTGACAGTTTTTGCAGCCGGGGCCTAAGATCAGGATATCGGCCTGATCTGTTTCTGCCTCTGCAGGCTCCCCGCAGCAGGCTCCGCCGCAATCACATCCGGCTTCCTCCTCCACAATCTCCATATCGCAGCAACCACCTTTTTTCTTTGGCTCCTCCACGATCTCCATGTTACAACATCCGCCGGATTTGTTACCTCCAAACAGACTGGCAAAAATACCTTTCTTTTCACTCATTGTGTGACCCTCCTTAAAAACTTAAATAGAACATATATAATGCAATAACAAGTATTGCTGTTCCCATAATGACTTTCAATGCACCACTGAATCTGCCATACTGCGGGCTTGCAGTAATTTTCCGTACAAATCCAATGGAAGTCCCCGCTATAAGGACAAGTACGCTATGCCCGACAGAATAACACAGCAGTAACAGAATCCCCCATGTTACGTTTCCGCTTCTGGCAACAAGTCCCAGTAAAACCACAAGAACCGGGGTGGCACACGGGGAAGAAAAAACACCTCCCAAAATCCCCGCAATCAGAGCGCCTGCATATCCCTTTTTTGTATTGCGGGACGTTAGATAAGTAGATGGAATAAACTGAAACACTTCCCATGTCTGCAAAGCCATCAGAACCATCAGCACACCTAATACAAAATACCACCACCGCCCTGATGTTCCCATGAGTTTCCCCAATAGGGAAGCGGCTGTACCAAGAGCCGTAAAAGTCACTGCCATGCCAAGCGCAAATGTCAGGGAAAGCCGGAAGGCTTTTTTAGGTTCATTTCCGCTCGTTCCGCCAACATACCCAATCACCAGCGGAACACCAGAGAGGGCACATGGCGTTACCGAGGTCAGCACACCGGCCAGCAATGCAAGCATCGGTGATACCCATGAATTTTCAGCAATCAGCAGGGACAGGCCATTCAGCCATTCATCAACCATTGCTTTTCACCCCCATTTCTCCCAGCGCTTCACGGAGCTGTTCTTCGGTGATCCCGCCCTGATGAACCGTAAAGGCAAGCTGGCCGGTATCCCGGTAAGTATACTGCAGATACTACACACTGTTATCCTCACTTGGCATATAGGGATTTCCCTCTGCGTCAATCAGAATCTGTGTTGGGATCACTTCTATCGGAAATCCCTCTGCAAGACTGCCAAATTTCCAGACATCCACGAAAAGTACGATAACCTCTCCTGCCAGTTCTTCATTCAGTTTTACCAAAACGGGAGCCATTTCTTTACAGGGCAAACAAGAATCCGCCCCAAAGTCAATAATGATGGGCAGGCCGTATGATTTCAACTCCTCCAAATCAATTTCTTCTGTCACATTTAATGGAAAATATCCTTCCATTTCATTCAGATCCGCTGTACTTTGTGACGGCTCCGCCCCATCCAGTTTCTCTGATCCTTTCTGCTGCATATTCTTAAGCAGCCATACGCCGCCAATCAGGAGAATGATGACTGCCAGCACCGCAATTTTTTGTATCCACTTTTTTGTTTCTGCTTTTTGCATCTTATCCTTCCTCCAACAATTCCCATCCCTTTCTTTCATCTACACATGTCATAATACAAAGTATCTCCTTTGCCACATCTGTAATATTTCACCACTTCCTTACAAAATGAAGTTAAATACATAACCTGTAATGACTGAGACCGCAAATATGCAAAGCACAAAAGCAATAACCATCTTCTTTTTGAAAATAGAGCTGAGCAAAGATACTTCGGGTATGCTTGCACCTGCGCCGCCCAGGATTAACGCAATCATCACACCGGGAGCCACTCCTTTGGAAATCAAAATACTTGCAATGGGAATCATGGTTTCCGTACGGATATACATAGGGATACCAACGACTGCCGCCACCGGAACTGCCCAAAGATTAGAGGCACCGGCAAAATTTGCCAGCAGATCAGTCGGTACAAATTCATAAATAAACGCACCGATTCCTGCGCCAAGGAGCAGAAAAAGCACAACGCCGCGGAATAAACCGAATGCGTCCTTCAAAGAAATTTTAAAGGCCTGAAGCTGTTTCTGCCAGAAAGTTCCCTGCAGGTTTTCCCAGCACACCCCATCCTGATGGCCGCCTTTCACAGTGACATTTTTAATTTCTTTCTCAAATCCGGCCGCATCCAAAATCAGCCCCATCACTACGGCAAACACAAAGGTAAATACAGCATAAACAACCGTTGCCTTCACGCCGAAGAATGCCAGCATCAAAGTAATAATTGCCGGATTCAGGATGGGGGAAGTCAAGAGAAATGAGATTGCCCCGCAAAAAGGCGCACCACTCTTAAACAGCCCCACTAAAACCGGAATCGTTGAACAGGAGCAAAAAGGCGTAACCGATCCCAACAATGCTCCAAGTACACTGTTCAGCCCCTTTTTGGGTGTGGTCAGGATTCGCTTGATACGATCCTGTGAAATATAAATCTGCAGCAAGGCAACCACAAAGCTGATACCGATGAACAGCCCGAACAACTCGCCGAACAGCATCAGAAATGTCTGCCCTGCATGGATCAAAGTTTCAGTTGTAAACATCATAAAGTTCCTCCATTTCAATTTTTATTCAAAAGCCCCTTTGAAATAAGAAACCTATTCCGATCTGCACCGATAGCGCAAGCCGCAAAAGCACATACGATTCCCTCCTGCCGTCAGATAAACAAATACTGAAATGCGTTAAACAGGTATCCGACAAGAATGATGCCAGCCGTACATATGGTGATAAAAGCTGCCAGCAGCTTTGGCTTTACCGCCTTTCTCAGCATGATCAAAGACGGAAGGCTCAGAGTGGTAACTGCCATCATAAAGGAAAGGATTGTACCAAGGCTGGCCCCTTTGGCCAGCAGGCTCTCTGCCACCGGGATCGTTCCAAAAATATCCGCATACATAGGCACGCCGACCAGCGTTGCCAGAATAACTGCAAAAGGATTCCCGCTGCCTAAAATGCTCTCAATCCAGACTTGGGGTATCACATTATGGATAAAGGCTCCGATACCTACACCCACAAAAATATAGGGAGCTACTTTCTTGATTGTTCCCAGCACCTGCTCTCTGGCAAATTCCACACGTTCATGACGGGTTAGTTCGGCTTCCTCTGTTTCTATCTGTGAAGCATTTTTTACAAAGCTCTCTACATATCGTTCCATACCCAGCTTTTCTAAAAGCGTACCCCCAATCACTGCAATCACAAGTCCAAGCACGACATAAGATACGGCAATCTTAGCCCCAAAAATACTCATTAGGAGTACCAGCGATCCCAAATCTACCATGGGGGATGAGATCAGGAAAGAAAAAGTCACTCCCACCGGCAGCCCTGCACTGGTAAATCCCATAAAAATAGGAATGGAGGAACAGGAGCAGAACGGCGTAACCGTTCCCAGCAAAGCCGCCACACTGTTCGCAAAGATTCCCCGAAACCTGCCGAGGATCTTTTTTGTACGCTCCGGTGGAAAATAACTCTGAATATAAGAAATTAGAAAAATCAACACCGAAAGCAAAACAAAAATCTTAATGGTATCGTAAATAAAAAATTGCAGGCCCCCTCCTAAAATCCCATCAAGGTCAAGCCCCAAAGCCGTCAGGCCCTTTCCAATCAGCGTATTCAGCCACTTCATGCCAAGCACCTGATCCTGAAAAAACATCCATGACAAACGCACCAGTTCCATAATTATCTCCTTTCTTACGGACAAACAGTTCGATTTTTTTCGATATATTAATTTTAAGGAAAGCCACGTCCGGGGACGCGGCCTTATCCCTTCTCAGTCTCACAAGAACAACCCTCTCCATGATGACCGGATGCTGTCAGTATACGAAGAAGCTCTGCGGCTTTCCTGCTTCCCGCCTCACTAATGGAATAATGCGTCCATTTCCCATCTTTGCGGCTGGCAACAATACCGGAATCACACAGGATCTTCATATGGTGCGACAGCGTAGATTGACTGATCTGTAAATTTTCCAACAGCACACAGGCACATTTCTCTCCATTACGGAGCATTTCTAAAATCTGCAGCCTGTTTTCATCACAGAATGCTTTGAACACTCTTGCGTCTGCAACATGATCCCTCATTGCGTCACCTCATATCTATTTTTTTGAATCTGATGATAGTATATGCCACAAATCGAAAAATGTCAATATGTTCTTTTGAAAACTTTTACAATAGGGAACTTACCCGCCCGGCAATCACCGTACAATAGCGAGCAGCTGCGTTCTTTCTTCCATGTACGGTCCCGGATATATACCGGAGGTTGGAAATGCTCAAAAGGCTTAAACGAAATCTCTACATTTTCTATACCCTGGCTTATCCCCTGCACCCCCAGTCAGAGCACTTACTGTTAAGAGGGCGGCAAGGATAATTAGTTTCTGTTTTTCCTTTTGACAGAATCCCTTTCCAATGCTATATTAAAAAATAGTAAAATTGTTTTGGTTGTTGATTGGAGGTTTCCCATGTAATACGATATTCTGACAAATGAAATCAGAAAACATACAGGCGCAGAAAAGACGAACGGCGGCTGGTGTTTTTGTTGTTAAAAAATCGGAATATCTGAAATTGGCATGGGATTTTTATAATTTGCAAAAAAGAGAAAATAAAAAGGTGGTATCATCTGACGGAGGGAATTTTCCGGCAGGGATGTCATCATTTGTACATGCCATGAAAGATATTCCTTCATGGCGTTTTTCATTTCTATGCAAATAAGTGATACTTCCGGCCGATACGCTTTCTTACGGACCTTGCAACAAGTGCAAAGTCCTGGGCCGAACGGTTACATGCAGAGTACTATATATGTATAAAAGGGATGGAAAACGCATATAAGGATGGAGGAATGACAGGATGGAACAGATTTATAAATATCCCCGTACCCGCCACTTGGAGGGTTCCCGAAAACAGGCAGGGGACGAGGACTTAAAAAATATTAGGTTTGAGGAGATACAGGGAAAATTTTTAGTTTTGGAAGAAAAGGTAGACGGTGCCAACTGTGGCATCAGTTTCGGCGGGGACGGAAAAATGTACCTGCAAAGCCGCGGGCATTTCTTAAACGGAGGATACGGGGAACGGCAGTTTGATTTGTTTAAGATGTGGGCCAATTGTTTTGAGGAACAGTTTCGCCGGTTGCTGGGAAAACGGTATGTGATGTACGGGGAATGGCTTTACGCCAAGCACACGGTGTTTTATGACAGTCTGCCTCATTTTTTTATGGAATTTGATATTTTTGACAAGTGGGAAGGAAAATTTTTTTCCACCAAAAAGCGCAGAGAGTTTTTGAAGGATACCCCATTTATTCAGTCTGTGCGTGTGCTGACCCAGGGATACTTTCAAAGCTCCGGGGATATTGAAAAATGGATAGGCCCAAGTCTTTTTATTTCTAAAAAAGTAAAACAGGCTTTCATTAACCAATGCGAAAAAGGCGGGGCAGATTTAGAACTGGCACTCCGGCAGAGCGATTTATCAGGAATTATGGAAGGCATCTATATCAAGGTTGAAGATGGGGACTATGTGACTGACCGCCTGAAGTTTGTGCGGGCCTCTTTCCTCAACACAATTCTCGATTCGGAAAGCCACTGGCTGAATCGTCCTATGGTGGCAAATTGCCTGGCAGAGGGGATGGATCTCTTTACATTCCCAAAACCAGAACAGAATGTGGAAAAGAGGTGACAGGATGGAAAGGAACATTTTGAAAGAAATCCGTAGCAGTGGATTTTCCTTTGCAAAGCTGGCGGAGGAATATCCCCGGCTTTCCGCCCTAAAAGAAGTCCCCCAGGATCCGGAATATCATGCTGAGGGCAGTGTGTACCGCCACACGGAAATGATGTGCGGGGAATTGGTAAAACTCTCCGGCTGGCAGGACTTAGGAGATGAGGAACAGGAATTTTTGTTTTTGGCGGCTGCATTCCATGATATCGGAAAAGCTATCTGCACAAAACAGGAGGATGGAAAATGGATTTCACCAAAGCACACTATCCTTGGAGAAAAGGTATTCCGAAGGATGGTTTACAGGGAAGCTCCCCAGTTCGGGCTGACTTTTCAGCAGCGGGAAATGGCGGCAAAGCTAATCCGGTATCATGGACTTCCGGTGTGGTTTTGGCGGAAGAAAAGACCGGAATTTGATTTATTGAAAGCAGCAGAAAGTATTCCTCTGCGGCTTTTGTACCTGCTCTCCATGGCGGATGCCCGAGGGCGAATATCAGACTCTGCCGGGATGCTTACGGAACATGTGGAATTGTTTGCAGATTATGCAAGGGAAGTTGGCGTGTGGGAAGGAGCCTATGGGTTCACAGACCCTTATACCAGATTCCGGTATTTTCACACGGAAAATTTGTGGCAGGGCGCCAGATTATATGACGATACGGAATTTGATGTGATTTTATTGTCGGGCCTGCCTTTGTCTGGCAAGGATAGCTGGATTGAAAAAAACAAGGCAGGGATGCCTGTTGTTTCGCTGGACAATATTCGTGAAGAAATGCAAATACCGCCAACCAAAGGCTCCGGCATGGTTGCCCAGGCGGCTTTGGAACAGGCAAGAGGGTTTTTAAGAAAAAAGGAACCATTTCTTTGGAACGCAACAAATATCATGGAGGAGACCAGACAGAAGCTGGTGCGGCTTTTTGCCGGATATGGGGCGCGGGTACATCTTATCTATCTGGAAGTGCCCTATGAAGAACTACTTGTGAGGAACCGGAAAAGGGAAAGGTATATCCCTGAGCCGGTTCTGGAAGATATGATCAGGAAACTGGAGCTTCCCATGCCTTGGGAAGCCCATGAAGTAAAGTGGCTGTCATGATTTCACATTAATGCCTTGATCGCCCGCTATGCATAATATTTGACAAATACCGCGAGGGGGGCAGTTTCTGATACTTCACTTCCCCCTCAGGCAGCGTTGCTACAAAATCTATCGGCTTTAACAAATTCTGCCTGTTTCTTGAAACAGCTTTTAGCCCGGAAGTGACAATCCCTTTCCTGCCAGGCGATATCTCCGATGTATAACTTTTCATCAGTTTGTTAAAGCCTTCCGATTTATTTTGGAATTGTCCTTTTGCAAAATCCTTATAAGTTTGCTCTACGATCTGCTTTCGATATTCTTCATCACTGATACCGCTTTTCTTTCCGGAAAACACATCCTTATCGTTAAAGTCAGGCAGATAAATGCCTCCAATACTTCCCGATTGAAATAGAGGAAACCTGCCCATCCATGTGCTTTATTGACTATTTCTACCATGCTCCAAATCCAATGTAGCTGCCAAATTTTTCTTTATGATATAAAATGTCACCCCGTAGTAACATACAAGTATCACTGTAACCAGCAGGCTTGGAATCAGCACGCCAAACCGAAAGCCACTGCTCCCCATATAAGTGAATACTTTTGCCCATACCGCACGGTAAAAGAATAAATCACCAGAATCGCAATGACCAAAGCCGTAATGCAGGGCATAAAGAAATAACAAAAGTTCTTCCTGGTGACCATTCTCTCAATGTCCGCCCGTTCAACGCCTATCTGGTGCGGAATCCTGTACTGCACTGAAAAATCAATGGAATCCGTTATCAGATGCAGTACCAGAACTGTCATACAAATGATAAAGAAAATAACGCCTGAATAAATACCCAGCAGACGGACGCTTACAGCGGTCAGGACAACATCATTGTTCTACTGCGTTCTGAGACGGATTGGGTCAATGAAGCTGACATAATGGCTGTCCGACTCATATTTTGCTTCATACTTTTCGAACAGATAGGGATATTCATTTTGGAAAGCATCCGCAATCTCATCCCGTATAATGTCACAGAGGCCATACGGGATATCCGACTGTGTATTCGCATAATAGCAGGTCCGCGCAAGGTGGCACCAAAATTACATCCGTATATTCTCCTCCAAGATTCTTTGTGATAAAGCATTAACCCCTTCGGCATCCTTTACTCCCCTGTTTCCCAACCTGCCGAAACCCAGGGAAGTCCACAGGCAGAATTTTCACAGATTTTTCCTTGCAGAACATCTGCAAAAATTGGCTTGCGCTAAGGTGAAAAATCCCCCTAACCCCCTTTGTAAAAATCCCATAATTTTTTTTAAATGCTCTATAAAAAGCAAAAAATTCTTTCAAAATGCACATGTCATATTTTCAAGAAACCAAATTACTTTTTCTCTTTAATCACAAAAAATAATAATGCATAATTGTTATGGAAAAAGAGATACATCGTTATGAATTTCTTCCTTTTCTGCGATGCACCTCTTGTCTATAACAATACACATTTTTCATTAGATAAACCCATGTTGTATAAGACATTCCATTTTCTTTCATGACACATGAAAGACAGAAAAAAATACCTGTCAAAAGCACCATTTTTTGTTGGTGAATTATTTCATTTTCTTTTTTAATCTTTCTATCAGTAATGATAGAAAAATCAGAATCATTCCCGTCGTAAGCAGCCATATTTTAGGCTGATAATTATGAGTTCTCATAGAAAATAAATAAAAATTACCCAATTTTCTTCCTGCTCCATAATTCAGCATATAATAAACCATAGGAATCATATATGCAACAATGGTATTATCGGTCAGTACAGCAGCAAGCATTCCTAATGAACCTAAAAAAACAGCGTTTGCCACAGTTCCGATAAGCATAAGAAATGTCACATCGCTTTTTTGCAGTCTCATAAAAACGCCAAACAAAGCTATGAAAGCTATCAGGAAAAAAAATGTATAAATAGCCCGTATCAAATAAATTACATTCATGCTCACGCATTTAGGAAATACCACATCTGCTATTTCAGATTTTTGTTCCGGCTGAAAAATTGGAGTAAACAAAACAATTCCAAGCAAAGAAACAAACATTTCTAACGGAATTGCCGATTCCGTCTGATTTAGATTCGCTATACCAAAGATAATTGGTGTAACCATGATAATTGCTGCGGACACTATGAGTGATAAAAATGTGTTATGCCTGAGATTGATTCTGGCAATTTCTAATATTGGCAAACGCTCTTTTAATTTTTTCGTTTCCATTGAATTTCCCCTTTCTTTTTGCTTCAAAAACAATCGCTGTTCCTATCACGAGTATTACAGACAGACCCGCAAAAAGTAATCGGTTGGCAAGCAGGTTTGAAAAATTGTCTATAAAATCCTGCGTCCGAAAATAAGCATCTGTACCTGCATTATGTCTTGGTGCTAAACGTAGCAGGGAATAGGATGCGGAAACAGATTCCATTCCCATGTTCATGTCTATAAACCACCATATTCCTTGTACTGCAATGGCAACTGGTGTATTTGTTAATTCTGTTAAAAACATACCAACGGCAACTGCCGTCATTGCAGAAGGCATAATCCATCCAAAATCGTATGCTAACGGTACAAAATAATCTAATTCCATTCCTGTATACATACTCCAGACAGTTGCACTGGAAATATATGACAGAATAACAGCAGTTAGCATAACAGCAGTCAGAATTGCCAGATAACGCATGAGAACAATTTTTATACCCGCCGCCTTTCGGGTATAAATCAACTCTGACATTTTCGCATACCGGTCTTTCGTGCTTATGATAATCGCAAGAAAAACAGGGAAAAAGGAAAAAACGATTGCAACTGCATAGTCACTGAACAAACGCGCATAGCCCCCCGTTATCTTATCAGAGCTTTTCACAAGCTCATAGGCTGCATCAGCTTCTTCATAAGTACGAGGGACCGTCCCAAAACCTATTAAAGACTCTGCCGCATAATTTGATCCGCCACCCAGAATATCATCAACTTCCTGCATTAATTCTTTAAATTCCGTGTATGACATATCCTCTCGGACTGAAAAATCTATCCTTTCTTCCTGTATGGTTTTTTCATTCTCATTTTCATTGCCCAATATAAAAAAAACGCCGTTGCCATCGGATTGTAGATTTATATCCCCGGATACTCCCTCAAGGGATATATCATAGGACGAACCTTGTATGTGGTATATTTCATCTGTGTTCATTCCCGTAATATCAGCAATAATTTCAGCGATTCGCATTTGCTCATCATCGTTCAGTTTCACATTCTTAATGGAACCAATAGGATAACATGTATAATTGTTTTCCACAAATTCCGCATAAAGCGATTGTAATGCGGCAGGCATAACGGTTTCTGGTAAATCTTCATTTTTTGTCCCATAATCTTCACCAATCACAGGTTTGGAAATTTTATCTCCACTAAAGTTCAACGCTCCTTGTGAAAATATTGCCAAAACAGCTATGATGACAAAAAGGATATATGAAATTGAAAAAATAGTCTTTTTTAACTCATGTAAAAACAGCATTAATTTTCACCTCCAATATCTTTTGGCAGAGACAGTTCTGCTCCGTTTTCTTTCAGATACAGCATATAAGCATCCTCTATATTGGGTTCACTCAAGACGGAATCAGAAGCTATATGTTCTGATAAATAGCGGATATAGACGTGCTTTCCCTGCGTATGCATACCCGTAATGAAAAGTTCCTTTTTTAACTCGGAAACTTCCTGCCTGTCTACTATTCTGGTAAATACTTTTCCTTCTGCCGCTGCCAGAAGGTCATCAACTGTACCGCTGTACAAAACTTTTCCTTCGTCCAGAATCGCAATATTTTCACAAGTTGCTTCAATATCCCCTACAATGTGCGTAGATAAAATCACAATCCGTTCCTCCGCTGTTTCAGACAGAAGATTTCGAAAACGAATCCGTTCCTCTGGGTCTAATCCTGCTGTCGGTTCGTCCACAATCAAAACTTTAGGATTGCCTAATAATGCCTGAGCAATTCCGAGACGCCGTTTCATTCCACCGGAAAGGGCTTTGATTTTTTTGTTTTTACTTTCCATCAAATTGACCTGTGCAAGCAGCATTTCAATGCGCTCTTTTCTTTCCTGTTTTCCCAATCCCGAAAGGATAGCAAGATAATCCATTGCTTCATACACATTCATCGCCTGGTATATGGAAAATTCCTGCGGCAGGTATCCAATAATCTTTCGGATTTCCTTTTCATTCTCAATGGGAATCCCACAGACAGTCACCTGACCGCTTTTTTTCTGAAGCAGTGTTGCAAGGATTTTCATAAGCGTTGTTTTTCCCGCACCATTTCTGCCCAACAAGCCAAACATCCCCTGCCCTATCGTCAGATTCACATCATACAATGCCTGCTTTTTTCCATAAAACTTATTCAGGTTCTTAATTTCGATACAATTATCCATGACACCTATTTCCTCCATTCATCTTTGATGTGTATAGGATAACTGAGAATTTTCAACTTTTTATCTACTCACTAAAAAAATCTTCCCGACATTTCTGACAGAAAGATTTTTGCTTCAAATTATTCTCTAAAGGCTGCTGTTACAGATGCACCATTGCTGTTTTCCAATTTTAAATAACCGCCATGTTTCTCGCAGAGTATTTTACATATGTTCAGCCCCATGCCAAAATGTTCCTGACTAATTTCATCAGAAGATTTATAAAAAGGCTTTATGGCTTCGGAAAGTTCTTCCACTGTAAAACCTTTTCCATCATCAGATACATTTATGACAAAACAACGGTCTTTTGCAGAAACCGATACAAATATGGCACTGTCCGCAAAACGCACAGCATTGGCTAACAGGTTTTCATATACCTGCATAATGACTGATGAATCTAAGCAGAGCATTGTGCTGTCACATTGGCGTTTCTGCATAACCAGTTTTTTTGTTTTGCAGATTGTATCAGCGGTATCTTCCATCTGTCTGATGATACCTACAATATCCGTATTGCTCCTTTGGATTTCTCTGTCCTCCAGCCGTTGCAAATTGTTCATCGTATTTACATATTGTTCAAGCCGTAAAATGTGCCGCTGCATCATCTGCGCTATTTCAATAATTTTCCGCTCCGACATTTTAGGCGAATATTTTGCAAGCATCTCACTCTGACCTTTCAGAACCGTCAAAGGCGTTCTTAAATCATGGGAAAAAGCAGCGTTCAAACGCTTACGTTCTTCCACCTGACGCCACATTTCTATACTATTATCCCGTAATGCAAGACGCATTTTTTCAAATGACCGGCATAATCTCCCAAGTTCATCCTGCTTATCATAAACAACCGTAAATTCCAAATTGTTGTCTGATATATTGTTTGCTGCATTTTCAAGTATTTCTAATGGTTTTTGCAGTTGCTTTTTATAGAACAGAATGCTTGTAATACCGATACATATCATAAAACAGGTTGGGGAACAGGCAACACTGAAAAATCCCAACGCATCATATACAGTAAGGTCAAAAGAAGTAAATAAAGTGCGTATATTTTCTGTGTAATAACTTAATACGCCATGACTATTATTGCCGTCCTGATTTTCTATTGCTGCATAATGTGCCATGTTCTCAGATTCTGCCTGATATTTTTTATCAATCTGCTCTTGCCCTAATTGGCAGAGCCATGATAAAAATAAGGACAGACAAAGAGCAATTAAAAGGCATCTGAGAACATACCACATAAAAGCGTTTTTGATTGACTTTTCTTTGAAGAATTTCTTTATTTTACCCATTTATATCCCACACCCCAAACAGTTTCAATATACTGTTTCATCTCTGCGTCTTTAAATTTCATACGGATACGCCGGATATGCTCTGCCACAACAGATGCTTCTCCTTCACTGTCATATCCCCATATAATCTCATAGATACGTTCTTTATCAAAAACCTGTCCTGCGTGCTGCGACAGGAGTTCTATAATATCAAATTCTTTTTTTACAAATGGTATTGGATTTCCATCATAATAAAGGAGCCTTTGTGTATAGTCTATTACCAGTTTATCGTCAAAATGCACTTTTGCCGATTCACTTTGCCGGCGTTCCCGCCTTATATGGGCTGAGACCCTTGCCCCCAGTTCATCAACAGAAAAAGGCTTTACAATATAATCGTCAGCCCCAATGCCGAATCCCTTGATTTTATCGCTGTCTTCAATCCGAGCTGTCAAAAACAAAATAGGGCATGATACAAAGTTCCGTATTCTTGAGCAAACTTCCATTCCGTCAATATCGGGCATATTGATGTCAAGAAGTATAAGATCGGGCTGCATTTCCGCTTTCCTTATTGCATCCAGACCGCCGGATGCAGTCAGCACATCATAACCATTGAACTCAAAGTAATCTTGCAACATAGAAACAATGTCTGTTTCATCATCTACAATCAATATTTTATCTCGCATAAAAACCACCTCCGAAAAAATGATACAAACAGATTTTCAATTATTTATCAACTTTCGCCTATTTCAGCAGAATTCTATGAAATTCTGGGCATTGAATGCATTCCCTCTTAATTATAGTAGTTTATCCAAATATCTACAATTACTATCAATATGTTTCTTGCATGAGCTCAAAACAAATAATACATGTAAAAGTGTTTCGAAAACCGGAATGTAACAATACTGATATGAATTAGAATAATCACTCCACGGACAACTTGCGGACTTGCCAAACGGGAGGTGGAATTTCTTTCTATTTCCCCTTTGCACGGCATAATACCGATGATTTTTAAAAATACCAAAAATGGGCGCAAAAAAACAGGAAACCTTTTCTTGATTTCCTGTCTTGGCGTGCCGTTCTATGTAACGGCGGTTATTCAGTTTTGGGGTATGGCTGTTCGTCAAAGCGGAACTTAAACAAGGCGGCGGCAAGCTCTCTATTGGTGAGGATAACTGTCTGACCACAGATTGTAACGGGGTATTGTTCGTAAGTGACTTGAAATATTTGTCTGATGTACTTAGAGGGTAGAACTTTTCTTCTGTGAGGTATTCAAAGGATATTTCTTTTTGCCGCCTGTCCCTGTCACACCATGCGTTGATAGCGGCATAGCGTATGACGATTTTGCAAAAGCCATTGAAAGTATACATGATGTGTTCTTTGTATGCTTCCGTGCAAGCCATAGAAAATTCCCCCTTTCTCCCACATCGGGCGTTGCTTAGTTTACAGTTACTCTTTCATAATTCAGAGGATGTCAATATTTTGACTGTTGCTCCTTGATTACCTGTCTGCAAAAATAGTTGTGCGACTATAGTATAAAATTTTGTAAGTGTTTTGTTGTAACTGACTTTTTACACTTTAAAAAGTCCTTTGGCATTCCTTGAAATAATAATCGTCCCCCTTCTTCGCCTGCTCCCGGCCCTAAATCAATTATCCAATCCGCCTGACACATCATTTCAAGATTATGCTCTATAACAATCAATGTGCTTCCATTTTCTATCAGTTCATCAAAAACTTTTATCAGTTTTTGAATATCTTTGGAATGTAAACCAGTTGTAGGTTCGTCCAACACATATACAGGCTTTGGTTCTTTTAACTCCACGGCTAATTTTAAGCGTTGCAATTCCCCGCCGGATAAGGTGTTTAGAGGCCGTCCTAAACTTAGATACTCCAAGCCAACCTTACATAATGGAACTAATTTATCCTGTACGTTTTGAACTTCAAAAAAAGCAAGTGCGTCCTCTATGCTCATGTTTAAAACGTCATTGATGTTTTTTCCTTGATAGGTATATTCTAATACTGGTTGGGAAAATCTCTTTCCCTCGCACACCTCACAAATTTCTGTGACGCTTTCCATAAAAGCCAAATCGACTTCAACAATGCCAAGACCTTTGCAGTTTGGACACGCACCTTTTGAGTTAAAGCTGAACCAAGCTGAATCTACATTATTTGCTCTTGCAAACAAATCTCTAATATCGTCAAACACCGTTATAAAAGTAGAAATATTAGAACGTCGGTTTGTAGTAATTGATTTTTGTGTCACAACACCACACTCTGGATAAATACTCGGAAAAATCCTTTGGAACAATGTACTTTTTCCTGACCCAGCGACACCTGTTACAATCGTCATTGCACTTTTAGGAACATCTGCGTCTATATACTGTAAATTATATAGATGTGCTTTTTCAATGTGAAACCACCCACGGGCTGTCCTCACATTTTCTTTTAATTGATGCCGTTTTGTAAATGCCTGTGCGGATAATGCTGTAGAGGAGCAAAATTCTTGATAAGTCCCTTTAAATGTGACATTTCCTCCATTTTTTCCAGAACTAACACCCATTTCAATAATATAATCTGAAATGCAGGTAACATCAGGATCATGTTCAACAATCAATACACTGTTCCCTTTATCACGCAGTTTTTGAAACAAAGGATTGATACGGGCAATATCCGCCGGGTGCAGCCCTGTGCTTGGTTCATCAAAAATATAAAGCAATCCGTTTAAACTACTTCCTAACTGACGTATCATTTTAATACGTTGCGATTCCCCTCCCGATAGTGTTGCTGTCTGTCTGTTTAAGGTCAAATAACCAAGACCAACATCAATAGCGAAAGAAAGCTGTTGCAGCAAAGCGTCTATGACGGTGTCTACCTTATTAGATTGGATTGTTTTTAGAAAGCGCACCAAATCCGAAATAGACATATTGGAACAATCCGCAATATTCTTTCCATTTATCCGACAGCTTAAAGTTTTTTTATTCAACCGATTTCCATGACAAGACGGACAAACCTGTTCTGTTACCACCCGCTCAATGTCACTCCTATATTGTTCAGAGTCCCGGCAGTTTTTAGACAAAAATGCTTTTTTCATTCGTGGGATAATTCCTTCATAAAGTGAAGTTGGCGGCCAGTCTTTTGTAGGATTTTGGGGCTTAAAACCGGATTGATACAGTAACATATCCAATTCCTGTTCTGTATAATCTTTAATCTTTTTGTCGTTATCGAATAAACCTGTAGAGACATAACGCTTCCAACGGAAACCGCCGGGATAAAACGTGGGAAATTGAATCGCCCCCTCATTCAGTGATTTATCCTTGTCAAGCAGTCTGTCTATCAGAAAAACTTGTACCGTGCCAAGCCCTTGACATTCTTTACACATTCCCTGCGGGTTATTAAAAGAAAAAATATCCGAATACCCTGCAAACGGTGTCCCAATTCTTGAAAACAGCAGACGCAGCAAGCTGTAAATATCTGTAACTGTGCCCACTGTAGACCGCACATTATCACCAAGCCGTTTTTGATTGATAATGATAGATACGGGCAGATTTTGAATACTATCTACGGTTGGTTTTCCGTAATGGGGTAATCTGCTCCGAATAAAACCGGAATAAGTTTCATTAAGCTGCCTTTGTGATTCAGCAGCTATTGTATCAAATACCAGTGCTGATTTACCGGAGCCGGACACTCCAACTACACTCGTGATTTTATTTTTTGGTATGGAAACGGATATATTTTTGAGATTTTTTTCTTTTGCCCCTTGAACTATAATGAAGTCATTTATCATAACATTCGTCCCTTGAAATTTTACTTTTTATAGTATATCATAAAACCATGACAAAAATCGTCATGGTTAGGAGAGTAAAATGAGTAAATTACAAAAACTGTTTGACATCATAGCTTATGTGAACACTAAAAAATATTTTACTGCCCGTGACATAGCGGATAATTTCAATATTTCTATCAGAACAGCACATCGCTATTTATCAGAATTAGATACTATGGGGGTTCCATTGTACACGGAAACCGGGCGAAATGGCGGCTATCGTGTGTTATCAGGACGCACGTTACCTCCGATTATATTTACCGAAGATGAAGCTCTGGCAATTTTTTTCGCTTTTCAGTCATTACAGTATTATGAATCTCTGCCTTTTGAGGTGGACATTTCTTCTGCGTCAAGAAAAATTATGCTAAAATTGCCGGATGATGTGAAAGTCAAAATTGAAACATTAAAATCATCACTCATTTTTTGGCACCGTAAAAGGGAAATCAATACTCCGCTTTTGCATGACTTAATTCAAAAAGCCATAGAGAAAAAGCCAATCAAGATTCAATATTATTCTCATGGAAAACTAACAGACCGGATTGTCTGTCTGATTGGGGTATATTCCAACGAAAATCTGTGGTATGCTCCTGCATTTGACTATGAGAAGCAGGAAATAAGGTTGTTTCGGGCTGATAAAATCAATAAAATCGAAAGCTATACAGGCAATTTACAACCAATAGAAAAAAATCTGATTGACTTATTATACTCTTATGACATAAAAGAGCCTGTAAGGTTATTTGTAAAGTTGACTGAAAAAGGTATTACTATGTGCCAAGAAAATCCATATTTTAATGATTGTATAAAAAATAGTAATAATGATTCCGGTGGGTATATGGGTTTGTCAAGTTAAATGTGTAAGTTTTTTTGATTTTTTATCAGCGGTTGCTT
>CAJUED010000028.1 GCA_910585075.1 uncultured Lachnospiraceae bacterium
TTTTTTCTCAACCTTCTTTCTTGGAATTCCCTATACTTGAATTATACAGGAAGCTCCTTATGATTGTGAAATTTGTTAAGTGAAGCAAGTATACCATGATTTGGGTGTAAAGTCCATTGATATTACCAGGTTTATATTTTATCTCCCTGGATTTCTGCCATGATCGCGCAGCGCAGGGAAGCAGGCAGGGTCAGGGAAATGTAATGCTCCATCTCATCACAGGAGCGGACTGACCGGTCTAAAAACCAGTCAACCAGCATCCCGGATAATGCGTTGGTATAAAAGTCGCACAGAAACTGCTTATAGCCGGGGGAGATACGGGCGTTTACATCCCGCTCAACCCCTTCAATGATTGCGTTAATGCAGACTTTAAAGTCGGCCAGAAGAACCCGCTTCATGCCATCCCGGCCCATGGTGTCGTAAATGCAGCTTAAAATATGGTTGTTGGCATCAACATAGTCGATGATAAAATGAATGACTTCTCGATAATCGGTCAGAAGGTCGTAATCAAGGACAACTTCTATGGCTTCCTGTTCGAGCATCCAGCGCACAAGGTCGTAGATGTCGTCAAAATGATAATAAAAGGTTTTTCGGTTTATGCCGCAGTTACTACAAAGCTCACTGATGGTGATTTTAGAAAGGGGCTTTGTTTCCGCTATCTTTTTTAAAGAGGCAACCATGGACTGCCTGGTTTTCAGAGAGATATCCGCGTGCGTCATTTTAGTTTCCTCATCTGTTTAAATTTCCTTTTCAATGCTTTTATCGGTCCGTAGAAGCTTTTTCCTGATTGGATAAGCCGATACGGGCGGTACGTCTGCGTCTGGCGGTGTGCATGATAAATATCAGCAGGAAAAGGGCTGCAAGGATGCAAACCGCAAGTATGGCAATGGTCCCGGGAGAAAGAGCGGCCGGGAGGTCCGTACAGGAAAAGATAACTTCGTTTTGGGAGGAAGTAAACACATAGTAGCTTCCGTCCCTGGAAGCATCAATTGAAGTCCAGTGACCGCCATCGTAAAGAGCAAGCTCCGGATTTTTCATTTCAGAGGGAATCAGGTATCTTATGGTGTAAGGGCCATGAGGCTCCTGATTGATGGAGATTTTCCAGCATTCCGCATTGGTTTTGGCATCATCAGGATAGGCGTCAACCTTGGAAAGGGTAAAACCCTCATCTGGGGCGAAACTGCCCTCCACCAGAACAACAGGCCTGCCGTCAATAGTCTGCATGCTCTCAAGGGTGGAAATATATTCCGTATAAACCGCTTCGATGGTCCGGTCATAGGTAATGGAATTAAAATCAAATTCCTCCCAGCTTCCGGCAAATCCTTCCTTTACGGGAACGGAGGGGAGATCCCTGGGAGAAAAATTGTCCCCATACTTTAAGGTGACAATGCTCACTGTCTTATCATCAGCCGTAAAGGTCAGAGAAATATTCTCGAAAATATCCGGAAGGTCCGGTAGTTCCAAAAACGTTTCATAGGGAAGGGCCTGGGCTCTGCTTTCATAACTGATGCCGTCAACTCCGGCAGGACACCCTTCTACAAAAAAGTTGTTGTTTACGGTGGAGGGGGAATCTGCTTTACCGGCAATAGAGCCTGTAAAGTTTTCACCTTCCAGTATATCCACCATGCTGCGGCAGTCGGAAATGTTGGTGCCGTAGCCTGCAATTCCACCGATTTGATTGACGCCGGACAGGGCACATTTTGAGCTGCTTGAACGTATGGTGGAGGCGCAGTAACCTGCAATTCCGCCAATCATATTGCCATCGCTTGAAACGTGGCCTTCGTTGACGCATTCCATGATGCTGCCCAAAGTCATTTCCCCGGCAACGCCGCCGATACAGTCCTTTTTACCCTCCACAATGCCTTTGTTGTGGCACTGGCGGACAACGATACGCTCCTTATAACGGAAATTTAAGGTGGCGTCGCTGCCAATGTCAAGGTCATTTTCCGGGTCAAGATTGTTCTCTCTGGAAAGGGAGCCAGCGATTCCGCCTACATTTAAGTCCCCGCAGATTTTTCCGTTATTGATGCAGTTCATTACTTTTCCGGTGGTGTCGGTGAGTTCATCCTCGTCGGAAATATCTGTGAGAATATCATCAGGGTCTGTGCCTTGGGGATTTGTGATGATATCCGTGATCACGTTGATCTCGTCAATAATAGCCTGGAAATCATTTAAAACAATCTGGTTTTCATCATCCAGCAGCGTGTTGAGAGTGCGCATATCATTTATGATTCCAGAAAAACTGCTGTTTAAGGAAGTCTGGGCGGAGGAAATGCGCGAACTCATGACAAGAGTCCGATCCTGTATGGTGTTATTGATGTTCTCAAGAACCTTGGAGGCATCCTGATAAACATTTTCCTGTACCCTGTTTATGTCGTCCTCCACCTGGTCTTTGTCAATCCTGTTCTGCAGGCTGTCAAAATCAAAGCCGGCGGAGGGAGTGGGAAAGCCTTCGGGCCAGTCAAATGGAAAAGGTGTTTTTTCCGGTGTGGCCGTGGGGACAGGTGTAGAATCGGGATTGCCGTCTGGGGCGCCCGTTCCATCCCCAGGATTGGTGTCTGTTCCATCTCCGGGATTGCCGTCTGCTCCATTCCCGGGATTTCTTATGTCAGTTCCATTATTTTGTACGGAAGAATCCTGATTGGGAATATTTACATCATCCTGAGATAAAGTCCGCCGGGATATGATCCGCGGTGCGAAAAGGCTCCTGAGTGAGAAACCGCCCTGTTCCGTTTGGATATTTTCATCGGAAGTCTTGGCCGCATCAGACTGAGTATTGTCCTGTGTATTGCCAGCGTCAGGAATGGCGGTGCTCGGATCAAAAACGGAATCTAAAATATTTCCGGTGCCTTCGCTTCCGGTTGTCTCCGTACTTCCACCGATTGCGTCGCTGTTGCCGTTGCCGGTGGCTCCTGTACTTCCACCGGTTGTGCCAATGCCTTCATTTCCATTTGTACCGGTATTTCCAACATTGCCATCTGCTCCCGGATTTGTACCATTTCCGTCGTTGCCACCTGTTTCTGTGGAGCCTGTATTTCCACTGTCGTTGCCGCCTGTTCCCGTGGAACCTGTGTTTCCGTTGTTGTTTTCGGAATCGTTCCCTCCGGGTGTGGGTACACTTCCCGGGGTAACGGAAGGGGTTGCCGTTTCAGCAGGCCATGGCGAAGAAGATGGCGATGGCGAGAACGAAGGCCATGGCGAAGAAGATGGCCATGGCGAAAACGAAGGCCACGGGGTAAAGGACGGGGTAGGTATCTTATCCAGAAAGTCTAACGACACCGGTCTTGGGGTAGGAAGCAGGGAAAGGTCGGTAAGACCGGAGAATTCCGCCATATGATTTCCGGCGTCGATTAAAATCCGGTCAACGGCATTCTGGGCATTTTCCACGGAGCCCAGCAGGTTTTCCACCTGCCCTGTAAGAGTGGAAGAAGCCGATGATGTATCCCGGTCAAGCTGGGTAAAAAGGTCGTGAAGTTTATCAAATTCCGTATCAAGCTTTGCCAGCGTATCTTCGGAGAAAATCAGCTCGCTGCTGGGCTCCATCTGACCTGCAATGCCGCCCACGTCTTTGCGGCCGTTTAAGTGACCGTAATTGACGCAACCTTCTATATAACCGGACTGACTGCCTGCAATGCCGCCGATGTTATAGCCCACATGCTGATAACCTATGGAGCCGTCGTTGACGCAGGCCCGGATAACACCTGAGTTGATGCCCGTAACACCGCCGATATCGGTTACGGAAGCGGCGTTTTCCGTGGACAGGATGTCAAGAAGGGCAGTGTCCGCATCTATAGAGGAAAGATTAATATTATTGTCCGAAGGCGTGGTATTCACAAAGCTGTGATTGGTGCTGTTCGCGATACTGCCTTTGTTTTCGCCTGCAATACCGCCAACCAGATGACTGCCGCATACAAGGCCGTTTGCGGTACAATCGGTAATAACGCCGGTGACTTCATTTAATCCTGCAATGCTTCCTGCCTGGTCGCCGCCGGTCACATTTCCGGAGGTCTCGCAGCCACTGATAAGACCGTAATTACATCCCGCAAGCAGCGCCAGTCCCGTATGGGTGCTTTCCATTTCGGCCGTGCCGGATACGGACAATTGGTAAACTTCGCCGGTTTCCTGAATGTAGCGGAAAAGTCCCATGTAATTGCTGCCGTTCTCAAGAGTAAGGCCGCTTATGGTATGTCCCTGCCCTAAAAAGACGCCGCCGAAAGTGGGGATTGGTGAAAAATCTGCTCTGCCAAGGTCAATATCTTTATCCAGAATAAACATTTTATCTCTGGACCAGCTGTCGGAAGAACAGTTCTGTGCAAATTCCTGTAAATCCTTTACGCTCTTAATGTGAATCGCATCCGGGGCATAGGAGAGCTCCGTATCAGGAGCGGCCACGGAAGGAAAATCGGAAAACAGCCAAAACAGTCCAAAGAACAGTAAGGTGGCGGAAGAAACGTATTTTTTTATTTTTCCCACACAAAATTTCTGAAAAAGGGTTCCGCCAGGAGTTGGTTTATGTAATTTATTTTGCTTCATTGCTCTTACCTCCTTCCTCCGATAAGGAACCGTCCGGAAGCTCGTCAAGCTTAGAGGCGCTTCCGGAAATAATGACAGCCTCCATATCTCCCCGGACAATGCCGTAAAAGGTTCCCTCAAGCATACCGTTTACATGGCCCCGGATACGTCCCTGTACGCGGACGGTACCGGAGTAGGTTTTGGAAGATAAGTTGATATGGTTTAATTCAAAGCTGGTATGCTCTATAATATTGTCTCCCAGCACCAGAATCTGCGGAAGCACGGCAAGCACCAGGAAGATGGAAATAAGGGTTCCTCTGCTTAAGCAGTTGCCGATGGCGGCAATAATGGGCTGGGTGGTCATCTGCCCAATCAATGCGCCCGCTACAGCAAGAATGGAGCCGGAAGTAAAGATGGTGGGGAAAGCTTCGTTTAAGGTTTCCACAATAGCCTGCTTAGGGTGCATGGTCTGCTTTAAATCCTTATAATGGCTGGAAATCACAATAGCATAGTCAATATTTGCGCCCATCTGGATGGAGTTAACAATCAGGTAGCTGAGGAAATACAAAGGCGCTGACTGTAAATAAGGGAAGGAAAAGTTAATCCATATACTGCCCTGTATCACCAGTATCAACAGAACCGGAAGGCCCGCCGATTTAAAAGTGAACAAAAGGATAAGAATAACAAATAATGCGGATAGGATACTGATCAACAGATTATCCTGCCCGAAGGAGGAGGATAAATCGTAATTGCTGGTGGAGTTTCCCACCACGTAAACATCCTCATTGTTATAGTATTTTGCGGCTTCGCTTTGGAGCACCTTCAGAAAATCAAAGGTTTCCTGACTTTCCTCGGGAAGATTTAAGTAGACCACAAGCCGGGAATGGGTATCCGTCCGCAGCTGAAGCTTTGCTTTTTCCAGCTGATCAAACAAGTCGTCTAATGTTTCCTGAATATCTCCCTCCAGGGTGATATTCCCCCTCTCCATCTGGTCTTTTAAGAAAAGGAACATGTCAAAGAGGGGAACTTCATATTGATCCAATCCGTTCAAAATCTGACCGTATTGGTCGTCGTTTACCGCGTAGGCGGAGTAGAGCAGGTTGGAAAGCTCATATTCAATGCCCGCAAGCTCAGAAAATTCTCTGGGATTTAAGGCATCGGTTAAAACATAGCCGTCCATGGCTTCTATGTTGGCAAGCCCCATGGCGGATTTTACTTCAGGATAGCTCTCCAGGGCCTTAAGCAGAGCCCCTTCGGATTTATAATTTCCGGAAGGAATGATCATGGCCACCATGTTGCTTGTGCCAAAGGTATTTTTGATTTTCTGATAGGAAATCTGGGTTTCACTCTGCTTGGTGGTGACAAGGTCGGTATAGCTGTAGCAGTAAGGGCATTTGTTGGCCCAGATGGCGGTTACGATTATGATTACCACAAAAATGGGGGGAACGATAAAACGGGTCATAACGTCAAATTTCCCCACAGCGGTAATCTGAGGAAGAAGTTTGCGGTGCTTGGTTTTATCGATCAGGTTGCTGAACAACATGAGCAAACCGGGCATCAGCGTAAAAACTGACAGAAGGCTTAATAAAATTGCCTTGATCAGTACGGTTGACAAGTCCATACCAATCCGGAAATGCATGAAAGCCAAAGCGGCCAGACCTGATATGGTGGTAAGGGATGAAGACGAAATTTCAGGAATTGCCTTGGCCAGGGCGGCGATACAGGCTTCCCTTGCAGGCTGGGTTTCGTGCTCGTCACTGAAACGGTGACACAGGATGATGGCATAATCAATGGCAAGAGCCAGCTGAAGTACAACCGTTACGGAATTGGAAATAAAAGAGATTGTGCCGCAGAGAAAATTGGTTCCCATGTTAAGGAGCGCTGCCACGCCAAAGGTGGCAATCAGTACCGGAACCTCCGCATAAGCCCGGGAGGTCAGGGTGAGCACCACCACAATGATGACGGCGGCGATCACAATGATAACCTGCATTTCCTGTTTTAAATCCGCCGCGGTATCCACGCCGACTTCGGTATTTACATAGGTGTCATAAGGGGAAAGGAGTTCTTTTACTTCCTCCATGGCATTTATGCTGAGAGCATCGCTGACCGTGCCGTCAAAAGTTACGTCAAACAGGGCGGAAGAATTCATGTAATGCTCGGACGTATTGTCAAAATCCACTGTGGATACGCCCTTCACATTTTCGATTTCTTCCTGCAGGCCAAGGCCTCTATCGTAGGATATGTTGGATACCATGACTCTGGCAGTGCCGTAAGTGATAAACTCGTCATTCATAAGGGTAAGTCCCTTGCGGGTCTGGGTTTCGGCCGGCAGATATGTAGTGATGTCATTTTCCACCTGTACCCATCCGGTGGAGAAAATACAGAAGATAAGAGCAAAGATGTACAACAGAAAAAAAAGGTTTCTCTTATCTACAATAAAAGTTGCCACCTTTTCCATGGGAGTTGCTTTATTCGCATTCATAATTGACCAATCCTTTCAAAAAAAGCGTATATTTTGAGAAATATATTTTGAAAAAATTATATTTTGGAAAGTGTATATTTTGTTAAAAATATATACTTTAAAGAAATTATATATTTCAAGAAAATTATATTCATTACGGATAAGAATAACAATACCCAAAATAGGACATTTGTCCGGTATTTCTGAAAAATCATATATCCGTAGCAGTTCAGAGGGGCCTGCGCATTTACTGAGCAGGCCATACGAACATGATATAAGTGTGCAAAATCCGCAGATAAATCGGAGTTGTTGACAGTATAAAGGATTATAAGGTATCATATGGAAAGAAGAAAAGTAATTGGGCATACGTGAGGAATTTTGGAATGTTACCGGAACATTTTTTGGATAGAATGAAGGAGCTGCTTGGAGAGGAATATGAGGATTTTCTGGCGGGTTTTGACGGGCCCAGCTTTCAGTCTCTGCGGGTGAACCTGTTAAAGGGAAAGACGCAGGAACTGGCGGGAAAAGTGGATTTCCTGAAGGAAGCCGTTCCCTGGGCGGCGGGAGGTTACTATTATCAGCCGGAGAGCCGGCCGGGAAAGCATCCTTTTCATGAGGCGGGGGTTTACTACATTCAGGAGGCAAGCGCCATGGCCCCGGCAGCTTACCTGGCCCCAAAGCCGGGAGAGAGGGTCCTTGATTTGTGTGCCGCCCCCGGCGGAAAAAGCACCCAGCTGGCCTGCGCAATGATGGGGAAGGGGCTTTTGGTGTGTAATGAAATCCATCCCCAAAGGGCAAAAATTTTGTCGGGAAATATAGAAAGGATGGGAATAGGAAATGCGCTTGTGGTCAATCATGAGCCGGCCTATCTGGCGGAGCGGTTCCCATCTTATTTTGATAAAATTCTGGTTGACGCTCCCTGTTCCGGGGAGGGGATGTTCCGCAAAAATCCGGAGGCCGTAAAGGAGTGGAGTCCGGAGAATGTAAAGATGTGTGCGGCGCGGCAGCAGGACATTTTGGAAAGCGCGGCCCTGATGCTAAAGCCGGGAGGAAGGATGGTTTATTCCACCTGTACTTTTGCACCGGAGGAGGATGAGGAAACCATAAATCGTTTTTTGGAAAATCATCCTGAGTTTTATCCGGAAGAAACGGAGAAATACCCGGGAATGACGTCGGGGATTGGAGTGGAAGAATCCATCAGGTTATGGCCCCACAAATTAAAGGGGGAAGGCCATTTCCTAGGGAGTCTCAGAAAGAAGGGCGGGATGGAGGAAGGCCCTTTTTATAAAGGAAGTGAGGAAAAAGGAATCCTCTTGGGAGAATGCGGCGGATGGGAGGAGTTTTCGAGTGAAAATCTGAAGGTATCTCTGCCGGGGGCGTACATAAAGTTTGGAGAACAGCTCTATCTTTTACCCACGGGAGCACCGCTTCTTACAGGGCTTAAAGTATTAAGACCCGGGCTGCATCTGGGAGCTTTTAAGAAAAACCGGTTCGAGCCGGCTCATGCCCTTGCCCTTTTTCTGAAACCGGAGGAAGTGAGGAATAAAATTGATTTGTCGGCTGCAGAAGCGGTTTCCTACCTTTCCGGACAGACTTTCCCGGCGGAGGGAGAAAAGGGCTGGTATCTGCTCAGTGTGGAGGGATACAGTATCGGCTGGGGAAAACTGTCCGGAGGTGTGATGAAAAATCATTATCCCAAAGGACTCAGGCAGTATTAGACAGGATGCATAAAGCTTCTTTTTGCAAAAGGGAGGATTCGCGAATGAGGAAAAGACAAGGTATCGTAGCGCTGACCCTGGTTTTGATGCTTACAGGGTGTAAAGGGGAAAACAAAAATGAAAATATAAGCGCCGGTATGACGGCGGTGGAAGCCCTTGACTACGACAGCGCCCTTGCAAGTTTCGAGGCGGCGAAGGAAGCCGGTGAGGACGAGCGCCTTTTATATAGAGGGGAAGGGATTGCTTACATGGGAAAAACCATGTACGCCGAGGCGGCGGAGGCTTTCGAGAGGGCCCTTTCCTTAAGTGACGGCAGAGTAAACGCTATGGATTACGACATCAATTACTATCTGGCGGTTGCCTATTATAAACAGGGGGATTTGGGAAAGGCAATCGACGTGTACAATGCCATTGTGGCCCTTAAGGACGGGGAAAAGGACGCTTATTATCTGCGGGGCGTTTTGTATGCGGAACAGGGGAATCTTGACAAGGCAAAGGAGGATTTCGACAAAGCCATAAGCCTTGCCAAAAGTGATTACGACAGGTTGATAGACATCTATAATGTTTTGGCCCTGGAGGGCTACAGGGAGACCGGACAGGAATATCTTCAGGCCGCCATGGATGCCGGTACCAAGGATATGACGAACTTTGAAAAAGGAAGGATATGTTATTATCTGCAGGATTACGAAAATGCCAGAACTTATCTGGAAAAGGCCCGGGGGGAGAGCGGCTATGAGGCGGTGCTCTTTTTGGGAAAAACCTACGAAACCCTGGGGGATAACAACTATGCAATCAGCGTGTATAACAGTTACCTGGAAAGCGGAGAGCCCAACGCCCAGGTTCTAAACCAGCTGGGACTTTGCAAAATGCAGACGGGAGACTATGAGGGGGCGCTTGCCAATTTCCAGAGTGCAATGAACGTGGAAAACAACGGCATGATGCAGACCCTGAAAATGAATGAAATTGTGGCCTACGAGCGGCTGGGAGAGTATCAGAACGCGGCAAGTCTGATGGAAAGCTACTTGAGAGCTTATCCGGATGACCAGGAGGCGAAGCGGGAGTCAACTTTCCTGAAAACCAGATAATAACGCAGAGCATTTCCGCGCCTTTAAAGGGCGCGGATTAGAAAGTGATTCAATTCAAAGGAATAAATTTTTCACACAACAAATTTGTGCCTGTACCCAAACGGGATGCTGGCAAGAATGGAGGAATTTTATGATTAACCAGTTAATTGCAAAAATTAAAGCGACGGGGGCGCCCATAGTGGTGGGACTGGATCCTATGCTTAAATTTGTACCGGAACATGTGAAGGAGAAGGCCTTTGCCGAATTCGGGGAAACCCTTGAGGGGGCCGGGGAAGCCATTTGGCAGTACAACAAGGAAATTGTGGACAACATTTATGATGTGGTTCCGGCCGTAAAGCCCCAGATTGCCATGTACGAGCAGTTTGGTATTCCCGGACTTGTGGCTTTCCAAAAAACAGTGGATTACTGCAAGAAAAAGGGGCTGGTGGTGATTGGCGATATTAAGCGGGGGGACATTGGTTCCACCTCAGAAGCTTATGCCACAGGACATCTGGGAAAGGTGAAGGTTGGAAGCAAGTCTTACTATGGATTTAATGAGGACTTTGCAACGGTGAATCCCTATCTGGGATCGGACGGCGTGGAGCCTGTTATTAAGGTATGCAAAGAGGAAAACAAGGGATTGTTCATTTTGGTAAAAACCTCGAACCCAAGCAGCGGCGAGTTCCAGGATCGTCTTATAAGACCCAGGGTGTCAGCCGGGGATGCGGACGGGGTCAAAGGCGCAGACGCAGACAGGCCTTTATATGAGATTGTGGGAGAACAGGTTGCCAGATGGGGAGAAGAACATATGGGCGATTCCTACAGTTATATTGGAGCGGTGGTGGGGGCCACCTATCCTGAAATGGGCAAAATACTCAGAAGAATCATGCCCAGAAATTATATTCTTGTGCCGGGTTACGGAGCCCAGGGAGGAAAGGGAAAAGACCTTGTCCATTTCTTTAATGAGGATGGGCTGGGGGCAATCGTAAATTCGTCCAGAGGAATTATCGCGGCTTACCAGCAGGAAAAATATGCTTCCTTTGGATCGGAGCACTTTGGGGAAGCCTCAAGGGCAGCGGTTGAGGATATGAAGAAGGATATTGCGGATGCCTTAAACAGCAGATAGAGAAATTAAGGGAAAAGGGGAAGAAACTGAAAATAAGGCCTTATAAACAGGGCCCTGGAAGGGTTGCGAAAAGGGAGATATGAGTAAAAATTAAGAAATCCTTTATTTTATATTAAAAAAATTAATTTTTTCCCCTGCTATGCTATAATCGGTTTTGTTATCGGTGATGGGTTATATGCAAAGGATGAGATGGGGATGGGATTGGAGTTTATAGACATAACGCGGGAAGAAGAAAGGACCCGTGCAAACGGAACGACAGGAGGGAGAAGGCCTGATACTGCAAGGCCCCGGCCTGTAAAGCGGCAGGCAGCAGGAACACCTGAATTAATATATGGAAATCAAAGAGAGCCGGGCGGAAGGAGACCTGCGCCGGGACAGGCTCAAAGAAGCGACAGGCAAAGACCGGTATCCGTACAGGCTCAAAGAAGCAACAGGCAAAGACCGGTATCCGTACAGACTCAAAGAAACGGCATGCGAAGACCGGCGGCGGCCCCGGCCCAAAGACCGGTGCAGGCAGGGCCGGCAAATCAGAGAAGACGCCGGGAATCGGAGGAATGGCCGCAATACGGTAATGGAAGATACGGAAACCGGAATACGGATGGAGGAAGAAGACAGAGGCCCCGGCCCGTGGATCCGGAAATCCGCCGGGAGCAGATGCGCAGGCGCAAGGCACGCAAGCGAAAAAAAATTGCGGCCAGATTGATTGCTATGAGCATCCTCTTGTTTATCATTGCACTGGCAGGGATTGTGCTGTTCAAACTGATCGGCGGACTTACCAAAGAGGAGGAAACGGTTGCAAAAAATTATAACGCCACCGTCCAGAGACGTGAGGTGATCAAGGCAAACGAAACCATTAAACCTGTTATAACGGAAGACTTTCTGACGGTCAATGAATATTCGAGGCCGGGAGAGAAGCTTGGCAAGGTCAAAAATATTTTTGTTCATTACACGGCAAATCCCGGTACAAGCGCGGCCCAGAACAGAAGCTACTTTGAAAACCTGGGCATTACCGGTGAGACTTCGGCAAGCGCTCACTTTGTCATCGGATATGAGGGGGAAATCATACAGTGCATCCCCCTTGAGGAGATAGCCTATGCGGTGATGCAGCGTAACTATGATTCTATTTCCATAGAATGCTGCTATCTGTCGGAGGACGGCAAATTTACGGACGCCACATACCAGTCGCTTCTGCGATTATCCGCCTGGCTTTTGAAAGAATACAAACTTGCGCCGGAGGATATGAGAAGACATTACGACGAAGGAGGAAAGAAGTGCCCGCTGTATTATGTGGAGCACGAGGACGAGTGGGAGAAATTTTTGTCTGACTTAGAGAAACAGATTATGAGCAGCCAGGCGTGAAACAAAAACTTTTTAAAACAGCTGTTCCCTGAATGGGGGCAGCTGTTTTTTCTTAGCTTCGCCCCGCGGCCGAACCGTTACAAACTTTTACCGAAATACCGAAACTTATGTCGTATACTGTTGACATAATATAAAGTTTATTGTAGAATCATAACATATGTTATACAAAAGGGGTGAAAGGTGTGGCAAGAAAAGAAACTATAACAAGACAGGACATTGTACAGGCGGCTTTTGTCATATTACAGGAGGAGGGCATAGAGCAGGTTACGGCCAGGAAACTGGCGGCCAAAGCTAACTGCTCCACACAGCCAATCTTCCGTATTTATAAAAATATGGACGAGCTGAACGAGGAATTGTTTGAAAAAGCATGTGATTTTTTCAGAGATTTTTATGTGGATTTTCCCAGACAGTCGGTGACGCCCTTTGTGACCTTGGGTCAGGCGTACATCAAATTTGCCGGCGTACATAAAAAATTATTTGAGTTTATCTTTTTGTCCTCGGAACGATTTGGCAGAAGCATGTATGATCTGGTAAACGGCAAAGAGGGATTTGTGAGCAGGGAAATACAGGCGGCCAAGTCCCAGGGGTGTAAAAATGCCAGTGAAATGTTCATGAAAATGTGGATTTTCATTCATGGGGCGGCCTGCATGACTTTGACGGGGGATTATGACCTTACGGATGATGAGACCATGCAGCTTTTAAAAACCTCCTATCAATCATTCAGATAAAATGCGGAACAGGGGTATGAAGGATGGAACAGCAGGAAGTTGACATTATCACCAGAATGAACAACAAATTCATGAAAATGAGCAAGGGGCACAGGGCCATTGCCACTTATATTTCCGACCACTATGACCAGGCCGTGTTTATGACGGCAGCCAAACTTGGAGAAACCGTAGGGGTCAGCGAATCGACGGTGGTGCGTTTTGCGTCGGGCCTTGGCTATGCAGGTTATCCGGAATTTCAGGATGCGCTGGAGGAATGGGTAAAAAGCAAGCTGAACTCCGTACAGAAGATTGGCGCGAAATATGGAAAGAGCACCCATTCGGAGCTGCTTCATTCCGTGCTGAGCGCTGATATTGAGAAGATCCAGGACACAATTGTAAACCTGGATGCGGCGGCCTTCGGGGCGGCGGTGGATATTATTCTGGAGGCAAGGACAATTTATCTGATAGGGGTCAGAAGCTGCGAGCCCCTTGCGGATTTTTTACATTTCTATTTAAATATGATCCGCGGAAATATTGTTCTGGTAAAAACAACCAGTGTTACGGAAATATTTGAACAGATGTTACGAATAGACGGCAGGGACGCCATTATCGGCATCAGCTTCCCCAGATATTCCATGAGAACCTTAAAGGCCATAGAGTTTGCCAACGACAGAAATGCAAAAATCATTACAATAACGGACAGTATTCATTCTCCCATGAATTTGTATTCGTCCTGTAATTTACTGGCAAGGAGCGACATGGTTTCCATAGTGGATTCTCTTGTGGCTCCGCTGAGCGTTATCAACGCCCTGGTGGTTGCTCTTTGCCTAAAGCGGCCGGAGATGGTGAAGAAGAATCTGGAGACCCTGGAAGAAGTGTGGAATAACTATCAGGTTTATTTAAACGATGAAATCAATTTTATAGACGGAGACCCGATGCTGCATTATCCTTTGGTCAAGAAGGAAGAATGAGGAAAATCCGGGATTGTAAAGCAGGTGAGAGCGAAAGCATATGAAACGTGTGATTGTAATTGGCGGCGGAGCGGCAGGAATGATGGCGGCAGTGTGGGCCGCAAGAGAAGGCGCCCAGGTTACGCTGCTGGAAAAAAATGAAAAGACCGGGAAAAAAATTTTTATAACGGGAAAAGGCAGGTGCAATCTGACCAATGCCTGCGGAAAAGAAGCATTTTTTGAACATATTGTGAGCAACGGAAAGTTTTTGTACAGCGCTTTTTCCCAAATGGATAATCAGGCCGTCATGGCCTTTTTTGAAAAAGCGGGATGCAGACTGAAAAAGGAACGGGGGGACAGGGTGTTCCCTGTCTCTGACCATGCCTATGATGTGACGGACGCTTTAAACAGACAGATGGAAAAGGAGCATGTGAGGGTGTGTCTGCACACCTGCGTGGCGGAGCTATTTATTGAGGAGCAAAAGGCTGGGGATGGGTCAAAACACATAACGGGCGTAAGACTTGCGGACGGGCGCATCCTTCCGGCGGACGCCGTTATTGTTGCAACCGGCGGAAAATCTTATGAATCCACAGGCTCAACCGGCGATGGCTATCGGTTTGCCATAGAAGCGGGACATACCGTAAAGGAGATAAAACCGGCTCTGGTGCCCTTTACGGTTTCAGAGAGCTGGTGCATGGAGATGCAGGGGCTTTCTCTGAAGAATGTATCTGTTTTGTTGAAAAGCGGTAAGAAAAAAATATACGAAGGTTTTGGAGAGATGCTGTTTACCCATTTTGGGGTGAGCGGCCCTTTGATTTTAAGCGCCAGCAGCCATTACGTGAAAAAATATTATGGTACGCCGGTGGAGCTTTTGATTGACTTGAAGCCGGCCTTATCTTTGGAACAGCTTGACGAACGCCTGCTCCGTGATTTTGAGGAAAACAAGAACCGCCAGTTTAAAAATGTGCTGGAGGGACTGCTTCCTTCCAAAATGATTCCCGTGATGGTAAAGCTTTCGAAAATCCTGCCGGAGAAAAAGGTAAACGAAATAAGCAGGCAGGAGAGAAGGGCTCTGGCAGAGCGGCTTAAAAATCTCTCCATGACCGTCACAGGAACCAGAGGGTTTAACGAAGCCATAATCACCCAGGGGGGAGTTTGCGTAAAGGAAATCAACCCCTCCACCATGGAGTCCAAAATCGTAAACGGCCTTTATTTTGCAGGAGAGGTCCTTGACCTGGACGCCATGACCGGCGGCTTTAACCTGCAAATCGCCTGGTCAACGGGATATCCTGCGGGAGTAAATGCGGCAAAATGATTTTTGAAATTTTTTCTTTATGTCCTTAAAATGGGTACTTGGCATGGAGAACAGTTCATGCTATTATAACTATAGTCAGTATTGTGAAACAAAGGATTGGTCAGAAAATGGAAGTGTTGCTTGCAAAGAGCGCCGGATTCTGCTTCGGTGTAAAGCGTGCTGTGGAAACTGTCTACGAACAGCTCGCCACCAACAAAAAAATCTACACCTACGGCCCCATTATACACAATGAGCAGGTGGTGGGAGATTTGGAAAAGCGCGGCGTTACCGTAATAGAGAGCGAAAACGAGATAGCGGGCCTTAAGGGAGGTGCGGTGGTGATCCGTTCTCACGGCGTTCCCAAAAGGATTTACCGTCTGATTGAAGAAAATGGGTTGGAGTGTATTGACGCCACCTGTCCCTTTGTAAAAAGAATACATAAGATTGTGGAGGCGGAAAGCAGGAGTGGCAGTCAGATTATCATTATCGGAAACGCGGGACATCCGGAAGTGGAGGGAATTATGGGATGGTCCGGGACACCGGCAGTGGTAATAGGGACGGCGAAGGAAGCGGAAGGCTTTGAGACGGACGCCGGAAAGTCCCTGTGTATTGTATCTCAGACGACATTTAACTACAACAAATTTCAAGAATTAGTTGAAATTATTCAAAAAAAAGGTTATAATGTTAATGTTGTGAATACAATCTGTAATGCGACAGAAGAACGACAGGCGGAAGCTGGAGAAATTTCAGCCAAGGCTGATGCAATGATAGTAATAGGTGGTAAAAACAGTTCTAATACGCAGAAACTCTATGAGATATGTGCACAGAAGTGTAAGGCCACGTATTTTATACAGAAACTGGAAGATTTGCATTTGGAATTGCCGAAAACAGCCGCTCTGGTGGGTATTACTGCGGGGGCTTCCACCCCAAACAATATAATTGAGGAGGTTCAAAATCATGTCAGAGTTAACTTTTGAACAAATGTTGGAAGGATCATTAAAGACGATACATACGGGAGAGGTAGTTGAAGGCACGGTCATTGATGTAAAGCCTGAGGAAATTGTACTGAATATTGGCTGTAAATCTGATGGTATTTTGACAAGATACGAATATACCAATGAGCCTAACATAGACCTGACCACTGTAGTTAAGCCGGGAGATACCATGGAAGTAAAGGTTCTCAAAGTAAACGATGGAGAAGGACAGGTTATCTTAACATATAAAAGACTGGCTGTTGACCGTGGCAACAAGAGGATTGAGGAAGCATTTAATAATAAGGAAGTGCTTACCGCTAAGGTTGCCCAGGTGCTTGACGGCGGCTTAAGTGTGATCGTTGATGAAATCAGAATTTTTATTCCTGCAAGTCTTGTATCCGATGTGTATGAAAAGGATTTGACCAAATATGCAGGTCAGGAGATTCAGTTTGTAATCAGTGAATATAATCCTAAGAGAAGAAGATATATTGGCGACCGCAAGCAGCTGCTTGTTGCGGAAAAGGCTGAAATGCAGAGAAAGTTACTTGAGAGCATCCAAATCGGCGATGTGCTGGAGGGTGTTGTTAAAAATGTAACTGATTTTGGCGCATTCATCGATATCGGCGGGGCAGACGGACTTCTTCATATTTCCGAAATGTCCTGGGGACGTGTTGAAAATCCCAAGAAAGTATTTAAGGTTGGCGACAAGGTAAGAGTTTTCATTAAAGATATTTCAGGTACCAAGATTGCCCTCAGTCTTAAATTTGAGGATGAGAATCCCTGGAAGGATGCGGCTGAGAGATATGCGGTAGGAAATGAAGTGACCGGTAAGGTTGCCAGAATGACTGATTTTGGCGCTTTCATTGAGCTGGAGGTTGGTGTGGACGCACTGCTTCACGTATCCCAGATTTCCAGAGAACATATTGAGAAGCCTTCGGATGTACTGAAGGTTGGACAGGAAATTACCGCAAAGGTGGTGGATTTTAACAGCGAAGACAGAAAAATCAGCTTAAGCATAAAGGCACTTTTAGCAGCAGAGCCTGAAGAAGCTCATGAAGATGTGGCAGAAGGGGATGTATCTGCAGAGGCTGAAAGTGATGTGCCGGAAGAATAATAAGTAAGGGGGAACGGATTTGCTATGACTACGGCATACGATTATGAAAAATTTAAGGGCGCAGTACTTACTTTGACCAAAATCGATTTAAATGCCTACAAGGAAAAGCAGATGAAGCGAAGAATTGATTCGCTGATTGCCAAGAACGGAGTTAAGGGCTATGAAGCATATGTACAGCTCCTTAAGACAGACAAAGAAAAATTTGAGGAATTCATAAACTTTCTCACAATCAATGTTTCGGAATTTTACAGAAACCCTGACCAGTGGAAGTTGTTGGAGAATCAGATTATACCGGAACTTATCTCAAAGTTCGGTAAAAATTTAAAAATCTGGAGTGCTGCGTGCTCCACAGGAGATGAACCCTATTCTCTTGTAATGGCTCTGTCAAGACATATACCGCTTAATCAGATTCGTATTATGGCGACGGATTTGGATAAGCAGGTTATCGCGAAGGCTAAGGTGGGACTTTACAGTGCAAAGAGCATTGCCGCCGTGCCGGAAGATTTAAAGAAAAAGTATTTTACAAAAATTGGTTTATCCTATCAGATATCCAATGAAATCAAGTCCAGAGTTGATTTCAAAGAGCATAACCTTCTGGACAACAATTATGCAAAAGGATATAACATGATAGTCTGCCGTAATGTTTTGATCTACTTTACGGAGGAAGCCAAGGACGAAGTGTTCAAGAAGTTCTATAATTCACTTGCACCGGGCGGAGTACTCTTTATAGGAAGCACAGAGCAGATTATCAATTACAGAGAGATAGGTTATAACAGGAAAAGCTCATTCTATTACGAGCGTCCTAAAAACTAAAAGTCATAAAAAAGAGACATTTGCGAATGTCTCTTTTTCTATGCATAGCTATGCACAGGGCCGCATACACGTAAGGTTGCGTGGGAGATTTGCCGCTTTGCGGCCCGTGCGAGTAGGGAGAAGAACCTTCCCTACTCGATTATATGGATTTAAGCCTGCTCGCTTTACTCCTGCATCGCCATGGCGTTTAACATGTGGCTTGCGTAATCCGAAAACAGCTGCCGATTCTTTTTGATGTCGTCTGTCAGTTCAAAAAACAGGTCCTTGCTTTTATATTCCCGCTTATAGAAGGGCTCTACAAGCACCTTCCATTGAGGAAGATAGCTGGATAATTTTCTGGTATAGCAGTTGGAAGCTGTGGCCTGCTGTCTGTACTCTCTGTCCACGAAAGAGGAGATGGATTTGTGGAGAGCCATATCTTCTGTGGGAAGATAATAGTAATCCTTGTAATTTGCGTAAAAGTATTTAAGCTCCTCCTCGTAAATGGGGACAATCAAAGTTCCCTCGTAACCCTCGCCTTTAAAGTGGCTGCCTCTGGCCATAAAGGCAACAGGAACCGGAAGGGGGGAGGGGAAAACCAACTGGAGAACAAGTTCTTTCCGTGGAACTCCATGAATATCATTGTAATAATTGGCCTGCACTTTTCTGGCTTTCAGGCTGTTGTTAAACAGGTCATAGTAGGACAGAATGGGGAGAATTTCAAGCATCCCCTTTATGTCATCGGAATTATGAAGGAGCAGAGTCCGGTAAAGGTTATAATCATGGGAAAAGGTAAACTCCCTGTAAACCTGTATCAGTTCTCCTCCACTGTAAGTATCCTCCCGCTTAATGCCAAGGAACTGCTCAATACTTTTTAACTTGCAGTCCGGAAGCTTTAAGAAGTTCTTGTAAGGCGCGATACGACGGTAAATATCAAGTCCTTCCATATCTTCAAAGTTGCATGGAAGTTCGTATTTTTCTGCCTTTTGCATCAGGAAGGGCAGGTCAAAAGTATTGCCATTATAATGTACCAGGTAGCTGAACTTTGACGCGAAGGATAAAAAGGACTCTATAAGTTCTCCCTCCTCGTCCGGAGTCTGGGCAAACCATTGCCTTATCATCCAGTTTCCTTCCGAATAGAAAGCGCAGCCAATCAAGTATATCGCAGAACCGGAGGAGAGAAAACCGGTAGTTTCTATATCTAAAAATAAAATCTGGTCTAAGGGTGTTAATTGCTCCAGCGGATATTTTAAATTAAAATTACCAAGAATGATTTCTTCTGTTTTCATGGAGGCCTCCTGCAATTAGCTCTGTGGACAACAGTCTTTTAAGTGCATGCCCTGTAAGCTATGATTATCCTATAATAGTTTATCATATTTTTCAAAATTACAGTAGTATTTTCGACAAAAAAATAGTATATTTAAAAGGATAGAGTTACTTTTCACAGCGGGGTCAAAAGTCCGGACTGATGATGAGTAAATACCGGAATCCGAAGATAAGATGGGAGGCCGGCGTGTGAAAATAACGACTGTCAATATGTATGGAAAGAAGGGTGCTATGTGGCGAGGTTAACATTTACAGGAGGGATTCATCCTTATGACGGGAAGGATTTGTCAAAGGATAAGCCGATTAAGGAGGTCTTACCCAAGGGTGATCTGGTGTATCCCCTGTCCCAGCACATTGGGGCACCGGCGAAACCGGTGGTAAAAAAGGGTGATAAGGTTCTGACCGGGCAGAAAATTGCGGAGGCAGGCGGGTTTGTGTCTGCGCCCATTTACGCAACCGTGTCCGGAACGGTTAAGGCAATTGAGCCAAGGAGAGTGGTCACAGGCGACAATGTGATGTGCATTGTTGTGGAAAATGATGGGCTGTATGAGGAGATAGAATGGCCCCAGATCCCTCCTTTCGAGAAGCTTACCAGAGAAGAAAAAATAAATATGATCCGGGAAGCGGGGATTGTAGGTATGGGAGGAGCAGGTTTCCCGACGGCAGTGAAGCTTTCCCCCAAAGAGCCTGATAAAATAGAATATGTGATTGTAAACTGTGCGGAGTGTGAGCCTTATCTCACCTCTGATTACCGCAAAATGCTGGAAGAACCGGAAAAATTGATTGGAGGGCTTAAGGTATCCTTAAGTCTGTTTGACAATGCAAGAGGGATTCTGGCTGTGGAGGACAACAAACCGGACTGCATTGCTAAGCTCAAGGAGCTCACAAAGGATGAAAATAAAATAACGGTCAAGGCACTGAAAACCAAGTACCCTCAAGGTTCCGAGCGTCAGCTGATTTATGCGGCTACGGGACGGGCCATCAATTCCTCCCAGCTCCCGGCGGATGCGGGATGTGTGGTAAACAATGTGGATACGGTTATTGCCATTTATAATGCGGTTATAAAGGGAAAACCTCTCATGTACAGGATCGTGACGGTTACCGGGGACGCTATTGCAGACCCAAGGAATTTCAAGGTGAGGATTGGTACCAATTATCACGAGCTGGTGGAGGAAGCCGGCGGCTTTAAAGAGCAGCCTGTTAAGATTGTCTCCGGCGGGCCAATGATGGGATTTGCCATTTTTGATTTGGATGTGCCTGCAACGAAGACGTCTTCGGCGCTACTGTGCCTTACAAAGGATGAGGTATCCGCTATGGAGCCTTCCGCATGCATCAACTGCGGAAAATGTGTGGAAGTATGCCCGGGAAGGGTGGTTCCGCGAAAACTGGCGGATTATGCGGAGCACTATGACGAGGAAGCCTTTGTAAAGAATAATGGGATGGAATGCTGTGAGTGTGGATGCTGCAGTTTCATCTGCCCGGCGAAACGTCCTCTTACGCAGGTGATCAAATCCATGCGTAAGATGCAGCTTGCGAAGAAGAAAAAGTAAAGGTAGGAGGAAAATATAGCGATGAGCGATTTGATGAAAGTTTCATCCAATCCCCATATCCGGTCGAAGGTTACTACCAGCAATATTATGCTTGCGGTGGTAATCGCGTTGCTTCCTGCGGCAGGCTTTGGTATTTTTAATTTTGGGTTGGATGCACTTATTTTAATTCTGGTTACGGTGGCAACCTGCGTGCTGACGGAATATGTTTATGAAAAGGCCATGCATAAAAAGATTACGGTGGGAGATTTTTCCTGTGTGGTAACCGGGCTTTTGCTGGCGCTGAATCTTCCATCCACCGCTCCCTGGTGGATTGGGGTTATTGGCGGCGTTTTTGCCATTCTGGTTGTAAAAATGCTCTTTGGAGGCCTGGGACAGAACTTTATGAACCCGGCTTTGGGGGCAAGATGCTTTCTGCTTATTTCTTACACTTCCATCATGTGTAATTTTGACTGCGACGCGTACACGGGCCCAACACCGCTTGCAAGTTTAAAGGCCGGGGAGAGCGTGAACATTCTTGACATGGTGGTGGGAAGAACAGCCGGAGTGATTGGCGAGACATCCATGATTGCCATAATCATTGGAGCATGTTTCCTGATTCTTCTGGGTGTAATTGATTTGAAGATACCGGGAACTTACATAATAACATTTGTTATATTTATTATTTTGTTTGGCGGACATGGCTTTGACCCTGCATTTATCAGTGCGCATCTTGCAGGCGGCGGTCTGATGCTGGGAGCCTTTTTCATGGCAACGGATTATGTGACAAGTCCGGTGACCAAAAAGGGAAGGTATCTGTACGGTGTGATTCTCGGAGTCCTGACAGGAATCTTCCGGATTTTCGGTCCGTCGGCGGAAGGTGTTTCCTATGCGATTGTTCTGGGTAATCTGCTGGTTCCCCTGATTGAAAAGATTACCATGCCGAAGGCATTTGGAAAAGGAGGGGAGAGGGCATGAAAAATATGATAAAGGATGCTGCGGTCCTTCTGGTCATCACGCTGTTTTCCGGATTGATTTTAGGCCTTGTGTATGAGATTACCAAAGAGCCCATTGCCCGTGCAGAGGAAAAGGCGGCGAAGGAAGCTTATGCCGAGGTATTTCCGGATGCTTCCGAATTCCCGGCAAAGGAGTCTGCCATAGCGGAGGACGAGGAATGGCAGGCCAAGTGGAGTGACGCGGGTTATGACGGTGTGGACATTGAAAATGTACTGGAAGCCCTTGATGGGAACGGAGAAATGCTGGGGTATGTTCTCACGGTGACCAGCCATGAGGGATACGGCGGAGACATTACTTTTACCATGGGTATCAGAATGGACGGCACCTTAAACGGTATATCCATCTTAAGTATTTCGGAGACGGCCGGCCTTGGCATGAAGGCTGAGGATGTGTTAAAGCCACAGTTTGCGGGAAAGAAAATTCCTGATTCCCCCGGTTTTACCTACACCAAAACCGGAGCGGTTTCCGACAGTCAGATTGATGCCATCAGCGGAGCAACAATCACCACAAATGCGGTTACAACGGCGGTAAATGGCGGACTTTACTATTTCCAGGAACAGTTAGGAGGTGGCAGCCATGAAGGAGAATAAAATAACGGAACGTCTGGTAAACGGTCTGATTAAGGAAAATCCCACTTTTGTGCTTATGCTTGGCATGTGTCCCACATTGGCCGTTACAACCTCGGCGGTAAACGGACTTGGCATGGGACTTACCACCATGGTGGTGCTGGCTCTCAGTAATATGTTTATTTCCATGTTACGGAAAATCATACCCGACAAGGTGCGTATCCCTGCGTTTATTGTGATTATCGCATCTTTTGTGACGGTGGTGGAGCTTTTGCTGAAAGCCTTTATTCCCTTTTTATACAGTGCGCTTGGACTATACATACCTTTGATAGTAGTAAACTGTATCATCCTGGGGCGTGCGGAAGCTTACGCATCCAAAAATGGCGTGGTCTCGTCTTTATTTGACGGAATCGGCATGGGACTTGGCTTTACCTGCGCTCTTACCATCATCGGCGCGGTGAGAGAGCTTATAGGGGCGGGCGAACTGTTCGGCTTTGGGATTATGCCGGAGAGTTATGTGCCCTGTAGCATTTTCGTACTGGCGCCGGGGGCCTTCTTTGTACTTGCCGCCCTGACAGCTATTCAGAATAAAGTGAAAATAGCCGGGGAGAAAAAGGGCAGGGATATGTCAAAGATTCAGTCCGGATGTAATTCAGACTGCATGAACTGTCAGGATACGGGATGCAGTAAACGTTTTTTTGATACGTCCGCCAAAGAGGAAAAGGCAAAAGGAAACGGAGCCGGGGCGGAAATGACAGTGAAGAAGGAGGAGAAACGGAATGGTTAAGGATTTGCTGATTATTTTAATTTCATCCTCACTGGTGAGCAATGTTGTCTTAAGTCAGTTTTTAGGGCTTTGTCCTTTCCTTGGGGTATCGAAAAAAACAAGTACGGCGGCAGGTATGGGGACAGCGGTTATCTTTGTTATTACCCTGGCTTCTGCTGTGGCGGGTGTTATTTATAAGTTTATTTTGACGCCCTTTAACCTGACCTATTTGCAGACCATTGTATTTATTTTGGTGATAGCCGCTCTGGTACAGTTTGTTGAAATGTTCTTAAAGAAGTTTATGAAATCTCTGTATCAGGCGCTGGGCGTGTACCTTCCGCTGATTACCACCAACTGTGCGGTGCTGGGGGTTGCCCTTACCAATGTGCAGAAAAATTATGGGATTCTTGCAGGCATTGTAAACGGCTTTGCCACAGCGGTGGGCTTTACAATATCGATTGTTATTCTTGCCGGTATTAGAGAAAAAATGGAATACAACGACATTCCGGAATCCTTTAAGGGGATGCCCATTGTGCTGCTTACGGCCGGACTTATGGCGATTGCCTTCTGCGGATTTTCAGGTTTACTTTAAAAATGTGAGGAAAATTAGCTTTGGCGTTCCAATTTGTGGAGATGCCGGGTGCATGGAGGATGGGTATGAATATAACAGGTGTTTTGCTTGCTGTGGCTGTGGTTGGAGGGGTTGGACTTTTTATCGGACTTTTTCTTGGTATAGCGGCCATCAAGTTTAAAGTAGAAGTGGATGAAAGAGAAGAAGCGGTTTTGGCGGCGCTGCCCGGCAACAATTGCGGCGGCTGCGGTTTTCCCGGGTGCAGTGGTCTTGCTGCCGCCATCGCCAAAGGAGAGGCTGCGGTAAATGCCTGTCCCGTAGGCGGTGAGACGGTGGGAAAAGTGATTGCGGGCATTATGGGCGTGGAAGCCGGAGAGAGCGTAAGAATGCGCGCTTATGTGGCCTGTCAGGGGGACTGCGATAAGGCGAAGATTGACTATGACTACAGTGGAATTGAGGACTGCAGGATGCTGTCCTTTGTGCCGAACGGAGGGGCAAAGAGCTGCGACTATGGATGTCTGGGATACGGCAGTTGTGTGAAGGTCTGTCCCTTTGACGCCATCCATGTGGAAAATGGTGTGGCCCTGGTGGATAAGGATAAATGTAAGGCATGTGGGAAGTGCGTGGAGGTTTGCCCCAAACATTTAATCAGCCTGATTCCTTACGATGCAAAATATGCGGTGGCCTGCAACTCAAAGGAGAAGGGGCCGGTTACCATGAAGGAATGCAGCGCAGGATGTATCGGATGTCAGCTCTGTAAAAAGAACTGTCCGGAAGGGGCTGTGGAGGTTGCGGACTTTAATGCGACCATTGACTATGAAAAATGTGTGGGCTGCGGCGCCTGCGCGGAGAAATGCCCAAGAAAGTCCATCGTGAGAATTTAAATTATTTGGGCCGATGCCTAAAGTTGCGGGCCGTTGGCGGTATGGAGGATATAGTGAGGAAAAGTTATGAGCCTGCAAAAAACACTTTAAAGAGCGGGCATTCCTTAGCAGGATTTGCTTTTTTGAATGCAACGATATGGAGGATCTTATATGGAAAATAAAAATGTGACTGAGAACAATGTACAGATAAGGCTTGGCAGTACGGGTATTGTGGTAAATAAAAACGGTTTTGGCGCGCTCCCGGTTCAGAGGGTGAACGATGAGACGGCGGTTAAATTGCTGCGCAGAGCCTATGAGGGTGGCATACGCTTTTTTGATACGGCAAGGGCTTATAGCGACAGCGAGCACAAGCTGGGACTTGCCTTTGAAGGAATGCGGGAGAAAATTTACATAGCGACCAAGTCGGGGGCGCAGACCGGGGAAAATATGAAAAAGGATTTGGAGACAAGTCTTGAAATGCTCCGCACGGACTATATCGACATTTATCAGTTCCACAACCCGGCCTTCTGTCCTAAGCCGGGAGACGGAAGCGGCCTTTATGAGGCGGCTTTAGAGGCCAAGGCGGCCGGAAAAATCCGTCATATCGGAATCACCAACCACAGGCTGGGCGTTGCAAAGGAAGCCATTGAAAGCGGACTTTATGAGACTTTGCAGTTCCCTTTCAGTTACCTGGCAGGGGAGCAGGAAGAAGAACTGGTGGAAGGGTGTAAGAAGGCGGACATGGGCTTTATTGCAATGAAGGCCCTTTCAGGGGGGCTGATCACCAATTCGGCAGCTGCTTATGCCCATGCGGCCTGCTTTGACAATGTTTTGCCCATTTGGGGTGTGCAGAGAGAGGGAGAGCTGGAAGAATTTCTGTCCTACATAGAGAATCCGCCGGTTATGACCGGGGAAATTCAGGCTTTGATTGATAAGGACAGGGAGGAACTGTGCGGAGAATTCTGCAGAGGATGCGGCTATTGCATGCCTTGTCCTGCAGGGATTGAAATCAACACCTGCGCCAGAATGTCCCTGCTCCTTAGAAGGTCCCCTTCGGAAAACTGGCTCACGGAGGATGCACAGAAAATGATGGGAAAAATCGAAGACTGCCTGCACTGTAACAAGTGTAAGGCCAAATGTCCTTATGGTCTTGACACGCCGAATCTTCTTGCACGTAACCTGGAAGACTACAAGGAAGTGGTTGCCGGAAAGGTAAGCGTGAAGTAGCGGTCCGGCCTTCTGTTTTATTCCGCGACAAATTTTCCACCTGTGCGGCCTCCCGCTCTAAAGAGCAGGAGGCCTGACTCCCACATTCGCAAAACTCGCGCTTACGCGCTCCTGCGTCTGCTTAACGCCGCTGTGTTTTACTCATTTGGGAGTGGGTTGCTAATCCGCACAGTTTAAAAATTTACATATGAGATATTGCCGTCTTCCGCAATGAAAATTGCCTGCACTTCAGGGAAATTTTCAAGAAAGGAGACGGCTTTTTCATATCCTAAGATAAAGCATAAGGTGGAGAGCGCGTCCCCGTCAACAGAATCAGAGGTTAGGATGGTTACCTGGGATAAGCCGCTTTCGGCCGGGTATCCCGTGTCGGTGGAAAGAATATGGTGATACAGTTTTCCGTCTTTTTCAAAATAACGCTCATAATTTCCGGAAGATACCACACTCTTGTCTGTTATGTCAAGGGTAAGGGCAGTGCTGCCGTGACCTTCAAAAGGGTCCCGGATGCCGATGCGGAAGGGCGTCCCGTCGGGCTTATGGCCCAGTGCAACCACATTGCCCCCCAAATTAATCAGAGCGGAGGTAACGCCCTGGGAGATGAGATATTCCTTCAATTTATCCCCGATATAGCCCTTGGCAATAAAACCCAGCTCCAACCGGGCGTCAGGGTCGGTTAAGGTTATCTGATTGCCGTCTATCATGACAGACTGATAATCCACATGGGACAGCGCCTCATCAATCATTTGCTGCTTAGGGATAATCTCCTGATTGTCGGAACCGAAGTTCCAGAGCATTGACAGGCCTCCGATTGTAGGGTCCACAACCCCGTCGGAGAGCCGGGCATACTCTAAAGCAATTTGTAACAGCCTAAGGGTATCTTCATCCACCGTCACAGCCTGTCCGAAGCTGTGGTTTAAATTCCACAAATCACTTCCCTCAACATGAGGGCTCAGTAAATTCTCATAATGCTGGGCCAGCTCCATGCATTCGTCCAGCAATTCCTCCGAGCCTCCCTGATACAAAGTAACGGAAATAACCGTGTCAAAATAAAATCCGCTGGCACTGACAGGGGAAGCGGATTTTATTTTGACACAGCCGGTGAGCAAAATCAGGCAGAGTGGGACGATGAGAAAACAAAATCGATATACATTTTTGCCCACTTTATGGGAAAAGCTTTTTTGCATTTGCCTGATAAACAGATTCATTATTTACCTCATTTCTGCGCTGCTTTTTTGCACATACAAGCATGAATGCTTACAAGCATAAATGCTTGAAAGTTTGTGGTTGCAGCGCAGACACAAACTTGTGGGGAGGCTGTCGTATTAAGAAAACTGCATACAGGATATTGCGTTTCTGAAAGCCAGATATTTATATATCTTGTATCTATCATTCTTATTGCGACAGCCTCTTTTGGCCTCCTTATTTATATTTGATTTTCGGAACTCCTTGTTATTTTTGGAAACCGGACGACTGACACGAACGTGATAAGTAACAACATCTTCAACTTTTTGGTAATGAATTAAGGTTGTAAACCGGCTTTATTTCATGTATAGTAATAACGTGGCAGGTTCTGAGAAGGAAAAAGCCCACATTTATTATAAAGTTCTTTATAAAATTTGAAAAGAGAAAGTGGTGAATATACATGCGTTTACCTGACGAGCAGGAAGAAAGAGGAATGGGAATGCCTGTGATTTACACAATTGTGGCAGTTTCCGCTTTCATTTTGATTATTCTGGCCGCCGTATTTATGAGCAATACAAATCGGAGAGGCACAGGAACGGCAAAAAACAGGCAGGTGGAGGAGACTCCATCCCCCACTCCGGAAGAAGAAATTGAGTTTGCGGAGGGCGAGGCGGACATAGAGACCCTGTATAAAGAGCATAAGTTAAGGGCGGAGGATTTGGATTTTTGGAATATGTATCCCAGAAATGATATTGTCATCAGTGAAAAACCGGATGAAAGCGCAGAGCCGGAGGGGAGGGGAGAGGAATCGTCGTCCCCGGGTTTTGGCAGCGGTTCGCCGTCTCCGGGAGCGGGACCGGACGGGTCGGCGCTTCCGTCACTTAGTCCGGGGACATCAGCTTCCCCGAGCGTATCGACTTCTCCGGGCGCATCCCCGGACCCTTCAGCATCTCCGACGCCAACTACGGAGCCCACGGACGAGGAGAAGGCGGCTTCCGGGAATTACGTGGAAGTTACTTTGAGAGACGGAAGCAAAGAGTATGTGGAGATATCGGAGGATATTCCGCGCTATACATATGACTTTACCAATCTGAAAATAAGCGACGGTAAGATGGCATACTATCAGGACGGAGAAAAGATTTCCTGGCTGGGGGTAGATTTGTCGAAAAGCAGCGGGGAAGTGGACTTTGAAACCCTGAAAGATTCCGGGGTTGATTTTGTCATGTTAAGGCTGGGAGGCCGGGGCTATGAGACAGGTCTTGTGAGTCTGGACGAAAATTTTGTGAATAATATCACCAAGGCCCAGAGTGCGGGGCTTGAGGTGGGAGTTACCTTCTTTTCCCAGGCGGTAACGCCGCGGGAGGCCGAGGAGGAAGCCGAATTTGTGCTGAATAACTTAATCCCTTACAGAATCAGTTTTCCGGTAGCCTTTGATATGGAATATATTGTCAACGACGACTCCAGAATTGACATTCTCACCAAGGAGGATAAGACGGAGATTGCGGAAACCTTTTTGTCAAAAATAGAGCTTGAAGGTTACCGATGTGTCCTTTACGGCAATAAAAACTGGCTGCTTGGAGAGATTGAGTCGGAAGATCTGGTTGCGTACTACGACGTATGGCTGAATGAGACAAGTGCGGTGCCCCAGTACCCTTACCAGTTTAAAATGTGGAAATATGGCGCGTCCCAAAAGATAGAAGGGGTGGAAAACGATGCGGCGTATACCATTAGCTTTGTCGATTATTCCCGTAAATAAGTCAATAACCCCGACAGACAACGGGGATTTGACACTTTCGGCAGTCGTCAAGTTCATGCAAACATGACCCTGACTGGTTGCTCGCGGGAATAAAAGCGGACCATTATTTCCGGAAAACCGCTACTGCAAATACGCGGTGATTTTCGGGGAAATGTGCAGTTTTGCATAGATGTCGGCATAAACGTCAGGAGATAATTTTTCCAAATAATTGGGAGAAAAATTCTTGTTTATGCCGGCTTTTTTCAGCAGATCGATGGCCTTGTTGTAGGCAATGGCGGCCTCCGTTTCGGTGGCATAGGAGCCTATGGTATAATTTCCGTTTATATGTATTTTAGCCACATATTTGACGCCTTTTTTGGTTTCTTTTCGTATAACACCGTGATAGCGGTTGTAAATCTCTATATTTTCATATCGAAAATCCAGTTCATCACCGTTGACAAAACGGTAATCCCTGTTTCTGACCGCATAGTTTTTAATTCCGTACCGGTTCATAATGTTGGTCTGCATTCCGTAGTCCGCCACAAAAAAATGCCCGCCGCGGCGCATAATCTTGTGGGAAGAATAAAAAAACAAATCGTCAATATCAAATTTCAGGATATACTCAGGGGCTAAGAGATATTCAAAATAATTTTTGTGGATGTAAATGGGAGTTGCAAAATAGATATTATTGTCCCTGAAATTAATCAGACATACCCATTTTTCAAAAGGAAGCACCCGATGGGAAGAAAAATCCGATATGGCAAGCGTGTTGTCTGAAAGCAGAGAGATGCCCTCCAGATATGCGGCATAAGCCATGTAAGGAGCAGGATAACTGCCCAGACTGATGTGCTTTCTCTGGTGTGTTATGGAGGCGCGGTAGTATATGGTGCCGTCTTTTTTTCTTGCCGTAAAAACGCCGGGAAGTTTCTGCTCCATGGTTTTCCTCATTTCTGCCCTGTCTTTTATTCTTTGCTTCTTATCGGTTTTATCATACCATAAAAATTTGAATTTTTGAAATAAATTCCCCGGATATGCAAATTTTAGAAATATTTTTGGCATTAACTGTATAAAATATTAAAGAACTGTTACAAATGATAAGAAAATTTTAATTTCCGCAGTAATAAGTCAAGGTGGTACTTGCAGCGGGATTATTGATTTGATATGCCCTCCGGCGGGATGAAACGGTATTTGACCTGGTAAGCTGTTTCGCAAAGCAATACGGCCATTGACAATCTGTGGCGTAAAGAAAGGATGCGTATAGAAGATGTATAAAAAATTTGTAACACAGTTATTTTTATGTAATTTGCTTTTGATTATGAGCTGGTTTTGTCTTGGGGGAGCTCAGCTCAATAAGGCGGCTGCGGCCCAGGCTTTTCAGGTAAGCGCAGGCGAAGCCCCAAAGCCCAGGGCGGACAGGTTCTTCGGACTCTCTAAGAGGGCGGCTTCCGGTCAGCGCGTGGTGGATTATGTTGTTATGGAAAAAGAGTACAAGTATGATTTAAAAAGCGAGGATTATGAAGCATTGCTGAAAATTGTACAGGCAGAGGCGGGAAATGAGGATTTGGAAGGAAAGATGCTGGTGGCCGGGGTGGTTATGAACCGGGTGGAGAGCTCGAAATTTCCGGATTCGGTTACCGAGGTGGTTATGCAGAAGGAAAAAGGCGTATATCAGTTTTCACCGGTGGGCAACGGCACCTATTACAAGGCGGTAGCTTCAGGGGAGACCGTTGAGGCGGTGGAGAAAGTGTTAAAGGGGGAGGATATTACCGGCGGGGCCCTTTATTTTGCCGCAAGGAAAAGTGCGGACCCGGAAAAGATGCGGTGGTTTGACGGTTCCCTGGTTAGACTCTTTTCCCATGGAAACCACGAATTCTTTACAAACGGTTGATAAATATACTTTTTTTATGGTAGAATAACACAGAAAAAATTTTAAAATACGGTTGGAGGATAAAAGTGGATATTTTATATAACAGTACAAGAACAAAAGGAAGTAAGGTGAAGGCGTCAGAGGCAATTTTGAAGGGGCTTTCAGAGGACGGAGGGCTTTTTGTACCGGAGAGAATCCCTGCTTTGGATAAAACCCTGAAAGAGTTTTCGGAGATGACCTATGGGCAGACGGCCTATGAAGTGATGAAACTCTATCTCACCGATTTTACGGAGCAGGAGTTGAAAGACTGTATTCAAAAGGCATATGATGAAAAGTTCGACACGGAGGAAATCGCGCCCCTTAAAGAGGCGGGCGGGGCTTATTATCTTGAGCTTTTCCATGGCGCAACCATTGCGTTTAAGGATATGGCACTGTCCATTTTGCCCCATCTGCTGACGGTTTCAGCCAAAAAGAATCATGTAAAAAATGAGATTGTGATTCTGACAGCCACCTCGGGGGATACGGGAAAAGCGGCCCTTGCAGGGTTTGCTGATGTGGAAGGAACCCGCATTGTTGTATTTTACCCCAAAAACGGGGTGAGCCCCATCCAGGAAAAACAGATGGTAACCCAAAAAGGGAAAAATACATATGTTGTGGGGATTCACGGAAACTTTGACGATGCCCAGAGCGGGGTAAAGAAAATTTTTGGAGACAAAGAGCTGGCGTCTTATCTGGATGAAAAGGGATTTCAGTTTTCTTCCGCCAATTCCATCAACATAGGGCGACTGGTGCCTCAGATTGTCTATTATGTGTACGCCTATGGAAAGCTTCTGCAAAAGGGCAGCATAAAGGACGGGGAAAAAATAAATGTGGTGGTGCCTACAGGAAATTTTGGAAACATTTTAGCGGCTTTCTATGCGAAGCAAATGGGGCTGCCCATTGATAAGCTTATTTGTGCGTCCAATGAAAACAAAGTACTCTATGACTTTTTCAGGACAGGCACCTATGACAGGAACAGGGAATTTGTTCTTACATCTTCGCCGTCCATGGATATTTTGATTTCAAGCAATCTGGAAAGGCTGATCTATCATATTGCAGGAAATGACCCGGACAAAAATAAGGAACTGATGGAAATGCTCTCAAAGGGCGGCGCTTACACGATTACGGATGAAATGCGTGGGCAGCTTTCCGGTTTTTATGGCAACTATGCAAGTGAGGAGGAGACCGGCAGGACAATTCGTGAATTATATGAGAATACGGGTTATGTGATTGACACCCATACGGCGGTAGCTTCCTGTGTTTATGGAAAGTACAGGGAGGAAACGGAAGATAAGAAGGTGACGGTCATAGCCTCAACGGCAAGTCCTTACAAATTTACAAGAAGCGTTATGGATGCCATTGACCATCAGTATGTGAAGATGGAGGATTTTGAACTGGCGGACAGACTTTCGGAGATTTCAGGAACAAAGGTTCCAAAGGCAATTGAAGAAATCAGAACGGCGGCGGTATTACATGACCATGTGTGCGATAAAACAGAAATGCAAAAAGCGGTGACGGACTTTTTAGGCGTTTGAGCGATAAGTCGGCTTGCGGAGTATGACGACGTTTGGTGGTATAAGTAAGAAGCGTTTGAAATCTACCATGAGAAGATGTGGTGTACGACGACAGAAGGAGAGGCGGGCATGTTTGAACTGCATTCGGACTGCCTGACGGTTGCAACAGAAGGAGGCGGGGAATATGAAGCACATTTTGATGGTTGATGATATGACCGTTAATCTGGAGTATGCGGTTGAAGTACTGAGGGATGACTATGAGATTACGGCGGTGAAATCCGGCCGGCAGGCGCTTGTAAGCCTACGGGAGAGAATCCCCGATATGATCATTACGGATATCAACATGCCTGACATGAATGGCTATGAGTTGATGGAGGCAGTGCGGAGTGATCCGAGGCTGAAAGAGATTCCTGTTGTTTTTATTGCGGTGGAGACAGACAGGGAAAGCGAGATAGAAGCCCTCAAGATGGGAGCCATGGATTTTATCAAAAAGCCTTTTGAGCCGGAGATTATGCGCAGCAGAATTGACAGAGTGCTTCAGATGGCGGAACAGAAAAAGGAACTGGAATGCTTTGCATGGCAGGACGGCCTTACAAGGTTATATAACAGAAGATACATAGAGAGGGTTTTAAATTACACCAACAGACATGATAAAAAAGGTTTTTTCATGCTGCTTGATTTAGATAATTTTAAGCTGGTGAATGACAATTTCGGGCATATAATGGGCGATGAGGTCTTAGTCCGTTTTGCAAATGTCCTGAAAGAAGGGGCAGGGCCCGGGGACAGTGTCTGCAGATTAGGGGGCGATGAGTTTGCGATTTATTTTCCGGAAGGCCGGGAGAGAAATCAGATGCAGGGAATTGCGCGCAAACTGATTGAAAATGTTGCTTTCGAGATTAATGATATGCTGGGAACAGGCTGTGATTTCAGAGTCACCGTATCCATAGGCATTGCGGAAAAGCCAAAGGACGGAAAGAATTTTGCGGAATTATTTTCCGCCGCAGACAAAGCGCTGTATTTTGTGAAACAGAATGGAAAAGGAGGATACCATTTCCATAACGATATGGAAGCGGGAAAATCCGAGTCGGGGGAAGATACTCTGCCCAATCTGCACCAGTTGACCCGGCAGCTTCATGAGATGGGAGACGAGAGAGGGGTTTACCAGGTGGAGTACGGCGGCTTCAGAAAGATTTATAATTTTCTGATCCGCTGCATGGAAAGAAAGGAGCAAAATGTACAGCTTGTGCTGTTTTCCATTCATGACGTTGATGGCGGCGGGCTGGAGAGGTTCCGGGAAGCTAAGGGGATTGAGACCCTTGAACTGGCAATTATCCGATGCCTGCGGCGGGGAGATGTGGCAACCAGGTGCGGGGATGTGCAGTATGCGGCTATCTTAAATGAAACCTCTTTCGAGGAAGGGGAGATGGTGGCGGCCAGGATTCAGAAGAAATTTATGAAATTGTTGAAGGATGATCCGATGACGCTTACCTATGAGATACAGAGTATGGAAAAGATTGTGGAGTAAACAAAGAGCCGGCCCATTTTGTGGGCCGGCATTTGATTCCTGCGATGGTCGAATACCCACACATCGAAGATGTGCTGCGTTCCGCGGCGTAACAAGCTTGACGCCCCGTCAGCTTGTTGCGGGGTATTTGACCGTATAAGTAAGTTTATGATGCGCGGTTTAGCTGCGGCTGTCAATGGCCACGTAATCCCTCTCGGGACAGATTGGCTTGTAAGCCGGGCGGATAATCTTGCCGTTATTGGCAAGTTCTTCCATACGGTGAGCACTCCAACCGGAAATTCTTGCAATGGCAAAAATAGGGGTGTACAGTTCCATGGGAAGTCCCAGCATGTGATAAACAAAACCTGAGTAAAAGTCTACGTTGATGCTTACGCCCTTATACATCTGCCGCTCGCCGGAGATAATAACGGGAGCCAGCCGCTCTACAAGAGAGTAGAGGGCAAATTCTTTTTCAAGGCCTTTTTCCACGGAAAGCTTTTCCACAAAGGATTTTAAGATAACGGCACGGGGGTCTGACTTGGAATAAATAGCATGGCCTACGCCGTAGATAAGTCCGGCATGGTCGAAGGCTTCCTTGTGAAGAAGGCGTTTTAAGTAATTGCCAACCTCCTCCTCGTCTGTCCAGTCCTTTACCTCCTGTTTCATTTCCTCAAACATCCGGACAACCTTAATGTTGGCGCCGCCATGGCGGGGGCCTTTAAGGGAGCCGATAGCCGCCGCGATAACCGAATAGGTATCGGTCAGAGAGGAAGTAACCACGTGGGTGGTAAAGGAGGAGTTGTTACCGCCGCCGTGCTCCATGTGCAGTACAAGAGCAATATCTAAAAGCTTCGCCTCCAAAGGCGTGTAAGAGCTGTCCGGGCGCAGGATACGCAGAATGTTCTCCGCAGTGGATAAAGCAGGATCCGGCTGATGGATATAAAGGCTCTTTCCGTCATGGTAATGGCAGTATGCCTGATACCCATAGATGGATAAAAGGGGAAACAGGCTGATAAGCTGCAGGCACTGGCGCAGTACGTTAGGCAGGGATACGTCGTCCGCCCGGTCGTCATAGGAGTAGAGGGTAAGTACGCTGCGGGCTAAAGTGTTCATCATGTCGCTGCTTGGAGCTTTCATGATAATGTCTCTCACAAAGCTGGTGGGCAGAGAACGGTATTTGGCAAGCAGCTGTCTGAAATCGGACAGTTCCTTTTCGTTTGGAAGCTGATCAAATAAAAGGAGGTATGTAATTTCTTCAAAGCCGAAGCGGTTGTCCTTAGTAAAGCCGCTTACCAAATCCTTCACATCATAGCCACGGTAAAACAGGCGGCCATGGGCGGGAATCTCCTCACCGTTTACAATGTCCTTGGCCCGCACATCTGAAATATTGGTAAGGCCGGCCAGGACGCCTTTGCCGTTTAAGTCGCGCAATCCTCTTTTGACGTCATATTTTGTAAAAAGCTCGGTATCGATTATGTCAGCCCGCTCGCTCATTTTAGCCAGTCGGACGATTTCGGGTGTGATTTCGGAAAAAATATTGTGGTCCATTTTAAAACTCCTTTCTATAATAAAAATAATTAGCAACCGTATTTATTCCTGTGAGTAATGAGGAAAACAGCCATACACAAGAGATGCCTTCGGCATCCTTGGATATTTGACTTTTGCGTAGCATTAAAGAAAATATCCATGCGCAGGAGATAATATAATATCTCCGGATATATAACACTCTGGATATTGGACAAATGCCGCAAAGGGCGGATTCCCACTCTATGGATGTAAATCTGATGCCCGGCAACCTGCTGCGGGAATGGAGCCTGCCCGTAACAATGGTCTGGTATTCAACGAAAAGTCAATCTGCATTGTCAGTTAATGATAAGAAATGAAAGAACATTTCAGAAAAATCAATATAATTATATTAACATGACAATTTAATTCAAACAAGCAAAAATTGTATACTTCATAATTTTTTTACATTTTGGACATAATTTCTTTTGTGGGAATATATAAAAAAAGTATAAAATTCCGTAATTTGGTTGAAAATGGAGTTTATAAATATTGACTTTTAAAATCATGTTTGCGATAATATATTTGATGTGCCGAGGGTACATATTAAGTCATAAACCGTCTGCTTAAGGTACAGGGCCTGCGCCTTTGTCACTTGGGCTTTCGGTGGAAAATACACAATAATTTAAGGAGGACGTATAATATGTCAACAAAAGCGTATTATCCCATTTCCGAGATTGGCAAAGGTAAGGTTGGTTTTTCCAAAACCCGTTCCATTATCGAAGCTGCCTTTTACGGAAACAACGTAGTTAAGGTAAACACATTAAAAGAAGCTTACGAATTAGCAAAGAACTCACCCGGAACAATCGTAACGGACATGCCCATCAAGGATGGCGAGACCTTTGGTCTTGAGAAGGATGCTAAAGTTCTTCTGTTTAATGATGGTGCGGTTACAGGCCGTTATGCAGCAGCACGCCGTATCAAAGGCGAGCCTGGCGTTGATGAAGCTAAGCTTGATAAAGTTGTCATGGATGCAATCTACGAGACACGTTGGAAAACCATGTATCATGCGGAGTGTTTTGTAGGCCTTGACCCTGAATTCATGGTAAAAGCTCACCTTCTTATTCCGGAAGGAGAGGAGAACCTTCTTTACAACTGGATGATCAACTTCCAGTATATGTCTGATGAATATGTTAAGATGTACAAGAATTCCAAACCTGTAGGCGATGGAAATGAGCCTGACATCTACATCTTCTCTGATCCTCAGTGGGCTCCTCACGAAGCGCCTGATGTTGACTACAGCTGCTTAAGCGACCCTCTGACCCTTTGCTATTTCGATACCAACCAGAACTGCGCTGCAATTCTTGGTATGAAATATTTTGGCGAGCACAAGAAAGGTACTCTGACCATGGCATGGGCTCTTGCTAACAGAAACGGTTATGCATCCTGCCACGGCGGACAGAAAGAGTACACTCTGCCCGACGGCTCCAAGTTCGTTGCATCTGTTTACGGTCTGTCAGGTTCAGGTAAATCCACTCTGACACATGCAAAACATGGTGGAAAGTATCCTATCACAGTTCTGCATGATGACGCTTTCATCATCAACACAGATACCTGTGCTTCCGTAGCTCTTGAGCCTACTTATTTTGATAAGACTGCAGATTATCCTACAGGATGCCCTGACAATGAATATCTGTTGTCCGCACAGAACTGCTCCGCAACTCTTGATGAGAATGGAAAGCTTCAGCTTGTAACAGAAGATATCAGAAACGGCAACGGCCGTGCAATCAAGTCCAAATTATGGTCTCCTAACCGTGTGGATAAGATTGACGCTCCTGTTAACGCAATCTTCTGGATCATGAAAGATCCTACCATTCCGCCTGTAGTTAAATTAAAAGGCGCTGCTCTGGCTTCCGTTATGGGCGCTACTCTTGCAACCAAGACTTCCACAGCAGAGCGTGTTGCAGCTGGTACGGACTTAAATGCACTTCGTATTGTGCCTTATGCTAACCCTTTCAGAACCTATCCTCTGGTTAACGACTATGAGAAGTTCAAAAAGCTGGTTGAAGAAAAGAACGTTGCATGCTACATCGTTAACACCGGTGACTTCATGGGAACAAAGGTAAAACCTGCCGATACACTTGGAATCCTTGAGATGATCGTTGAAGGCAAAGCTTCTTTCGAGAAATGGGGCAACTTTGATGATATCGAGATTATGTACGACTGGGAAGGCAAGACAGCAGACTTTAAGCCTGACTTAAATGATGCTTCTTACAAGGAAGCACTTAAGGGCGCTATGCAGAACCGTGTAGACGCTGTTAAGGGATTCGCTGAGAAGAAGGAAGGCTATGACAAGCTTCCTGATGAAGCGCTTGAGGCAGTTCAGAAACTGGTTGACGCACTGAGCTAATCAGATTAAGAACTATATATTTAAACTTACGGGCCGGTCTTTATGATCGGCCCATATTGTAACAGTTCAGCCCGCGCCATTCGCAAAACGTGCTTTCAGCGCTTCTATCCCACATTTTCAACAATTTGTGGTTGTATTTTATATGGATTTTGGATATAATAGGATTAACCTGAAATGTGCGACAACTCCTGTTAGTTTTGAACCTACAGCTACTTTAAACGGGATTCCTACATCATCTGGCGGCTGTCAAGCCCTCACTCACCAAGAGGATTGGAAGGGAAGGCAAAAGCGCAGGTTGCGGTGACCCACCTAGCCCAGGCTAGGAGTCAAAAGGCAGGAACCGGCATTTTGGGATAAACAGAAGAAAAGCAGCCTGAAAAGGCTGCTTTTTCTGTGAGAAGTAAATTAAAGAGATTCCGTTATGCGCAAAAGCAGGCGAAAATGGGGGAAATATGAAAAGAAGTGTCAGGATATGGCTGAAGGCGGTTGCTGTGGTGGTTTTGTCTGTGGCATTTATATGGCTGGTTTATAAGGACAGGACTTATTTTCAGTTGGAGCAGCCCGAAGGGGAGCCGGTGAAAGCGGAGGATGTGAGGATACTGTTAGAGGAATTGGAACCGGCAGGGGCAAAGGGCATTGATACGGCAACCTTAAAGGAATACGGGCAGCAATATCTGTCAGGGGAAAGGGAATATCTGGACTATGGTACATACTGCATGCTGCTGGAGTGTCTGTTGGGAAAAGAAGGGAGCGGGGAGCAAAGTGACAGGCTGCGGGATGAACTTTTATATGAAAAGAAGTATAAAGAGGATTTTTGGCTGTTAAAAGAGGACTGGTACGAAAGCTATGATAAGCTGACGGAATTTTTCGGGATTGATGAAGCGATTCGGAAGGAAACCATAGAGGTTTTGTGCGGAAGTTCCGGGCTGGCCGGGGAAAAGCTGCCCCAGGAGGGATGTCTTCTGGGAAAAGATGGAGCGGTTTATTCTTATGTATCGGAGGAATTTGCAGGGACCGCCTTTGCCTGTGTGGAGGCCTATGTCCACGGGGAGCGGCTGCTTACGTTAGTTGAAAGCCTTCCGGAGGAGGGAAGCCTTGAAAATATATGGATTATGGAAGCAGAGAGCGGCAGGATTCAGTTTTTTTATGAGGGCTATGAGATTTTGGGAGATATACAGGAGCCCTTAAGCGCACCGGAAAAGACCAGAGAGCAGGTTGCGGACCTTAAGTTCAAAAACGGGGCTGTCAGCGGAATTTCAGTGAAGGAGGAGAGAATCAGCGGGAAACTCCTTAGTATGGAAGATGGAGGGATTGAGCTGTCAGGGTATGGAAAAATTCCCGTGAGGGAAGATTGTGTGGGTTATCAGCTCTATGAAAAGCTGCGAAAGGCGGAGCAGGGGGAATTGGCCATCGGCTACGACTTTGCGGATTTTGTGCTTGAGGATGGGCAGGTATGCGCCTTTTTGATTGCACGGAAGGAAAAAATGGAGACCATACGCGTGGCGGTAAAAAACAGCAGCTTCGGCAGCTTATACCATGATAAAGTAGTCCTGAAAAGCCAGGATAATATGACGGTTTCTTACGGCCCTTATGAGGAGAGAAAAAAGGAGGAAATACCTGCCGGCCAGGAGTTTGTGATTGAAAAGAACAGTTCTTATCTTTCCGGTGACAGGGTGGAGGTGGCGCCTTCGGTCAATACAGGGAAGATTCAGGTGCTCTCTTTGGAGCGCAGCCAGGGAACGCCGGCCTACCGGGGAAGCTTTGAGATTGTGGAGACGGAAAATGGCCTTGCCCTGATTAACGAGGTGCTGCTGGAGGAATATCTTTATTCCGTGGTACCCAGTGAGATGCCGGCTTCCTATCCGGCCGAGGCACTAAAGGCCCAGGCCATCTGTGCCAGAACCTATGGGTACCGTTATCTGACCCGGCCGGGTTATGGGCAGTTGGGGGCCCATGTGGACGACAGCGTGGGATATCAGGTTTATAATAACATTGCCGAGAATGTGGCATCTACCAAAGCGGTAAAAGAAACGGCAGGCATGCTCCTTTTGTATGATGAGGAGCCGGTGAGCACATACTACTATTCCACTTCCTGCGGCTTTGGGGCGGACGCCGGGGTCTGGAATGAGGAGCAGAAGGAGACCATGCCCTATTTAAGTTCCGTACACATCGGCCGGAAGGATGAGCAGGGAAATGAGCCGGTGGCGGCGGAACTTTCCCAGGAAGAAAATTTCAGGGCTTATATTTCCCTTAAAGATGAGGACGCCTATGAGAAGGAGGAAGCATGGTTTCGGTGGAAGTATCAGGTAACGGAACTGGACACTTCCGTGCTTTGTCAGAGGGTAAAGGAACGGTATGGGGCGGGAGCCGCCAAGGTGCTCACTTTTACGGGACAGGGAGAGCCGACGGATAATCCTGAGGACTTTGAGGCGAAGGAACCGGAAAATTTTAAAAAGATTTACGACATCCGGTGTGTAAAGCGCAGGGAAGGCGGCGTTATGGATGCGCTCCTAATATGGACGGACAAAGGAATCTACAAGATAATCTCTGAGTATAATATCAGATATGTTTTAAATCAGGGAGGAAAGATTGAAAGACAGGACGGTTCGGACTATGAGAGCGCCACCCTTCTGCCAAGCGCCTACCTGATAATAGATGTTGAAAAAGAGGATGAGGCTGTGGTAGGATATAGTATTACAGGCGGCGGCTATGGTCATGGAGTGGGTATGTCCCAGAACGGAGCCAGGGCAATGGGGACGGAAGGACTTGGCTGTGAGGAGATTCTTTCCTTTTACTACACAGACTGTCAGATTGATAAGGTATATTAAATTTTTCTCGAAGAAATGATGGATGGTGGATGAAAAATATCAGGCTCACAGGAGAATGATTGGAGGAACGGAGAATTATGTTGAAAAGATTAATATTTATCGGGTATGATTTTGGAAAGCATATGAGCAAAAAGAATATCAGCGCCTTTGCCTCCAGCACGGCCTTCTTCCTTTTTTTATCCTTGATTCCGGCGCTGATGCTATTGTGCTCCATTATTCCCTACACGCCTGTGACAAAAGCAAACCTCATGTATCTTGCAAAATTGATTTCACCTGACGCCATGAATTCATTTCTGGTAGGCATCATTGATGACGTTTATGGTAAATCCATTGGAATCGTGTCCGTGACGGCTATCGGTACCCTTTGGTCGGCGGGAAAGGGCGTACTTGCCCTGATGAGGGGGTTGAATGCGGTGAATGATGTGGAGGAGGACAGAAATTATGTGCTGCTTCGTCTGTCGGCCACCGTGTATACGGTGCTGCTTTTAGCGGCCGTGCTTTTGTCCCTGCTTGTGATGGTGTTTGGAAATTCTCTGATGGGAATCATTGTGGGGATTATCCCTCAGACCTCTTATTTGTTTGAGCTGCTCATGCATTTCAGGACGCCTTTTATGTGGGTGGTGTTTACGGTGGTGATTGCCCTTATGTATGCCTATGTGCCGGGGACCCGCACGGGCTTTAAGCTTCAGATTCCGGGAGCCGGGTTTGCGGCGGTGGGGTGGAGTGTGATGACCTGGGCTTTCTCCATTTATATTGATGAATTTAATGGGTTCAATACATACGGCAGCCTGACCACCATCATTATTTTGATGCTCTGGCTCTATGCCGCCATGTATATTATTTTGGCGGGGGCTTTTATCAACCGCTATTTCAAACCGGCTTTTCAGTTCCTTATGGGAAAAAAGCATATTGACAAGAGGGAAAAGATTGGCTAAAATAAGGAAAGTCAAATACAGGTAACGGTTAACGAACCGTTACAGATAGAAAAGGCTGTGAAGGTGTTTTCAAGTAGCAGCATATCTTCTGCCAGAGAGAGGAAGTCACCGGCTGAAAGCTTCCTTGAGTTCAGATATGATAAGGCCGCGCAGAATCAGACTGCGCAGCAACTGCGAATTTCCCACCGGAGCTTCCGAACTGAACACGGATATCAAGTGCAAAAAGTGTTTGCTACAATAAGCGGAGCGTTTGTTATGATAAGCGAAGCGTTCATTATGATAAGCGGAGCGTTTATTGCGATAAGCGGAGCGTTCATTGGCGATAAGCGAAGCGTTCGCTGGTATCTTGGTTATTAAGTTCGGACGTGGCACGCGTTAAGTGAAGTGAGAGCCTGCTAAGAAGCAGGAATTTGGGTGGTACCGCGGAGAATATTCGTCCCTTGTGCATATTGCATAAGGGATTTTTTTCCATTTAATTTACGAATAAGAAAGGAAGGAAACCATGAAAGAGAGATTGGAGCAGATTAAGGCGGAAGCTTTAAAGCAGATCCAAAACAGTGATGCACTGGATAAGTTAAACGAGATCAGGGTAAGCTATCTGGGCAAAAAAGGAGAGCTCACCGCCGTGTTAAAGAGTATGAAGGATGTGGCGGCTGAGGAGAGACCCAAGGTAGGCCAGATGGTAAACGAGACAAGGCAGGAAATTGAAGCCGTCCTTGCCCAGGCAAAGGAAAAGATGGAGAAGGCTGTTTTGGAGGCAAGACTGCAGAATGAAACCATCGACGTGACCTTACCGGCCAAGAAAAACAATGTGGGACACCGTCACCCCAACACCATTGCCCTTGAGGAAGTGGAGCGAATCTTCATTGGCATGGGATATGAAGTGGTGGAAGGCCCCGAGGTGGAGACCGACTATTACAATTTTGAAGCTCTGAACATCCCGGCGGACCATCCCGCCAAGGATGAACAGGATACCTTCTATATTAATGGGGACTTCCTGTTAAGGACACAGACCTCCGGTACCCAGGTTCACGAGATGGAAAAGGGAAAGCTGCCTATCCGTATGATTGCCCCCGGGAGAGTATTTCGTTCGGACGAGGTGGACGCAACCCATTCACCTTCCTTCCATCAGGTGGAGGGGCTTGTGATAGATAAACACATCACTTTTGCAGATTTAAAGGGAACCCTGGCGGAGTTTGCAAAGGAGCTTTTCGGGGAGGACACAAAGGTAAAATTCCGTCCCCATCACTTCAATTTCACAGAGCCCAGCGCCGAGATGGATGTTTCCTGTTTTAAGTGCGGCGGCAAAGGATGCCGTTTCTGCAAGGGTTCAGGCTGGATTGAAATTTTAGGCTGCGGTATGGTGCATCCCAACGTGCTTACCATGAGCGGAATTGATCCTCAGAAGTATTCAGGATTTGCTTTCGGGGTGGGCCTTGAGAGGATTGCCCTTCTCAAATATGAGATTGACGATATGCGCCTGCTCTATGAAAATGATATTCGTTTCTTAAGGCAGTTTTAAAGTGTGTTTGAAAAATCATTTAATTGCATAAAGTAGTATGGCGGATGTTCCGCCGCATACAGGAGGTAGGAAAATGAATACAGCATTATCATGGATAAAGGCTTATGTGCCTGAACTTTCATGTACGGATCAGGAATATTGTGATGCAATGACGCTCACGGGTACAAAGGTAGAGAATTTTGCAAGGCTGGATAAGAATCTGGAGAAAATCGTGGTGGGCCGGATTGAAAAGATAGAAAAGCACCCGGATGCGGACAAACTAATCGTGTGTCAGGTCAACATTGGGCCTGAGGTCATTCAGATTGTGACAGGAGCCCCTAACGTAAAAGAGGGGGATAAAATTCCTGTGGTGCTTGACGGCGGAAAGGTGGCGGGAGGCCATGACGGCGGCCCACTGCCTGAGGAAGGAATTAAAATTAAGGTGGGCAAGCTTCGTGGAATCGAGTCAAATGGGATGATGTGTTCCATAGAGGAGCTAGGCTCAGACAGGAATATGTATCCGGAAGCGCCGGAGATGGGAATTTACATTTTCCCGGAGGATGTGCAGGTAGGAGCGGACGCGGTAGAAGTGCTGGGAATGCGGGATACCGTATTTGAATACGAGATTACCTCAAACAGGGTGGACTGCTACAGCGTGCTTGGCATTGCAAGAGAAGCGGCCGCCACTTTCCGCAAGCCTTTTGTGCCGCCTGTAGTGGAAGTAAAGGAAAATGGAGAAGATATTAAGGATTATATTTCCGTGGAGGTAAAGGACGCCGACCTGTGCAGCAGGTACTGTGCAAGAGTCTGCACCAACATCAAAATTGCGCCCTCACCGGAATGGATGCAGAAACGGCTCCGGGCCAGCGGTATCCGTCCTATCAACAATCTGGTGGATATCACCAACTATGTAATGGAAGAATACGGCCAGCCCATGCATGCATTTGACCTGGACACCATAGCGGGACATAAGATTATCGTTCGCAGGGCAAAGGACGGGGATGAATTCCAGACCCTGGATGAGCAGGTAAGAAAACTGGATAAGGATATGCTTATGATCTGTGACGCGGAGAAGGAAATCGGTATCGCAGGTATCATGGGCGGTGAAAACAGTAAGATTACCGACAATGTGAAGACGGTTCTCTTTGAGGCGGCCACCTTTAACGGCCCCAATATCCGCAAATCTGCCAAAAGACTTGGCCTTCGTACGGATGCTTCCGGAAAGTTTGAGAAGGGGCTTGACCCTCACAATGCGGAGGCGGCTATTAACCGTGCCTGCCAGCTGATACAGGAGCTTGGCTGCGGCGAAGTGGTTGGCGGTATGGTGGACGTGTGCGAGCCTATGAAGGGAGAAGAAAAAATTCCTTTTGAGCCGGAGCGGATTAATGATTTGCTGGGAACGGATATTGCAAAGGAAGACATGCTGGACATCTTCAAAATGCTGGAAATCGAATATGATCCGGAGACAAACAACCTGATTGCGCCTACCTACAGGCAGGATTTGGGATGCTGTGCAGATATCGCTGAGGAAGTGGCAAGATTTTTTGGCTATGATAAGATTCCAACCACTTTGCCAAACGGGGAGGCAACTGCCGGAAAGATGTCCTACAAGCTCCGCATAGAGCAGAAGGCAAGGGATATTGCAGAGTACTGTGGTTTTTCACAGGGGATGTGCTATTCCTTTGAAAGCCCCAAGGTATTTGATAAGCTTTTGCTGGCGGAGGACTCGCCTCTGCGTAAAGCGATTGTGATAGCCAATCCTCTGGGAGAAGACTTTTCTATCATGCGTACCATTTCTTTAAACGGGATGCTGACTTCACTGGCGGCAAATTATAACAGGAGAAATAAGGATGTAAGACTGTATGAGCTGGGAAATATTTACCTGCCTCATGAGTTCCCTCTCACCCAGCTTCCTGAGGAAAGGATGCAGTTTACCCTTGGTATGTATGGGGAAGGGGATTTTTATACCATGAAAGGGGTTGTGGAGGAGTTCTTTGACGCGGTTGGAATGCATAAAAAGACAGCTTATAACCCCAAGGCGGAGAAGCCATTCCTTCATCCGGGACGTCAGGCCAATATCGAATATGACGGCGTGAGCGTGGGATATCTGGGCGAGGTTCATCCTACGGTCTGCGGCAGCTACGATATTAATACGAGAGTTTATGTAGCTGTGCTGGATATGCCCTATATCGTGGAGCGGGCAACCTTTGACAGAAAATATGAAGGGATTGCGAAATACCCTGCCGTTGCAAGAGATATCAGTATGGTGGTTCCCAAAAACATCCTGGCAGGGCAGATTGAGGCAATGATTGAGCAAAGAGGCGGCAAGCTGCTGGAGGAGTGCAGACTGTTTGATATTTACGAGGGAGAACAGATCAAGGAAGGCTTTAAGTCGGTGGCTTATTCTATCACCTTCAGGGCAAAGGACAGGACACTGGATGAAAACGACGTGGCCGTGGCTATGAAGAAAATATTGAATGGATTGGAAAGCATGGGCATTGAGCTCAGACAATAGGAAATGAAGTATCTCTAAGGTCGCAGAATACGCGACCTAAGAGATACTAAATCATTTCCGGAAGAATCCCCTGAAAAACGGGAATTCTTCCCCGCTACAGGTAGGGAACTGAAAATATCATAGAAAAATTTCATAGAAAATGATGGAGGTTTGGAATGGAGAAGAAGAACACATGGGAAACTTATGACGAGAAGCAGCTTAAGGAAGTGGATGTATTTGCCGACCAGTACAGGAGCTTTCTGGATGTGGCGAAGACGGAAAGAGAGTGCGTGGATTATATTGTAAACGCAGCTGAAAAAGAGGGTTATCGGGATTTGCAGGCCGTGATAAAAGAGGGCGGCAGTCTGAAAAAAGGAGATAAGGTATATGCGGTCTGGATGAATAAGTCCGTGGTAATGTTCCGTATCGGGGAGCGGCCTATGGCGGAAGGAATGAACATCCTGGGCGCTCACATTGATTCTCCCAGACTGGATATTAAGCAGAATCCACTCTATGAGGAAGACGGATTTGCTTACCTTGACACCCATTATTATGGGGGCGTGAAGAAATACCAGTGGGTGACGATTCCTCTTTCTCTGCACGGTGTGATTGTGAAGAAGGACGGTACTACCGTGGAGATTAATATTGGGGAAAATGAGGATGACCCAGTATTTTTCGTTTCGGATCTGCTCATCCACCTGGCACAGGAACAGCTTGAGAAAAAGGCTGCAAAGGTGATTGAAGGCGAAGCGCTGGATATTATTGTCGGAAATAAGCCCATTACCCTGGGAGAAAGCGACTGTTGCGAGAATGCCCCGGCGGAAAGCAAGGACGGGGAAGATGGAAAGAAAGCGAAAGAGCGCGCTAAGGATGCGGTTAAGAAGGGCATTCTGGATATCTTAAAGAAAAACTATGATGTGGAGGAGGAAGATTTCCTTTCAGCCGAGCTTGAAGTTGTACCTGCCGGAAAGGCAAGAGAAGCGGGACTTGACCGTAGTATGCTCCTTGCTTACGGCCAGGATGACAGAGTGTGCGCATACACCTCCCTGCGGGCTATGCTTGCGGTGGAAGATACGGACAGGACAGCCTGCTGCCTGCTGGTAGACAAAGAGGAAATCGGCAGTGTGGGCGCTACCGGTATGCAGTCAAGGTTCTTTGAAAACATGGTTGCGGAGGTAATGAACCTGACAGGCGAGTATTCGGAGCTGAATGTGAGAAGGTGTCTGGCAGCGTCCTGTATGCTTTCTTCCGACGTGAGCAGCGCATATGACCCTTCCTTTGCATCCAGCTTTGATAAGAAAAATGTGGCATACCTTGGAGGCGGTATGGTATTTAACAAGTTTACCGGTTCAAGAGGTAAATCCGGCTCTAATGACGCCAACGCAGAGTACCTTGCCCATATCCGCAAGATTTTTGAGGAGGAAAAGATTAATTTCCAGACGGCGGAGCTTGGCAGAGTGGATCTTGGAGGAGGCGGCACAATCGCTTATATCCTTGCCCTTTACGGCATGAATGTGATTGATTGCGGCGTAGCGGTATTAAATATGCATGCGCCATGGGAAGCTACCAGCAAGGCGGATGTTTATGAGACAGAGAGAGGATACGAGGCTTTCTTAAAGGGAGCCTGCCTGTGATGGAAAAAAATCTAAAAACCTCGGACTTTTACTTTGACCTTCCCCAGGAATTGATTGCACAGGATCCGCTGGAAGACAGGTCTTCCTCGCGTCTGCTGGTGCTTAACAAAGATACGGGAAAAACAGAGCACAGGATGTTTCGGGATATTTTGGATTACCTGAACCCGGGGGACTGTCTGGTGTTAAATAACACCAAAGTACTTCCCGCAAGGCTCCTTGGAGTGAAGAAGGACACAGGGGCGGCAGTGGAGGTCCTTCTTCTGAAAAGGAGAGAGGGCAATATATGGGAGACATTGGTAAAGCCCGGGAAAAAGATGCGCCCGGGAGCGAAGCTCTCCTTCGGGGAGGGTATACTGGAGGCGGAGGTGCTGGATATCGTAGAGGAAGGTAACCGGCTGATAAAATTCTCCTATGAGGGGATTTTTGAGGAAATCCTGGACGCTCTTGGAGAAATGCCCCTTCCGCCCTATATCACCCATAAGCTGAAGGATAAAAACCGTTACCAGACTGTGTATGCCAAATACGACGGTTCGGCGGCGGCGCCCACGGCAGGGCTCCACTTTACCACAGAGCTTTTAAAACGGATAGAGGAAAAAGGGGTGAAGCTTGCCTACGTGACATTACACGTAGGCCTTGGCACCTTCCGGCCTGTGAAGGCGGAACATATTCTGGAACACCATATGCATTCCGAGTACTACCAGGTGACGGCTCAGGCGGCGGAAACTATCAACGAGACGAAAAAGAGCGGCCACAGAGTCATCTGCGTGGGAACTACCAGCTGCCGTACGGTGGAAAGCGCGGCGGACGAAAAGGGCATGTTGGCAGAATGCTGCGGTGATACGGATATCTTTATTTATCCGGGCTACCGGTTTAAGGTACTTGACGGGCTGATTACCAATTTCCATTTACCGGAATCAACGTTGGTGATGCTGGTCAGCGCCCTGGCCGGGCGGGAAAATGTGCTTGGGGCTTATCAGGAGGCTGTGGAGGAAAGGTATAGGTTCTTCTCCTTTGGCGATTGTATGGCCATATTTTAAAAAATGAAATTGCACTTTTGTAAAGTGAAAATTTCAGATGCAGATATTGTAATCAAGATTTGCATATGCTATAGTGCCGACAGGCAAAAATGCAACGACAGTTCCGGTTGAACAAAAGAACGAATCCCCTTACCGTGTTTTGGTATAGTTTGGGGATTCTTCTTTTCTTTTTACAGCGGTAGAGTACCCACCAGGCTATTTGTTCTTATAAGCGCTATCTGGCCAATTGATTTTGGTGGAACAGGTGCAACGCTCTCTGATGCTGACCGGTGATTTTTACTTCAAATATATAGTGGAATGAAGAAAGATTTGTATCGATGCTTGCCCTTTTAAGGATAATTGATTGATACTCGGATGAGCCATGATTGCAGGTTTCGTAGAGTTATTATGATTTTTATGGATTGTCCGTTCCTACATATTTTTTCAGTAAATCCAGTGCCAACTCCATTTGTGGACTCATCCACTTATTTTTATGATAAATAAAAAACGAATCATACGTTTTTTCATCAAGCTCCGTTTTAACTGGCATTAGAGAGCCATTTTTCAATTCTTCCCCGATAGAATAAGTGGGAACAACCGCAATTCCTAAACCATTTATGACACATCTTTTTACTGCTTCTATACTCTGTACTTTCATGTGCGGATTCAGAATAATATCCTTTTTAGCAAGGTACTTGTCCATGTCCAACTGGTAATAACCGTCCGGTTCATTACAGATCAGGCTGAACGGTTTGCGTTGGCGGGGTGTGACAAAATCAAGCAGGCTGCTATCCGTAAAAGGAGAAGCAACAAGAACCGCCTTATATTTACCAAGTTTGTTATGTATGACGCTATCGGGATAACTTTCTTTTTCACAATTAATGCCTATATCGGCAGTTCCGTCCACAACAGATTGATTGATTTCACCGGATTGTATGGAATTGATTACAAGCTGCACATTGGGAGCTTCATGTGTAAATGCCTGTATAAACGGCTGCATATTATAGATTAAAATAGAGTCCGGGATTGCAAGTTTTAATGAACCG
>CAJUED010000029.1 GCA_910585075.1 uncultured Lachnospiraceae bacterium
GTAAAATATTTTTTAACTTTTTTAATCACCTCTTGACATTTCTTAGCTGGACTTTGGGCAAACGCCCGGATTGGAAAACAGGTTGAAAAAAGAAATAAGAATGAGGGGATTTTTATGATTCGAAACATTGTATTTGATATGGACGGTGTGTTAATAAATTCGGAGGCTTTGATTCTGGACGCCTGGAAAGAGGTTGCCGCCGGTGCGGGAATCCCGGATATCGAGCACACATTATTGCAGTGCATTGGTATCACCGCTCCTGAAACAGAGGCTTTATTTTTCAGAACTTATGGAAAAGACTTTCCATATGAGAAATATAAAGAAGACGCCGCACAGATTTTCCAAAGGTACACCCGGGAAAATGGCCTGCCTGTCAAGCCCGGCGTTTACGAGCTCTTTGCTTTTTTAAAGGAAAATGATTATCGGATTGGACTGGCGTCCTCCACCCGCGAAGCGGTGGTCCGGGAGGAAATGAAAAGCATCGGCCTCCTTGACTATTTCCATGTGATTGTGTGCGGGGATATGGTTTCCCACAGCAAGCCTCATCCTGAAATTTATTTGAAAGCCTGCGAACTCCTTGGCGCAGAGCCTTCCGCTTGCTATGCGGTGGAAGACTCGCCCAATGGAATCCGTTCGGCTTTCAGGGCGGGAATGAAGCCCCTGATGGTTCCTGATCTGGTTTTGCCGGATGCGGAGATAAAAGGATTATTGTTCCGGCAGTTTGAGAGCCTGCTGGATGTGAAAAATTTTCTGCAGTAAAACGGATATCAACCAATATTTCTATATGGTTTTGCATTTTTCGACCGAATAATGTTTTATTAATTGCGTTTTTTAACCGAATAATGTTTATATTTCAGAATATGCAGGCTATTGGCAACATAGAGAAGTCGATTTTCCCTTTCTTTAACCGCAGGACAACATCCGCCTGCTCTGCCATCTCCCTGCTGTGGGTAACTACAATTACGCATTTTTCCTGTTCATGAGCCAGTTTCTGAAAAATGGATATGATTTCATTCGCAGTATCTTCGTCCAGATTTCCTGTGGGTTCATCAGCCAACAGAATGGGCGCCCTGCTCGCCAATGCCCTTGCAATGGCTACCCTCTGCTGCTGGCCTCCGGACAACTGCATCACATTTCTTTTCCGCTGCGCTTCATCAATGCCCATCTGTGCCAGCAATTCTTCCGCATCAGCTTTCCCGCCAAGCTTTACATTCTCAATGGGCGTCAGGTAATCAATCAGATTATAATTCTGAAAAACCAGAGAAATATTATCCCTTCTATGCGCGTTTAATCCCTTCTCCGAAATATCCTCCCCCATGGCACAGACGGTTCCGTCAATCGGCACATCCAATCCCGCCAGTAAAGATAACAGAGTTGTCTTTCCCGAACCGCTGGAGCCTAAAACGGCATACATAACTCCCTTTTTAAATTCATAGGAAACATGATCCAGAATCGTCTTATCCTTCTGTGATTTATAATAATATGAAACATCCTTTAACTCTAACATACAGCCTCCTTTAGCTCATCTTACTTAAAATTTCTTTTGGCTTTTGTCCCATCACAAACATACAGGACGATAATGCCGCACTCAAAATTACAACCAGTATGGAACATGCAGACAGAACCATTATTTTCCCCGTCACTTCGGTTTCGACACCCATGACCTCCGTCTCATACTCTGCCGCTTCAGTCCCTCCCGACATGCCTTCCTCTGCTTTTTTCTGTTCCTCCTGCTGCCGCACCTGATAACCTACCAAATAATCCGCAACACTTTTTGACAGGGCAGGCGCACATATAGTTGCCAACATAAAGGAAACACATCCTATCAGGATTCCTTCTACTATCATTTGGGCGATAATTTCACTCTTGCTTTTCCCCATTGCCAGAAATATGCCGATTTCATGTACCCTGCCTTTCATCCAGAACAAAAATACCAGGAAAATAATAACTGCGCCTGAAACAACAGTCAGGATCAATATAATGGAACTCATTTCGTCCAAATCCCCGAAATTTTCCGCCATCGTATCGCTCATCCCGGTATTATCAATGAAATCATAGCGTTTCCAGTTAATATCAGCTTTCTTTATCTGCTCCTTCACCGCATCATATTCATCCACATTCTCTACCCAGAATGTAGCATACTGGTATAACGGATCACCTTCACAGCCTTGGGGCTTTTCCGGGAAACGCAAATCTGTCATGATGATATTCTCACTCCGGTAACTGTCCCCGTACATGACAGGCGTCATTTTATGGATTGTGTCATAAATCCCAACAATCTCCACACTGTAAACTTTAGATGTTTCAGGCTCTTTCCGCTTATTAAACTCCAGCTTATCGCCAACCGATAATCCATTTAATTCCGCCAGCTCCCTTGATAAGACGCATACATCCTTATCCTCCGGTGTGATCATACGTCCCTCATTTACTTCTATGTTCCCATTCTGCACATCAAAGTCCAGCCGCATTTCCATATTCCCACGCAAAGACACCCCTAAAAGGTCTGAATGCTGGTCCGCATCCGGATCTTCAATACGTGCAAAATTCACAGGATTGACGACTATGTTCGCCGTAGTAATATTATATTCCGCAATTCCCTCCTGCCCTGCCAGCGTTTCAATATCCTCCATCTGTAGGGTTTCAAAAGAATTGTCATGCCATATCATCCAGTCTCCGGATTCGAGCTGCTCTATATGGGATCCGTCTACACTTCCATTCTGCCCTCCCAATTTTTTTATTGCTTCAGCCGTCCTGTCATGTCTGTCCGCTTCATTTTCTTCCATCCGAAACGATGCTCCAAGCGCCTGCTTACCCTCTGTCTGCGTCCGGACATTTGCTGATTTACATGCCCACCCCGCATACACAAAGCAGGATGTCACAAACACAATGCTTAAAAGAAGGATTGTCTTTGCCCGTTTTCTGAGCAGACAGCGTATGCTTAACTCTAAAATGTTCATATCAATAATCAACCCCTTTCCTCAGCCCTCCATCTCTGAAAGGATTTCCTTTACAGGTTTTTTCATATATGGAAAAATGGCAATTCCGGTCAACACCATAACAAAGGCCAGACCTACGCATAAAACCGACAGCATCCGTCCTGATGATAATTCCGGCGTCATGCTGCTTCCCTGCGTGAGCGCCATGCCGTTACTGATTTGTGGCAATAAAATCCTTGTCGCAAGCCCTGCCCCGATAAATGCAATGAAATAGAGAATCCCTTCTTCCAGCAGCATTTGTGATAATATATTCCTTTTGGATATGCCAAGGCTGATCAGGACCGCTATCTCTGTTTTCCGGCCGCGCATCCACATGGCAAGCAAAAGACCGGTTATGAAACTGCCTGCGGCCACGGTCAAAACGAAAATCAAAAATGTAATCCTGCCCGTCTGCCCGATCATCATTTTCAATTTTTGGAATGTGCGGTCTGTTATTCCTGCCTCCGCCCTGTCCTGATACATTTTTTCCAGTACTTCTTTTGTGTCCATAAGCTGCTCCGGATTATTCACATACACTGCTACATTTATAAAACCGGTTCTACCGGACAGACTATTTACAAAATCTGTCGTTCCATAAATCTGGTTTTCTATGCGGTTTGCCGTCCGCACATTTTCAGTCTGGCTCCGTTCCGTTCCCGACAGGAACAGCCCGGAAACAACCGCTTCCCGCTTTCCCTTATCCACCGTTTCAAATGTAATCTTATCGCCTGTCCGAATCCCGTTATGCTCTGCCAGAAACTGATTGATCACAACTTCTTCATTCTTTTGTGGATAATTTCCCTCTACAAGCCGATATACTTTATCCGCAAATGGACTGTCATTCTCTAATTTATCGTACCCATGAATCGTAAACATATCTCCGGAGCCTTCACTGCCGGCAACCGGGATACAGGTTGTGGAAATAACCCGTATTTCCGATATGCGGTTGAGTCTGTTTACATTGGGTGTCTTTCCTATTGCCTGCATATCCGTTTCCTCAAAAGGGTGATTCACATCCATGCTTTCCAATGTTATTTTGCTCTCCGCTTTTTTTCGGAGTTCTTCAACCAGCCTTAAAGATACTGTCCGTATCCCCAATGTGCCTAAAACCATACCGTTAATGACCAGAAACAAAAACAGCAGTAACGCAGACTTCATCTTTTTTCTCCGAATATAACACAGCGCCCTTGCCAAACAATCCATACTGACCTCCTACCGCCATCTTGTAATCACAACTTTGTCGGCAACCCAATTTTTTTCATTCTGACAGGTGCCGTATATATTCACATCCGTATCTTTTTTAATGCTGCTTTTGTCGGTGTCTTCCCTTGAAGCTTCAGCCTGCGCCCCTATACTGAAGTAAATGACCTGAAAAACAACATCCTCGGAATAAGTTATGTGGATGTTCGTTTCTTCCGATTCATAACCCGGAGCGGCAATACCTCCCTCCATTGTCCCATCCTCATTTATGACCATTGTCCGGGGAGTTATGGTGAATCCAATATCCGAAAAGTCAACAACCCTCCCGCTTAAATCAGCTCCATCATAAAATATACCTTCCGCCTTGCTGTCATCTGACATTCCACTGCTGCCCTCTGCCTCATTGATACTCTCCGCACTGCTGTCAGCAGTTTCCCCATGATTGCCTGCTGTCCCGCCGGCGCCGTTTTCTCCACTGCCAGCTTTTGCTTCCCTCGTTTCAGTGCCTTCATTACCATCGCTCTCTTTAGCCGTTTGTACCTCCGGCGTACCCGTCCGGTCGTTTCCCTTACCCGAACATCCTGACATGCCGGCACACAAAATAACAGACAAACCAAAAACACCTGCCATCTTCAATATCTTTCTTTTCATCCTTATAACCATGCTCCTTTCTCAGCCTGATCGTTTTAGCTGTTTTTCCACCTCTGTATGAGAACCTTATCTGCAGTCCAGTTTTTCCCATCCTCACCGGTCCCAAAAACATATACCAATGTCTGTTTTTTAATGCTGCTTTTGTCAGCATCTTCTCTTGAGGATACTTCCTGCAGACTCATGTCGAAATATACAACCTCAAAAATCGTATTTTCCGTATAAGTTACATAGATATTATCCTCCTCATTTTCCTTCCCCGGAGCCGCCTCCCAGCTGTTCCTCGTTCCATCCTCATATACGACTGTATGAACAGGTGTTATTGTAAAACCGGTATCGGAAAATTCAAGCACCCTTCCATTCAGGTCGGCTCCTTCAAAATACACGGATTCCATATTGCCTCCTACATCAGCGCTATTTCCAACTTCATTATTTAATTCAGTACTTTGAGGTGCTGCACCTTGGCTATCTGATGCATCCGGTTCACTGTTTTCTTCACTGCCAGTTTCCATCTCACTGTCACCCCCTGTTCCACCACTATCATGTAATGCGACGCTCTGAATATCCAATGTACCCGGCTCCGCCGTCTCTCCATCGTCTCCCTTCCCTGCACAACCGGCCATGCTCATACTAAGCGCAAAGCTCAAGATTAAGGTTCCTGCTGTTCCCAACATGTTTCTTCTCATTTTTTCCTCCATTTCCGAAGCGTTCTACTCTGAGTCTGCCGCCGACATACTCATAGGAACCGCGAACAGAATTTCCAATTCTGCTTTGCGACTAAACGGCATTTTCCATGTCGCGAATTTGTGACGCTTCGGCACAAATTCCTGCTTGTCATAAAGCATAGCATCCGACTGCTCTAAAAATCTTCTATTTGGGCAACGGATTTTAAGAGCTTTTTAGAAGATTTTTCGAGAATGTTTTGTTATACTGAAAATAAGGAATCGTTAAGTAACAGCCGCTTAACAATTCCTGTCAATTCTATGTGGAGATGACGCTATGAAGATTTTACTTTTAGAGGATGATAAATACCTTTGTGGCAATGTGAAACAGCAGCTCACAAAAGAAGGCTATATTGTTGATGCCTGCGGTGACGGCGAAGAAGGCCTTTTGCTCGCCCTTAACATGGGCAGCAGTTATGACCTTGCAGTCATTGACCGGATGCTCCCTGTTGTAGATGGACTCACAATCATAAAGGCGATGCGGAACAAACAAATACAGATTCCCGTCATCATCATAACAGGCATGTCGGAATTACAGGATAAAATTGAAGGTCTGGACAACGGCGCAGATGATTATCTTTCAAAACCTTTTCATATGCCAGAACTTTCCGCACGTATCCGTGCTTTAACCCGCCGACCTGCCGGTCTGAGCAGAGACATAAGTCTTTCTTTCCATGACCTTTCTCTTGACCTGACAAAAAGACAGCTTATTTGCAAAGAAAATTTCGTAGCACTGACGCCTACGGAATTCCACCTGATGCATGCGTTTCTGAAACAGCCCGACACTCTGCTGACCAGAGAACACCTGATTCAAAAAGTGTGGGAGGCAGATGCATCTGTGGAAACCGGGAATCTGGATAACTACATCTATTTTCTACGCAAGCGCATCCGTACAATAGCAAGCGGCTGCGTTCTTTCTTCCGTGTACGGTTCCGGATATATACTGGAGGCTGGAAATGATAAAAAGGCTTAAACGAAATCTCTACATTTTGTTGATTGGCTCGCTCATGCTGTTTTTTTCCATTGTGTTCTGTCTGTTCATTCAACAGACTATTAAGGAGAAAAGAAAAAATTCCATAGCTTACCTGAACAGAATGGCTTCCATGCTGGTCTTTTCAATGGAGCAGAACTCTGATTACATGGAGATTTTGTCCCTTTATGAAAAAAAGCTTGGTCACTCCTTCCGGCTTCTTTCCGATACGGACCCATTTTTATACCAAAGTGAGAATTTGGAAGATTGTTCCGAGATTATAGATACCTTTCTGTGCACACTGCAACAGCATCCCAGCTATGCTCTTAACCCTCTTGCATTAAAAGACTGTGAACGCAGCAGCCAGTCTGCGGCATATCCCATCCGTATGCCGGACGGGAAAAACTATAACTGCGTCTATTGCGAGATTGTTACAGGCTATGGCATTACATATGGATTATCCATTGTAAAAGAAAGCGATAGTTTCGTCTCTCTGCTATTGCCCGAATTAAAGTTTTATATCTGTATATGGTGCGGCGTTTTCCTTTTTATTATTTTTCTGTCCCGGATTCTTACCGGAATCACCGTAAAACCAACAGAGACGGCCATGCAGAGCCAGAAAGACTTTATTGCTGCTGTTTCCCATGAATGCAAAGCTCCATTAGCGGCAATCCTTTCCTCCGCGGAAATGATTGAATCCGCACCGGATATTCCGAATACCATTAAAGAGCACGCACAGGTGATTGATTCGGAAGTATCACGCATGTCCCGGCTTATTGGGGATTTGCTTTTGCTCTCATCTCTTGATGCCGGAAGCTGGTCTTTTCATATGGAAGAAATCAATATAGATACGCTGCTGATAAACCTGTATACAAAATATGAACAGATTTGCAGAAAAAAGAATATACTGTTACGGCTTAATATACCGGATGAATGCTGTCCGCCCTTTTATTCCGATTCGGACAGACTGAACCAGATTATCAGTATCTTTCTTGATAATGCGGTTTCATACTCCTTGCCCGAATCTGAAATTTCACTAAATGCATCCATAGAAAAAAACAAGTTGGAAATTACAATGATTGATCATGGGATTGGCATCAGCGACAAGGATAAGCCCTTTATATTTAACCGCTTCTATCAATGTGACAAGTCCCGCACTCAAAGAGAGCATTTTGGACTTGGACTTAGTATTGCAAATGAACTAATTTCACTCCTTGGCGGAAAGATATATCTAAGGGATACCCCTGGCGGCGGATGCACCTTCACGATTGCCCTGCTGTCAATGCAATAACGTCCGTGCCGTCGTCTTTTCTGATTTTACAGAATCATCGCGTCCGGATATACCGGTGCATAGTCGATGGTTACATTGTTACAATTCGGAGATAACAGCGGCACTTTAATTTCAATCATAAATTTCATCTCCATCAATTTCTTTAGTATAAACGGTATTATCATAGGCGCGGCCTCCGTATGCAATTGCAACGATTGCTCCAACTGATTTATTTGCAGCATTTTTCCCCGCACTCATGATATCAAAATCCCGCAAAGTAATATTGTAAATCTGCGCATTATCTCGGGCAACGCCAAATAGTCCTACAAGATCTGCGTCCGGATTTGTCATGGTAAGTCCTGCAATTTCGTAGCCGTTACCGTTATAAGTGCCTGTAAATGGATTATCCCTTGTTCCGATAGGGAGCCATTCATTTGCAGAAAGTTGGATATCTGCCTGCTGCATATAGTTCTGATCCATACCATACGCGCCCCTTCCAATGGCTCTAAGCTGTTCTTCGTCGGAAACCAAATAATATGTTGTCCCTCTAAACTCCAATGTTTCCATCACCGGCACATCATCAGAGGCTGCCTGCAAGGGGGCGTCCGTGTCAGTAGTTATGGACATAGTCGTAGCCATAGGCGTAGTCATAGGCATATATGCGTTTGCGACATGGTAACTGCCAATGAAGGCGGCCATAAAAACGATACATAATGTAAATACACCTGTTAAAATCCGAGTCGCTTTATTCTTTTCTCTAAAATGCAAAATAGCACCTAACCTTTCTTTTAACTGTTCCGCTCCCTCCGTTAAGGTGACGGAAGCTAAAGAACTTTTGTACAAATGATTCAATTTCATAAAAGAAATCAGTGTGTCCCCATACTCACGCCTTGCTTTGTCATCCAGCATGGATATGACTTTTTCATCACATGACAATTCACAGGATTTATTCACTTCCTTTTCCAGCAGATATACAAAAGGATTGAACCAATGGACACACACGGCAATCTGTATCAGCCATTTGTAAAACATATCCTTTTTCTTGTAGTGAATCAGTTCATGCATAAAAATATAAGATAATTCTTCATCTTCCATTTGGACGGCAGGCAAAACAATTTCCGGACGGAAGAAACCAATCAGCATAGGTGAAGCTATCAGCGGATTATAAGATACTTCCACTCTTGTTTTGATATTCAGCTTTTCTTCACAGTCGGACAACAGATTTAAGATTTTGATATCCGACAGCTCTGCGCTGCCCGCTTTGATATACCTGGTAAAGGTCTGATAAATCGTTATCTTGCGGACAAACAGTATCAGTGTCAATACTGACCAGATAAAGAACAGGCCAGCTGTAAATTGGCCGAATTCCGTAATGATGAAGCCCAGGGACGAATCGCTGCGAAGGGATTCACCCATGGCAGTGCCAGCTATATCCTTTTTTGTCTGAATCGGCTTTGTTTCACTGTTATCCGTATTTTCAGGAACAAATTCATTTTGGGTTCCGGGAATTTCACTTGTTACCGCTGTCCTGTCAAGCTTTTCAAATAAACTTCCAACAATCGTAATATCGGGCGTCAGGGGAAGTAAGAACCGCAATGCAACAATCATCCAGATATAATACTGCCAGCGCCTGCTGAATCTGTTTTTATATAAGGGTTTTAATACAAAAATGAGCAGTAATAACAGTGCGCCGGACACAGACAGCGACAATACTACTTTCATAAACTCATTCATTTTCTTTCCTCCAAAAGATTTCTATCTCCTTTAATTCCTCCTCTGAGAGAATATCCTGCCGCAGCAATGTTGACACTAAATTTTTTACATTCCCGCCATAGACTTTATTGAGAAAGCTGTGGGTCTGCATGGCCTGGTATTCCGCTTCCGTTACGGTAGCCACATATTCATTCCGTCTGCCAATTTTCCTGACCTTTAGGAACTTTTTTTCGCCCAGCCTGGAAAGTAGGGTAAGTACTGTGTTGTTTTTCCATTTATTTTCCTCTTTTTCCAGTTCCTCCATGATGAGGGAGTATAGCGCCGTCCCTCCATTCTTCCAAATGATTTTCATTAATACCAGCTCTGATTCGGAAATTTGCTGTGCCATATTGTCCTCCTTTTATCTTAACATCCTGTAGGTGTTATTATCTTAACACTTTGTAGGTGAGATTGCAATACCCTGAAAGCAATTTAAAAATTTATAATTTCCAAGTCCAAGTGTGTGCCTTGTAGATTTCCACACATTCGAGAGGGGTAGTTCACGAAATTCACGATATGGATTTCGGCAGACTTTCGGAAGATACGAAAAAGAAAGTAAAAAGATTTGGAGATTTTTCGAATGCAACGACGTAACAATAACGAGCAGGAAATCTTCTACGGATTCCCTGCTCGTTTTATGTGCAATATTAAAACAATTACCAGCTTTTTTCCAGCGTCAAATTCCAGTCAATGTTATAGGGACTGTCCGCCTGGGCTTTGATGTCCTCATAAATTCCCCGTCTCTCCTCACTGCTTTCCTCTCCCCAGTACTCATATCCAACAAAATAGCTCTCCATAAAGCCATCCCAGGAATCAAAGGTCTCCTGAATCAGTTTTGCCACCTCCAGAGATTTGTCAAGGGCTTCCGTCTCCGTGTAATAACCGGCAAGATAATAGTTGCCCAAAAGCGACATGGCCCGGCTGTAATCCCATCCTGCCAGGGCATCATCCCCATATCTTTCATAGAGGGCATACCAGTTTTTGTAATTCTCCGCTTCTTCTTCGTCTATCACAAAACTTTCCAGAAGGAAATCAATCCTCTCCTCCTCCGGAACCTCTCCAACACCGCTTTCCCCTATGTACACCATATCATCCCGGAAGGAAAGCCTGTGTCCCTCTGTCAAAAGCCAGTCCATGGTTTCGTCTGCGGAAGCCCGGTCGCTCACATCCCACCAGCCGGATAAAAGGGACTGGGCAATCTGCTGGCTGCTCTCATTTGCAGGAAGGCCTCCGAACATGGTGTAATCCCAGTTGTTCACCGCCGTCAGCACCGCACAGGTATTGTTAAACCACTGGATGGTATCCGTCATTTCCACAGTTGACGTATTTTCAACTTCCGGCGGCGTCTCCTTGAAAGAGGCGCACACATTTCTAAAATATTCCTCTTTCTGCTCGTTGATTTCCGTGGCCGCATATAAGATACCGTAAAAGGCATATTCCGTCTCTCCATATACGACCAGGCCTGCGCCGTCCACTTCATCAGCCGTTACCACGCAGCTGTACGCTCCCTCCACCTCCATATCGGGAATGGACGGCATTTCTATTTCCTTTATATCTGACATTTGATAGGAGGTTTCAATTGCATCCCTCCATGTATCTATGTCGGCGTTTGCGCCAAAAACACTTTTGGCAAGCTGCATTACTAAAATCCCCTCTGAGTCATCCTCCGTAAAGGCCGCCACCCAGCCTTCCGTGCCACTTTCCTCATTTACATCCTCAGCCTTCCAGCTCTCATCCATTTGAATGCTCACCGTCTCATCCTCTGAGACATATTCCTTCATGACAATTTCCTTCGGAGTTTCCTCCTTTAAGCCGCCGCACCCGGTAAGGGCCAGCACAAACGCTGTAGTTAACAGTACCGCACATCTCTTTAACTTTTTCATTTTTCCTCCTATCGTAAAAACATAAACCTAATACACAGGCCGTCTAAATTTACTTAATTATAATATGCATTTTCCTAAAATACAATCTTAATTCCCGCTGAAAAGCATCCTTTAATGGAATCGGCAAAGTTAAAAATTCGCAGTGTCAAAATCCGATTTTCCGATTTGATAAAAGCAACAAAATATGATATTCTATTTATCAGAAATACACAAATTGATTTCATGTTTTACCAAGGATGAACTATTAACGAGCAGGGAAAGAGCTTCTCCCTGCCCGCCGCGCGGGGCCCATTCTGCCTTAGCAGTAAATGCTACTGTGCGCCCCTGTGCATAAAAATACACTTTGTCATAGAGCCTTTAGTGGCATGGAGATTTTTATGTTAAGATTTTATTTTGTAATCATTATTTCTTTACCGTTCATTTTGTTTTATCTGTGCAAGGCCGGTTACATAGAAAAGCATACCGATTCCTACACCGAGGAGGATCGCTACAAGGTGGCCAAAAGCGCTGTGGCTATCTTAAAGCGTAACGGCTTCATTCACACGGATGTCTATGGAACCGAAAATCTCCCTTCTCAGGGAGGCTATGTTATGTATGCCAACCATCAAGGAAAGTATGACGCCCTGGGTATCATATCCGGACATCCTACCCCCTGCACTGTTATGATTGACGATAAGCGCTCTCATCCTATCGTCACCACCCAGTTTATCAGCCTGCTTAACGGTATCCGATTAGACAAGACTGATATGCGAAAGCAGTTTAAGACCATTATGGACGTTATCGCCCAAGTAAAATCTGGACGGCGCATCATTATTTTCCCGGAAGGAGGCTATTACCGCAACCGGAATCAGGTACATGAGTTCCTGCCCGGAGCCTTCAAATGCTCCATCAAATCCAAAACCCCCATCATCCCGGTAGCCCTGATTGATTCCTACAAGCCCTTTGAGCTTAATTCCTTAAAGCCGGTAAAAACCCAGGTGCATTTTTTAGCGCCCATTTTTTATGATGAATACAAAGAAATGACATCAAAAGAAATTGCCGACCTTACCAGAAGCCGGATTATGGAGACTATCAGCAGGGTGTGCGGACAAAAGCCCCTTACCCTGTAGCTTTCAAACTCTGATTTGCTCTGCTTATTTGGTTCCTTGGCTATCCAGTCAACGTTTGGGAAAAAAGAGGCTATCGCATTAAGAAAACTGCATACAGGATATTATGTTTCTGAAAGCCAGATATTCATATACCTTGTATCCATTATTCTTATTGCACAGCCTCTTAAAAATTGCTATCTTATTCTGCTGCCGTAACCGCCGCCACGGTATCCGCTGCATCCACCACCTCAGGCGCCCCTGCGGGAGCGGTGCCGTTTTCCGCCACCTCCTGGGGGTCATCGTACTCCTTTTCTTCCTCATCCTTCCAGAGGGATTTATATTTTTCTTTTTTCTCCTGCTGGGCCAGCGCGCCAATGTTCTTGGCCGTCTGGTACATTTCAAAACTGTATTCCATCAATTTTTTCTCATCCGATGCAGGCACGATTCCGCCCTTCATAATACGGCGGGCCACCTCCATCATTTTGCCCATCTCCTGGGCATATTCCGCAGCCGCATCCGCCTGCTGCTCTCCCACCGTGGCATTCCAGTAGGCACAGTACTGCTCCGCCAGCCTGTCTAAATACTCCTGATACTCTGACTCCTTCTCGTCAAGGGCATTAAGCGTCAGCTCCAAAGTGGCCGCCTCAGAAGCATATTCCTCCCCTCTGCCCGGGAAATGCTGCATCTTTGCCTGGATATTTTTCAGTTGTTTCGATACGGCCGACCGCTCCGTCCGGTATTCCTTTATCTGGTTTCTATAAATCTGCTGTGCTTCCCCTATTTTCATTCATACCCGCCCCCTGTTCATTGTGAATGAAAAATCTATTCACTGTCATTACATATATCGTCTCATTCTACGGAAAACATAACAGTTAATCCCTTATTTCACTTTGTCGCCGCCTGCCTCGTAAAGCCCCGCATACTCTCCGTCAGAAATCTCCAGATGTGCCGGTTCTCCCGGATAATAAATGATAACCGTCCCATCATCACAGGTATAGATTCTCCAGTTATTTTCCTGCTGGAAACCATCTGCCCTTGTATAGTACAAAGAAAGACCATCAACAGCAAATTCCAACATACCTTCATCGTCAAAAAACACTTCCATTCTGCGTCCCGTATCATCCGTGTAGACATTGCCTGCCATATACCATTTATCATCAGCAGCATCCGGCTCCACCACATCAAGGTCTTCACCGGACTGTGCGTCCTGGGGAACATCCTGCACGGTGGTCTGTACCTCTTTTTCCGGCATATCAGTTGCCTGTGCGGTATTTGTTGGTGTATCAGCCGCCTGCATAACGGTTGCCTGCGTATCGGCTGACTCAGCCACACTTCCGGCCCCCTCAGTCTCATTGCCGCCCTCCCTTCCACATCCACAGCACAACACAATGGCCGCCGTCAAAATACCTAAAATACATTTTACATTTCTCATGCCTGTCATAATTTAACTTTTCTCGATTTAAGAATGAAATCTCCAATCTTTCCTCCTTATATTCGTTTGGTGTTCCAACCGTTTTTATTATCTTCCAACCGCACATAATTTCAACTCGTTTTGCATGAAACGACATTTTTCTTCTCTTTTTGGTCCCTATGACTCATTGAAAGAAGCTTATCTCCTTATGCGCTTTATACAAGGACGGAAAAAGGAGCCCACCAACCACATCGGTGAACCCCCCCATGCACAAAATTCCTGACCGAAAACCGCCTGAGACGCTGCGCTCCATACGCAGTACCAGTCTTAGAGAGAATCTGTATCTCCCAGAATCTTCATAAATTCCTCCCCTGTAATCGTTTCCTTCTCATACAGATACTTGGACAGCTCATGGAGCTTATCCATATTTTCACTAAGAAGCTTCTTCGCCTTTTCATACTGATTTTTCACTGTCTCTACCACTTTCCGGTCAACCTCTCTGGCTGTGTCCTCCGAACATGCCAAAGATGCATCCCCTCCCAGGTACTGATTTTGAACGGTCTCAAGGGCCACCATGCCAAATTCCTCGCTCATACCGTACCTTGTGATCATAGCCCGGGCCAGTTTGGTGGCCTGCTCTATATCGTTGGAGGCCCCGGTGGTGATGGAATGGAAAATCAGTTCCTCCGCCACCCGTCCGCCTGTAAAGGTAGCAATCTTATTTTCGATTTCCTCCTTGCTCATCAGGTTGTGTTCCCCTTCCTCCACCTGCATGGTGTAGCCCAGGGCTCCTGAGGTTCTGGGGATAATGGTAATCTTGGTAACAGGGGCCGAATGGCTCTGCAGGGCCGCCACCAGGGCATGGCCGATTTCATGGTAAGACACAATCAGTCTTTCCTTATCTGACAGCACTTTATTTTTCTTCTGGTAGCCTGCAATGACCACTTCAATGCTTTCTTCAAGGTCCGCCTGAATCACATACTGACGGCCTTCCCTGACCGCACGCAGGGCCGCCTCGTTGACCATGTTGGCCAGTTCCGCTCCGGAGGCTCCGGAAGCCGCTCTTGCAATGGCGTTAAAGTCGATGTCATCCCCAAGCTTTATCTTCTTGGCGTGTACCTTTAAAATGGCTTCCCTTCCTGCCAGATCAGGCAGTTCCACTGGAACCCGCCTGTCAAACCGGCCGGGACGAAGGAGGGCCGGGTCAAGGGATTCCGGACGGTTGGTTGCCGCAAGGATTACAACGCCCTTTGAACCGTCAAAACCATCCATCTCCGTAAGCAGCTGATTCAAGGTCTGCTCCCTCTCATCATTGCCGCCCATTCCGCCGCCATCACGCTTTTTCCCTATGGTATCAATCTCATCAATAAATACGATACAGGGGGCCTTCTCATTTGCCTGCTTAAACAGATCGCGGACCTTGGCCGCCCCCATTCCCACAAACATCTCCACAAATTCAGAGCCTGATATGGAAAAGAAGGGAACCTCCGACTCCCCGGCCACCGCCTTTGCCAGCAGTGTTTTTCCTGTTCCGGGAGGGCCCACAAGAAGGGCTCCTTTGGGCATGGACGCGCCGATATCCTGATATTTCTGAGGATTGTGCAGGAAATCCACTATCTCGGTCAAAACCTCCTTAGCCTCGTCCTCCCCTGCCACATCACTGAACTTGATGCCTGTTGTTGACTCCACATAAACCTTTGCATTGCTCTTTCCAAACTGCATGGAAGGAATACCGCCTCCCATTTTGCTCATCAATTTAGAGGAAAGCCAATTACCTATCACAATAAAAATCACAATGGGCAGCACCCAGCTTAGGATAAATCTTAAAACAGGCGACATTTCCTCCTGCACCACCCGGCCGAAAGCGCATTCTGACGCCCGCAGCCGCTCCACCAGATCCGGGTCGTCAAACGTGGGGGTCCGGTAGTATCCCGGTTCTTCCTGCTTGTCCACAAAATAAATATATTCCCCTTCTATCTGAACCATTTTCACCTGCTTTTCCTCCACCATGTTGAGGAAGGTGCCATAGTCCACATTCTCAATCTGCTTCTTGAGCAGTTTGGGAAAAAGCAGGGTGTTCAGCAGTGACATCACCAGAAGCACCACCAGGTAATAAAAAATCAACGGTTTTTTAGGTTGTTTTACTTCTTTCATTCTTTTCCTCCGTTCCAAAACGTTCCACATTCTCTCATGCCGGCCTTTGTTTTCAGGCGGCACTTTTGGGTACTTTAGGGCTTACCTTCACGCTAAAGCATGTTTGCCACTGGCCTACCCATCTCACCGGAATCCGTTTCTATTTAGTTCATCTGCTATCCTTCTGCGCAGCCGGAAAAAATATTCCCTGTCAACAGGATAATGCTCAAAGGTAAATGGCCCGCTTTCACCTTCATAAATAATTTCCTCCGTCCTCTCCCTTCCCACCAGTTTCTCCAAGGCGTACAGAGCCTGCAAATCACAAAGTCCTTCTCTTTGCACCTCTCCCCGGAGGGAAGACCATGCTTCCCCATCCTTTCCCGGATACACCAAAAAAGCATCGCCTGAGGGAAATGCATAACTGGCATGCGTATCAAAAAAGGGATCCACCGCTTCTTTTGAAAATTGAGAATTGTAAAAATTATATCCCCAGTGCAGAAAGCCCTTTATTCTATATAAATACATCAAAACTCCCATGATACGGTTTCTTGCGCTGGGCATTGCAAAAAACCGGTTGGGAACCCTGTCGTACTGCCCGCAGCAATAGTACACCCACAAATCCTTAACCCCATGCCGGACGAACTGCTCCAGATGGTTATTTGCCACTACAGGATTTGCCACCAGTCCCTTTTCATAATAATGAAAATCACTGAGTGCGTCAATCACCTTCCATCCCTGCAGCAAATCGGCTGTCACCTTTTTTGCCCCTTCATAGCTTTCCATATGTTCTGCCGCCGGTTCATCCGATATATGAAAATAAATATGGTTACGGTCAAATCCCTGATTTTCCAGTTCTTCCTGAAGGGCCGGGATAAACTGCTCTAAAAATTCCCTGTAGGAAGGACTTTGGGCCGGGACGTGCCACCCAAACTTTTTTTCTTTCACTCCGTTTATATCCACAACAATCTTCGGCGTTGCCAGAGCACCCCACTGGGTAAACAGGTGGGGAATTTCAAGATAGGATATCCCATGCTTTTTGCAGAGCATACACCACCTTCTTAATTTTTCAAATTGAAAAATATATCGGCTTCCACGAAGAAAAATATCCACAAGCTGTACCGTTCTTCTTTCTCCTCCCACAGCGGTGTCCAGGGGAGGGGTGAACACCGGCGTCAGCAGCATGTTAATTCCCAGTTCCCTGCCTGCAAGCATCATTTGATTTTCTATGATTTTCCAATGTTCTTCGTCAAAAACATCCGTATGATAATAATTCGCCAGACAGTCGCAGTGGAACCACTGGGTATGGATCAGTGTCTGTTCCGGCAACCGAACATCCGATACTTCCAGCAAAAAAGGCAGTCTGCATATTATTTTTTCCTCCTGGATTTTTTCCTGACAAATCTCCTTTGATGAACTGTCTTCCGGCGGCGCCTGTCTTTGCCAAATAAGAATCTCAATCGGATAGCTTCCGCCTTCTATATTTTCCGTATCCGGAAAATCTATCCACAAGGACCGGTACTGCCCCGGCAATGGGGTTATCCTGTTATCCTTCCGGGGCTTTAACAGATCAGGAAAAAGTCCCGGTGTTGTGGTCAGATAATTATCGTCCACTTTTTCATAGCACGGAAAAGCAGACGGAACCAGCTCCACATCTCGCACACGCGCCTTTACCGGGTTTCCCTTTATCTCATAGTAAAATTCCTGTCGGGATTCCGAACCGGACCGCACTTTTCCGTAAACCAGCTGCAGTGCAAATCCTTCTCCCCGCAGAACCGAAATTACAGTATGCTCTTTCATCACATCCGGTTTTTTATCCGGAAACACTTTCTCTAAACTGTCTGTCAGATAAAATTCGAATTTCTCCATCTTTTCCTCCATTCCCAAGCGCTTTTTCTGAATCTGCCCAAGGCATATTCGCAGAAATAAATCTGTAGTATATCATACCATAAACAATCCGCAATATCCTCATATTAAGATACGAAAATAACTTTTTCCGCTTGCAATACATAATAAGCATGTTACAATGATTTTAACATGAATTATATAACCATTCAGCCCTGCTTCACTGTTACGATCCCGGGAAAGGGAGGTACTTATTTTGCTTACCAGTAAAAAGATCATTGTCGAAAATATGAGAAAGATCACATTGATCATGATAATCGTCATCCTTTTTTTCTCTGTGGGATTTCAAATATTCAACATATCCCGGGAGGCCGAGGAAGATGCCGACCGGCTTTTTTCCCAGATTGAACAGACTCTGGAAGAAAATTCCAGGGAACTGGAACGGGTTCAGAAAGAATATGAGGCCATGTGTCTGAATGACGCCCGGGCCGTGGCATATATTCTCAAATACAATCCCCAGGCCCAATATGACATTCAAGAACTTTACAAAATTGCCGCCGGTGTGGAGGTAGATGAAATCCACATTTTTAGCCCTGAGGGCGAAATTATTTCTGGAACACATCCCATTTATTATGGCATGACTTTTGATTCCGGGGAACAGATGGCTTATTTCAAACCCTTATTAACCGACAAGTCCTTAGAGCTGGTTCAGGATCTGACCCCTAACACGGCGGAGGGCAAAATGGTGCAATACTCAGCGCTCTGGAACGAGGACAAAACCTTTATCGTCCAGGTTGGAATGTCCCCGGAGACCGTACTGCGCGCCACCGAAAAAAACGAACTGTCCTATATCTTCTCTCTCCTTCGAACGGGAATCGGCTACAATCTGTATGCAATTGACCCTGATACCTTAAAGGTTGTGGGCGCCACTACCGTTTCCGATGTGGACAGAGATATCTCGCAAGTTGGTCTCAAAGCAGAGAGGCTAAGTTCTGACGCGCCTTTCTGTACGTATTTAAACGGCGTTCTCTCACATTGCTTTTCCAGGGAAATCAGCGGAAATTATATCGTATGGGCAACCCCTATGAGCGAATTTATCCGGTCTATTGCAGTCAATGAATTTTTACTGCTGGGCGGGCTTGTTTTGATTGCTCTGATTTTAGTCTATGCGGTGGCAGGCAGCATGGACAAAACCGTAATCAACTCCATCAAGCAAATCAATAAAAATCTTCGTTCCATTCAGGACGGGGACCTCACCACTCAGGTAGGCGTTAAGGGCAGTAAGGAATTTCTGGAACTGAGCAGCCATATCAACAGTATGGTGGCAAGCCTCTTAAAGTCCTCCCAAAAACTGGAAATGGCCAAAAAAATCGAAAGCCAGAAAGCGGAACTGGAGCTGCAGCGGGAGCAGTTAGAAGCTGCCGTAGAGCGCGCTGAAGCCGCCAACAAAACCAAATCCGAATTTCTGTTTAATATGTCCCACGATCTGCGCACCCCCATGAATGCCATCATTGGTTTTACCAATCTGGCCCTGGAAAGCACCGACCCAAATACCCGGCAGAATTACCTGAAAAGCATTGATATCTCCTCCAAACAGCTTTTGGACCTTATCAACAATATTTTAGAGTTATCCAAAATCGAAAGTCATAAGACCATGATAGAGGAAGATCTGACGAATATAACTGATGTATATGACAAACTGCGCACCCTGTTTTACAGTGAACTTGAGCAGAAAGCCCTTAGTTTTTCCATAAAACAGGATATCACTCATCCATATCTGTACATAGATACCACCCATTATTCGCAGATTCTTTTAAATATCATCAGCAATGCCATAAAATATACCCCTGAAGGCGGCGCCATTGCTGTTTCCCTTCGGGAACTTCCCGGCGATGCTCCGGACACCTGTGTCATAGAGACTGTGATCAGGGATAACGGAATTGGAATGTCCGAGGAGTTTCTTTCTCATGTTTACGAGTCCTTTGCCAGAGAACAGACCTCCACCATCAGCGGTGTTCACGGCACCGGGCTGGGACTGACGATTGTGAAAGATCTTGTGGATTTGATGAAAGGTACCATCCAAATTGAAAGTAAGCAAGGCGAGGGCACCACAGTGACCATTTGCCTTCCCCACCGTTTGGGGAATCCTCCCGCAGTAAAGGCGCCACAACCACACGAAGCGCCCGATTCCGCCATCCTTAACGGCCGGAGAATCCTGCTTGCGGAGGACATTGATGTGAACGCTATGGTGGCCACCAAAATTTTATCCAAATGGGGCTGCCTTACCGAGCGGGCAAAGGACGGGGTGGAGTGCGTCAACATGCTGCTGAAAGCCCAGGCCGATTATTATGACCTGGTTTTGATGGATATCCAAATGCCTAATATGGACGGTTATCACGCAACACAGACCATCCGCGCCTTTACGGACGAAAAAAAGGCCGGTATTCCCATACTGGCCATGACCGCAAACGCCTTTCAGGAAGACCGTGACAAAGCTATGTCGGTGGGCATGAACGGGCATATCGCCAAGCCCATTGACCCTGTGAAATTATCCATAGCTATGTCAGATATCCTGAAAAATACAGCAGAGCCAGGATCTTCGATACGGACAACAGAAAATTAGTCCCATGGTCATCACACAATACATGCAAACTGTTACATGACTATTGTTTATTGGAACAAGTAAATTCAATCCAACAAGGGAGGATATAAGATGGAGCAAAAAAGAGTACTGGTCGTAATTCCTGTAACAAAACCGCAGAAAGACAGACTGGAACACCTTCTGCCGGAGGCGGAATATATCTACACAAGTATCTCTGATGTGACGGAAAAGCAGGTGCGGCAGGCCGAGATTATCCTTGGAAATGTACCCCCTGAAATGATACGGGCATCTGAAAATCTTGCCTGGCTTCAGCTGGAATCAGCAGGATTTGACCTTTACGTAAAAGAGGGCATACTAAGTCCACATACCATACTGACAAACAGCAGCGGCGCATATGGCAAGGCGGTTTCGGAGCATATGTTCGCCATGCTTCTGGCGCTCCAGAAAAAACTGCATCTGTACAGGGATAACCAAAAGCAGCATATCTGGAAGGATGAAGGCGCTGTCACCTCCATCACTGACGCTACGATTCTGGTTCTCGGCGCCGGGGATATCGGAAAACATTTTGCCTCTCTGGCCCATTCCCTTGGGGCTTATGTAATCGGTGTAAAGAGGACGCCCGGCGATTGTCCCTCCTGTATGGACGAACTGCACACAATGGACAGGCTAAGAAAACTCCTTCCCAAAGCGGATGCTGTGGTTTCCTTTTTACCCAGCACCAGCGAGACAAAAGGACTGTTTGGCAAAGAACTGTTTGCAATTATGAAAGAGGGAAGTTTTTTCCTCAATGGAGGCCGGGGCGATTTGATATGCGCGCAGGATTTGTGTGACGCTTTAGAATCCGGTCATCTCGCTGGCGCCGCCGTGGATGTAACCGACCCGGAGCCGCTCCCGCCAGACCACAGGCTGTGGACAATTCCCACCGTATTTATCACGCCTCATATATCGGGAGGTTATCATCTCTCGGAAACGCAGCGCAACGTGGTGAATATCTGCCTGAAAAATATGCAACGGTATATAAATGGGGAACCAATGCAAAATCTAGTCAAACATTAGTACTCCATACCGAAAGCTTCTTGCATCTGCCTGTTATTGACTCCGTCAGTTTCTTTCCTCAGTCTATTCCGTTTCCGGCACTACCGTAGCAGTTTCCGGTGACTCTGTTTCCGGTGCCGCAGCAGCGTCTCCTGCTGTCTCCGTCTCAGGCGCTCCTATAGTCCCTTCCGACGACTCCGCCCCTGTCTCTCCTGCCTCCGGCTCCGTGGTCTCCTGGGGCAATGGCGCCTGCTCCGTCCCTGGCAAAAGATAACAAATAACCGGTGTGTCTTTCTCCACCTGGCCGTAGATTTCCTCCGCAATGGAATAGGGCAGATTGATGCAGCCATGGGAACCGTTCGACATGTAAATATTTCCGCCAAATTCACTTCTCCATGTGGCGTCGTGCATCCCCACATTATTGTTAAAGGGCATCCAGAAGGAAACCGGCGTCCTGTAATTTTCCCCCTTTAAGGTGGCGTCCCGCTCCTTATAGGTGATTCCATAGATTCCCGTGGGCGTTGCATTTCCTCTTGAAGGGTTTCCCGACACAAAATCGGACTCTAAAACACACTCCCCATTTTGATACAAAAACAGGTGCTGAGCCGTCAGATTGATTTCCACATAAGAGTCTCCATAATCCGGCGAGTCAAAGGAGGCCGCCTTTTGCCTGTAAACGGGAACCCGCTCCCCGCTCTCGCCTCGCTCAAGCATCTGCGTCAGTTCTTCCGTCTCCGTCTCCGTGTCCATCCACCAGCCATAATCTCCCCGGTCAATGGTCACTTCCGTTTCATAGCTGGTCTGAAATTTTCTTGTGTGAAAAATCGTGTCATACTTTTTCCGCAGAGAGTTCACATATTCTTTCACCTTATCCTGGTCAAAGTTTACCTGTGTCCCATCTACCGAAATCCAATCCACTATGGTATCTCCATCTAAAACTTCCTTCTCTGCTCCAAAGGTATAGGTAATCACCACATTTACATAATTTTGGAGCTTAGCATAAGTATCCTTAAGGCCTGCGTCTTCCGTCGTGACCTTAGGTTCCTCGTAGCAGCCCGCCTGCGCTAAGTCTACCTCTCCCTCCATTTTATCTACGGCGCCCTTTACCGCTTCCATAGTTTTATTCCGGTCAAGGCTGTTTCCCTGACTTTCGGCTACAAGCTCAAAGCCCTGTCCCGGAACATAATCCGATATGTACGCGTCCGTCGGCCTGCTGACGAAATCTTCCTTAAATCCCCGCAGTCCCCCAATCCTTTCCTTCAAAGCATCTTCATTATAAGTAAACAAATCCACGGTTTCGTAAGATGCGTCCTGCTTCAGAAACCATAAAAAACTGTTCTGCCCCTGTAAAATGGCCTTTAATGGCTCCGTAGAGACATAGGAAAAGCCTATATCCCTTCCCGTTATTTCTTCTTCCAGAATCGTCCCGTCCGCCTGACGTTCCAGCACCCGGAGGGCATACTTCCGTGTCTGTTCCTCCAATTGCGAAATGGACATATTTGACACATCCACGCCGTCAATCACCGTGCCCCGCAAAAACCGGTTTTGATAATAGCCCGCGCCCACCGAATAGACTGCCAGTAAGCACAAAACAGGTACTAAAATTACTATTAATAAAATTAGATTACGCTTTTTTCTTTTGTTCTGTTTTTTACTTTTTGTCATTTTACGTTTTATCTTCCCCGTCTGTTCTATACTTTCATTCGTACAATCCGGATACCGTTTTTATTCCTGAAAGTGATAAAAAACAGTATCAAACCTGCTCAATCAGTATAGCATATTGTATACATCCGTCGCAAGACTTCCATACACGGAAAAGCTGTCGCAAAACAGGGCTCGTTGCAATTCACGGCCTGACCGGTCGCTCATAGCAACACTTTCCGCCCTGCCTTACGGCAGCCTTCGCTTTCAGCTGTTTGCTGTTTGTCTCATTCAGATAAAGCTGTACCCGGTTCTGAATCACCGAGGCCACATCCTCCACGCTCTTTTGCCCGCTGAAATAAGCGGAAGCCTCCTCCAGAATAATGCCCAGAACTTCCTCGTCCATGCGTTCTCCGCTCTGTGTGGTCTCTATCATTTCCCTTACCCTGTCCACCTGTTCCTGAGTAGCTGCATAAACATCCACGGAAAACATTTCTCCGCCCATATCACTTGTCCAGGTCATCTTGGGCATTTCCGTCTGGCTGCCATTCGCATCCGTCCCATATTCCGGTTCCATATCATTCTCAAACTGTTTTTCAAGAGCGGATTTCAGAATAGGGAAGCCGCCATTGGGGGAGCCCACATTCTCCTGCCGTTCCTTGGTCACGTTAAAGCGGATAAACTCCCATACGCCGTCTTTATTTTCGCTCCCGGATCCCATTGCCACAGTGGTTCCATTAGAACGGAAGGTCAGCCCGCTCTCTCCAAAAGTGGGGTAACCAATTAAGTTTACCGGCCCTCCAAACATAAATTCATACATCTGATACTGAGAAACGGAGGTGACATACCCGTCATTGAGCAGTGTTCTTCCCGTTCTCAAATCATCCAGAGTGGTATCCTCGCTTGCTTCATCCGCAAACCCATTGGCAAATGCAAGAATCTTCTCAAATTCCTCTCCCGTAAAGGAGCATTCCCCGGTTTCTTTGTTGATAAATAAATCCTGATTCATAGTGCACATTGCACGCAAAATACCTGATTTGTCCGTTTCCGGTAAAAGCTTCGCCCCATTTCCGGCGGACGCCATCAGCGCCATCACGTCCTCCACCGTCCAGGATTTTGCATCTCCGATTTCAGAGACCTTTCCCACCAGAGTCTCCACACCGTAATAAGGCATAATTGCATACAGCTTTCCATCTCTCTCATAGGCCTTCAGGGCGCTTTCCACGTAGTCCTCTCTTTTAATTATTTCATCCCCATCCAGATAAGGATTCAAATCCTCAACAGCGCCCACCGATATCAATGTTTCCAGGGGCATAGGACAATAGCTTAAATCTATGATATCCGGGAATTTCCCGCTTTCCAAATCCTTCAAATAAAGCTCGGCCTTTTCGCTGTTGTCCATGGAGGCATCTCCGTATTCCTTTATCATAATGCGGTACTCCTGACTCTGCCTGTTAAAAGCACTGATATCCCGTTCCGCAAAATAGGAAGGGAAATAAGTTCCATAAGTCAAAATAGTCTTTTCCGGTACCTCCGATTTCGGTTTCTGCGTGAGAACCACCAGCTCGGAACCTCCCTCAGGACTCATGCGGTCGTTGGTCAGCGCCGCAATCCTTCCGTCCGACAGAAAAGCAACCGAGGTAAGATTGGTGGAATTCACGTCATAATCCGTCCAGCGCAGGATTTCCGCCGGGCTTTCATCAGAGAGATTGCAGGACAAAAGTACGCCGTTTTCCGTATACAGTAAATCCGTATCTGTTCCTCCCTGATAGGTACCGTATCCAAATGAAATGGAACTCTCTACCGGCTTTAGCTCGCTCTCTCCCGGAAGCACTTCATTTACAATAAAGCCACGGGCATTGTCAAAGTATGCCGCGCCGATTTTCCCGTCCTTCATACGGAAAAAGCAATTTATGTACTGTCCTGAGCTCATATGATCAGACACCGTGCCATCCGGTTTCAGGATGTAAACCTCCTGTCCGGCGTTGACATAATAATTCCCATCTCCATCTGTCAAAACATCCGCAAAATAAAAATTAGGCTGCTGTGAAAAGGCCTCGCTCACATCCACATTTGCCAGCTCCTTACCCTCGCCGTCCAGGGTTTTAATCAGCATTTCTTCCACCTGCTCATTGGTTTCATCCGTATAGCCGGTTACACTTATCAGCAGGTTTCCCTCACCGTCCACATCAAGGCTTGAAATATACTGATTTTCTTTAATGTCTACAGGCAGCTCCTTTTTCTCCTGGCCATCCATATCCATGGAAACAAGCTTTGTCCTGGAGTTACTATATTCCAGGTAATAAATAGTCCGGTCATTTCCGATTACCGAGGGTCCCATCTGACCGCCGGATTCTCCAAGGGTGTGGTACTCCGCCACATAGACGTATTCATCCTCGTCAGTGCTCTCCGCCTCCTTAGATTCCGCCTGTGTTTCCTCTTTTTGTTTTCCACATCCCGCAAGCATAAATGTTGCGGCAAGTGTCATGACCATACATAACAAGATTTTTCGTTTCATTTTTTCCCCTTTCCGCTGCTTAAAATTTTCTATTCCATAGTGATACATTCATATACCTTCACAGTCTTTATAAGCGCCATTCGCCACTCATTGAATATATTACCAATGCATATATTATGTCATGGGCTTACAAAAATTACAACGAAAAATTGTTGTATCACCCATTAAATGTAACGAATATTGTTTTTACATTTGGTAACCTGCCCTTACAGCCTTCCACCCTGTCCTTCCGCTTCCATCTTCCCCAAAAGATAAAGAAATGTGAGCGCCGGCACACGCAGAATCGGCACAGAGGTCTTATGGTTCGCAATTCCGAAGTCCTCAAGCTGCTTTGTAATCAAAAAAGCCCCTGTAACCCCGGAATGTTCATCCCGGCACAATTCCACAATTGCATCCGAGGCCAAAATGTGAGAATTATTGCGGTACTTTACTTCACAGAGAATCTTCTGCCTGGGCAGTTCAATCACCACATCAACCTCTTTCTGGTTGTCCTTCGCCTTCCTGAAATATCCTATCTGGGCCGCCGTTCCCTGGTAAAAGGAAAGAATATGTTTATAGACGGTGGTTTCCACCATGGCGCCAAGCTCCTTTTCCTCTGACAGCACATCCTCAATCATCAGCACCGCATTGCGGATAGCGGCGTCGGCAATAAAAATTTTCGGTTTTCCCTTCAGCGCACCCTTGCTGCCCACATCCATAGGCTTTGCCAGATAGATAAGATTGGACATCTGCAGAGCTTCAATGTAACTGTCAATTGTGGATACCGAGGTATTTTCCAGCTCCTTTGCCGCTGTGGTTGCATTGAAAATTTCCGTCGAGTTCATGCAAAGATAAAGGAACAGCTTTTCCATCAGCAAAGGACTGCGGATGTTAAACAGGCTCAACACATCCCGCTTAATAACCTTATCCACCACATCCTCCCTGAGCATTCTCTGGGCATACATATCATCATCAGACAACACAAGCTCCGGGAAACCGCCAATTGTCAGATAGCGGTTAAAGTGGTTTTTCAGCGGTGTAAAGCGGCTTATCAAATCCCCCAGCTCTCCCCTGTTCATTTTGACCAGCCCGGAAAGCCGTAGGTTTTCCGGCAGCTCCGGTTCTTCAAGCCCCAGCAGCATACAGTACTCATAAAACGACATCGTGGGGATTTTCAAAACGTTCCATCTTCCTGTGCCGCTGTCCGTAGAGCCCTTTTCCAATACCGGGCTTGCCGAGCCTGTGGCAATCAGCCGAATGTCCTTCCGGCTGTCATAAATAACCTTCATCCAAAGTTCCCAATTATCGGTGTATTGTATCTCGTCAAAAAATATATATTTTGTCCCTTCCACCGGATACAGGGATTCATAGATGGATAAAACGCTTTCCACATTGACAAGCTTTAAAATTGGATTGTCAAAGGTGGCATATAAAATATTCCTGGGATTTACGCCTTCTTCTATCAAGCTGTCCATGATTTGGTACATAATCGTTGTTTTGCCCACACGCCTTACGCCGGAGAGGATAACGAAACGACGTATGCTTTTGTGCTTCAGCATCTTAAGGGCTTCATAATATGCAAAGCGTTTCTGGGGCTTGCTCTCCTCCTTGATGGCGGACTGGCTTCTCCACCAGGTATTATATTGCCGCAACGCTTTTATAATCTGTTCATCACTTACAATCGCCATAATACACCTCCATATCTATAGAATTCCACCGGAATTTATAAATTATACTTGTTAAATTCCGCGACTATTTCATAAATATATTATAAGAATAGTCGAGTATAATTGCAAGTATAACTTTCAAACAGCAGATTTCCATAAATCAAAACGCTCAACCATCCGATCATATACTCCAAAGGTCGTCGCGCTTTGTGAGTCAGCTTATAAAAATACGCGCCGGCCATAAGCAAGCGCGCATTTTTCCATTCTCTCCCTGGACTTATTTAAAAATATTTTCATTAAATTTACATATATTTACAGAACCATTTCCTTTTTATCCAAATCGGCCTGTACTCTTTCAAGATCCTGGCGGATGGAAATCTTCTGAGGACATTGCTGCTCGCATTTCCCACATTTAACGCAGTTTTTCGCCTGCTTCGCATCCCCCAAATCTGTCTCCCATTTCCACTGGACTACATTGTAATTCTGGTACATATGGTATGTATTCCATGCGGAAAAGCAACCGGGAATATCAACCCCTGCCGGGCACGGCATACAGTAACGGCATCCGGTACAGCCATTCTGCACGCGGCTTCTTAAAATTTCCGTCACTTGGTTAATTGTCTCCTTTTCTTCCTCAGTCAGCGGCTTAAAGGAGCGGAACGTATTCAAATTGTCTTCCACCTGTTCCATTGTGGACATACCGCTTAAAATCACCTTCACACCCGGCAGGCTCCCCACCCAGCGGAGGGCAAAGGCAGCGGCGGAACTTTCCCCATCTACCGCATGGAATTTCCCCATAATATCCTCCGCAAAGGCTGCCAGCGAGCCGCCTTTCACAGGCTCCATAATTACCAGCGGAATCCCCTTGTCCGCAGCCAGCTTATAGCCCTCTAATCCGGCCTGTTCATGGGCGTCCATATAATTAAGCTGTATCTGGCAGAAATCCCAGTCCCTGTAATTTACTATTTCCTCAAACACTTCATAGCTGTCATGGAAAGAAAATCCAATGTACTTAATCTTCCCCTCCGCCCTGAGCTTTTCAAGGCGTTCAATACATCCCACTTCTTTCATTTTATCCCAGCGGGCCTTGTCCAACGCATGCATCAGATAGAAATCAATATACTCTGTCTGCAGCTTTTGCAGCTGTTCCTCCAGAAGTCTGTCTATATCTTCCACTGTCTCCACCAGCCAGACAGGAAGCTTTGTTGCCAGATAGAAAGAACTTCTGTCATATTTCTTCAGCGCCTTGCCTACCACAAGCTCACTTTTTCCATTGTGATAGGGATAAGCCGTGTCAATGTAATTGACCCCTTCTTCGATTGCCCTGTCAAGCATTTTCTCCGCCATGGGCTCGTCAATTTCCCCTTCCGGCGTTGTGGGAAAACGCATGCACCCAAAACCCAGCAGGGAAGTTTCCACATTCAGTTTTTCCATTTTTCTTTTTTCCATTGTTTTTCTCCTTTCTGTTGTAAATTTAAAGATACCATTGACTTCCTGATTTTAACCAAAATGATACTTCCAAAAGCACAAGTTTGTCTGTGCAAATTCTTTCTCAATACACATTGATTTTTCTGTTCAGTTTACTTTATAATATATGGTATAATAATGGCTTTTATTTTAGCACTTACCGTATGAAATATCTAAGCAGGAGCATTACATATGCGAGAACAATTCACAATCAACGAAATAGCTGAAGCATTAAATTTGTCAAGGAATACTGTTTCCAAAGTGGTAAACAACAAAGACGGAGTCTCCTCAAAAACAAAAGAACTGGTCACTCGGTATATTTCTTCCCAAAAACAGCTTCACGGGAATTCCTCTTTGCCGTTAACATCCCATCCTCAGTCTAACGGATATGTGGTTTTTACCTACCGCTATGAAAATGCAGAATATCTTAACAATATACTTTCCAATGTAGAGGCCACCTTAAAACTCAACGGATATTCACTTCTGTTAAATATTATCCGGGATGATACGGCAGATGAGCTTTCCATTCCCACAAGCCTTTACGATGGGTCGGCATGCGGTGTGATTTCCTTTAATATTTTTGATCAGCAGTACTGGAAAGAAATTACTTCCATGAAGATACCATCTGTTTTTATAGATACCTTTTATGCTTCTTATCTCTTTGCCAACAAGACTGATATTGTCACAGTTGAAAGCACCCAGCCCATTCATTTTCTGGTAGACCGCTTTATTGAAAAGGGTGCGGTTTCTTTTGGTTTCATAGGGTATCCATACTATTGTTATTCCATATTCCAGAGATGGAACACCCTGAAACAAACCTTAGAGGAACACGATCTTATTCTTGATGAGAGCAAATGTATTCTGAATACAGATTATTTCTATGAACCGGATGCCGTCTCACGCACAAAAGAACTTTTAAAACATATGGGGAAAATCCCTGAAGTATTTATATGCTCCAGCGACTTATATGCCATCATTCTTTCAAAAGCATTACAAGAATCAGGCTATCACATCCCTGTTGATGTGTCAATTGTAGGTTTTGATAATTGCACCGAAACCCAGCGCCAGACACCCTCTCTTTCAACGGTGGATGCCCACCCCGACCTGATTGGAAAAACCTGTGCCCAGGTACTGATAGAGCGTATCAGTAATCCGGATTTGCCCCATAAATTTATTTTATGCCAATCTGATATCGTACTGCGCGAATCTACAGATTTATAAAAAGACGCCTCCTCAAATATCATTGGGAAGGCATCTTTCAAATTTCTGTCTCTCATTCATCCACTCAGAAGGTTACAGGCTGCACCTGTTCCGCCCAGGCTACAGCTTCTCTTAAAGTCATGTTTGCAAATTCCTGGGCATGAAACGTTTTTCCGTTAACGCTCTGCTCCATACAAACTGGAACTAACATGCCAGGACTGGTATTTTCCGCCGGGCACATTGCCCCCTCACCTCCAAGAAAGGTCTGGCACCAGCCCGGTTCCACCGCGCTCACTGCCACACCGCTTCCCTCCATAATCTCCGCCAGATCCCGCGTCATTTTATCAATTGCCCCTTTACTGATGGAATAGATCAGATGATCGCTGGCGCCGTGGATATCACTTGTCAGATTTACAATACGCCCAAAACCTCTTTGACGCATCTTAACAGAAAGTTTCACCGCCAGAAGCGTCGGGACTACAGTATTGACTCTCATGGTTGTTTCATATTCTTTTTGTGTCCATTTGTCAAAAGCAGAACTTATTCCACTATTTTCTCTTTCAATGGAAAGATTCACCCCTGCATTATTTATCAAAATATCAACTGATATACCCTGAGCTTCAATTTGCCCCAGGAGTCGGTCTACTGCTCCTTCTTCCATAAAATTCTCAGCCACAGGGAATACTTTGACACCCATTTTCTCTATAGCTTCCTGAACTTCCTTCAGGTTTTCGGTCCTTCTGCTGTGTAAAACCACATTACATCCCTGTTCCGCTAAGGACAGGGATGTAATTTTTCCAATTCCCCGACTGGCTCCTGTTACCAGTGCCCACTTGTCAATTAAACTAACCATTTTCTTATCCTTTCACTGAACCAATTGTAATTCCCTTCACAAAATAACGTTGAAAAAAGGGATACACAATCAGTATGGGCACTGAGCCCAAAACAGCCACAGCCATTTTTATACCTACGGAAGGAAGCTGTATTCCCACCGGCAGGGATGATGCGGCTGATGACCTTAAGAAATCTGCCTTCATCAACATCTGATACAAAAATACCTGAATACTGTATAGACTGTCTTTATTTACATAGTACAAACCGTTCAACCAATCATTCCAGTAGTTCAGTCCTACCAGCAAAGCCAGAGTTGCAATAATAGGCGTAGACATGGGCAAAACCACCTGAGCAAGAATTCTTATTTCCCCCGCACCGTCTATTTTGGCCGCATCAATAAGAGCATCCGGTATATTGCTGGTAAAATAGGTTCTCATCATTATGACATAAAATGCTCCCATCATAAGATTTGGAAAAATCAATGCCCCAAATGTATTTTTAATCTTAAAGATTTGTGTCCACATCATATAACTTGGCACAAGACCACCATTAAACAACATAGTAAAAAACACAAAAAAGGCAATCACATTTCTCCCCGGCAAATCTTTACGGGACAAAGGATATGCCAACAGAGTAGTCAACGTCAGATTGCAGACCGTTCCGACAATCGTCTGCATAATGGATATTCCGTAGCCCCTGACAACAGCTTTTGAATTCACCAGCAAATATTTATAAGCATCCCAGCTGATTGCTTTTGGTATAAAACTATATCCTTCTCTGATCAGAGTACTTTCTTCCGTAATGGACGAAACAATCAGCAAAACGAAAGGCATGATACACAAAAATGCAAGAATAATAAAAATTATATTTACGATCACCTGAAATCCTTTATTATTATCAACCATATTATCCATACATATCACCCCTTTCCCTAATATAGCGCATTTTCAGGGCTTATTTTCTTAACTATGGCATTTGCTGTAATTACCAGTACAAAACCTACGATACTTTGATAAAATCCTGCTGCAGCCGACATGCCGATATTATTATTCTGTAACAATCCTCTGAATACATAAGTGTCGATGGTATTTGTCACATCGAAAAGAGGACCTGAGTTCATCGGGACCTGATAAAACAGGCCAAAATCCGAATAGAATATTTTACCAATACTCATAAGTGTCAATGTAATAATTGTCGCCTTTAGTCCTGGAAGTGTCACATATCTAATCCGCTGCCAGCGAGTAGCTCCATCCACTACCGCTGCCTCATAATATTCAATACTGATCCCTACCAGTGTTGCATAGTAAATAATACTGTTATATCCAAAGTTTTTCCACAGGTTCACCAAAACCAATATAACCGGCCAGGGACCAGGCGTGGTATACCAGGATATTCCTTCTTTTCCCAGAGGTTCCAGTATACCCTTGTTGATAAATCCGGTATCCGCACTCAGAAAAGCATTGGCCAGATAACTCACTACAACAATTGATACAATAAATGGGATCAGTGTAACCGTCTGATAAATTTTTCTCGCAAATGCGGATCTCACTTCATTTAATAATATGGCCACCGTTATTGCAAAAACAGTACCCAGAATTATAAACACCAGATTATAGACTACTGTGTTGCGGGTAATAATCCATGCATCCTTTGTCTTAAAAAGGAACTCAAAATTTTTCAGGCCGATAAAATCACTGCCCAGAATTCCCTTTCTCGCGTTATACTGTTTAAACGCCAATGTCAGCCCAAACATAGGCATATAATTATTAATAAACAGATAAACAAGCCCCGGCAGCGTCATCAGATACAGAGGCCAGAATCTTTTGACCACCTTCAAAAACGTCCCTCGTTTTCTTTTTACCATTATAAAACCTCCTCTATCCAAAAGCAGCGTGAAGCTAACTACACTTCACGCCACTTTAAAATCTGAAAAGACAAATCAGCTGTTTGCTGCCAGCCACTCGTCAAGCTGGCGCTGCTTCTCTGCAACGATTTTATCAATACCGTTGTCCTCCAGTTCCTGAATGAACTGCTCCAGGCTTCCGCTGCTGCCATTCGGATCTACAGAACCTGTATTCAGGGCTTCTGCGTATTTTGAAACCACATTTGAACAAGCTGTTACTTCATTGAGAACGGAGCTGTTATCAAATGTAAATCCATATGCCGGTGAAAGAACTCCTCCTGCATTAAATGTTACATACTGCTCATATACATCTACCGGATAACCTTCCCATACATAGGACATGCACATATTCGGCCATGCCCAATGGTCAAAAGCATAACCGGCATTTGTCGCATCTACGCCATCAGGATAATTGATCACCTTATTCGCTTTGTCTACAAATTCAAATGTTTTTCCTTCGATACCATAGATAAATATATTAGCCAGTTCCTGATTTGTATACATCTCATTGAGTACCTGCATTGCACGCTCCGGGTTCTCGCTGTTACCGGCAATACTCCAGCAAGGCGCTGTTTCACCGGTTGTCTTATAATGCTCAAAGAACTCAATATCTTTGATTGTAACACCACATTCACGACTTAAACGTGCCTCAGTATCTGGAGCGGGGCCTGTGTAAAAATCAGCAAAAGCAGAGCCTGCACGAATCATATTCTGTGCTGTTTCCGTGTTACTGAGTGCATCCGGCATTATATAACCTTTTTGTGCCCAGTCATACATTTTCTCAACAAATTCGCGATATTCATCGGAAGCATACAGGTTTTCAACTGTAGTAGAACCGCTTGTTGCATCGACCAGTGCACCAAGGACGCATGTACGGTCATCACCTAAGGTGTCAGATGGAATCATCACTCTGAGAGCCTGACTGGTAGCTAAGGGGTACATATTCGGATATGCTTCTTTTACTTTTCCTAATACTTCCCCGAAATCGTCCAGCGTCTTAACTGCATCAAGGTCAATTCCAAGTTCGTCCGCAATGTCTTTATTGCATGCGGCTCCATAAACATTCTGCTTTCCTTTATTCATAGGAATACCATAAATCTCTCCATCATAGGAAGTACAGATCCAGTCTTCTTCGTCAACCATTGCATAGGTTTCTTTTCCACATCCGTTTTTCAGATAATCTGTCATCGGAAGAACTTCTCCGCTGCTTACCAGAGTTGCCAGTGAACTGTTTATGGCAAACGCCGGGAACAGGTCAAGCTTTTCACCGGATGTCAGCGCTAAAGTCACCTGCTCTGCCCAGGAGCCCCAGCCCACACGTACCAATTCGATAGTGGTATTGAACTTTGCCTGTGTAATCTCGCTGGCTGCTGCCGCAACTTCTTCCACAATATCCGTCTCTCCATCATCAAGCATCATAATCTTGACCGTGTAGGGCTCCTGCTGTGACAAATCTTCTTCCCCGGCTCCGGTATCTGCTTCCGTACCCTCTGTATTACTGTCATCTGCTGCGCTTTCAGAAGATGTACCTGACGCCGCTGAACCATCCTCCGCATTACCGGATGAGGAACCGCAGGCACTCAGCATAGATACCGTCATCACTCCCACAATCACTAAGGACAATAACTTTTTAAACTTCATTTCTTTCCCTCCTAATCATTAAATTATTTTTCTATAACCTTATTCTTTTAAGTCAAATCAAGGTTATATGAAATCCTGGTAATTATTCTGCCAACATTTTCTATCTCGCCACATCCATTTGGCCAAAGACATCCCTGCCATTATAATCAATAAACCATTTCCCATCTTTCAGCATGGTTTTATGTTCAAGAATATCACAGATTCCGATTGCCGCTTCTTCAGGTTCAATCTGCGCTGTTGTTCTCCCCATATCCGTATTCATTCTCCCTGGATGCATTGCAATCACATTTATGTCATCAACCGTACAGCGAAGTGTCTGTACTACTTTATTGGCAGCTGTCTTTGTAATCCCATATACTGGGAACATAGCGCCTTCCGCCTGAAAGCATCCTCCCTCAGAAGTTTCCGCTATATACATCCCACCTTTTTCCATAAGGGGATAAAAGGTCCTGAAAGCTAAAACAATACCCAAGGTATTCACTTGAAAGGCCCGCATAAAATCGACAATATCTGCATCAAGCAATGTCTTTTCCCTGTCACTTTGCATCAGTACACCGGCAGACTGCACTACTGCATGAATTATCATATTCTTTTCTTTCACAGCCTCTGCAGCTGTTCGCAAAGTCTGCTCATCAGAAACATCCATCTGATATGCACGGATCCTGTTGGTTCTAAACACATCCATATCCAAATCTTCTTTTTTACGAACACCCGCAAGTACATTGTGTCCCCGCCGTGCCAGCTCCATACACAGCACCTTTCCCAAGCCACGGCTGGCTCCTATTACAATAACATTCATACGATTATCTTCTCCTGCTCAGTCATCCTCAAGAAGCTCTATCATACATTTTAAATCCGCATTTGCATCCAGATATGCATACCTTCCCGCCCCGTTTCCATACTCTCCTTTCTGAACAAGCGTCATACCGAATTTTTCGCATGCCGCTATATTCTCCTGCATTCCTTTCATACGGAACGCAATATGATGGATTCCCTCACCATGTTGTTCGAGAAATTCTCTCCAGGTAGACGGTGCTTCATTGGGCTCAATCAATTCAATCTGAAAACCGTTATCCAGATTAAAAAAGGCCATCAGGCAATTTGCTTCCGGAGCTGCTTCTCCTTTATACACGGTCTGAGTAATCTCATATTCTCCTCCGTCAATCGTCGGAGGAACCTCTACTCCAAAAAGCTCAGCAAATTTTGCTTTGGTTGCCTCCACATCCTTTACAATGAATCCTACCTGGGCTATCGCATTTAATTCAATCGTCTTCATCCCTTTTTCTCCTTTTCCTTTCATTGAATATTTTGTGCATTTTGTCATTTTTATGCATATATGGTAGCACATATTTGAGCACTTATCAACCATTTATGCACCGAATATATGCTCAAATTTTGGTGCTTTTTTCACATCAAACGATACTGTGTGCAACAAATCGTCTGATTGCACAGAACATATCCATCGCCTATCTTACAGGTTTGATGTTCAGATTTACACCCAAAACATCCTCACTGTCCACAATTGTCCAGCTACTGCCTGGGTAACATCCAACCGTTCTGTTTACATCAAAGCCCATCTCAGAAAGCTCTTTAAGAACATCTTCTCTGTCTGTTCCCACCTCAAATCCCAAATGATGGACACCGTTTCCATGCTTGTCAGCAAACTCCTGAAAAGAACTTGGACCGCCTGCCGCCTGGTGAAGCTCCAACACAAAATTACCGAAATATATATTACACACAAGCAGATCTGCCGGTATTTTTTCCCCCCGGTAAGTATATGGATATTCTTCGTTTCCTTCCAGGTGATTGACAATGATTTCAGGTACCGGAATATCCAAAACAGCCGCCCATGCCTGTGCAGCTTTGTATATATCTGCCACAACAATGTTGATTTGTATAAATTTATCTTTTTTTAAGGGTGTTTTCATAATATAATTCCTTTCCTACCAATAAGCCGGCCCCAGGAGCGCGACAACGTTTGATTTTTATTGTGCATTTTTTTCACATCTGATATAATAGTATTGTAATTTTTTTTACATACACCATAGGCAATATGTAACATAGCCTCCCTGCCGCATACAATATTTGCATTTTCCCGAAAATTCAGGTGATAAAAATGATCGACAATAACAACCATGAAAATCTCTATAAATATGGAAATGGCAGAAATGTCCTTATCAGTTACATTGACCAGGTGGAGCCCTGTCCATTCCACTGGCACTTGTATTCCGAAGTCATTTATATTCTTAATGGAGAGCTGTTCATTAATGTAGATGGCGCGCCTTATCACCTTACAGGTGGAAACATCATTTTTATTTCCCCCTGCGAACTCCACAGCATCCTTCCCGAACAAAGTACTCAAACCATGCTGTTGCAGTATGACCCCTCTATATTAATGCAATTTCCCAGCATAGCCGAACACAATCTGACAATACAACAGCATATAAAAACTCTCTCATCCTCTGAAAATCCCCTTCTCTTTGAAAGTTTACGTGCGCTTTTGTACAACGTTTATGACCTTCAAAAAGACGATTCCGAACAAACCGCAGATCCTTTTTACGATGTGAATCAATATATGTTGATCTGTCAAATGGCCACCTTGCTATTTTCCTGTGAAAAACAGCTGTCTAAGCCAATTCTTGAGAAGATACCTGTTAGACCACGGAAAGCCATGCAATCCATTTTAGAGGCATGCTCCTACATTTCCCGAAACTATACCGATGACATTACTTTGACCCAATTAGCGGAAAGAGCCGGTATGAGCAAATTTTATTTTTCCAGAATGTTTGAGCAGTACACCAATTCCAACTTTAATACTTATCTTGCCAAATGCCGCCTGGACAACGCCAAACGACTTCTGGCAAATAAAGATAATAAGATCACAGATATTGCCTTTCAATCCGGCTTTGGCTCCCTTGCCACTTTTAATCGAATATTTTTAAAATATGAGGGAATGTCCCCTACCGATTTCCGTAAACTCCACAATGTAAATTAAACAAACATTTTATTCCTTCAGCCTGTAGCTTACAAATGCGAACTTACCGCCATCCGGTGACCACGAATTTACATTCAGCGTTCCCTGCCCTCCGAAAAGCTCTACAAGTACTTGATCATTTTCTCCATCAGGGGTCATCATATGTATCTCAACATTTTTGTTGGCGGGATGATCTCCCGGTTCAACATCTCCTTTTTGGTAAGAAATATATATCACCTTTCTCCCATCAGGAGATACATGTGCGAACCAGTTATTGCGCTCATTTTTCGTGATCTGTTCCTGCCCACTTCCATCAGGATTCATTTTCCAAATCTGCATAAGGCCGGTTCTTACTGAATTAAACCAGATTTTCTTTCCATCCGGTGCATATTCAGGGCCGTCATTAAGCCCATCCGAAAAAGTTAACCTTACTTCTCTTCCGCCGCCTGCTGGTATCGTATAGATATCGTATTGTCCATTGCGTTCTCCACAGTAAGCCAGGGTACTTCCATCTGGAGACCACCCATGAAGATAACTGGGAGCAATCGGAGTGAGCAACTCAGGTTTCCCTCCATCAATGGGAATAACATAGACCCTTGATTCCCCATCCTCATAGGTCTGATGGCTAACCGCAATCCTATCATCCCCGGGTGCAAGTACATGGTCATTATTACACTGATTACAAAAACCTGTATCAATCACTGTAACCGCACCGGTCTCAATGTCTACTTTCTCAATGTTCCCCTCACTGTTCACAATCAGCTCACGACCATTTTTTCTCCAATTAGGCGCCTCGATCAGATGTTCAAATTCCTTAATTACTCTACGCTCCCCAGTACTGAGATTATAAATTTCCAAAATACTGATAACATCACGTCTCTCAGCCTTTCTTCTGTTTACATCATCCAGAACTCTCATTCTCTTTCTCTTTCTCCTCTAAATTTGTACTTCGTGATGGATTTATTTTAACACTCCACCACTTTTACCACTCCTCATTTATTGTTATAATTGTCTCCACTTTTTGCTATTCCGCAAATATTTTTATGCATAAATTCAACTAAACCTAGAATTGGAAATCTTTTAAATGAAAATATAACCAATTTTCCATCAAAATAAGAAAGCAGCAAATACATTTTGTTGTATCTTCTGCTTTCTTCAGACATGACCAGGTATATAACCTGAAATATTATTCAAATAATAAAACATTATTCATAACAAAAAGGAAAACAAACTTCACATAATCAGACATTAGTGGTCATAATATATTCCTGTCCCGTTTGTGCAGATGTAATTAAACCGGCCAATGCCTCAGTAACGTGGATTACCAATGAATTATCCACATGTTCCCCTCTCTCAATAGCGGCAGCCATAGACGCTACGCCTGCACCACGCAGGTAACCGTTGTACTCTCTGTCACGATTTGGCATGGTATAAAAGATATCGGAATCATCTCTGATATCCGTTTCTTCCACTACACGATTGAGTGTCTGCTCCTGCCGATAAATCTTCGCCTGTCCCCCAGTCATATTGGGATCCGGCACACACATGGTACCTTCAGTTCCATAAATCTCAAACAGGGGGAGGGTCGTCTTCCAGGCATCAAAAGAAATATTCAAACTGACATTCACTCCACTTTTCATACGTATCAAGGACAAGTAAGTGGTAGGTGTTTCCACATCAATGTATTTGCCCTTCCGCGGTCCACAATAGATTTCCCGTTTCTGTGTTCCAGTACTGCCATAAGCAAAAATTCTTTCCACCGGCCCAAGAATTGTCACCAACGCTGTCAGATAATAACCGCCAATATCAAAGACCGGACCTGCGTCCTCTTTGTAGAAAGCATCCGGTGCAGGATGCCAGGTTTCCATGCCATGAGATAACACATTAGCCACCACATAGAGTGGTCTTCCAATCCACCCATCCTGAATCAGCCTTTTACAGTTCTGAATTGGCGCACTAAGATACGTATCAGGGGCGCCGTTTATTTCAACCTTATGGCTATAAGCATATTCTGCAATCTCCTTCGCATCAGACAACGTCTGCGCAAAAGGCTTTTCACTGTAGACGTGTTTACCTGCATCAATAATCTGTCTGTCAATGGCAACATGAAATTTGGGCGGTGTCAGATTAATTACAATCTCTACCTCCGGATCACTTAAAAGTTCTTCCACTGTTCCGTATGATGAAATCCCATATTTTTCCGCCGCCTTCTGTGCAACACTTTTCTCCACATCAGCCACATATACAAGCTCCAGACTATCTTTATAGAATTGCTGGATATCTTTAATATAAGTATTGCTGATCACACCGCATCCAATAATACCTGTTTTCATCTTCCCCTCCTTCTGATCAAACTATTGTCTAAAACCAAAACTCCTTTTATTATATCATTTCGATCAAATAGGTAATACTCAGATATTGTACAGATGCTTCTCATTTTTTGCTCAGTCTGCCAGAATTCAAATGCTTCTGATACTGACAGTATTTTTTGATTTATTAACTACAAATACAGATTCATTTCTGAAGCCAGAGCCTTTAAGTGGCGTGTTGCTTCAGTATAATCAATTTCTTCCGTCATATGCTCAAGCATAAGACATACATGATCGTCAAGTTTTGCCATACATTCCAGATATGTTCTATAGTCCAGTTCCCCCAAACCGGGCCGACATTCATCTAAATGTACTGTCAGTTTCCCACTGAGTCTTATATCCTTGGCATGGCAGCTTCGGATATGAGGTCCAAGCTTATCAAACCATTCCCGGAGGACATCGCTGTTTTTGTAATAAAGCTGTGGACTACATATAATATTTACCGGATCCAGGTGCGCCGCAAACCCTTTCCGGTCAATGGCATGTATAAGCTCCAGATAAGAATCCGCCGTATCAGGATACATCCAAGGCATAGGTTCCAGAGAATAAGCTGTATGCTTTGGATTCACACGGTCAATAATCATCTGCGTCGTCTGTACAATCTCATCAAATGCGTGGGAGGTCAAGTTATCCTTATGGGGCCCGTCCCACTGTTCGCTATAAGAACCTGCAATATTAACACAACAATTTGCACCTACATAATCAGCTAACTCCAGCTGTCGCACAGCATACTCAATATTTTCCTTCCGTTTCTTTTCATCTCTGTCCAGCGTATTATTCCAGACTCCGATTTCGCAGATTACAAGGTCTGCTTCTTTAGCGGCATCCTTATACCCGTCGATGGTCTTAAGGTCTGCAGTTGAATCCACAGGGAAATAAACTGCCGAATACCCCGCATCCCGTGCTGCTTCGGCCCACTCTTTTGGTGTGTTCCATTTTTTAAAAATAAATCCTCCAAAACGCATATCTTTCTCCTTCTCTTTTTTATTTTAGGCATTTGTTAAATGCCGAAACCCATTGATTTTACTGGGCTTTCTTACTGTTTTATGATAAATTCTCTCTCCATGAAATAGCACTACCAGATAAAAAGGGGGCCTGACCGTATCAAAATGGGGCTGCCCTAAGGTTCATATGGTAAAAGGGCAGGACTTCTTATTCCCATGAAAATATGGAACCGCGGATGTTTTCCAGTATCCTGCAGGATACGGAAGAATGGAACAGACTCTATACGATACGCACGATTGTCGAAAGAGCCATTAACCACCGGAATCTGAAACCTTTATATGGGTAAAGTTATCCACATCGAAGGATAAAATCTTTTAACAATTACCCATTTCTATTTATCAATCGTTCGCCTTATATTGCTTTCCATAATACTGTACACATAAATTCCTCTAACTTCACGAATCAGAAAGCTATGGATTTTCCTATCTATTCTTTCCCAATAGTATCATGCCGATTTCCTATCTGCAAGTTTTCTTTCTCATAAAAGTCTATTTCGGATTTTGAGGTGTTACAAAAGTCCATCAAATCATAACAACGTTGATTCCCCTCTTGCTAAAAACATGACAAAGAGGTATATTTCAAGGTAAGGTGTCAAATAATCTCACTACAAGAATGAAACAGGAGGACATAAACATGCTGGAAACAGGAACCAAAGCGCCGTCATTTTCACTGCCTGACCAGAACGGACAGATTCACACATTAGAGGAGTACAGAGGAAAAAAGGTCATTCTGTATTTTTATCCCAAGGATAATACGCCGGGTTGTACAAAACAGGCCTGCAATTTTGGAGAACTGTATCCTCAGTTCCAGGAAAAAGGCGCCGTAGTGCTGGGCGTCAGCAAGGACAGCGTAGCTTCCCACAAAAAATTTGAGGAAAAACATTCCCTCCCTTTTACACTGCTTTCCGATCCGGAGCTCTCCTGTATACAGGCTTATGACGTTTGGCAGGAAAAGAAAAATTACGGAAAAGTCAGTATGGGCGTGGTAAGAACCACCTATCTGCTGGATGAAGAAGGGATGATCGTGAAAGCCTTCGGCAATGTAAAGGCGGCGGAAAAACCGGCCCAGATGCTGGAAAATATTTGACTCTTAAAACTATCTGAAAAGGCGGACATTTTTGTCCGAAATGGAGATTCTTATGAAGGAAAAAGTATCAATTAACAAAAGAGAATTTTATCAAAATCTCACAAGGCTTGCGCTTCCTTTTTCACTGCAGAGCCTGATGCTGGCGTCCGTGGCCGCGGGAGACGCGCTGATGCTTGGGAAAATTGCCCAGGATGAAATGACAGCCGTATCTTTAGCCACCCAGATTCAGTTTGTCCAAAATATGTTCCTTGGCGCGGCAACCGGCGCAGGTGCCATTCTCGGCGCCCAATATTGGGGAAAAGGGGACAAGCATACTTTGGAGGATATTTTCAATATCATACTCCGCTTTTGCGGAATCATATCCCTGATCTTCTTTTTGGCATGCGAGCTGACCCCGGGGCCGCTTATGCATATTTTCACCTCCGATGAGGCTCTGGTTGCCATAGGCAGTTCCTACCTGCGTATCGCGGGATGGTCCTATCTGCTTACAGGGGTATCCCAATGTTATCTGGCCATGATGAAAGTGTCGGACCATGTAAAGCCCGGCGCCCTCATCAGCTCAAGCGCGGTGCTTTTAAATTTATGTCTGAATGCGATATTTATCTTCGGCTTATTTGGAATGCCAAAAATGCAGGCAAGGGGAGCTGCCTTTGCCACCACCCTTTCCCGTATCATTGAGCTGGCCCTATGTATTATCGTATCTGCAAAGGCCTCCTACATACGCCCGGCCTTCGGAAGATTTTTTAAGCTGCCCAAACAGCTGACGGCCGATTTTGTCAAGCAGTGTCTGCCTCTTATGGGCGGTTCCTTATGCTGGGGCGTAGGATTCACATCCTATACCGCAATTATGGGTCATATGGGAACCGACGCCGCGGCGGCAAACTCCGTATCCGCAGTTGCCCGGGATCTGATTTGCTGCATGTGCAACGGCATTGGCAGCGCTGCCGGCATCATGGTAGGGAACGAGCTGGGCGCCGGACGCCTGGAATTGGGTAAGGCATACGGCATCAAACTAAAAAATATTTCCTACCTTATCGGACTTATATCCACGGCCCTTGTGCTTGCAGTGACGCCCCTTGTTATAAATATGGTTATCCTGACGGAACAGGCCCGGAATTACCTGATAGGAATGATGATCATCCTGTCCGTCTACATGATTGGCCGCTGTGTCAATACTGTCACCATTAACGGCGTGCTGGACGGGGGCGGCGATACCCTGTTCGATATGTACAGCCTTATCGTCTCCATGTGGCTGATTGCCATCCCTCTGGCCCTGGTGGGTGCCTTTATCCTGCACTGGCATCCGCTGGCGGTTTATGCCTGTACCTGCCTGGACGAAGTAGGGAAAATTCCCTGGGTTATGATTCGGTTCAGGAAATATAAGTGGGTGCAGGATTTGACAAGATAGAATAAAGTCTGCTCTGCAAATCCACTTATCAAAACATGCGCCGCAAGGCACACCGAAAACAGCCTTCATCCCACGGTTTACCCACAGGATAAAGGCTGTTTTTATTTATAAACTGAGTGGTGCAAAAATCATTGGCTTCCTGCGCCGCCGCATAAATGGTATTCATCAGGGAAGTTACATACTTCTCATGCCCCTGCCCGGCTCTCCAGAATCTGCCCTATTGTCGCCTTCAGTGTGTCCACCTGAATCGGCTTCGCAATGTGCGCATCCATCCCGGAAGCAATGGCATCCCGTACATCATCCGCAAAAGCATTCGCCGTCATTGCAATGATTGGTATTATCTTCGCCATAGGATGGCCGCTTGCCCGGATTGCCCTGGTGGCTTCATAGCCATTCATCACCGGCATCTGTACATCCATCAGAATCAAATCATAGCCACCGGAAGATGCATCCATAAATTTATCCACCGCCTCCTGTCCATTTTCAGCAATATCACACGCAGCACCCAGAGAACCCAGGATTTTGACTAAAATGATTCGGTTGGCCGCGATATCATCCACCACCAGAATATGTCTGCCCTTAACCACGTCAAACTCCCGGCGCTCAGGCTTATTTCTGCCGCCCATCATGCGGCGGACCGCCTCCTTAAATATGCTTATGAAGAAGGGCTTCGGCATAAAGTCATTCACACCGATTTCCAGAGCCTCCTGCCTTATCTCCCCCCAGTCGTAAGCCGTAAGCAGAAGGATAGGAGTTCTGTCATTTTCCCTGATAATACGGGCTGTTTGAAGGCCGCTCAAATCCGGCATTTTCCAGTCCAGTAAAATCAAATCATAGGGCTTTCCTTCCTCCCTCGCCGCGTGCACCATCCGGATGGCGCCCTCACCGTCGGTGGCGTAATCCGCAGATACTCCCTCCCTTGACATGAGCTTAACCACATTTTGGCATATATCAATCTCGTCATCCACCACAATCATCCGGGCGATTCCGTGTTCGGCCCAGAACCTGTTGTCCTGCTCCTGCTCCTGGATATGCAAATCCAGTTCCACCACAAAGGTGCTTCCCCTGCCAGGCTTACTTTCAACCTTGATACTGCCGCCCATCAAATCTACCAGACTCTTGGTGATAGCCATCCCCAGTCCGGTGCCCTGGATTTCATGGGTCACCCGTGTGTCTTCCCGGGTAAAGGGCTCGAAAATTACCTTCAAAAAGTCCTCGCTCATACCAAGGCCGTTGTCGCTGATTGTAAAACGGATACGGGTATAATTATCCACCACCTGAGGCAATTCCTCCACCCCCATCACAATGGTTCCGTTTTCCGGTGTATATTTCACAGCGTTTGACAGCAGATTGATCAGAATCTGGTTGATCCGCATCTTGTCCCCCTGCAGATGCTCAAAGGTCAGGGGGGAGGATACAATGTCAAAGGTCTGGTTCTTCTCCCTGGCCTGTGGACGGATAATGGTGTTGATTTCTTCGATAATCTCGGCCAGATTCATATCCGCCAGGTTCAGCTTGGTGCTGCCGCTCTCAATTTTATTCATATCCAGCACGTCATTGATAAGGCCCAGAAGATGCTGGCTGGCAGCGTCAATGTGCTGAATGTATTCCCGAACCACATCCGGATGCTCCGCTTCATCCCGCATCAGAGTCAGGAAACCAATGATGGCGTTCATGGGCGTGCGGATATCGTGGCTGACACTGCTCAGGAACGCAGTTTTGGCCTCGCTGGCAGCCTGGGCCATGTGCAATGCATTCTCAAGGAGTGCCTTTTGCTCCTGCTCCCTGCGGACAATCTCGTCAATATTCCGAAACCCGGCCAGCACCTGGAAATCCGCCTGGCCCTCCGCCCGGTAGGACACATAGGTAAACTGATAATTTTGGATTTCCTCCCCATCCCTGACACGGTAGGTTCCTGTGTACTCCGGCCTTTCGGCCATCACCTCTTTGAGCCGTTCCATGGAAAGGGCCTCTGTGAGATAGCCTTTATCCTCCTCCATCACCCTGTTTTCAATATATCGGTGTAAAGTTTCCGTATAGGGAAGTTCCCCCTTACTTTTCCAATCCACGCCGGGAGTCACATAGCCGTCCAGCTTCACAATCCGAATGACGGCCCTGCGCATGTTCACCGTATAGACGTTCAGGTAGTCCCGGCTCAGGGCATTGACAATTGCCAGCTGTTCCTCCAGCTCCTGTCTGGCCTGCTCCGTAGCCCCCAGAAGCCTATTTTTCCACCGGAAGCGCAGGTAGAAGAACACAATCCCGCCCACAGCCAAAGCCATCAGCACGGACAGCAGAAGAATTATCACCGGATTCGCCGACATATATCTGGTAAAAGACATGTTTTCCGGCGTCCCTGCAGTATACTTGGTTATCAGCTGACCAAGCACATCGTCCGGCGCCTGCTGAATACATTTGTTCAGGATTGTAACCAGTTCATGGTCACTACCGCCGGGGATATACATATTGAACACCGCCTGCCCGGAATCAATCATGTCGAACTGCAGGGAGTTTGTGCGGTCATTATTCACAAAATACTGGGCGGAGTAAGTTCGCAAAAAGGCAGCGTCCGTCTCCCCGCTTAAAACAGCCTGTACCGCATCTTCCGGAGCCTGGCAGGTCAATATCGCATCTGCCTTAAACTGTTCATGTTCCTCAAGCAGCCCTTCCTGCCCCTCCACAACAGCCAATGAAGATATTGCCCTGTCAAGATCCCTGCGGGTCAAAAGGGCCGTTCCTGTATTCATATATGCGTCAGTCAGAAAACCACCGTCCACATAATCTCTCTCTGACGCAGCGGACTGCTGCCAGTTCAGCACCACATCCACACTGCCATTTTCCCTGAGCCGTTCATATTCTTCCCTGTCCTTGGGCACCACCATCTCATAGGACAGACCGGCCATCTCCATCAGCCTCGCAAAATATTCCGGCTGGATGCCTTTTAACTCTCCGTCCTCCACATAGGAATAAGGTTTTCTCTCAACTGCGCTGGTCACCGTAATATGCTTTTCCCCGGAAGCCACCGCCTGTATGTAATCCAGCTCCCGCTGGGTAAAGTCGGTTGCGGAGGAGCTGCTGCTTCCATAATATTTGTGTTCCAAAACATTTGCCCAATCCCCCTCGTAAAGGTTCATCTGATTTATGGCATAGTTGATTTCATCCAGAATATCCTGGTCTTCCTTCCGCGTAATGGCATAGAAATAGTCTATCTCTATGGTATCCAGAATTTTTTCGTTTTCCCCACGGCGCAGACTGCTGGTGAGAATTGCATCAATGGCTCCGCTCTGCAAATCCGCCTCCAGCCTACCGGTGTCATTATATACCCTGCTCTGATAGGTAAATCCGTTCTCCTGGGCAAAATCCGAAAGGCTCTGGTTCTGACTGCTCCCGGTGATGACTCCCACCGTCATACCCTCATATGTACTGTAATCCCCGGAGATAATTTCCGTGTTCTGCCCCTGAATAGACAATACCGTACTGTTTTTCTCTATGGGGGCGGAAAAAGCAAAACTTTCCGTCCTCTGCCTGGTTTTCCTGGCGGACGTTACCACATCGATTTCGCCGTTCTTCAGCATTTCCTGCATTTCCTCCCAGGACTTGTCATAGCCCACGTACTCGAAGTTCAAATGAGAATACTGGGAAATCAGGTTCAGTAACTCAATGCCATAGCCCGTATAGACACCGTCATCGTCCCGCATATGATAGCCGTCAAAGAAGAAAACGCCCGCTTTCACCGTCCTGTTCGCCGTCTCCGTCTCCTCGGCGGAAACAGACGGAATGTCGGATGAGCACAACAGAAAGCATATGAACAGCAATAAAATTGTTTTGACGCATGAACGCCTTCTCTGTTTTCTTTTCATAATTTCAAATCCTTTTCCTGGTCCTCCATACTGCCGGCAGCCCGCAAATTATTTCCTTTTTTAATCTATGTTTTTATTATATTCCTTTCTAACTGTGCATTCAAGACAGAATCGAGAATGCAAAGCTGACATTCTTCCTCCAAAGTCCCTGTACACAGAAAAAAGCCCTACGATTATCAGCGTAATCGCAAGGCTTTCTCCATACCTTATAAATCAACCCTTGTCCTGTTCCCCCGGCAGCTTCCTTCCATACCCAAAAACCACCGCCAGCACCAGTATCACCAGCATACACAGGGAATAATAATTCACAAATGGCACTGACCCGGGCGCAACCGCAAATTCCTCCCCGAACCCGACGGACAGCTGTGCCGGTATGACGCAGTGCACCGTCCAGGGCGCCAGAAAGCAGAACACACATCCGGTACAGTCCATCAGATTGGCCCGGCGGTACCTGTTGACACCTGCTTTTTCACCAATTTCATTGATTAAATCTCCAAGAGCCACAATTGCCACCGAAATAACCCCTGTCACCATGCTTAAGATACCAACGGACAGCACAATCGTCGCCTCCGTGCTTCGCTCCTTCTTTGCAAGGCGCATCAGGAACGCGCCCACCTCCTCAAAGAAACCGCTGCATTCCAGCACGCCCAAAAGGGAAAAGACCCCAATCAGCATACACACCGTCCCCGCTGTCCCGGTGATGGCCTCTATCACCGCCCCTGAAACGGAAAACCCGCCGGGAAAGGCAATCAAATCCTCCACCCTGTAAATACCGGAGAGCAGTCCGGCCGCCGCCCCCGCAAAAATCCCCCAGGCCAGGGCGGTTATCAGATGCTTCCGCATCATACAAAGAACAATGATTGCCACAGGCACCACCAACATAATCAGGCTCATCGGATTCACCGCGCCCTCCGCCGTCTCCATAGCAGGACCTCCGTCTCCGGTTCCCGCAAACAGCAGGAACAAAATAAGGGCCCCTGCCGCCGCAGGCAGACTGTAACGGGTTCTGGTCTTCACCACCGTGCCAAGGTCCGCATGCTGGGTTGCCGAGGATGCAATCGTCGTATCCGAGATTGGCCCTAAATTATCGCCAAAGGCCGCTCCCGACACAATGGCGCCTATCATAAATTCCGGCGCTGCCCCGGCCATTACCCCTACCGGAAATAAGATTGGAACCACCACAAAGTAAGTGCCCACCGAAGTCCCCGTAGCAAAAGCCAGGAGACACGTGA
>CAJUED010000030.1 GCA_910585075.1 uncultured Lachnospiraceae bacterium
TTGCTCTACTGATTGTTGCGATTCTGAATTTGAAAAATAAGAAATAGCCGTCCTGCTCCTTGGAAAGAACTGACGGCTATTTCTTAAAGTCTTAAGCATTCGCCGGATTGGGTGAACAGCACTCACCTTCCGGCTCCCTTGTTAAGCACATTATACACAACACAAAGCAATTTTTTAACGGCAATTTTTCAAATCCCTTTTGCCGCCTCATTTACACATCTTAAAGCATTCAAGCTTCTTGGATAGCCGATAAACGGCAGGCATTGAGAAATCACCTTAATCAAAAACCCTTTATCGTTGCCGATTCTCATATTTGCTGCAGCATGGCTGGTAAGCTGAGGCTCACAGCCGCCCTGCGCCGCAAGGAAACAAAAAGTTATCATTTCCCGCTGCTGATAATCAAGACCGCCACGGGTATAATAGTCGCCAAAGCAATTCGCGGCCAGCCACAGATTAATATGCCGGCTCTCCTCCGGCCCGGATTTCCAAAAATCACGCATCCCTTCCCCAAAAATATCTACCTGGGCCTGGCTCCCCGCTTCTCTGCGGTTTTCCGTAGTTGTAGTCGCCTGGGATGGAAGTGGCAGCTCAATTCCTTTTTCCGTCAGCACTTCATTTGTAATCTTTAAGAAGGGAAATACCCGTCCTATTCCCAAATATGCCACTGCCTGATAGACAATTTCCTTAATTTCCACAGGTGTAACTCCAAAATTAAGTGCTGCTGACATCATAGCCCGAAACTCGTCCATTCCCTGACATCCCAGCAATGTGGCAAGAATTGCCATAAACCGGGTCTTGTCATCCAGGTCATCCTGTCCCACCACCTCATCAAAAGCAAAGTTGTCGAAACGCTCGATAAACTCCGGATCCGTCTCTAAAAACTTTGACTCGTAACCTGGAAACATTTTTTCATGATAAGCTTTTGCATTTTCCGTAATTGCCATTGCTATTTCCTCCTTCAACCTATTCATCACTTTTCAGGCCATGCCCACATTTTCTGATTATAATTATACAAAACGTCTTTATGCAAAACAATTCTATTTTAAGGGATTTCCAATTAGAAAAACTTATACAATTACTTTTCAGAGGTTATCCACAGACTCGCGCCACATAAAAAATATTCGAAGATAAACCCCTCAGACACCGCCGCGCTCCCCATATCTGTTTCTCCTGCTTGCCGGATGATTCTCAAGCAGCGACTCCATCTGCTCCGGTTCAAGGTCCCTTACTTCTCCAACCTGTTTTGCCAGTCCATAAATTTTCAGAACCTCCTCTGCCGCCTCCACAAGGCTGACGGCAAACTCCAAATCCTTCCCCACGGCAATCACCCCATGGTTCGCCAAAAGAATCAGATCGTGGGTCGCAATCGCTTCTTCAATCCCATCCGCAATATGCACCGTCCCCGGCTCCCCGTAGGGCAGACAGGGGATTTCCTCAAAAAGCAGCGCAAAGGTTGTGGAGCAGTTCAGCTTTATCCCCTTTCCGCAATACGCATATGCGCTCAGATACGGAGCATGTAGATGAGCCACAGCCCTGCAGTCCGGCCGACTCTTTAACGCCGCCATATGCAGCAGATACTCGCTGGAACGTTTCAGAGAGCCGTCTATCTGCTCTCCATCCTTTAAAACTGCAATCTTACTTTCATCCAAAAGGGATTTGCGGGTGCCGGAAGGCGTAATATACAGCAAATCCTTTTCTCTGTCATAGATAGAAAGGTTGCCCTCCAGGGTGTTGACCAGCCCTTTTTCATCCATAATTTTGGCATACTGTACCAGCTCCTTCTTGATTTCTCCCCTGATTTCTTCCTTGATTCCTCTCTTACCTTCCGCTTTGTTTTTATCAGTCATGCTTTTCCTCCTGCATTAAAACTTTTATCTATTTCATTCCCGGACTTAAGCCAATACGCCGCCGCAGGCTGTAGGCCATTCGCCCTTGCTTCGTCTTTCCAAACGCAACAAACAGCAGCAACCGTTCAGTCCATGAGAACTCGCAAACCGGACTAAGAGTCAACAACCTCACCGCAAGCAACGGGGCATCAAGCTTGCAACGCTGCAGAGCAGTGAGGTATCGGACCCCTATTCATTACAATGAATCCGCCCTATCCGGAATTGCATCCGTTCTCTTATCTCCCGCTCATCCTCCGCTGCTGTCATACCTGCGCAGTCCCTGCCGCCATACCAGGGAAGCAATCCCCGCCAGAACCAGCGCAACCACAGGCGAGAGCATACACAGCCACGCAGGTGCATCCGGCTTTCCCATAAGCCAGGACGCAGGATAAAAATTCAAGAAAGCCACCGGCACAATCCCTGTCACCAACACTCGAAACGCCCTGCCGAAAATCGTAATAGGATACTTTTGCGTCAGAAGATAAATCTGCGTAAATATGGAGCCTAAAGCTCCCGCCTTGGTTGTCCAGAAGGACACACAGGAAATCAGGAATCGGATGCATACCACAATCACGCCCCCTGACAGAATAAACAGGCAAAACCAAAGGATATGCCACAGCCCCCATTCTGCCCCGGCAAGGGACAGGCCTGTAATAACCAGCCCAAATCCCATCAGTGTATCGCACAACCCGGTGTAATTAATATCGCCGCCCACCAGCTGCAAAAAGGGGCTCACAGGGCGCAGCAGATACATATCGAAGGTACCGCTCCAAATCTCCTCCTCAATTTTTGCCAGCTTGTGAAAAAAGATGGAAAAAATACTCCAGGAAATCATGAACATCCCATAAAGCACCAGCAAATCCCCCACACTCCATCCCCCTAGGGCATGGAAACGCCAGGTAATCACTGACAGCTGTACAATATTAGCGCCATTGAGCAGCACCACGCTGACCAGACTCATCCAGAAATCCGCCCGATACTGCAAAATCCCCCGCATGGTCATTTTCAGCAGAGAGCCATATATTTTTATATGAAATTTAAACTCATCCATCTGATTTTTCATTATAATCCTCCATGCTTCCAATTGCCCGCAAATCTGAGCGCCAGCACAAATTTGTATGGTTGAAAAACAGAAATTTATTTCTACAGAAATTCATTTCTGTTTTTTCAACCTATCCTCCCTGCACCGTCAAATGCCTGTGCATCCTTCCCCACAGCAAATGCCCTGCCAAAAACAATACCACTCCCCACACCGCCTGCAGCAACAGCCCTGACCAAATCTCCCGCTCTGTCACAGCTCCGGTATAAATATTCAGCGGCGTTTCAAAAATACACCGAAAGGGCAGCACCCGAATCACCGCCTGCATCCAATCCGGATAAAGCCAATTGGGAATCAGTTTTCCTGACAAAATCGTAATAATACCGCTGTATGCCATGGTGAGCTGCTTGATATTCGTAGTTGCAAAGCACACCATGCCCAACAAAAAATTCAGGGAAAACAAAATCAGGAAGCTAAGCGCCACACTGACCACAAATCCCGCTCCCCATAGAAATCCCGGCGGCAGCATCATCCCCAGGAACAATACCCCCATAAACCATGCCGGAACCACCAGCCACAAAATGGAAAAAACAGCTGTCCCAACGTTCCGTGCAAAGAGCTGCCCCTGCAAATCCATAGGCCGAAGTAAATCCGTATCGATACGCCCCGTGCGCACCTGACCGGAAATATAATTCTGCGGCGCAGTAGACAAAGCCGATGGATAAAACACAATATCAAGGGCCACAGCCAACATGGCATAAGTGGTCATGGATGCCAGCGGCCTGCCCACCATAGCCGGATCCTGGGCGTACAGCACCGTCCACAGGCTGCGCACCCCATACATGGCAATCATCCCATAAATCAGCTTCAGGAAAAAATCCGCCCGGTACAGTCCCATACAACGCTGTTCTGTTTTCAAAAAAGCCGCAAAAGTTCTCATACCGCCCGGCCGCCTTCCTGATAAATGTCCCTGACTACCTGTTCAATATCCGCATTTTGAATTACAATATCCCGTATGGGCGTTCCCATCTGCCTTATATGGGAAAGTATCTCGTCCACCGTATAACTGTTCCGGTCAAACAAAACTACCAGACGCCCGTCTCTCATTTTTTCCGTTTTCACATCCGGAAGTACCAGCGCCGGGCACTGCCCGTCAAACTGCAGCTCCATCCGCCGCTGTCTGCCATAGCGCTCCCTCAGCCCCTGAATACTGCCATCATAAAGAATGGTTCCCGCATTGATCACAATCACCCGATTAACCAATTTTTCCATATCCACCATATCGTGGGTTGTAAGCAGCACCGTCACGCCCCGCTCCCGGTTAACCTCCAGAATAAACTGACGCAAACGCTCCTTTGCAACCACATCCACCCCAATGGTAGGCTCGTCCAAAAACAAAATGCCCGGATCGTGCATCAGCGCCGCTGCCAAATCCGCCCGCACACGCTGTCCCAGGCTCAGCTGCCGCACCGGCTGGTTGATAAAAGACCCCAAATCAAGCAAATCCGAAAACCCATCCAGGTTTTTTTGGAACACTTTGTCTTCCACCCGGTACATTTCCTTCAGTATACGCAGACTGTCAATCACCGGCACATCCCACCACAGGGAAGACTTCTGACCGAATACCACGCCGATATTATGTAAATGCGCCTTCCGGTCTTTGTGGGGAATCAATCCATTTACCCTTACCTCGCCCCCGGTAGGCACCAAAATACCGGAAAGCATCTTGATAGTGGTAGACTTTCCCGCGCCGTTTTGTCCGATATAGCCCACAATCTCCCCGTCTTCTATGGAAAAATTGATCCCATCCACTGCCCGCCGCTCTATGTACTGTGGCCGCACCAGCGACCTAAGAGCCCCGAACCGGCCCTCCACAGGCTGGGCAATCCGATATACCTTTGACAGATTTTTCGCCGTAATCATAACAGAGTAACCTCTCTCCTTTTCACTTCACCAATTCCCTATATAATATATACTAATTCCATACCCTATTGCAACTTGAAAACCATAGCCCTCTCTGCAAAAAAATATATTTTTAATTGCATTTATGATATTTGATGCTAGAATGTAAATAGCGCCAGTGGAAGCTAATGCAAATACTCTGGAGACTAAAAAGAAAGAGACAACCACAAAATGCTTTTCAGTTCAATGATTTTTATATGGATTTTTCTTCCCACTGTTATTGGAATCAATTTTCTTTTGACAGTTCTTCCACTCCCTTCCCATAAAATACGGATTTCCCTCAAAAACGGTTTCCTGTTGGCCGCCAGCCTGCTATTTTATGCCTGGGGAAACATTGCTTACCTGCCGGTACTCATATTTTCCATTTTGTTTAATTATTATGGCGGATTACTGATTGGAAACAGTATGGGCAAAGGGAACGGAAAAACAAAACTGGCCTTCATTCTTGGCATAGATATCTGCCTTTTAATTTTATTTAAATACTTTGGCGTCATTGTCATAGGGATTTCTTTTTTTACCTTTCAGGCAATGTCCTATGTAATCGATGTGTATACAGGCAAAGTACAGACACAGAAAAAAATATTGGATTTTGCCCTGTACGTCTCCTTTTTCCCACAATTAGTGGCAGGGCCTATCGTAAAGTACGGTGACGTTGCCCAGCAGCTGGAAAACCGGCAGGAAACCGTCTTTCTCTTTGCAGAGGGGCAGAAGCGTTTTTGCTATGGACTTGGGAAAAAAATTCTCTTGGCCAATACCTTTGCGGAGGCCGTGGATAAAATATGGGCCTTTGACACCACAAGACTGGGTTCTCCCGCCGCATGGATTGGCATTCTATGTTATACCCTGCAGATTTATTATGATTTTTCCGGATATTCCGATATGGCCATAGGCCTTGGCCGGATGCTGGGTTTTCGATTTGGAGAAAACTTTGCCTATCCCTACACTTCCCTGTCAATACGTGAATTTTGGCGCAGATGGCATATGTCTCTGTCTTCCTGGTTTAAGGAATATGTATACATACCCCTGGGAGGAAGCAGGCAGGGGCAAAAGCGCACCTGCATCAATCTGTTTCTTGTGTTTTTACTCACAGGCGCATGGCACGGGGCCAACATTACTTTCGTGGCATGGGGCGTTTATTATGCGCTGCTTCTGATCCTGGAGCGGCTCCTTTTGGGACGGGTACTTGATAAAAATCCTGTCAAGATTTTCAATTGGATCTACAGCATGTTTTTTGTCATGCTGGGCTGGGTGCTGTTTCGCTCAGACTCCATTTCGCAGGCGATAGAATATATAAGGCAGCTGTTTTCGGGAACGGCTTCGGACGCCATGCTGATCATGGCCATGCCCACAAGAATGATGGCGGTTCTTCCGGCCGGACTGTTGTTGACAGGACTATTACAGCGACTTCTGGGAAAGCAATACGAAAAAGTAAAGAACCTTCTCCCGGTCAGGATATGCGACTTGTGTGTGCAGACAGTCATTCTGATTTTATCCATTTTTATGCTGGTAAACGGAACCTATAACCCCTTCATTTATTTTCAGTTTTAAAATTGCCTTGGGCAACGATATTTTGCACTCCTGTACCATACTCTTATAGTCAGTGCAGTAAATTGCTCAGATCTGTCCGGACTGTTACGTTTTAGCTCTGCAAAAGAAAGGTGTGATTTTAACTATGAAAAAAGACAAAATTTATGCACTCACGAGTATTGCCATATTTATGACTGTATTGATTCTGCCGTCCCTTTTGTGGCTTTGCGCCGGTCTTCTGCCCGGCCACCAGCGAGCCCTTGATTACGATCTGGGAGAAAACTGCGCCATGGCCTCTTTTCCTGAAACCTTCAGCGTCACATATATGCAGGAGGTAGAGGCCTATTACAATGACAGGCTTCCCTTCCGCTCCATGATGATATCGGCCAATCGTGAAATCGACGCCTTTATGGACGAAACCTATGATGATGTTGTTGTGCCACATCTGGCAAAGCTGGTACAAAAAAATGTCGCCCCGGCAACGTCGGAACAGGCCTCTTTACAGAAAACAGAACAAAATGCCATTCAAAAGAAAACAGATGACCAGACAAAAAATTCCAATGAAGCGGTCATTTCAGATAAAGTGGTACAATCAGACGGCACCCAGGAAACTCTCTCAGAGACCGCCGCGAAAACCCAGGGGGATTTCGCAGAAACGGGAATCAGGGAAGATGCCCCTGATATGGAAACTTCCTCTGGCGGCAAAACTCTCCCCGATGAAAAAGTTCCCTCTGACGAAGAAACTTCTCTTAACAGGGAAGGAGAAGAATCCGACGGAGAGGAAGAAACCCTCAAAGAGAATAAAGAGAGCCTGAAAGATAATGAACCCTCCCCGGAAGAAAGTGAGAAAAATCCGCAAGAAACTAAAGAGGCCCCGGAATCTGCCAGGGAAAACCCCTTATTTGAAAACGAAAATCCCACTTACCTTATGCCAAAGATACACAATGATTCTGTGCTGGAGGGCAGTGATAAATGGCTGTTTTTCATGCTGGAAAATAGTTTGGAGGATTACCAGGGCACCAATATATTCAGCCAGGCACAGCTGGAAGAATATGTGGCCAACATGCAGGCCATACAGCGAAGCTGTGACGCCACCGGAAAGAGTCTGTATTTTTTGATACCCCCAAACAAAGAGCAGGTCTATTCTGAGAAAATGCCGGATATTACGGTCTACGATAACTATAAAAGACAACAGCGCCTGGTGGATTACATTCACGCCAACACAAATCTGAAAGTTGCCTATCCCCTGTCAGAGATGCGCTCTGCCAAGGGAAAACACCAGGTATATTTTCGGACGGATACCCACTGGAATTATGCAGGCGCTTTTGTGGGAGTACAGGCTTTGTACGCTTTGATGGGAATGCCGACCACCAGCTTAAGCAGCGTGCCCACAGAGCAGTTTTACGTTTCCCCGTCGGAGATTGGCGATTTGATCGGCGTGGGCAATTTAAGCCCGGAAGTGTATGGGGGCGACGTGAATTACTCCGTGGGCTACAAAGCGGATGTCATTGCAAATGTTGTGGCAGGCGGCGATCCCGGGTCTAATTTTTACAGTGCCACATCCCCTTCAGGACAACCCTGTAATCTTGTTGTGGTGGGGGATTCCTTCCGGATTTATGCCGGGCTGTTTCTGCAAAAGGATTTCAGCAGCTGTACACTGGTTAAATACAAATATTCGGGAGATCTGAATAACACAAACGCCATAAATGCCATCAAAGCTGCAGACTGTATTATCATTTTGCTGGCAGAGCGGGATTATGTGTTTATGCCAGGTATTTCCTCAGAGATACAAAATATCTTGAACGGGTCGTAACAGTTCAACTATCATAAGAAAATCTTATTAAGAATCTCTGAAAACAAAATTGCTTCCGAAACCAACTATACATTATAATATAAACAATATTCATCAGCAGCGAATAACGATAAAATTGAAGGAGGAAACACAATGAAACAGTTTTACCCTGAGGTTCAGAAGAAATTAGGTTTTGGCTGTATGCGCCTGCCCATGAACGACAGTGAGGTAGATACCGCCGAAATGAAGAAAATGGTAGACATGTTCCTGGAACGGGGCTTCAACTATTTTGACACAGCCCATGGCTATGTAGGCGGCAAAAGTGAACCGGCCCTGAAAGAATGTCTCACCAGCCGTTATCCCAGGGAGAAATATATTCTCACCGACAAGCTCTCCACCCACCATTTTAATAAAGAAGAAGAAATCCGTCCCTTATTTGAAAGTCAGTTAGAGGCCTGCGGCGTAGATTATTTTGACTTTTATCTGATGCACGCCCAGGATGAAAATATCTTTGCAAAATTCGAGCGCTGCAACGCTTATCAGGTGGCTTATGGTTTTAAAGCGGAAGGAAAAATCAAACACTTCGGCATCTCCTTCCATGACAAAGCCGAAGTCCTTGAAAAAATCTTAAAAGCGCATCCGGAGATTGAAGTGGTGCAGATTCAATTTAACTATGTGGACTATGAAGATCCTTCCGTAGAAAGCCGAAAGGTTTACGAAGTCTGTGAAAAGTACGGCAAACCGGTTATCGTTATGGAGCCTATCAAGGGCGGCAGCCTTCTTGCTTTACCTGATGAGGCCCAAAAGCTTTACGACGCCTTAGAGGGCGGCAGCAATGCAAGCTATGCCATCCGCTTTGCCGCAGGCTTTGACAATATCATGATGGTCCTCTCCGGCATGAGCACCATAGCTGATATGGATGACAACACCTCCTACATGCAGGATTTCAAACCCTTAAGCGACCAGGAAACAGAAGCTGTCATGAAAGTGGTTGAAATTTTCAAGGCCCAGAACCTGATTCCCTGTACTGCCTGCCGTTACTGCATGGAAGAATGCCCTAAAGGCATCTCCATCCCCGATTTGTTTGCACTGCTAAACGCAAAAAAACGCTTCGGTAACTGGAACACCGATTATTATTACAACAATATACATACCGGCGAAGGACGCAAGGCCTCTGACTGCCTGAAATGCGGCAAGTGCGAACGCATCTGCCCTCAGCATCTGCAAATCCGTGATTTATTAAAGGACGTAGCCGCAGAATTTGAAAAATAAAAAACTGCTGTTTTAAATAATGCCCGGCATTCGCCGGGCATCTTGCTTACATCTTCACAAACTTATCCGCTCCCATACCACACACAGGGCACTTATAATCAGCAGGTACTTCCTCGCCTTCATAAATATATCCGCAGACTTCACATCTGAATTTACTCCCGGCCTCTGCTTTTTCTTCCGTCTCTGTTTCTTCCGGAATGTAAGTAGGCGCATTCTTAGGGCTCTTGCCTTTCACCACCTTATGATAATACTGATAAGTCATGGCATCTCTGTCCCCAAAAAGCTCCGCACCCTTCACTTCTCCCAAAAATACTGTGTGGGTAGCTGTCTCCATCTTGTCAATCACTTCACACACAATATAACCACAGGAATCTGACACCACAGGCATATAATCCTCAACCGAATATTTCACCTCGGCAAACTTGTCCGTATCTCTGCCCGACTTAAATCCAAAATTTCCTATAATGGAAGGCTCCGTGTCCTCTGCCAGGATGGAAATTGCAAACTTGCCGTTGCGGCTGATACACTTATTGGTGTAATTGTCGTGGTTAATGCTGACTGCAATGGTAGCCGGGGAAGATGTAATCTGCATAGCGCTGTTGGCTGTGCATCCCGTAGGCCTGCCATTATCCCAGGTACTCACCACGTATACTCCGTAAGAAAGCTTGTGAAACACATTTTTATTCATAATTTCCCTCATTTCTGCGCTGCTTTTTACATTGTCTTTGCACTGCTTATGCACTCACCGCCTATGCAGTTTCCAAGTTTGTAGTTACAGCGCAGACACAAACTTGCACAATTTTACTATCATATCTTTCTTTATTCCCGCAAACAAAGGGCCAAGCGGCTGGCTGCAACAGAGTTGGCAGTTCACTACACCGCTTTCTCTTTCCACTTTCCTCTTTTATAGAAGAAAAAGGTAGCAATCGCCCCAATCAGCCAGGACAGTAACAGGGAAATAAAAATACATTCCTGTCTTCCGTTAGGCAGCTCGGCTGTTCTGGTGAGAAATGCAATCCCATAGGCGATCGGCACACGGACAACGATTGTTGTTGCAATGGATATCCACATAGGCGTCATGGTATCGCCCGCGCCCCTCATGACACCGGAAAGGCTCTGTGTAACCGCCATTGCTATGTAACCTACGGCCAAAATCCCCATCATCTCACGGCTAAGCTCAACCAGCTCAGGTGTTTTTGTGAAGATTCCCATAAGGCTTTTTCCAAAAATCAAAATCAGGCCTGTAAGAACGGTGGAAACCCCCATGGCAATCAAGGTTCCCTGTTTTGCACCTTTTTCCACTCTGTCGTACATTCTGGCGCCTACATTCTGCCCTGCATAGGTTGTCAGGGCCGTACCGAAAGAAAAGTTTGGCATCATGGCAAATCCATCCACACGCATAACAATTACATTGGCTGCAATAAACATTTCCCCAAAGCTGTTGGTCAGAGACTGTACCACGATCATAGCCATGGAAAAAATCGCCTGAGTGATACCGGAAGGCAGTCCCAACTGGATAATTTTCATGGTATTCTTTTTCTGCAGTTTCATATAGCTTTTATTCATATCAAAAATAGCGCCCATCCGCATCAGCCGCAAAAAGCATAACAGGGCGGAAACCAACTGGGCAATCACTGTTGCCAGAGCCACGCCATTGACGCCCAGTCCCAGCTTTGCCACAAACAGTACATCCAGCACAATGTTAATCGCCGTGGACACCAGCAGATACACCAGAGCGGACACGGAATCTCCAAGTCCCCTTAAGACTCCGCTTAAAATATTGTAATATGCCAGCCCCGCAGACCCTATAAACAAAATCAGCAGATAAGAATGGCACCATCCGATAATAGATTCCGGCGTTCCCAATAAAAGCAGCAAAGGCTTGGCCAGCAGAGAGGCTACCACCATTACAAACAACGTGGCAATCCCCGTAAGGGTGATACAATTGCCAATGGTCATTGACAATTCCTCTCTCTCCTTCGCCCCAAAGTACTGGGACACCATAATCCCGGCGCCCACACTGATTCCCACAAACAAAACGATCAGCAGGTTCAAAATAGGTCCCGCACTACCCACCGCAGCCAGGGCATTATCCCCTACATAGTTTCCAACGACCACACTGTCCACCGTATTATAAAGCTGTTGGGCAATATTACCTACAAGCATGGGAACAGTGAATAATACGATTTTTTTCCATGGTGAGCCTTCCGTCATATCCACAGGCTCTAAGAAAGTTTTCAGAAATTTCATGGCAATAGTCCTCCTTATCTCCAGCCAAAACCATTACTCTGAACATCCCTGTTCAAAAGGGAATTGTAACTATTCTATCACGAAGCCTCTATGTCAGCAAGGACATTTTTAAATCCGTCATCACAGGCTCTACGGCAAATCATTACAGTTCGGCCCCGCTTCACTGTTACGGGTATCCGGCCATCCTGAATTGCTTCGCGATGGGCCGAATGTTCCGAACTGCTGCACTTTGGTACGGTCAGCGCAGTAAATGCGCAGACTCGTCTGAACTGTTACTGCCAATCATACATTCTCGAAAGACCACTCTTACTGTCTGCTCCGCACAGTCAGCACATACACGCTTCTGGGAGATATCGGCAGGGTATTTCCCACCGGAATCCCTGCTTCCTCATTTTCCGGTATAAAGGAAGGCAGATATCTGCCGCTGGTATCCGCCGCCACATGCCACATTTTTCCATCCAAAAGGGCTGGCAGCGTAAATTCCTGCTCCTCCCAATAGGTATTCACAGCAAGGCAGACAATATCATCCTCCGTATCTTCCTCATTCCTCCCGGCATAAATAATCCGAAGCACCTTCGTGGAGCCGTCCACGCCCATAACCTGGATTTCCGGGAAACCGCACTCGCTGTTTCCTGCAAACCTGCGCAGCACAGGATGAGCCATACGCAGCCTGGTCATATATTTACAGAAATTAAAATGGGTTTGATTTCTCTTAACCTCCCGCCAGTCCAGCCAGGAAATTTCGTTGTCCTGGCAGTAAGCATTGTTATTTCCGTACTGGGTATTTAAAAATTCATCCCCTGCAAAAAACATTGCGGTTCCACGGCTGCACAGAAGCACCGCAATAGCGTTCATGGCAAGACGCCTTCTCAGGGTGAGCACTTCCACATCCCCGGTCTCTCCCTCCACGCCGCAGTTCCAGCTTCGGTTGTCATTGCTTCCGTCGGTGTTGCCCCAGCCGTTTGCCTCATTGTGCTTTTCATTATAAGAATACAAATCCCACAAGGTAAAGCCGTCATGACAGGTAAGGAAGTTTACGGAAACATCATTCCCCCGGTACCTTGGGTCATAAATATCCCGTGAACCGGTAATCCTGTTGGCCGCAATCTCCCACATACCATAATCCCCTTTCAGGAAATTGCGCATATCATCCCTGTATCTGCCATTCCACTCCGCCCATCTGTCCCAGGAGGGAAAACTTCCCACCTGATACAGACCGCCTGCATCCCAAGCCTCCGCAATCAGCTTTACATTGCCCAAAATCGGGTCAAATGCAAGACTCTGCAAAAGAGGCGGCTTACTCATAGGCGAACCGTCCTCATTCCTGCCAAGGATAGTTGCCAAGTCAAACCGGAACCCATCCACATGATAGGCCGTGGTCCAATACCGCAGGCACTCCAAAATCATCTGATGTACAATGGGATGATTGCAGTTTAAAGTGTTGCCGCAGCCGCTGAAATTATAATAATATCCATCCGGTGTGAGCATGTAATAAATATTATTGTCAAAGCCCTTAAAAGAAAAGCTTGGCCCCATCTCATTGCCTTCCGCCGTATGATTAAATACAACATCAAGAATACACTCTATTCCGTTTTCATGGAGCGCTCCAATCAGTTCCTTCAGTTCCCTTCCTTCCCTGTTATACTCCTGGCCTGCCGCATAGCTGCTGTTGGGTGCAAAAAAGCTGACCGTATTATAGCCCCAGTAGTCCATTACCGCCCTGCCATTCACCACCCGGTAATCCTTCATCTCGTCAAACTCAAAAATCGGCATCAGCTCCACCGCATTAATCCCCAGCTCCTTTAAATAAGGTATCTTTTCTTTCAACCCCTCAAAGGTGCCGGGATGAGTTACCTCCGACGAAAAATGCTTGGTAAATCCCCGCACATGCATCTCATAAATAATCAAATCCCCCATAGGGATGTGGGGCTGGCTGTAATCCTTCCAGTCAAAGTCGTCCTTCACCACCCTGGCCTTATAAGACACCCCTTCCTTCTTGGGAATGCCCCAAATCTTCTGCCCTGTCACCGCCTTGGCATAAATATCCAAAAGTACATTATTTTTATTAAAAAGCAGGCCTTCCTTCGGATTGTAAGGCCCGTCAAGCCGATATGCATACTCAAAATCATAAATACTCAGCTTGAAAACAATCATGGAATAAACCTTCCCGATTTTATAATTTTCCGGAAAAGGCAGGACCGCAAAGGGCTCATCCTCCGTGCGCCTGTAAAGGAGCAGCTCACAGGAGGTTGCCCCATAAGAATACACGGTAAAATTAACACCACCGGGAATCGCCGTAGCCCCATTGATATCATACATCCCAGGCCGCACCTCAAACCCTGCAATCACATCCATGGGAATCAAGTGAATCCTGGTCATAGGCGCCGCGATAATGCTGTTCCCATTATTATTACTGATGCTATCACCATTATCATTGCTGTTACCGTTTTTATCGATATTGCCGCTGCTGTTTCCATTGATATTGCTGCTGTTGTTACTATTGTCCATCCCTCTTTTACCATACCTTTCCCGCCGACCTTTGCCATCACTAGTAACAGTTCGGCCTTCGGCTGAACTGTTACTATCACTAACCTTTGGTCTGCGTTTCTTACCCATAGAAATATTCTATCAAATATCATACGGTACTGCAAGAATTCATTATTATTCAAGGTTTCGTTAAAAAGTTCAGTAATTATTCTTCAGAGATTAACTAAAAGACCAGACTCACTTTTTGAAGCCGGCCAGAAGCATAGCTTCTTCGAGCAAAAATATTCAATGAGGAACCCATCAAACGCCAGTTCGCTTAGCGAACCAGCTTATTGAATAAAAACGCCAGGCTTTTAAGCCTGTGTGCTTGGTGAGGTCCTTTCGAACCTAGCATCTGTCGCGTTTTTATAGAGCGAAAGCGCGGTGACGACTGAATATTTTTGTTCGAAGGAGCGACCGGATAGCCGCATTAAAAACAAAAAGCTGGCAGCCCCTAAAAGGTTCTGCCAGCCACATTTACCAACATATTAGCCCATATTATTTAGCAGCAAGCTCTGCTTTCAATCTCTCTGTAAGTGCAGGAACAATCTTGTTCAAATCGCCCACAATACCATAATCAGCCACATCAAAGATAGGAGCTGTCTCATCCTTATTGATTGCGATGATAATATCAGCTTCTTCCATGCCAGCCACGTGCTGGATTGCGCCTGAGATACCGATTGCAAAGTAAACGTTAGGACGAACTGTCTTACCTGTCTGTCCAACCTGTAAATCTTTGGGTTTCCAGCCTGCATCCACTACTGCACGTGAGCAGCTTACGGTACCGCCGATCACTTCTGCAAGGTCTTCCAGAATCTTAAAGTTTTCAGGGCTGCCTACGCCACGGCCGCCGGATACCAGGATCTTAGCATCCATGATATCTGCCACGTCTGAAACAGCTTTCACAACCTTTAAAATTTCAACGTACTTATCATTAGGAGTAAATCCGGGATTGTACTCTACAATGTTAGCCTTCTTGCCAGCTTCCCTGGGAGCCTTCTGCATAACGCCGGGACGAACGGTTGCCATCTGAGGACGGAACTCCGGACAAGCGATAGTAGCGATTGTGTTGCCGCCAAATGCAGGACGGGTCATAAGAAGCTGATTGTGCAGCTGCTCTTTACCAGGAATCGGGTTGATCGGGAAATCACCGATATCAAGCTGTGTACAGTCTGCTGTCAAACCTGTATGAATTCTTGCTGATACTCTGGGGCCAAGGTCACGGCCGATAGCGGTTGCACCAACTAAGAAAATTTCAGGCTTGAACTCGTTGATAACAGATGCCAGTGCATGAGCATAAGGCTCTGTTCTATATTCTTTCAATTCAGGGTCATCTACAACGATAACCTTGTCAGCGCCGTATTCAGCCAGTTCGTCAGCCAGTCCTTTTACATCGGAGCCAACCAAAACTGCAGTTACTTCTGTGCCCAGGTCTTTGGCAAGGTCTTTTCCTTTGCCAACCAATTCTAAAGCGATTCCGCTGAGTACATTGTCTACCTGCTGGGCAAAGACAAATACTCCCTTATAATCTTGAATATTCATTTTGAACCTCCACTATAATCTTTTTAATCGTAACAGTCGGGGCAGGCCAAACGGCAAGCCCTATGGTACTTTTATCCATTTGTAAAACTTTGATCCAATCAAGATTAGATTACATGTTTTACTTTCAATTTGTCCACGATATAATCTACGGATGCTGCCGGGTCAAGAGTAACCTTCTCGCCTGCTCCCTTTCTAACCTTATCGGAAGCCTTAGCGATCTGGGTAGGTGAACCTTTAAGGCCCAGGTTGGAATCCTCTACATCAACCAGTTTATCTCTGCCCCAAACAGTAACCTCTGCATTATAAGCATCAAAGATTCCGCCGGGAGTCATATAACGGGGCTCATTTAATTCAGCAAGCGCTGTGATAAGACAGGGCATTTTAGCCTTTAACACATGATATCTGTCATCATACTGACGCTCAACAATCACATGGCCGTCTTCAATCTCAATCTTCTGTGCGTAAGAAATTACAGGGATTCCAAGATGCTCGGAAATCTGAGGACCTACCTGTGCGGTATCACCGTCGATAGCCTGACGTCCTGTAATGATCAAATCATACTCGAGGTTACGGATTGCACCTGCAAGTGTCTGGGAGGTAGCCCATGTATCCGCACCGCCAAGCACTCTGTCTGTTACAAGGATTCCCTTGTCTGCACCCATAGCCATTGCTTCACGGAGAACTTCTTCTGCCTTGGGAAGACCCATAGTAACTACTGTTACTTCTGCGCCATACTGATCTTTTAATCTAAGTGCAGCTTCCAGACCTGCCTTGTCGTCAGGATTCATGATTGTGAGCATTGCACCTCTGTCAAGGGTACCATCGGGATTAAACTTAACGCCACCCTTGGTATCCGGTACCTGTTTAACACAAACAACAATTTTCATTGTATTATCTCTCCTTATAAATTAATCTATTTGTCCTTGTGATATGTAAGTATCATTATTTAAGCAGAGCACTTGAGATAACCATTCTCTGTACTTCACTTGTACCTTCGTAAATCTCAGTGATCTTTGCATCACGCATCATGCGCTCAACGTCGTACTCTCTGATATAACCATATCCGCCGTGGAGCTGAACAGCCTTTGTGGTCACTTCCATAGCAACCTCTGCCGCATACAATTTAGCCTGAGCTGCCTCAATCGAATAAACCTTCTGGGTTGCCTTAGCCATTGCTGCCTTGTAAACAAGAAGCTGAGCTGCCTGTACCTTTGTAGCCATGTCAGCAAGCTGGAACTGTGTATTCTGGAATGCGCCGATAGCTCTGCCAAACTGCTTTCTCTCTTTTACATATTCAATAGTTCTGTCAAGAGCGCCCTCTGCAAGACCAAGTGCCTGTGCAGCGATACCGATACGTCCGCCGTCAAGTGTATGCATAGCGATACCGAAGCCCTTGCCTTCCTGTCCTAAAAGATTTTCCTTAGGAATACGGCAGTCTGTGAAAATCAATTCATAAGTGGATGAACCACGGATACCCATCTTCTTTTCCTTTGTACCAAAGGTAAAGCCGGGTGTTCCTTTTTCCACGATAAATGCGGAAATCATCTTTTTGCTTCTGCCTCTTGCATCGGTAACAACGTTTGTCACTGCAAAGATAACATAAACGTCAGCTTCCTTACCGTTTGTGATGAAAATCTTAGAGCCGTTAAGTACCCACTCATCTCCATCTAAAACAGCTTTTGTCTGCTGTCCCTGAGCGTCTGTACCAGCGCCGGGCTCGGTAAGACCGAAAGCACCTAACTTCTCACCTTTTGCAAGGGGAACCAAGTATTTCTGCTTCTGTTCTTCCGTACCGTAAGTCATAATCGGGTCACAGCAAAGAGAGGTATGTGCGGAAACGATAACGCCTGTGGTACCGCAAACCTTGGAAAGTTCTTCCACACACATAGCATATGTAAGAGGATCGCAGCCCTGTCCGCCATACTCCTTGGGTACGGGGATTCCAAGGAATCCTGCCTTAGCCATCTTTTCAACTGTTCCTCTGGGGAATACTTCTGTCTCGTCAACTTCCTGTGCCAGAGGCTTTACTTCTTTTTCTGCAAACTCTTTAAAAAGAGTTCTCGCCATTTCATGTTGTTTACTTAACATAAAATCCATGATTTTAATTCCTCCATAAAATATGTTTTCTTATCTATTGCCAAAGAACCGCCATAAGCTTAACCGCTGTGAGATGCCCGGCAGTCCGCTTATGGCAATTCCCGTTCTTTTACCGTCAGAACCGCTTTTCTTCCGCCTGTCAATTTTATGTAAATCTCTCAGACATAAGAAACATCTTCCTTACCGGCTTCTTTCTCATTGAGAATTTGTTTATAAGAACTATTTCTCAAAAAATTTATTTCTCAAGAAATTTATTTCTTGTAGTCATAGAAGCCAACGCCTGTCTTCTTACCAAGCTTTCCTGCACGTACCATCTTACGAAGAAGGGGATGAGGACGATATTTAGGATCGCCTGTCTCATTCTGCAGAACTTCCATAATCGCAAGCACAATATCAAGACCAACCAGATCGCCCAGAGCAAGAGGTCCCATAGGATGGTTAGCGCCAAGTTTCATAGCTTCGTCAATGTCAGCCACGCTTGCCGTACCGTCTGCATAGATGCCGATTGCTTCGTTGATCATAGGAATCAGGATTCTGTTTACAACAAAGCCCGGAGCTTCCTTAACCTGAACAGGTGTCTTGCCGATTTCAACAGCGATTGCTTTAATCTTCTCAACCATATCGTCAGGTGTGTTCTCGCCTGCAATAACCTCAACCAGTTTCATTCTGTCAGCAGGGTTGAAGAAATGCATACCAATCATAGGTCTGTCAAGTCCTGCGCCGATTTCTGTAATAGACAGGGAAGAAGTGTTGGATGCAAACATGCACTCAGGTTTCACGATACCCATCAGTTCCTTGAAGGTATCCTTCTTAATCTTCATGTTTTCAGGAGCAACCTCAACGATCAGGTCACAATCCGTACAGATATCTTTTAAACCACAGGTAATCTTAGCCATAATGCTGTCAGCCTTGTCCTGTGTGATTTTTTCTTTGCTTACGAGGAAATTCATGTTTTTCTGGATTCTTGCCTTTCCACCTTCAGCAAATTCCATTTTGATATCGCAAAGGCATACTTCATATCCATCTGTCATTGCAAATGCCTGTGCAATTCCGGCACCCATGGTACCTGCCCCGATAATACCTACTTTCATTTTCAAATCCTCCTATTGTTTATTGGTTTTGTATTTATCACCGTCGTATGACAGTGTTAAACTCTGATAAATAATGTTTAGCAGTTCTTAAAAGGCTCTTTTACTTTCTCTTTATTCTTATCAAGGAAGAAAGCCATGCCATATTTCTGGTCTTCTGTCTCGAAGCAGTCGCCAAACAACTTTTCTTCGATTACAATCGCCTGATCCATATCTACGTCTAAACCGTCGTTGATTGCTTTCTTGCAGTTGCGCACTGCGATAGGCGCATTCTTTGCAATGCCGGCTGCCATCTTCTCTGCTGCAGGCATCAGTTCTTCCTGGGTGTAAACCGCATTTACAAGACCGATTCTGAGAGCTTCGTCCGCCTTGATATTTCTTGCGGTGTAGATCATCTGCTTTGCCATACCAGCGCCAACCAAACGGGCAAGTCTCTGTGTGCCGCCGAAACCAGGAGTAATGCCAAGCCCTACCTCAGGCTGTCCAAATACCGCATTGTCAGAACAGATTCTGATATCACAGCTCATGGAAATCTCACAGCCGCCGCCAAGTGCAAAACCGTTAATTGCAGCAATGACAGGGATAGGGAATGTTTCCAGCTTGCGGAACACATCATTTCCTTTCTTTCCGAAGGCTTCTCCCTCTGCCTTGGTCAGGGTGCTCATCTCGCCGATATCCGCACCTGCCACAAAAGATTTCTGCCCTGCGCCTGTTAAAATCAGGCATCTTACTTCGTCAAGATTCACTGCATCAAGAGTCTTGTCAAGCTCCTCTAATACAGTTGAATTCAAAGCATTCAGCGCCTTCTCACGGCTGATAGTGATGATGCCATAAGCGCCTTTTTGTTCGTACACAATAAATTCCATACTTTACAGCTCCTTTTCTCATTAGATAATTATGTATAAAACGCCGCCACCCTTTGCGGGCCAGCTTACGGAACAAAAACTTCTAAGGCGCTGCCATATCACACCGCCTTAGAAGTTCCTTATTTATTAATCTTCAATTTTAACAACAGTAGCGCATCCCATACCACCGCCGATACACAGGGTTGCAAGGCCTGTCTTAGCGCCCTTAGCCTGCATCTCATGAAGCAGTGTTACCAGAATACGGCAGCCTGATGCTCCAACAGGATGTCCAAGTGCAATTGCGCCGCCGTTCGGATTGAGCTGCTTATCAACATCAATGCCAAGGTCCTTGCCAACTGCTACGGACTGTGCTGCGAATGCTTCGTTTGCCTCGATGATATCGAAGTCTTCAATCTTAAGGCCTGTCTTAGCCATCACCTTCTTGGTAGCTGCCACAGGACCGATACCCATAACCTCAGGACGAACGCCTGCAAGCGCGCCTGCAACAAAAGTAGCCATAGGCTTAACACCTAATTCTTTTGCTTTTTCTTCGCTCATAACAACGATAGCCGCAGCGCCGTCGTTGATACCGGAAGCATTACCTGCCGTAACGAATCCGCCCGGATTGATTGCGCGAAGCTTTGCAAGGCCTTCGATTGTGCTGCCATGACGAGGGCCTTCATCTACCTTGAACTCTACCATTTCTTTTTTCTTCTTTACCATAACAGGTACAATTTCAGCGTCAAAAGCGCCTGACTTCTGAGCTGCCTCTGTCTTCTGCTGACTCTTTAATGCGAACTCATCAAGTTCTTCTCTTGTAAGTCCCCATTCTTCACAGATATTATCTGCTGTCTTGATCATATGATAATCATTGAATGCATCCCAAAGAGCATCCTTGATCATGGTATCTACCAGAACACCATTGTTCATTCTATATCCATAACGGCCCTGAGGAATTGCATAAGGAGCCATGGACATATTTTCCATACCGCCTGCAACAACAACATCAGCGTCTCCTGCCATAATCATCTGTGCTGCCTGGTTCACACAGTTAAGACCTGAACCGCAAACAACGTTCATGGTAACTGCGGGTACCTCAATTGGCAAACCTGCCTTGATGGAAGCCTGACGTGCAACGTTCTGTCCCTGTCCGGCCTGGATAACACATCCCATATAAACCTGGTCTACAGCCTCAGGTGCAACACCTGCTCTGTTTAAAGCTTCCTTGATTACGATTGCCCCCAGCTCTGCAGCAGGCGTTGTGCTGAGTGCACCACCCATTGTACCAATTGCAGTACGGCACGCGCCGGCTAATACTACTTTTTTTGCCATGTTCTCTCTCCTCCGTTTAATTAAAACCTAAAATTTATGACTGCAACGATTGTTAAATTTTTATCATTGCCAACGGTCATATTATACCATAGAACCATTATTTTTGCAATGACATTTAACCCGTAATATCGATTGCATGCATGTAAGCATCCGAGCCTCTGGCGCAGGTTACCGTAACGCTTCTTCCGCTTACCAGAACCTTACAGCCTACCACACTCCTTACATTGTCCAGCTTAAGCTCCATCTGCCCCTGCTGGGTATCCAAATACAATTTGTTTTCGTTTGACTTGCCTCCCACAGTACCCTTTACCGTGGACAAAGATGTGGTGTCCACTCCGGCCGCTTTGCCGCCGTCCTTGCTTCCCACAATGGTTGCCGCATGCATATAGCCGTCTTTGCCGTGGTAAACATAAACCGTCAAAGTCCTGCCCTCCGTAAGGATCATGCCGCTTCTGGAATCTGTGTTTTCATCAATTGCAATCTGCATCTCCCCTTCCTTGGTGGAAAGATACAGCAGATTTTCTTTGGTTTTATCGGATACGGTACCGGAAACCGCAGTGGTTGCCGAGGTGACAATTGACTTAGGCGCAGGGGTCAGCCCGGAGGAAGCGCCTGTGGCCACGCCTGACGTAATCCCGTCCGTAACCGTAATCGCATGCATGTAGGCATCCGAACCTCTTGCACAGGTTACCGTGTACTTATTGCCAACCACCAGTACAACACATCCGCTCAGATTTGTGGTGGAATCAAGCTTAATCTGCATTTCCCCCTGAGCTGTGTTTATGTAAAGAATATCTTCCTTTGTCTTATCGCTCAATGTGCCCGATATGGTGGAGGTATTTGACGAGTCAACGGTAGCCGCCACCTTTGGCTCCCCGCTGGAAATTTTGGTTGCATGCATATAACCGTCCGAGCCGTGGGTGACCGTCACATTAATTTTTTTGTCCGGAAGGAGCACCTTGCAGCTGCTGGTGTCCGTCCCGCTGTCTATCTTAATCTCCATCTTGCCCTCTTTGGTGGAAAGCAGTAAAAGTTCAGAGGTTGTCCCCGAAATAACCGTTCCTGACACCGTCACTTCCTCCGCCTGTACGTTAAGCCGGTTTACCGGAGCCATAACCAACATAAACACAAGGCAAAATACAATACCCATTTTTAAAATTCCACGTATTTTCATAATCTGCGCCTCCATCATTTCCTTTTCGGTAACAGAAAGTATAAAACGGCCCATTACCTTTTCTTCTATAGTCAAATACCCGGAGATGCCAACGGCATCTCTTGTGCATGGCTATTTTCCTCATTGCCCGCGGAAATATACACACAAATGCTTTCATTATGTAAACTGTAACCGTGAGGCAAAAGCCTGACTGTTACACTTCATCATATAATAATCGGTGTCTAAAGACAATATCTCTTAATGAAAATTTAATAAAAAAAATGTCTTGTACTATCTGACTGATACCTGGCTGATAAGCCGCCTTTTTGCACCAAAAGCCCCTTGTACCAAACTCTGTTACCATGGAATCTGCGTCAGCGCTCCATCTTCCAGCACATATCCCTCAAACCATTCTTCAATCCAGATGCCGCCGGGAAGGGTGCTGTCCATTTCCAGTTCCCCATTTTCGGCAAAAAGCTGGCCCTTTGCCAGCCGAAAGCTGCCGTTTTCGTCCCGGTAAATGCACCAACCTGCCACGTAATTCTGGGTATACATAACAGAATGGTCTTTCAGCCTGCGGTAATTACGGTCGCTTATGGCAATCCAGATTTCATCCCGTCCGTCAGCATCCATGTCATAGAAAAGAAGTTCGGCATACAGCGAAGTATTGGAATAGTCTTCCGTCACAGGATAATTGTTGGACAAAAGCACTTCCATGTCATTATCCTCCGCATCCGTCAGCACAAGAGAAAGGCCATCGGCGGACAAGCTTGTCCTGATTTGGACGGGCTCTGAATATCCGGCCAGATTAACGGATTCTTCCCTCTGTACGCCTTCCCCCAGGAGCAGGCAGGGAGCCGCCTCCTGCCCGGTGAAAATTCTGTATTCCGAATCTTCCATCTCTGTGTCAAAATTATTTTTCTCCGCATCAGTGTTCTTTTGTCCTTCTCCGGAGCCATTTTCTTCCATATTAAATGTTTTTTCCTTTTCCGAGTCTTCTTCCCCCTCAGAGGACTTCTCCTTCTCAGAAAGCTCCTCCCGCCCGGAAAGGGAAGAAAAGCCTGTGCCGGTCAAAGGCTGCCACACTCCGCCAGGCAGTTTATTGATGAAGATGAGCAGAAGAAAAATGAATAGAACGGTACATCCTGTACGAATTCTTCTTTTCTTAAATTCGGCCAGAACAGCTTCCGCACTTTGATACCTCTGCGCCGGATCCAAATTCGTGCATTTACGCTCTATTTTTTTCAAAAGCCGGTTTCCCCGGCATACCTGATTGATATCCCGGCAGGTAACCCCAAGAGAAAAAATATCCGAGCGAAAATCCGACTGAGAGTAGCCGAACTGCTCCGGGGCTGCATAACCCACCGTCCCCAAAAGCCGCGTATCCTTCTGTTCGTTGGGCCTGTAAAGACGAGCAATTCCAAAGTCAATCAGACAGACATGTCCCGACTTGTCAATCAAAACATTCTCCGGCTTGATATCTCTGTGGATAATCCCAAGCTTGTGAATGCCGGAAACGGCCTGTAAGAGCTCTGTCATAATCCTTGAAGCCTCTTTAGAGGAAACCTTCCTTCCAAGCAGATACTCCTTCAGCGATTGCCCTTCCACATATTCTTCCAGTATCACTGTGTCCACGTCAAAGATCATTGCCTTTACCCGGGCCACATGCGGCAGCTCCGCATGTAACAGCAGGGAGAAAATTTCCCGCTTATCTTCAAAGTAGGTTCTTCGTATCAGCTTTGTCTTATCAAAAAGATGCTCAATCAATTCAATTTTATATTCATCCGTATCCCGGAGCACCGCTCCCACTGTGTATTCTTCGTCCATTATTTTTCGAGAAAAGACTTCCATTTCCCAGCCCTCCCGGCAAATCTTTTTCACTCCAAACCGCAAATCCGCTGGCGGTATTTTTATGATAATACAGGAATTTAAATAATGCAATTTTAAACCGGCAGATTCAGCCGCCATGAAGGAGCGGTTCAGCCTGCGCCATTCACAAACATACTTACAAGTCAATATTTTTAATCGGTAAATTGGACTGTCAGTCCAGTACAAAACCCACTTTCTTAAGGTATAATATCTTCTAATAAAGGTGCATATGGCTTTGGCTCACTGCCCGTGGGAGTCAATAACCCCGCTACAAGCAACGGGGTATTGGACCCTCGCGGCAGTCGTCTAAGGCTAAGAGAACCAAAGGTTCTCTGCAAGCATGACTTTGACTCGTTGCTCGCGGGAATAAAATACGGAGGAAAGGTACATGAACCAAAAGGATAAAACGGAAAATGTGAAAAAGAGTACGGAGGAATTGCTGTCATTGATACAAAACACGGAACATATTGAGGTTTATCTGGCAGAGAATGAAAAGGAATTACAGTCTCTGACGTTGGAAGAATATCTGCATCAATTGATGGAGGAAAAGCAGCTGAAAATCGTCGATGTAATGAAGAACTCCCAACAGGGGGATTATGTATATAAAGTATTTAAAAACCAGCGAAAGGCAAGCCGGGACATTCTGATTGCCATAGCCCTTGGAATGCAGTGCAGCCTGGATGAGGCGCAAAAGCTGCTGCGTATTGCATCGGTCGCATGGCTGGATCCAAGAAATCAGAGGGATGCGGTACTTATCTATGGATTTTTGCACCATCTTACCGTAGTGGAAGTAAATGAGATTTTATACGATTTGGGAGAAAGAGTTCTTTAACAAATACAGCGTTGCAGAGATAACGGTGAAATTCATCGCCTGATATCTGCAACAGGCAAGGCAAAGGATGGGGGAACGGTATATGGAACGGACAGATAAACAAAATGATGCGGTACTGATGCTGAGAATCAGCAGGGCCTATAATTTAAGAAATGTGGATGATGCCAAAAAAGTCTATGCCTATGTTCAGGAGAAGAATCCTTTTAAAAGCCAGCTGGGCGAAATATTCCGAAACAGACTGCGGTTATTGGCTAAAGGAGAAATCACCGAATTTCCCTGCCTGTTCTGCAGAAAAGGAAATGCTCCCGATGGAATTATCTGCCCGGAGTGCATGGGAAAGTTAACGGGTAAAGCTGACCGTTCGGAGCAGAAAAAACAAGCGGAACCTGTAAGCACAGGGAAACCCTCTCCCGCTCCCATCAGCCGCCCCGGTGCGGCAACGGCAAAGGAGCCTGCTCAAACCGCAATAGCAAGGGCTGGCGAAACGCCTAAGAAAAAAATATCCCGGAAAAGCAAAATTATTTTGGCAACCGTCCTGACCATGGCAGCCATTATGCTAATCGGCGCATGGGAAGACAGCAAAGGGAGCGCCTCGTCAGCCTATACCTCATCCTTAAATATAGCAGGCACAAATATGTCAGCTACAAATACGGCAGGCTCGGGCAGGGTTGTGGTGTCCGATCGGAAAAGTGCAACTGAAATACTCGAGGAAATTTTTCCGCCGTCTGACTATGATATAATCTGTGTGCAGTCGGACCGGATTGTATCAACAAACATGTTTACAGGTGACACCGTAAAATATTGGGACATTGATGACGATCTTGAACACACCGAGACCATAATGGCATACTTTTTTTATGTAGATATGTGTGAATACAATGCCCCTGACCATCCATATGCCTGGTGTCTTGTCAGCGAAGCGGGGCAGGTAATAGGCTATGGAACACTCATCTCATCCGAGGATCCGGATGCTGTATACAGACTCAAATAGCCTGATTGTTTTCACTTTAAAAAAGCAAAATCCTCAGATGCACTCTTTCAAACAGACATTCACAGGCCATCACACCGTCCTTTCTTTATGAAACCGCCGCCTCCCGGAATGAAATTTCCAGGGGCGGCGTCTCACAGTGCATGACGGCATTTATTTCGATAAGCCTGCTCACAGAGCATAACCGTGTTTCATTCTACAAACTGCCGGTGTCTGGTACAATAAGCCCGCTGGCGTTTGATACAATAAGCCTGCTGGCCTTTGGTGCAATAAGCCCGCTGGCGTTTGATACACATGGATGTCCAAGTGTATTGTCACTTAATAAAAAATCTGTGCAATGGGTGAGGTTTCGTCAATAATCAAGGTTTTGTTATCTCCTGTCATGGTTGCCTTGGCCGCGTCAAGGGCTCTTAAAAACAGATAGAAATCCGCCTTTTCCGGGTCATTGTATGTCTCGCTTAATATACGCATATATTCCGCCTCTCCCTTTGCAATGATTTCCGCCGCCTGGGCATTTGCCTGGGACTGCATGACGATAATCTCCGCGTTGGTGTTGTTGGAAATCTCCTTGGCTTCCTCCTGGCCTTCCGCCTGATAAGTTGCGGCTATATTGTTCCGCTCGGAAATCATCCGCTCATAAACCGCATTTTTATTTTCATCCGGAAGGTCTAAGGATTTGGTTTCCACCGCAAGCAGCTTAATGCCATACTGCCCAAGGGTATCGCCAATGTTGTCCATAATTGCACTGGTCAGCGCCCCGTCACGTCCGCTGATTACTTCCTCCTGGCTCAAACTGCTGATTACGTTTTTCAGACTGTTGTATACAATCGTGTCAATACGAAATTCCGCATTGCTCTTTTGTGCGCTCAGAGTCTGGGTGTATTTGTAAGGGTCGTCTATCCTCCACAGCACAAAGCAGTCTGCAATCATGGATTTTTTATCTTTGGTCATAACATCACTGACTGCCAGGTCATATAAGAGCACCTCGTTTTGTATGGATTCCGCCGTCTGTATAAAAGGAAGTTTCAAACTGAGCCCCGGCGTCTCCCGGATACTCTCAATTCTTCCAAACTGCTTGATAATTGTATATTCGTTAGGATACGTCACCACAAGACATCCCTGGGCCAAAATCAAAACCGCTATGATAATGAAAACAGCAAATACTGTTCCAAGCTTTTTCTTCATAATTTTCATCCTTTCTGCGCTGCTTTTTCGCACTTACATCCTTTCCTTTTCTCTATTTCGCTATGCTTATGCCAGCTCGATACCAAAAACAGCTTTATTCATCCTCCGCCTCTGCGTCCGCTTCACTGTTTTGGTCAGCATTTCCGCCGGCATCTTTTGCACCGGTGCCATTATCGACTGCGCCGCTATTTCCCATACCGAAATTTTCCGCACTTCCGGTACCGCCTTTTAATATGGAAGAATCAATAAAGGATTCCAAAGGCAGCATGGTCTGGGTAGTGCCGTTGCTCTTTTCAATAATAATCTTCATATCAGGTAAAATTTCTTCCATGGTTTCATAGAACATTCTCTGCTTGGTGATCAGCGGATATTTCTGGTACTCCGCATAAAGCTCATTTAACCGGGCGGTCTGCCCTTTCGCTTCATTGATGCGCTCCTCCGCCTGGGCCTGGGCCGTCTTTACGGTCTCGTCCGCAAGGGCTCTGGCTGCGGGGATATCCTCATTCCGTTTCTGGTTTGCCCTGTTAATGGAAGTTTCCTTTCCCTGCTTGGCATTTTCCACATTTTTAAAAGCGTTGATTACCTCCTGAGTAGGCGGTTCCGCATCCTGTATGGTAATGTTCACAAGCTGAATACCGATATCCTCCGCATCCAGACGGGTAATGATCTTGTCCTTGATGGACGCCTGAATTTCATTTTTACCTGTGGTAATAACACTGTCCACGTCATAAAGGCCAATGGTATCGCGGATATAGCTCTGGGTCAGGTTCTTCAAAATTGCCACCGGGTTCTCTGAGGAATAAAGATACTTCACCGGGTCGGTCACCCTGTATTCCACATAAAAATCCACATTCACAAAATTGTAATCTCTGGTGATCATGAAAGATTCCCCGTCAACAGACTCTCCCGACTCCGCATCATACCCTATGGAAAATCCATTGATTGTCTTCGGCACCTTAGCCAGGTGTTGTACATAGGGAAGCTTTACGTGAATACCGGACTGTTCCACAATCGACGGCGTCCCGAAGGTAGTAATAACAGCATATTCGTTTTCCTTCAGGGAATAAATACTCCCTGCAAATAGATACAATATCACAAAAGCGCACACAATAACAATCGATATTATACCTGCTGTCTTTCCACTCTTTTCGCCTTTCTTTTTACCGCCCTGGTTAGGCTGTTCATATACGGTTTCTTTTTTTCTTCCTTTAAACATACTTTTTCCTCCTTTTTTGTTTAATAAAAAAAGACCTTTATCACAGCTTTATGCTGTAATAAAAGTCTTGCTACGGCTTTGTTATTTCCGGATTCGAATCGGATGTTTCCATCGTCCTGACGGTTCGAACATACTTAAGGCTCCGCCTTAAATATCAGCTACTCCCTTTTACTTGTTAAAACTATACTAGCATATTGTTAATTTTTTGTCAATATATTTTTGACGAATTTCACCTTACGCTCTAGTTATTTTCTGTTTTTTTGATTATATTGCATTTAATTTCTGAATATTTTGTATTTTATTCATAATTCTAAGTGTTATTTTATTAATTATCATTTTTTTGAAAGATATTGCATCTCATTTTTAAAGAAAAGAATGTTATCCTTCACCCATATTTTCGCTGTTATACCTTCTTTATCCCTTAAAATCATTCTTTCGGCGTCAATTCCAGTATGGTTCTCACTTATTTTCAGCCGACAGCACGGCCTTGTCCTTATGACGCTTTATGGCCTTTCTTTTCAGAACAAAAATTAAATTTGACACATAATGCTGCATAAGCTATAATCTTAATGTATGAAATACCTGTGAATCAAATTACTAAGGTCAGAAAGACGCCCGATACACTCATAAGAGTGCCTAAGAGGATGGACACGCCGCCTTCCTGTTATTTGATAGACGCAGAGATGTAGCATATCCAGCTGTTAATGCATTTCTTTTTACATATTATAACTTTCTTTAATTTCAAAGAAAAATTTTACTGTTTATTTTCCCATAATTAGTATGTTATTATGGTAATGCAGAGAGGTACCCATATGTTATCCGCTTATCCCACTTGCTTCATCAAGGAAGGAAATGCATATTCCGTTATTTTCCCCGATTTAAATAATCTGGCAACTTGCGGACAACACTCTTGACGAAGCTTTTACCATGGCAGTTGACTGCCTTGCAGGCTATCTCTACCAGCTTCAAAAAAACGGAGATAATGTTCCTTCCCCGTCTTCTGTTGACGGCATTGATATAGCCCAAATTGCTGAAAAATTGGAAGCCTCTGTTGACGTGGCACTTGTAAATATTATCACGGTAGACGTGGCTGAATATGCAAAAGTACATTTTGAAAAATCTGTGAGGAAGGTTCTTACCATCCCCGCACAGCTCAACAAAGCTGCTTTGGAGGAAAATATATGAATGGACATAAAACTATTAATACTATACTTAATGCCGAACCCTCTCCCTCTATAGATAATGCCCTTAAAAACTTGAGTGATAAACCTACTCTTGCTATCGGAACCACCTTTGCCGATTTATGGGAGCTCGTCTTCGGAGGTATATCTTATCATTCTGAAAAGAAGAAGATAGAATATAAACATAAACTAGAAGTCTATCGCAAAGAACTATCAGATTCTATACAGCAAATTCCTCCTGAAAAAATGGTTGAGCCATCAATTCAGATAACTGCACAGGCTTTAGATAATTCAAAATATTGTATCCAAGAAAAAGACCTACGACAAATGTTCACCTCTTTAATAAGCCATTCTATGAACATTGATTATTCCAATGATATACATCCTTCTTTCGCAGAAATTTTGAAGCAAATGTCCCCCTTAGACGCTTCCGTAATCAAATGTTTTAAAAATTCTAAAACAAATGGCTATCCTATTGGCCGATATCAGTTAAAGGAGCAAAATGGTTATAAATTATTACTGGATAATGTTTTTCTGCAATACCCAAATTCATACCTGCCCGGAAATTCTCTTGCAATATCTTCTTTATCTCGCCTTGGTCTGTTACAAGTTGCATATGATGAATGGTTATTAAGTACTAATTATGCGCCTTTTGAGGAACATTTTTGGTTTAACCGACTTCAAAATGAGTTTCCAGACAAAACAGTCGAATTGCAAAAGGGCTTGGTGCGGTTAACTCCTCTTGGACGTTCATTTGTTATTGTATGTGTTCCTGATTAAACTTTCCCTTTTTAATCACACAGCTATATGATTTAACACTTCTTCCAGTGCCAATTTCGTCAATGCACCCTGTTAAAATATTAAAATATTTTTAAATAGCATTTGTTATAGTTGCAATAATGATTGCCATCTTCAATATAATCACATATAATAAGGGTATAATAAGATTATCGCCTGAGAGCAGGGCGAGCTAAAAATAAAAACGGCTCAATGGATGATTCTCCTTGTAGAGCACAAGGAGCTTAAACAAAAGAAGGCTCAATGGATGATACCCTCTGTTTATGCAGAGGGTATTTTTATAGGAGTACATATGCATCTCAAAATACTTTCCGAAAAATTTTATCATAACTACTCACATTGTGTGGAAATCCTGAAAAAGAAAGACAGACCATACGCCTGTCTCACCTTAGAGCTTAACGGCGTGTTATTTGCTATCCCATTTCGACATCATATCAAGCATCAATATGCATTTCATACATTAGGAGAAGCCGGGCTTGATTACACAAAGTCTGTTGTCATCACAGATATGCACTTTTTAGCTGATGATAAACCATCTATCGAAAGCAAGGAGTTCTACATCATAAAACGTAAAGAACAAAAAATACGCTATGATTTTTCGAAATATATTAACCAATATAAGCGGGCCATGAAGCATCGTGATAACCCAAGGAGCAAAAATATATTGCAATATAGTACCTTAAAATATTTTGAAGAATATTTATAACATGTGGTCTCTGATATTATCTATTTTCAATACCTTTTGAAAGTCTAAATAAACGAAGATTTATAGCAAAACTTCAAAAGAGCTTTCAATAGCTGCTTTTATTCTGCTATGGATTCGGCTTTATGACCGCCCCTCCAGGCTCTGCTCATACGCGGTTACCGCCGGGTCCTTCATCTGAAAACACCGGAACCATTCTTTGGTCTCCTCATTCTTTTCGGTAAGGGACCTGTTTTTGTAAAGGAATCGTGTCAACGCATAGCAGTCCACCCAGATTTCATTATTGCCTTCCTTTTGAGACTCGTCAAATATCAGCTGTAATCCCCAATGGAGATGCACCGTTTCAATGTTGTTTGTATTCTCCACTTTACTGTAACCGGTATGCCCCATGTAGCCAATTACATCCCCGGCAGTCACAACACTCCCCTCTTTCAGGTCAAGTGCATACGGGAAATTCTGACGCAGGTGGGCGTAGTAATAGTACCGCTTGCCGTCAAAACTGCGGATACCTATACGCCAGCCTCCATATTGGTTCCAGCCAAGGGCTTCCACATAACCGGATTCCACCGCAATGATTGGTGTACCAATCTGCCCCATCATATCATGTCCTAGGTGGGGCCTTTTATATCCATAGCTGCGGGATGAGCCAAAATCGTCATAGTCGCTGTACTCAAATCCCCTGGCTATGGGAGAAAAGGCTTTCAGACCGTACACTTTTTTCCAGACTTTTTCACCGGTTTCATTTTCCTGCTCTATCTCATACTCTCCTACCATACCGCCCAGCACCGCATCATATGCCTCATAGTAATAATCGTAATATTCCATGTCTTTTGTCAGTTTGTCTATTGTAGTTTCCCCTTCAGAAAGCTCCTTGGCCAGCTTTTGCATCAGGGAAACACTGCTCTTATCAAAGCTGCCTCCGCCCTTGGCCCCGGCATAAGCCAGCAGTTCAATCCAGTTAAGATGCACAGGCGCTTCATAGCTCCCCACATCCAAATCGTAAGCCGTGCACAGCGCCTCATAGGTAATGTTGAAGTCCACCCACTTAATATAATTTCCATTGGTACCGGCCGCTACCTCAATGGCGTTTGGTTCTTTGTGGATATTTCCTTTTTCTATCAGAAGGCAGATCGCCGCAAGAAGAAAGCAGCATATAAGAATGGAAAGCTGATAACGAATCTTTTTCATAACATGGTATCCTGTAAAGAGCAAGTTATAAAAAGATATGAAAAAACACCTGTAATATATTCGTAGCAACGAAAATACCGGCACAAATTACGTTAATGACAGCACAAATTTAAATTTGATGTAAATTGGAGATTTATATCCCTGCCGCATAGATATTTCAAAATGAGGATAATATAATATATATAGATAATTTAAGAAGTACTGACCCTCGCAACAAACTGACAGGCTCCTCAGCCCCCTGTGGCAGCTGTCGAGGTCATGAGAACATGACCTCGACTTGCTGACTTGCTGTCCACAGAAATTAAGAAGAATTAGAAAATAATGCGTAATTCTCATAAAATAACAATTGTTTTTATTATTCACTGAATTCAAAAGGCTTAATCTGCCGCACCACATCCATAATTGTGCCGTCCCGGCCTTCGATAATGCCCACAACCCTGTCCCCAAACTGAACCTTCTGGGGTTTCCCTGCAATGCTGTAGGCGATGTCCCGCAGTTCTTCTATAGTCTTAAAAGGCAGGTCCACATCTTTCATACACTCAATCAAATCCTGGCGTATGGGGTTGATGGCTATGCCGTAATCCGTGATTACCACGTCAATGGATTCTCCCGGAGTTGTGACGGTTGTGACCTCCGTGCACACCGCCGGGGTTCTGCCCTGTAAAAGGGGTGTGATGACGATAGTGCATTTCGCTCCGGCCGCCGTATCGGGATGTCCTCCCTGTGCTCCTGTTATCACTCCGTCGGAGCCTACCACCACATTACAGTTGAAGTTCACATCCACCTCAAGGGTTGCCAGAATCACAAAATCCAGCTTGTTTACCACAGCTCCCTTGTTAAAGGGGCTGGCATACTGACCGGCACTGATACGGAAATGGCGCAGATCCTTTACGGATTCCACTGCCGCCAGGTCAAAGTCCTGGGTGTCCAAAAGGGCGTCCACCTGGTCGTTGATCAGCAGGTCGCACATGGGCTTTGTAAGGCCGCCAATACCGAAGCGCATCCGGATGCCCCGCTCTTTCATGATTTTGGAAAGGGAGATGGTGGATGCAATGGAAGCACCTCCCACCCCGGTCTGATAAGAAAATCCGTCCTTAAAGTAGGGAGTGTTTACCACAAACTGGGTGCAGTAATCCGCCATCATCAGCTTGCGCATGTCCGTTGTGGGCTTAGCCGCTCCTGTGGCAATCTTTTCCGGGTCGCCTATCTCGTCCACCACTACCACATAGTCCACCTTTGTCATGGAAATATGGGCGGGAAAGTTGGGAAAGGGCACCAGACAGTCGGTGATCGCCACCACGTGGTCCGCATAGTCCCCGTCCACCATGGAGTAGGACAGCACGCCACAGTTTGACTTGCCTCCGATTCCCCGGCAGTTTCCGTAATCGTCACAGGTTGGCGCTCCGATAAAGGAAATGTCCAGATGGACTTCACCGGTCTCAATGGCCCGCACCCTGCCTCCATGGGAACGCATGATGGCAAGGCCTTTTAACTTTCCATTGGAAATGGCCTCTCCAATTTTACCTCTCACGCCTGAGGACTGGATGTTTGTGATGGTGCCGTCTTCTATGTATTCCACCAGTGGGTCATGAGCCTTTCCGAGGGAACTGGCGCAGATGGTGATATCTTTGATCCCCATCTTGTGGACTTCCTCCATCACCATGTTTACAATGTAATCGCCGTCCCGGAAATGATGGTGGAATCCCAGGGTCATACCGTCCTTTATACCGCATTTTACCAGAGCTTCGTGAATGCTGCCGATTACCTTGCTTCCATGTGAATTAATCACACATTTTGTATAAGCTCCGGCCTTTTGAAATACGTGTCCGTCAAAATAATTATTGCCGTGAAAAACCTCTTTTCCGGTCATTTCCAGTATATCTTCCGGAATCTCTCTGCCTACCGCGTTAATCATTTCACAAATCCCCCTTATATACGCCTGAAGCTTTTGCCAGATCTATGGTCCGCTTTGCGCCGTCATAGAAGGCAATGTCAATCATTTTTCCATCTACGGTAAAGACGCCGATTCCCTCGGCTCTCTTTTTGTCAATCTCCCTGACCACTTTTTCAGAAAAAATAATTTCTTTTTCGGAAGGGGTAAAAATTTCATGGACAATGTTAATCTGCCGGGGATTTACAATGGATTTTCCATCAAATCCCATCAGATGGATGGTCTCCACATCCTGTCTGAAGCCTTCCATATTGTCAAGGTCCGTGTATACGGTGTCAAAGCACTGGACGCCGGTTGCCCGGGCGGCAATCACCATATTCTGCCTTGCCCCCATCAGCTCAATGCCGGTTCCTGTGATGTGAGTGTGCAGATCCTTGGTATAATCCCCTCCGGATAAGGCAATGCCGAAAAGCCGCTCGGAAGCCTCACAGATTTCCATGGCCCGCATAACCCCTCTTGCCGACTCGATAGCCGCCATAATCAGAACCCGCCCCTCAGGCAGGGAAAACTCCTTCTCCGCCGCCGTCACGGCATCCTCCACCTTTTTTACATCACCGGCGCTTTCCGTTTTGGGAAGGCGGATGGCGTCGCATCCCCCTGCCACGGCGCAGCGGATATCCTCCTGCCAGAAAGGGGTCTCAAGGCCGTTGATTCGAACCACCCGCTCGCACCCTTTGTAGTCAATATTTTTCAGAGCATGGTATAAGGAAAATCTGGCCGCGTCCTTTTGATTCTCCGCAACCGCGTCCTCCAGATCCAGCATAAGGCTGTCCGGGGCATAGATGTAAGGGTCCTTAATGAGCCCCGGCTTTTGTGCATTTAAGAACATCATGGTTCTTCTTAATCTCTTTTTGTTCGGATTCATGGTTTGATTGCACCTCCCCAAGGCAAATGCTCCATCTGGCCTACGGAGCGGAAAATGGCTCCTTCCACTCTGGCTTTTATGGTGCAGTCAAGGGCCCCTTTGTCCACAATTGAAATTTTCACATTGCTCACTTCCAAATTTTCAAGGGTTTCCATTACTACCCTTCGAATCTGATTTCCATACTGGTTCATAACAGAGCTTTTCAATGTAAAGTCAATCTCCCCGTCGCCAGGTTCAACCGTAACCTGGCAATCGCTGGATTCCAAAGTACCGGCTATGGCCGGTTTCATGATTTCCATAACAATCCTCCATTTTTTACTTCATTTCTGCGCTGCTTTTTGCGCATATCAAGTTTGTGGATGCAACGCAGACACAAACTTTTGGAGTGAAAGATTTGAAAAATCTTTCACTCTTATCATCCGCATATTCATTCAACAACCTTTTGACAGCTGTTAAATGTCCGTCCAACTCTTAGTCAGCTTTCATCAACCTTCCCTTCCTGCCGCTTCAGTGGCATAACCAATCCATGGGAAGCCGTTCAACATACTGCACGCAACAGCCAACTCTTACGCTTAGTGCCACTGCACGTCATCAGCCTCTGTTTCCACCGGGCCGCCCTTAAAATTCATCCAGTCCAAAATCTTCTGGATATACTCATCAAAGAAAATAGAATCATGCCGCCCCGGCCCGTCCTCGAACACCAGAGGCACGCCGATTTCCTCTGCAAACTTTATTAAATCTACGGAATCCTGATACCGGCGGTCTTCCGTGCCACAGCAGGTATACATTCTGGGAAGCTCCACGCCCTTTTCCTTCAGATTTTTCATCATGGTGAAAATGTCATGGATTTCCGGTGTGATTGCCGGCGGGTCTCCGTACAGTGCCTCGCACAGGGTAGATACGGTATTTACCTTTCCCTGATAACGGTATTCCGCATGGTAAGAGCCGGCCACCCCGCCGATAGCACAGAATTTATCCGGGCAGGAGAGCCCGAATTTGTATGCCCCGTAACCGCCCATGGACATCCCCGCCACGAACCTGTCCTCTCTCCTTGGCGACGAGGGAAGGGTTCTTTCAATAAAGTCCATCAGTTCTTCCGACAGATAAGTAAAGTAGTCAAGCCCATACTTCATATCCGTGTAAGCGCTGTTGTAAACGCTGGGCATAACCACCATAATCTGATGCTCATCCGCATACCTCTCAATATTGGACGTACGTATATACGTCATATAATCCCCGGTAAAACCATGCAGCAGGTACAAAGTCTGATACTTCACCGGCTTTTTCGTCTTCTCCGCAAACTGCTTCATCCTGTCATTTTCAGGCAGAAGCACCAAAACATCCACATTCATCCTGAGCACACAGGAATGAAAATTACAATGCATATATACAGCCATATTAATCCTCCATTTTTATCATTCTTTTCCGGTAGCCGTAAGAACCGCCCCGAGATTCTTCGAAAGCTGACTTAGATTTTTTTAGGCAACTTTCCCAAAACCTTGAAGACAACGGAAGAACCGCCCCGCGGTTCTTCGAGAGATGATTTAGATTTTCTTAGGCGGCGTCCTTCGACGCCTCAGAAAATCTTCATCTCTTTTCATCTCTTAGCCTTTAACGGCGCCTACCACTACGCCCTTGATAAAGTATTTCTGCAGCATCGGATAGATAATGACAATGGGCAGGATTCCCACAAAGGCCAGGGCCATTCGTATGGAATTTCCTGGCAGTGACACCGCCTGTCCCTCCGCTGACAACTCCGCTGCTCCCGTCCTTAAGTACTCAATATTTTTCATGATTCGCATAAGCAGATTCTGAATACCAAAGTATTTAGGATCCGTCACATAATACAGGGCATTTGTCCAGCTGTTCCAGTAAGCTAAGGCAACGAACAGTCCCACCGTAGCAATAACCGGCTTTGACAGAGGAAATACCACTTTGGTATAAATGCCGAACTCCGATGCCCCGTCTAACTGAGCCGCCTCAAAAAGGGCATCCGGAAGGCTGTTGCTGTAATAATTCCTCACCAGGAAAATATTGAAGGCTGTCATCAAAAGGTTAGGAATTACAAGGGCAAAATAGGTATTTTTTATATGGAAAAGGTTGGTCCACATAATATACTGTGGCACAAGCCCGCCGTTAAACAGCATTGTAAAATAAACAAAAAATGACAATGCGTTCCGGTATTTAAAATTTTTCCTTGCCATTGGGTAGGCAATGGATGTGGTCAGCAAAATACTTAAGGCTGTTCCCACCACAGTGGTTCCAATTGTCACCAGATAAGCACGCACAATCGTGGAAGCCTGCTTTACCATATATGTGTATGCCTCCAGGCTTAATTTCTTCGGCAGAATCTGATACCCGTGGGTAATCAGCTCGTTTTCGTCGGTAAAGGACGCCACTACCAGCAAAATCATCGGGAACAACGCTACAATACTGAACAGTCCAAGAATTATGGTTACAATCAGTCGAAATCTTTTTTCATCCGACATACTTTTCATTCTATATCCTCCATTCTACCAGCAATCCGCAAATTTGGGCGCAAGCACAAATTTGTATGGTTGAAAAAAGGAAATTTATTTCCTTTTTTCAATCTATATCCTCCATTCTTCTTTTCAAATTAGAACAGTGCATTTTCCGGGTCTTTTTTCTTTACGATAAAGTTAGCAAGCACCACCAGCACGAAACCTACCATGGACTGATATACGCCTGCCGCTGACGACATGGCGATATTTCCCTGCTCCATCAAGCCTCTGTACACATATGTATCAATGGTCTGGGTGGTCTGGAACAGCGCCCCCGAATTCATGGGCACCTGATAGAACAGACCGAAATCCGAGTAGAAAATCCTACCAATTGACATCAATGTCATAATGATGATTGTAGGTCTCAGCATAGGCAGAGTGATGGCAAAAATCTGTTTTACCTTGCTTGCCCCGTCAATCTGGGCCGCCTCGAAAATTTCCTTGTCAATTCCCGCGATACCGGCCATGTACACGATTGCCGTATAACCCGCATTTTTCCAGAGATATACGATTACCAGTATGATGGGCCACAGATTTTTTGCGGAATACCAGTCGATTGCATTGTCTTTTCCAAGTATTGTATTATTGATAAAGCCGTTGCTGCTGCCAAGTAATGCATACACAAGATATGCGGTTACCACCCAGGAGAGCAGGTGAGGGAACAGTAAAGTTGACTGGAAAAATTTCCCCCGCAGCTTTTCTCCCATCTCATGCAGCAAAATGGCAAGAAATACCGACATAATGGTTCCCAGGACAATAAACGCCAGGTTATAAAGCAATGTGTTTCTGGTGATTGTCCATGCGTCATTGGTGATGAACAGAAACTTAAAATTACTGAAACCGCACCAGGGGCTGTCCCATATTCCCTTTGCATAGCTGTAGTTCTTAAATGCTATGAAAATACCCATAATCGGAATATAGTTGTTGATAAACAGATACAGACACCCCGGCAGGGCAATCAGAAAAAGGGACAGGGTATTTTTATTAAATGGTTTTTTCTTTTTTTTCGTCATAAAAATCCTCCATACCGACAATACCACAAATCCGATATATCCGCCTGCGGCATGTCAATGCAAATTTATCCGTAAAAACTTTCGCCCGGTTTCTTTTAAAAAGGGCGCCTGTTTTCAAGCGCCCTTTTTTATTCCTATCAAACGCTGTCCCGTCTCCGAATCAGCTTATTGAGTTGAGAAGCTTTTCAAAGCTCTGATATTTCTTTTACTGCTGACTTAACCATTCATCTAACTGTGTCTGTTTAGATTCCATAAGTTTATCCATACCAGCAGCGTAAAGTCTTTCGTTCATCTCCTCCAGTGTCTCCTCGACATCTACCGCACCTACCCAAAGAGCTTTCTTGTACTCATTGGCTATATTCTGACATGCTGTATATTCCGCCTGTAAATCACTGAAATCAAATAAGAAACCATAATAATTCGAAAGCTTACCCGCATAGTTAAGGGCCATCTGCTTTTCAGATTCCTCTGCATTTAATCCGCCGGGAACCGGGTAGGTAATCCACTTATTTCCCCAGAAGTAGTAATTCATGTTATCTGTATAAGCCACACTATTTAAGTCTGTATAGCCTTCAGGCGCTACTGCAAAGCCTTCCTCATTAAGGACATAGTCTACGCCCTCCTCACCATAAACCAAGAGGTTATCCAGATAAGCATCTGTGTAAAGAAGGTTCATGAATTTACATGCTGCAGAAGGATTTTTACATGCAGAATTTACCATCCATGCACCATCACTTCCTGCATAAACCATTGACTCACTAACCTGGACATTGTCAAAGCTGTGCCCATAGTTTGTGGTATACTGTGCTGCAATCTTAGGATTTCCCAATCCGCAGAAGGTACCGAAGCAATTACCTGACATTAGAAGTTCTGCTGTGGTTGCCGTGGTTGTAGCCGCATCACTTGCAAAGTACCCCTTTTCATACCAGCTATGGGTTAAATTGCAGAAATCAATATAATCCTGTGTTTCAAACATATTAACTACTGTAGGGTCATCCTGGTAAGCCACCCCTGAAAAAGCATACGAGATGTCACCTCCCAATGGGTCAATACCAATCATTTTCCCCAAATAAGCATCAATCAAAGCATTAGCTCTATTAGGGTCAATAATAATCATGTCAGGATAAGCCTCTTTAACAGCTGCAAATACTTCTTCCATATCCTGTGGAGTCTTCACCTTTGACATATCAATTCCCAATTCTTCTACAATATCAGCCCGATATGTGAATCCTCCAGGAACATAATTAGACCCCATGTTCTTGATGCCATATACTTTTCCATCTACTGTTGTCGGCTTTAAGAAATTGTCATAAATAATATCCTTTGTTTCCTTTAACTCGTTGTCAAGATAACCTGTGATATCAAGAGCTGTTCCATCCTGAATATAAGGCAGATGTGATGTTCCATATGCCTGGAAAATATCAATCTGTTCCCCTGATGCAAGCATCAGATTTACCTGATTCATGTAATCTGCATTGGAAAACAGTACAAGGTCAACCTTTGTATTAATCTTCTCAGCTGTATATGCATTAATCAAGTCTTCAATTCTCTGCAAATCCGCTGCTTCCGGAATGTTGTTCTGAGTCATGTAAGCAAAAACAATCTCAGCCGCCTCCCCTGAATCAGCTGCCGGAGCCGCATCTGTTCCTTCTGTCTCTGTGGAAGCACCATCCTCAGCACCTGACGTTGCTTCACTTTCGCTGCTTTGGCTGCTGTTTGCCTGCTGGTCACCACTTTTGGAACCACATCCCACAAGCAGAGTTCCCACCATCATCACAGCCAGAAAAGCCGCAGTAACTCTTTTTTTCATATTTTATCCTCCATTCATTTTTGATATTTCTTATTTTAACAACAAAAAAATGAAAGTTCTTTTACAAAAAGGTACAAAAACTTTCATTTTTAAGCACACAATCTTTTTATCTGCAGTCCGATACGCTTGACATCATATCTGTATGTCCCTATGCAACCTTCTCAAAAATCAGAGTTCCTATTGCCGGATTTCTTAGACTCCACGAAGCATTTATGCTCCATGAAGTCTTTTATACTCTGCTGGAGAAATTCCCTCATATTTTTTAAACACACTGGAAAAATAAGACATATTTTCAAATCCTACCATCAACGCAATATCCACAATTTTGTAATGGGTAGAGGCTATCATATTTTTTGCTTTGTTAATCCTCAGTGTATTGATGTAGTCTGTGATGTTCACGCCCATCTCTTTCTTAAACATTTTCCCCACATATTCCGGTGAAAAATGCACTAGCTCAGCCAGCGTATTTCTGGTAATATTTTCCTCATAATGATTGCGGATATAGTCAATCATCACATCCGTAATCCCCGCACCTTTATTTCTGTCCGCCACACTATCAAAGACCTTATTTACCACATAGGTGTTCCAGCGAATCATATCAAACTCTGAGAGGAGAGCCTTCTTCTGGGTTGTGCTGTAAACCACGTCTGAAAACAGGAAATCAAGGTCCATGCCGTATTGGTTGAGAAATATTCCGGAAACCCGCAGGAGCTCCATCTGCAGATATTCCATATTGTTAAGGCTTTGATTCTTTCTTCTCACCGCCGTCATAGTTTTTTGCAGATATTCTAAAAGCTTAACCCGCTCTCCTCTCTCAAAGCACTGCAGTATCACCTTCTGGTCCAACAGCCGCTCCAACTTATCCTCTTTCCTGTCAAGCTCCGAAAAAACATATATCTCGCCGTTGTCATAAACATGGCTTCTGTCATAATCTAAAATTTTATTCCTGACTTCCCACAACTTAAAAATTTCGCATTTATCCGATATATATCCCACATAAATGGGATTTTCGTAGTATCGCTCCAGTATAACCTTAAGCTCGGATATGCCTTTTTCGAGGACTCTTTTCTCTAAATCCGACACAACCGCCACATATACTTCGCCGCCATCTTCCCAACTCACAATATTCTCCACCATGAAGTCAGAGGTTAATAGTTCCCCTAATATATTGTTTAAAATAAACCAGCTCAAATCCTTAGAGGTCTCCCTGCTAAAAACCGCCTCTTTTCTCAAATGAAGCAGTACCAGAATATATTGTTCATCTATTTGAAAGTCAAGGCCCATCCGGGTAATTTCCTGTTGAGTCTCCTCCTTTTTCCCGCTTAAACCATTGCGGATTGTACTTCTCCAGAAGTCCCGGATGATTTTCTTTTTTCCTTGGCTCCAATACTCCTCAATCTCACTTACCTGTCTTTTTCTGCGAATTTTTTCTACAGACTTAAAGAGCGCCCGGTTAATCTCGTCAATGTCAATCGGCTTTAGCAAATAATTTGCCGCTCCGTATTTCATAGCTCCAAAGGCATACTCGAATTTCTCGTGGCTGGTTAAAAACAAAAATTCCGTCTCCTCCTGATATTCCCTTACCCACTCTAATAACTCTAATCCATTGGCTTTGGGCATCTCTACGTCGCAGAGTATAATTTCAATTTTCACCGTTTTCAGAATTTCTTTTGCCATATCCACATTGTAGGCCGTATAAATTTCATCCAGATTCAGGTATTCTCTGTCGATTCTCTCCTCAAGCACTTTCGTTGTTACAATTTCATCATCAACTATCAATAAATTCATTTTGCACCTCTTTGGGAATCCATACCGTTACCTTTGTCCCCTCCGGTTCCTCATTTTCAAGCAGCAGGAGATGCTCCTGCCCATACAAAATCATCAATATCTTTTTAATATGGGATAAACCGATTCCTCCGCTTTCATGTTCCGATTCCTCTCCTTCGTTAATTTTCTTTAAAATTTCTTTATCATAATATTTTCCTGAATTATGGATCTCAATTTTCAGCATTTCCTCCCAGTTGTGATTCTCGAAAGAACATCGCATAAATATGGTAACAAAAGAATTGATATCCACCACATGCTTAAACACATTTTCGATAAAAGTGTGCAAAATCATTTGCGGAATCTGCCATTTTTTTGCCTCCTTCGGTATATCAAAATAATAGTAAAAGCAGTCCTTGTATAAAAATCTCTGCATTTCAAGATATTCTTCCAGATTCTTTACTTCTTCCTCAAGGCTTACCGTGTGAAACCCCACCTTAAACATGTACCGTATATTTCCGGAAAACACTCTAATAAAGGAATGGATATCCTCATTTTCATCCCGGTAAGCCATACTATTGATGGTGGATAAAGCGTTTAAAAAGAAATGAGGCTTTAGCTGCATATGCATGTACTTTAATTCCGAATCCTTTACTTGAATAATTCTTTCATATTCCTGTACCTTCAACTCCATGATGGTATCCAACATTTTCACATAGGTGTCTTTCAATTCTGACATTTCTTTATTTTTGCACGTATACTCCGGTCGCAGCATCATATCTCCTTGGCGAATTTTCTCCGAAATATCCGACAAAATTTTCACAGGCCTTAAAACCTCCTGATTCACAAACTGCCGGATAATAATGGAGAATGTAAGAGCAATCAAAAGCAGCCCCAAAATCATAAAAAAATAAAAATTATCTCCGATAAAATTGCCTTTCTCTATGCTTCCTCCTATATAGTAAGCTCCGCCCATAATTTCCTGCATGCTCAGCAGCACTCTGGGGTCAAACGGTTTTTCGTTAAATTCCAGTTTCTGACCGTACCACCATTCCGGGTCGGAAGAACAAATCAGCTTTTTCTCGGAATCTGCCACATAGAAGTCCACCACCTGGTCTTCGCTATGGCCATGGGATAAAATTTCTTCTACCTTCTGCTCTGTCACAAATGCAGCAATGATAACGCCGCCATAGTTATAATATTTTAGCAAACATCCTGTTCCCCCAATCCTGTCTGAAATCCATCCCGAACTTCTGACCTCCTGACTTGCCATTTTTCTTAGACATTTCTTGATTTCCCCTAAATCTTCATATGCAAAATTGGGGCTTCTGGATAAAATAAATCCCTCATAAACACTGTCCATAACAGCATACCCATCCACGTCTCCGGTGGAGCTACGCTTTTCTGCAAGAAGGGATGATAAACTATAGCTTCCCTGCCACCTCCGCAAGCTGGAGCGGTCAAGAAGCAATTGAAGGGTGGACTGGCTGGCTAAAATATCCTGAAGGTCTCCCTCAATTTTCTCTAATGCGTCGCTTAAATTTCTGTTGTACATGTTTAGAATATAATCCATAGACTCCTGTTCCCGTCTTTGGCTCACGGACACACCATAATTGCCAAAAAAAGCCACCAGCAGCACCTGTATAACCAGAAGCATCAGCAACGTATTACTCAAAAATCTGTTTAACTTTATGGTTCTTCTTTGTTCGCTCATATCTGTTCCCACCATTTATGACAATCCTTCATACATATCGGATTATAAAGGTCTCATTCTGAAAACCTCATTCCAAAATCCCCTCTCTGTATTTCAAAAACGTAGAGTTACGCGATATCGTTAACATAACAATTACTTCTATACAATAAACATACCATAAAACCCGGAAATTTTAAACTTCTTATATTTGCCTGCAATGACAAATTAGGGTATTATGGTAATAGTTCGAACAAATCTGTACACTCACTGCGACGTATTAGGTTAAAAACAGTACGGAGGATTCATATGGATTGGCAGGTTACTTTAGCCCAAATGCTCATGGCCCGGGAGCGGCGGGCATTCAAACAGCAGGAGTTGCTTTCACAATATCATGCATCCCTGATTTGCTTTACCATGAATATTGCAGGGCCTGTAAAAAACAGTCCCTTAATCAGGCAGGGGTTTGCCCTTGGAAAGGCAGCTTTGGAAAGACAGCTTTCTCTTGGAAAAATCAATTGTCTTTACCGGGAAACCACAGAAGCTGTCACCGGAAGCGAAGCCTATTATGTACTTGACAGGGATGCGGATGCGCTAAAGGAAATCACCGTCGCCATTGAAGACGACTCCCCTCTTGGGAGACTTTTTGATATGGACGTGCTCAGCCCGGAGGGGATAAAGGTGGAACGTCAGGCCCTTGGTTTTCCTGTTCGCCGCTGTCTTATCTGCCAGAACCCTGCAAAAGAATGCGCCCGCAGCCGTACCCACACGGTGGAAGAACTCCAAAGCGCAACCTGGCGGATTCTTTCACAGGCAGTTGCGGCAACCGTTTCCTGCCATAACTTGGAGCCCTACCCGCCCAATGAAGTCCCAAAAGACGCCGCCTCTTTTGCACTAAGAGCCCTTCTCTATGAGGTCTGCACCACCCCCAAGCCCGGGCTGGTGGACTGTGGGGACTGCGGAAGTCACAGAGATATGGATATTTTCACCTTCATGGACAGTGCCAGCGTTTTGTGGCCCTATTTCCACTCCTGCGCCCGAATTGGCCGGGAAACCGCCGCGCTGCCTGCTCCCCACACTTTTTCCATACTGCGGGAGGAAGGCAAAAAGGCCGAAACAGATATGTTTGCCGCAACAAAGGGAATCAACACCCACAAGGGAGCCATTTTTTCTATGGGAATCCTGTGCGGGGCATTGGGCCGTCTTCCAAAAAAACATTGGAAAACCCCTGCATATATCTTAGATGAATGCGCCGCCATGACCAAAGGATTGACGGACGCCGATTTTGCCGAGCTAAAAGAGGAAAATGCCTGTACCACCGGGCAGAAGTTATACCTGCGCCATCACATTACAGGGGTTCGGGGGCAGATGGAGGAGGGGCTTCCCGCTGTGCGAAATGCCGGACTTCCCGTCTTAAAAGGCGGACTAGCCCGAGGGCTTAGCCTGAATGATGCGGGGTGTGCCGCTTTGCTTGCGCTGATGTGCGCCGCCACCGATACCAACCTGATTGCCCGCAGCGACTATGACACCTGGCAGGAAACCCTTGCACACCTGCGGAAGATCCTTGCGGATAATCCTTATCCGGATGTGCGGACTTTACAGAAACTCAATCGGGAATTTGTCGAAAAAAATCTTTCTCCGGGAGGCAGCGCCGATTTGCTGGCTGTGTGTTATCTGTTGTATTTTCTGGAAACGGAGATAAAAAATGTCTGATTATATGATTTCTCAAATTCGCTCCACCGACTGCCGCGGTCTTGATGAAGTGGATGCACTGCTCTCCCGGCAGGGACTTCGCCGGGACACAAACCTGGATTATACCTGCGCAATGTATGACAGGGATTATCATGTAATTGCCACCGGAAGCTGCTTTGGCAACACCCTCCGCTGTCTTGCCGTTGACAGCGCCCATCAGGGGGAAGGACTTTTAAACGAAATTGTCTCACACCTGATGGAAGTCCAGTATAGCCGCGGCAATGTAAGGCTTTTTCTTTATACAAAGATAAAATCCGCTGAGTTTTTTGAGGACCTGGGATTTTATGAAATTGCCCGAGTGGATAGGACTTTGGTTTTCATGGAAAACAGGAAGAATGGGTTTGCAGATTATTTAAAGACCCTGACCTGTGTGACAAGTCAAACTCTCCCCAAAGGAGGTTTGCCTGCGGAAACAAGCTGTTCTCTGCCACAGTCCGGACGTGCACTTAAAAAAGTTGGCGCTCTGGTCATGAACGCCAATCCCTTCACCCTGGGCCACCAGTATCTTGTGGAAACTGCTGCTGCCCGGTGTGATATTCTTCACCTTTTTATCGTCAGTGAAGACATAAGCCTGATTCCCTTTTCCGTCAGGAAAAAGCTGGTACTGGATGGAGTGTCCCATCTTCCAAATGTAATCTGCCACGACAGCGGCCCCTACATTATCAGCAACGCCACCTTTCCCAGTTACTTTTTGAAGGACGAGGAAACGCTCATCAGAAGCCATGCAAAACTGGATTTGGCCGTATTTACCAAAATTGCCCGCACCTTATCCGTTACCCACCGCTACGTGGGGCAAGAACCCTTCAGTCTGGTAACCGGAATCTATAATCAGATTATGGCTGAAAGTCTTCCCGCCGCAGGTATTAACTGCGTCATAGTTCCCCGAAAGGAAGTAAAGGGCAGGCCCATCAGCGCATCCCTTGTCCGCCAATATCTGGGACAGGGAAATTTCGATGGGTTAAAAGAACTTGTTCCGGTCTCCACACTGGATTATTTTGGAAGCGCTGAGGCCGGGCCTGTTCTTGAACGTATACGGAAGGCGGGGGATGTGGTGCATTATTAGGACCGTATTGTTCTTTGCCGCCCGGAACCCTGCAGGCCCAAACACCAGCACACAGCATTGAGAAAGAATAAATGAAAATTGGGTGAAAGTTTAACATGAAGGATTGACAGAAAGAATTCAAATTATAAATGGAGGTGCAAACATGCCGGCAATCGCGAAAGTCACAAAAGAAATGATTATAGACGCAGCTTTTGAAATTGCAA
>CAJUED010000031.1:0-3851 GCA_910585075.1 uncultured Lachnospiraceae bacterium
GACGGGTGCAGCGGAATCTGGGCGTCGTGACGCCAATGGAATTTTACGAAAAGAAGCTGCAGGAGACGGCATAAAAAATGCCCGGCACAATACCGGGCAGAAAAACTTTTTGTTTTTTTAATTGTCTACTTGACGGGTAGCACACCAAAATACAGCGTTTCCGCTCTTTTTTTGTATATCAAGAGTTAGAGGTTCTTACATACTTTTACATACTTTGCGCAAAAAAGTTAAGACTATTATTTAAAATCCGTCTATTTTCCTCGTCTGAATTTACATCAAAAGAGTAGTTGTTCATGGTCGTAATCACTGACTGGTGGCCAACTTCCTCCGCTATTTTTTCAAACGACATACCCGCATCACGGAGCAGTGAAATGTAAGTGCTCCTGATTTTGTGCATGGACTTGAATATCGGAATATCGGCAAGTTTGCAGTACTTCTTTAAGTGACTTTCCATGGCACGATTATGTATTCTGACACCGTTTTTTTGGACAAACAGCCATTCACTTACAATGCCTTCGGATTTGTAGTAATCGCATAGTATTTGAAGTATATAAAGAGCGTCATCCGATAAATCTACGGTTCGCTCACCGAATCTCCCCTTGGTGTTGCCCTCAATAACTTCATATCTGCATTTCCCAAAAGATTTGTTATCGTCAGATACTTCCTGATACTGATTTTCCATACGCTGTACAATAATAGTCTTACTTTCATAATCAATATCGGAATGCTTTAGGACAACAATCTCGCAGACACGCATACCGGTTAAAAAGGCAAGCAGAATTGCAAGCGGTGTACAGTGGGGATTGTTTTTGAAGTCCTCAAAGGCTATTTGTGTAATATCCTTTACTTCGTTTTTGGTATAGGCTTTTAACTTGGACTTTTTCTTTCTGGTATTGTATAGCCCCAGCCCTTTTGTATTTATAGAGTCAAAAGGGTTCTTTTCAAGATAGCCTTTTTCCTGACTATCTGACGGTAACCGCGTACATTTGTTGGGTCTTCAACCTGTGTGTGCCAACGCTCGTCACTGGTAGAAAAATAAATTTTGTAGGGATGTACCTTCTTTAAAATTTTATTCATTATGGTGTCCTCCGAGCAGGACATCATATCACTTGGCGAAATTATACCACGGTTCATATAAAATTGTAATAACTCATTTACCTCTAAAGATGATATTTTTCTTGTATTTATTTTCCTATTCATATATTTACCCGCCTATGTACCAAAAGATTGAAATGATACATACTTATGTAAATAATGATACTTTTGAGGCCTATATGCTTTTATCGAGTTGTTTACTTGATTTTTAATGGAATGCCAACATGATATGCTTAATGAATGTATTTTGACAAAAATATTAATTAAGAAAACCCCTTACTGACATTGCTGTCAGATTAGAAATTTAATATAAAATAATTTCCCCCGAAAATAGAAAACTATTTGCTTAATCTTTTCGGGGGAACTTTATATTAATAGAATGAATGCGAGAATCCGAATACTTTATTCTATTTCGGATTTATTAGATTAAGTGAGATTTTCTTTTGATAATTCATTTTAAAGGATGTTATTTTGAACCATTTAGTTGTCTTTTTTAAAATTTACAACATCATTAGGACTACAATCAAGGATGTTACATATTTTTTCTAATGTCAAAAGGGTTATATTATTATTTTTCCTTAAGGAATCCAATATTCGATTATCTATTCCGGATTGCAGAAGTTTGTACTGACTAATATTCTTATCTTTCATGGTTTGCCATAATGGACTGAAATCAATCAAGGGCAATCACCTACCTATCCTTTTTATTCTTATTATTCAGTAAAAGAAAATAAACATACAATAGTGATTAAACGTACTTGTGAATATACGTACTATATGTTATACTCGAGAAAAGGAGGGTATCTTGTAATGAGAAAAAAAGTAACAAAACATTTAGCAACGGCAATTGTAAAGTGTCGGGAGTGACAGAAAGTAAGGTGATTATTTATTTTATTTAGTATTAACTAAGAACCGTACTGACTGTCATATTTTGACTATATTGGTTTTCAGGTTTAAAAAGTTTCCGGATTACGCCAATATATATGCTGGCTATCATCTTTTTATATTTTTTGTAGAAGTATTGACAGTCAACGGGGGGGGGGGTAAAATGTTAGAAATGGCAATAAAAGGGAATTGGCCATGCAGAGAAAATACCGTTACTTAACGGTAAACACATGAAAAAAGAGAAAGGATGTGGACAAAAATGCAAAGAAGAAAAGTTTTGTTATGTCTGGGACTGGCAGGCCTGCTGGGACTGTCTCCGTTACATACGTTTGCGGAAGAAATAAATGGTGACCAGGCAATAACGGAAAAGACAATGGGAGAGGAAACAGATACCGAAATAACAGAGGTGGAAGAACCGAAAAATGTAGAGTTAGAAGAAGGAAAAGCAGGAGCCAAAGAAGTGGAGACGGATGAAGAAGATACAAAAATAACGGAGGAAGGAGAAGATACATTAATAGATGCACCGGCGGTGGAAGTGACAGAGACGGTAGATAGTATAAAAACGGAAGCGACGGAAGCGATAAAGGCATCAAAAACTGAGACGACGGAAATAGAGGTAAAGGAAAGCGAAGAACCAGAAACGGTTGTGTCAGAATCAGAAATAATGGTAACAGGGGCATTTGGGAAAGAAGTAGAAAAAGAGGATGTGCTGACCGATAACGTTTCTGTGGAGACGGCAGAGGAAGGCGAGGTAGATATTAACGAAGCAAACTTTCCGAGTGAGAATTTCAGGGCTTATATAAGTGAAAATTTCGATAAGGACCATAATGGGATATTGTCGATAGATGAAAGAGAAAGTGTGGAGAGCATAAGATTGGAGAGTGAATCCTATGGCAACCTGGATGGATTATGGTATTTCCCGAAGTTAACCACACTATCATGTTATGGTTGTGATTTGACGAGCTTGGATGTAAGTCGAAATTCGTCATTGAAATTATTGGAATGTAGGAAAAATCGGCTGACAAACTTGGATGTAAGCCAAAATCCGGCGTTGATATATTTGTTTTGTGCTGAAAATCAGTTGACAAACTTGGATGTAAGCCGAAATCCGGCGTTGGATTCTTTGGATTGTAGTAACAATCAATTGGCATGTCTGGACATAAGCCATAATCCGGCGCTGATAACCAGTCATACTGGTTGGTATGGGCAGAAAATAGTGATTGAAGGCAACAAGATTGATATGGTGCAGTATGATGGCAGCTTTGATGGAAGCAAGGTGTCTGCATTGGATGGATTGAGCTTCTCAGCAGGTGTTTTTACTTTGGAAGACGGAAAGAATACAGGAAGTTATGAGTATGTCGTTGAGCTTCCATCAGGTGAAATTTTTCCAATGGATGTAACAATTGTGGGTGAGGGTGTAACAGATTCGGAGGAAGATAACAGAGGAGAAAATGACAATGACAAGGAAAGCAGTTCCAGCGAAGGGGATGACAATGCTGGCAGTTCCAATAAGAAAAATAGAAGGACAAATTCCGGACAGACAGATACATCAATAGAAACTGTAAGGGAAATAATTGGAAACAGGGTTAAACTTTCAGGTGGGAAAGTTGCCACCTCGACAGTCGGTGGAATATACAACGCTGGAAGCATCGCAGGGGCGGCGGTTATTATGCCTAAAGAGAATGTTTCCAAGGCGGCAGGGCTTAGCGATTCTGATATAAGTAGTGGCACAAATATCAGCTTTTACGTATGTGACAGCCGTAATAAGGAGAGAAATGCAGCTTTAAAAGCTATTGCGGATAGTATGGGTAAAAAGGGAGTAGCTTATATTAATGTGGATATGTATTCCATTACCCGGAGGGGTATAGTTA
>CAJUED010000031.1:3861-45869 GCA_910585075.1 uncultured Lachnospiraceae bacterium
GATTCGTACGGCATCTGAACCAATCAGTATAGTGTTTGGAATCCCTACCAGAGTCGTCAATTCAGTGAACAATTATTCCGTTATATGCATAGATGAGAGTGGAAAAACAGTTGTGTTTTCCGATATGGATACTGATGACAATACTATTACAATACAAACGAACGTATTTGGAACATACATGATAGTATATTAGCTCGGTTTTTATAAGCTATAATTAACAAATGTGATTTCTAAATGTAATAACCGAATGAAAAAGCAACTTTGACCATTTGATGGGAAGTTGCTTTTTTGAATGTGCTTTGTGCGGCACACGTTTCCAAAGGGGAAAGTTCCGGCTTATTTTTTAGAAATATATTCATCCTGCAAACTGAAAGGAACAATTTTTTTCAAATTTAAATCTTAAAAAGGGGTATTTTTTCAGATTCAAATTTGAAAAGTGTCTGTTTTTTAAAATTAAATTTTAAATTTGAAATCAAGTTTAATATTTTTGGATGAATTTTTGACGATTTTTATAAGCTTAGCTGGATGTTTTTTTATAAAAGCCCATTTTTGCGTTATATGTAGCAAAAAAATAAAAATAAATGTTGTCATATTTCCATTGGGTGGACGTATTAAAAAAGCATTATATTGTGCGAGAGATTATTAGTATGGCATTATTGAAAGTATTAGAAATTATGCAGAAGGACAGAGGATATTTTCATAGTTCATTCTATACAAGAGAAAAAGCAGACCTATAATATTGTCTGCTTTATCGTTTTATCGTATATTAAAAATAGCATACTTTTAGCTTACTTTTCAAGATAAGTGATATGATGTCCGCATAAATACTTGTTTTTCTAGGTTAAAAATGTGGTTCGAATCCTCTAACGCGCGTTTGGTTAAGGTCGCGGAAATGCTGATAAATACAGCGTTTCCGCTATCTTTTTGTATATCAAGAGTTAGAGGTTCTTACATACTTTTACATACTTTGCGCAAAAAAGTTAAATAATTTGCTTTAAATTCGTTTTAAAATGGTGTTTACAGGTTAATTTGCCTATATATCATAATACATACTGATGTAAATAATGATGCTTTAGAAGTTCTTATATTTATATGGTAGTTGGCGTAGCGGGCAGGGGAAGTTCTCCTGCCCGGGTTTACGAATTTCTCCAGTACAATTCTACTTTAACCACAGCATCTGCCTGGCTGAGATTATTTTTCTCTATCAGCAGTGCTATTGTGTCTTCTTTTTCCATATGCAAATATTGGCAAAGCTGAACAGAGGATTCTATTATTTTCTCATTTATTTCATCTTTAAATGTTTCTTTTGCTTTTTGTACTGCCATTTCAGTTTCCTGCATTAGTATTTCAGCTTTTTGTATTGCCATTTCAGCCTTTTGTACTGCCATTTCAGCTTTCTGCTCAGCCATTTCGGCCTTCTGCTCAGCTATTTTTGCCCTTTTTTCCGCCGCCTTTCTTTGCCTGCGTTCTTCTTGTATATCCATTTTTTCCATGTTCTCAAATAAATATCCCATATTTCTGTCCTTCACTTTCTGTACACATTCTGCTGCGTCATTTACAGGCATGTTCATTTTAATGCAAAGGCTCCAGATGGTGGAGGCAATGATATCAAGTACGTGGGAGGGTGCTTTCGATACAATTTCGGAAATTATGCTCTATCAGCGATACCAGATACATTTGTGAAGCAACCCCTTTTCGATGCAGTCGTATCCTTTTTACCGTGTCCGTCTCAAAGGAATAAGATAGCATGAATAGAAGAACTATGCAAGCAGAATTTACTTCCATATATGATGGCAAGTGTAAAGTACTGGCTGAACTGTTACAAATGTACATTTTTGAGGACAGATTAAAACCTTCTTGAAGCCACAGAGAAAGAGTGATAGAATAGACTGAAAAAATGGAAATAAATTTCCGGAGATTTTTTAATCATACAAATTTGAGCTGGCGCCATTGTATACTGGGTATATATTATATTCGCGAGCTATAGGGAGCGTGAAGGGTTAAACGATTTGCCGGAAACGAAAGAAAAAGCGAAGCTGCCGGAGCTAGCAGCATGGAGGAGTACGAATGAAAGAATTTTTTAAGGAATTTAAGAAATTTATTTCAAAGGGAAATGTGATAGATATGGCGGTAGGTATCATTATCGGCAGCGCCTTCACCGCAATCGTAAATTCACTGGTAAACGACGTTATGATGCCGCTGTTATCCATACTTACAGGGGGATTAGATTTTACGGCGCTCCGTATTGTTTTAGGGGAAGGCGAGGGTGCGGCTACTTTAAATTATGGTGCGTTCATAGCGGCCGTTATCAATTTCTTGTTAATAGCATTTGTTATTTTTACTATGATTAAAGCGATGAACAAGCTTTCAAGGAAGAAGGCGGAGGCTCATAAAGAAGAAGCGCCCAAAAAGAAGGTCTGTCCTTTTTGCAAGGAGGAGGTGGCAGCCGACGCGGTCAGATGTCCCCACTGTACATCCGAGCTGGTGGAAGACGGCCTGATTTATGAAGAAATAGACTGAAAAAGCAGAAATAAATTTGCGAGGGCCGGCGGCATATAAGATTAGAGTGTCGGAAAGATTTCAGGAAATAGTTGTGCGGCCTCAGGCAGCATGTTTAAAGGTGTAAGAAATGGAAATAACATATGGTTCACAAAAGAAAATTGCAGCAATCAATGATTTGACCGGCTATGGAAGATGCGCGCTTACAGTATCCATGCCGGTTATTTCACATATGAAAATTCAGTGCTGCCCGGTTCCCACTTCCATTTTATCCAATCATACGGGATATGAGGAATATTTTTTTGATGATTATACGGACAGGCTCCCTGAGTATCTTGCCATGTGGAAGAAGCTGGGACTTACCTTTGACGGTATTATGTCCGGCTTTTTAGGTTCAAAGGGCCAGATTGCCATGGTGGAGGAGTTCATCAGGCAGTTTCGAAGGAAGGATACGATTGTGGTGATTGACCCGGTGATGGGGGACAATGGAACGATTGCAGGAACTTACACGGAGGAGATGTGCAGGGAAATGCGAAAGCTGGTGTCCCTTGCGGATATCGTGACGCCCAATCTGACGGAGGCATGTAAGCTGACGGACACGCCTTACCGGGAAAAGGGCTGGAGGCGGAGGGAGCTCTCCGAGATGGCGGCAAAGCTTAGGGCCATGGGACCTGAAAAAGTAGTTATCACGGGGATACCACAGGGCAGATTTATCGCAAATTTTTTGGAGCAGGAGAAGGAGGAGCCTATGCTGCTTCGGACCTGCCGGGAGGGCACGGAGCGGTGCGGGACAGGAGATTTGTTTGCCGCGATTGTGGCGGCGGATGCGGTAAACGGAGTTCCTTTTGAAAAATCTGTGCGAAAGGCATCCGGCTTTGTAAAAAAATGCATGATAAAATCCATGGAGATGGGAATTGACCGGAAGAACGGGGTGTGTTTTGAAGAAATACTGCATCTTCTGAAGGTTTAGGGTTTATGGTCAACCCGATACGGGGGGCCCGATATGACAACTGTCTGCATATGATGATTTGTGATAAATAGTCACAAATTGCTCCGGCGCAAAGCGCTCCGGAATGGAGGTACAAATTATGAATCGATTTATAAAATGTCTGTTTAGAATTGTATTTGGCCGTACACTGATTATCATTTTGATGGTACTTTTGCAGGTGCTGGTACTTCTTGGCAGTTTCCTGGGACTGCGGAGTTATTTCCCTTTTATCTGGGAGAGTATGAACCTGCTGGGAGCGTTTCTGATTATTTTTATTATCAACAGAGACGAGCCCGCCGAGTTTAAGCTAAGCTGGATTATACCTATCTGCCTGTTCCCTGTGCTGGGGGCGCTTATTTATATTTTTATTATGGGAAATTTCAGTGCAATCGGCTTGAAGACCAAGCTGGGCAGGCGCATGAAAGAAACGGATGGACTTCTGTATCTGGACAAAAAGACAGAGGTGGCCATTGAGGGCAGCACTACACAGCTTAAGGGGTTTGCACATTATATGGCGAATACCGCAGGATTTCCTGCATATCATAATTCCACAGCGGTTTATTATCCTCTTGGGGAAGATAAATTTGCGGATCTGCTCGCGGAGCTTAAGAAGGCGGAAAAATTTATTTTTTTAGAGTATTTTATCATTGAGCCGGGCGTCATGTGGAATGGGATTCTTGATGTTTTAAAGGAAAAGGCCAAAGCGGGCGTGGAGGTAAGGGTCATGTACGACGGTATGTGCTCTATCATGCTGCTTCCTTATTGGTATCCGCGTAAACTGAAACAGTATGGGATTAAGGCAAAAATGTTTGCGCCTATCGTTCCCTTTTTATCCACCTCCCAGAACAACCGGGATCACAGGAAAATTGTGGTGATTGACGGGAAGGTTGCCTTTACGGGCGGTGTAAATCTGGCGGACGAATATATCAATGAGGTGGTGAAGTACGGCCACTGGAAGGATGTATCCGTGAAAATTACCGGAGATGCGGTGCGCAGCTTTACGGTAATGTTCCTGCAGATGTGGAACCTTTCTGAGAAAGGGGAGGGGGAATATGAGAAATACCTGAAAAATATCACCTTTGAAAAGCCGCCGGTTTCCGATGGATTTGTGATTCCCTATGGAGAGACGCCCACCAGAAGCACAGAAGTGGGAAAGACAGTTTATTCCTCCATTTTTAACAGCGCTTCCAAATATGTGCATATTATAACGCCTTACTTTATTATAGACAGAGAATTTTTGGACTGTATGCGCTATGCGGCCCGCAGGGGTGTGGAGGTAGTCATGATATTGCCCCATATTCCGGATAAAAAAGTGGTTTTTTATATTGCAAGGACCTTCTACCCGGAGCTTTTAGAGGCCGGGATAAAGGTTTACGAGTACACGCCGGGATTCGTGCATGCCAAGGTTTTTGTCTCGGATGACATCAGCGCTACGGTGGGTACCATTAATCTGGACTACAGAAGCTTTTACCATCATTTTGAGTGCGGCGCGTACTTTTATGATAATTCCGTGGTGGCAAAGATTGAGGAGGATTTCCAGGCGACGCTGTTAAAATGTCAGGAGGTTACTTTGGAGTATTATTGGAAACTGCCTTTGTATCAGAAGATAGTGGGGAGGACTTCCAGGCTGTTGGCGCCTCTGTTATAAGGATGTTGCTGAGAAAGAAAGGGGATGTGCTTTTGTGCGGGGAATTTTATATGACGCTACGAAAATAAAGGTCTGCGAAGCTTTTTATGAGATATGCGATTATGCGGAGCTTACCCGGGACTGGGCGGATGGGCTGTGGCCGGATATTTTGTCAAACGGTCAGCTTTACAGGGAGTTTATTTACTATATAGAGCATCACACTTTTCTGGACGAAATGAAGGTGTGCGGGTATTCTCTGTGCGATTTGTATGTCTGGCAGATGAACCGATATAATCTGATTAAGGACACGGGGAAAAATTCAAGAACCTGTAACAAAGAAAAAATGGCAATTCAGGCTTTCGGGACAATGGCGGAACTGCTGAAAAACCCCGAGGAGTACCGGAAAAGACTGGACTATGGCCAGGGGACGGATAAGCTTTAGGAAATAAATCAGTACAGGCGGGAGAGGATCATTTGACAAAGCAGGAATTTTTAACGGAACTTCAAAGAACTTTAAATGGGAGAATGGGAAGCCGGGAGGCGGCGTCTCACATATCCTATTATCAGGAATACATAGAGATAGCGGTGCGCAAAGGAGAAAATGAGGCGGAAGTCATAGAAAAGCTTGGAAGCCCGCGGCTGCTTGGAAAAAATATCGGGGACGCCTTTGAGAGAATGGAGCGGAAGTCCTCCCGTAAGCAGCGGGCTGCCGGATATGGGCTTCAGGCGTTGAAATACGGAGGGCTCATAGGAAGAAGGTGTATGCAGACCGGCTCGGAAGCCTTAAGAAGGGCAAAAGACTGGTTTAACAATTTAAAATAGGTATCAGTGAAGCTAAAGGCGGAACTGATACAAATAGTAAAGCCTGTCATAAGACAGGCTTTACAGGGGAGTATAAATAATTAATATAAGGGTTGCAAACGAAATTTGAAGGGTTTTCTCGTCTGCAAATACATTATAGCGTATATTTTTAATTTATGCAATGTTAAATTAGGCCAAACTGATGCTGGAAGCGGTAATAAAATTGTGCAAATCAGACAATGAAAGCACATTTTATGCACCGCTTCTTTATTGTGAAAAACTGATAAAAAAGTAGTGCGATATTTTTATATAATTACCAAATTTTGGAAGAATAAAAGAAGCGGAAAAGGAAAATAATACTCTTGTAACCTAAAGAATTCAGGAGGAAACAAATTATGTCTAAGAATGATTATCAGAACAACCAGAACAACCAGAATCAGAACAACCAGAACCAGAACAGCCAGAATCAGAACAGCCAGAACAGCCAGAACAGCCAGAAGAACAGTTCTTCTTCTAACTGCAAGGACAACAACAAAAAGAACAACGAGTTCTAACTGGATTTGGAAAGAATGTTCAAAAAATGTTCCTGAAAGAGCCGGCCATGTGGCCGGCTCTTTTACATCAATAAGCCGACACGCGAAGCGAGGCGGTGTTTGATGCAATTTTAGTTTTTCGTCTGTCTGTAGTCTACCGGGCTTTGCCCTGTGAGGGTTTTAAAAGCCCTGACAAAATGAGAGTGCTCGTTGTAGCCGGTCTGCTCCGCCACCTCATAAATGCGCAGATTTGTGGTGGTGAGCAGCTCTTTTGCCTTTTCAATACGGAAGGCACGCAGATAGGTTCTGAAGGTGGTGCCGGTCTTTTGTCGAAAAAGAGTGGAAAAATAATTTTCGCTTAAAAATACATGGGCGGCCACATCATTTAAGGTCAGATTATCCTGATAGTTATTGTGAATGTATTCCTTGGCCTTTTGGATGACATAATCATCCTTGTTTTCCATGGTCTGTATCAATTCGCCAATCAGATAGTTAATGGTGGAATACAGGCGCTTTTGCAGGACGGAAAGATTTTCGGATTTTTCAATGTGCTCGAAAACGTCATAATCCGTAAATTTACTGGTGCTGATGACCGGTATAAAGGCCGGATTTCGGTTCAAAATGGCATATACAAACTGATTCATTTCTTTTTTCACTTCCGAAATGGAAGGGTGGAGAAAGCTGAGTATGGCAAAGCAGTGCTCCAAATCCCGGATGGTGGATGCGTAGTCATAGGAAGCGGCGGAAGCGGCGGCCGCGTCAAGGCAGTCGGAAAGGTCCTGCCTGCTCACCGGCTCTTTCAGTGCGGTATAGGGTAAATCAAAATAATATTTTTCAAATCCCTTTCTGCAGTCCTCATCCGCCCGGGCAATCTGGTCATAAGTATACCAGGCCTGGGTGAAGCTGTACTTTAAGTGGTCTCCGTCCAGCAGTCTTAAAAAGGGTTCCAGGACTTTTTCCGGCGCAAAGGGAGTCTCATCTGAAAACAGGAGAAAAATCCAGTAGGTATCAAGCCTTCCATAAACGACAGCGGGGTTTAGGAGGGCAATTTCATTGGAACTTCCTAAAAACATTTCCACCCGGTCAGTGAGAAACTGAAACATGGTTAAATGGTTGCTGTACAGAGCCCGCTTGATATCCACATAACACATCAAGCAGGAAGTTTTCCCGGAAATGTGATGGTCCTGCCTGAAACTGTCGGCGTCGGGCAAGGGAATGTCGGAATGGCCGATGAGGGATTCTAAGAGCTGCTGCATTTTCAGGATGGAATTAAGGGAATAGCTCTGTTCGGAAAGAGCGGGAAGCTGGTTGGCCGCTTCCTGCAGTTCTTTTAAGGCATTAATCAGCAGACCTTCGTCAACGGGCTTCAAAAGGTAGTCGGATGCACCTAAGCGCATGGCGTTCTTGACCAGATTGAAATCGTCATATCCGCTCAGAACAATAGAGCAGCAGGGAAGCTCCTGCTCGTGGATGAACCCAAGAAGGTCAATCCCCGAGTACAGGGGCATTTTAATGTCGGTTATGACCGCATGTATGGGCTCCCGGGAAAGAATCTGGGTTGCCATCAGTCCGTTCTCACAGGAAAAGATGAGCATTTCCTCTTTTGAAAAATGGTTGTATATGATTTTTTCCAATCCCTGCAGGATGCGGACGTCATCATCTACCAGCAGGAGCCTAAAGGGAGTTGTCTTTTGTTCCATGATAATCTCCATTCTTTGGTATGTTATCTTTTGTTTATGATGGGGCTTGGGTGGGCGTCTTCGGGATGCGCACGGTGACGGCCGTTCCTTTTCCCGGTGAGCTGTTAATAAGAAGGCCGTAATCCTTACCATAATACAGACGGATGCGGCGATGTATATTTTTAAGCCCTATCCCGTAACGGGTATTGTTTTCTTCATCAAGGGAGCAGCGCAGGTCCTCCAGATATTCTTTTTCCATTCCCTGTCCGTTGTCGGAGACGGTAAAGATTAAATCGTTCTTTTCCTCATAGCCCCACACCTGAATGCGAAGGGAATACCCGGGGTCTTTCACTGCGTGGTTAGCGGCGTTTTCCACCAGAGGCTGAAAAATCAGCTTTGTGGTGCAGTATTCGTAAAGCCTTTTGTCAATGAAGGTGTCAACCTGCAGCTGGGGAAAGCAGTGATGGAGCAGGGAGGTATAATACTGCAAATGCTCCAATTCCTCCCGGATGGTCACAAGGGCGGCATGGTTGGTGACTCCGTACCGAAGGACCTTTGACAGAAGCAGGCACATCTCACTTAATTCCATGTAGCCGTGCGTGTAGGCGGACATACGCATGTTTTCAAGAGTGTTATAAAGGAAATGCGGGTTTATCTGGGAGCGGAGCATCTGCAGCTCCAGATCCCGCTCCGCCAGAGTGCGCACATAAACCTCGTTGATCAGCTGCTGTACACGCTCCGACATATTGTTGAGAGACTGGGTTAAGTAGGACAGCTCGTCCGTCTGGGAGCAGGGAACCCGTACACTGAAATTACCACGGCCGATTTCCTCACACATGTTTACAAGCCGTGCCAGTGGGCGGTTGATGCTGATGATGATTCCTAAAAATATGGAAACGTTAAACAGAATCAAAATAAGGCCGCCAATCAGTATGACGGAAACGGCGCGGAGCTGTTCCTGTATCAGCAGATGGCGGGGCGTGCGTATGACGCTGTAGGAGCCCCCGGATTCCATGTTATAGGAAATGTGATAAACATAGTCTTTTCCATCTTCTGTAAGGGTAAGGGAGTAATTACCCTGGCGGGATGCAAAAAGGGTGTCCCGACTAAGGGGAATATCCAGATTCCCAATAAATTTCTGACCGGAGGAATCATAGATGGCGTAAGACTGCTCATCAAACATTCTGTCCGTATTAAAAGTAATGGGAATATCCGCAGCGCGGATTCCCGTTATGGTGATGCAGAAAGGCTTCAGGGTCACGTGGTCATAGAGGATTCTGGCGGCGTGGAGATTCTGGAAAGTGCTTCTAAGGCCCAGGGAGAGGGTTTCCTCATCCGTGAGAATGTATATCTTGCCTGCCATCTCCTGACATTTGGAAAACCAGCTGCCGGAGCTGTAATCTTCCTTTCGCGGAGATATGTTATATACAAACTTACTGTCAATAAGGACCCCGTCTTTATCCAGCAGCATGATAGATTCCACCTCCGGGAATTGAATACAAACCTCGTTAGTCCGGTTGAGAAAAACCCTGTAAAGTTCAATATCTGTAATACCGCCATGTTTTTTCTCAATCAGATATTTCAGCAAAGGGTCCTTATATCTGTCAGGCATGTGGGCAAGAGGAAAGCTTGAGGTCACGTCCAGCTTTTCCAAAACGGAATTGGTGTGAAACAGCAGCATGTGGTTTAAATTGTAGATGGCCGTATTCTGCTGGAGCCTGCAATTCTGTATGTTGTAAAAGAGAATCAGCAGGTAGGCGGAAATCAGCAGAAGGACTTCCACCACCATGAGAATCTGGAGCTTAAGGCTGATATGGTAAAAGCGTCTTTCCTTCCTGAAAAAATAAGGTATTTTGGCGGGGGAAAGCAGGGTAAATTTTTTCATAGGGGAAATCCTCCGTGAGGCTTCCGGCCCGTAAATCAGGAACCGGAATGAAACTTTACTTTATCTTTTTGTGCATTGTGCCAGCATATTAATTTTGATTTTAATTATTTTAGTACTTAATGTATAAAAAGTATATCACAAAACATCAAAAAATAAAACATATGAGAAAATGGTAAGAAACAGGAATCCAGGGCATGTTAATGGCCAGTCGGTTTTGCTATACTTTACCCACAGAAACAAAGGAACTGTGAAAGACAGATGTAAAGAAGAAAAGGAGAGAAGTATGAAAAAGAAATGGATCAGTTTAATGCTGGCAACGGCACTGACGGCAACAGCCCTTGCAGGGTGTGGAAAGTCCGACAGCGGCAGCACGGAGACGTCAGGTACCCAGAGTAGCGAAAGCGCAGATACACAGCAGGATAGCGGGTCAGATGAATCCGCATCATCCGCATCAGATTCTGAGAAAATCGTTCTGGAATTTTTCAATCAGAAGGTTGAGGCTGAAAGCCTGTATAATGATGTGATCATTCCTAAATTCCAGGAGGAATATCCCAATGTAGAGATAGAGGTGGTATCTCCTTCCGACGCGGAAACCGTATTTTTTACCAGAGTTTCCACCAATGACATGCCTGACATTATGTCAATTTACCCGGCGGAGTACAGCTACCAGGTTATCATGCAGGACGGTCTTCTTGCAGACCTGAGCGGAAAAGATTTCCTGTCAAGAGCTTCGGAAGGCGCCATTGAGTATTCTACATACAGTGACGGAAAGATTTATGCAATGCCTTACGGACTCAGCTCTTATGGAATTTACTGCAACCTTGACATGTTTGAGTCAGCCGGTCTTGAGCTTCCTACCACCTGGGATGAGATGATTGCATGTCTGGACGCTTTCGTGGCAAGTGGAATTGAAAAACCGTTGATTTTCGACGGTAAAGGAAGTATGGCACAGTTTGCAGAGCGGTTGATCGGTATTGTGGACAAGGATTTTGCGGATGTATGTGAAGCGGTAGGAAAGGGAGAAGGCTCCTTTGCGGATGCTGACAAGCCTCAGGTTCGGATTTTTGCGGAAGCACTTCTGGAGATGGCTAAATATGCGCCGGACGATGTTCTTGGTATTGGCCGTGACCAGGGAACGGCAGACTTCTGTAACGGCGTGTATCCCATGTATGTTGGCGGTACCTTCTATATGGCGGATATCCTTGCAGGAAATGCGGACCTGAACTGTACATTGATTCCTATCCCTAAGCCTGACGGTGGATACAGCCTGCCTATCAATGTGGATATTGGTTTAGGCTACTATGTGAACACAGAACATCCTGATATCTGTGAGGCGTTTATCGAGTTTATGTCAAGACCTGAAATTTATCAGATTATGGCTGACAATGAGGGAACACCTACCTGTATTGAAGGCGTGGATTATAAGATTACAGCCCTTCAGGATATGAGCGAAAAGATCGTAGGGGATGACACGTTCCTGACACTGGTTAACTTCTGGCCCTCCGGATGGAGAACAGAGTGGACGATTTATGTGCAGAATCTGCTCAGCGACGGAGACATTGACGCTTTGATCACAGAGACAGACAGGATATGTAACGATTACTATAATCAGTAATTTATAACCGGTAATAAGGAACTGTGTTCCTAAGAACCGTATTCCTAAGAACGGGGCTGTCGTGCTGATGGTTGAAAAATCAGTAGTCTGGCAGCCCCTTTTTTAAAGATTTTGTGATTTAAAAAATATAACAGGGGGTATACCGAGTGAAGAATGTGAAGACCCAAGAGGGAAAAAAGAAAAAGGTAACGGAGCGGTCGCTGTCCATGTTTTTGTTTACCATACCGGCTACGGTTTTGTATTGTGTTTTTTTCATTTACCCGATTATCATTGGCGTTTTATATAGTTTTACCGATTGGAATGGATTGTCAAAGGACTATAAATTTATAGGACTTTCTAATTATATTACGGCTTTTACCAACAGCCGTTTCCAGAATGCCGTAAAGTTTAATATACGGTTCACCCTGATGGCGGTGATTTTGGTTGTGGGGTTAAGTCTGATTCTTGCATTGATTTTTAACAACAGCAAACTTAAATGCATGTCTCTTTTCAGAGGAATTTTCTTCTTCCCGGCAGTGCTTGGTATGTTGGTGGTAGGTCTTATTTTCAATGAAATTTTCTACAGGGTGGTGCCCGTCATTGGTAAGGCCATGGAAATCCCTATTTTATCCTCCAACATTCTGGCAAGCAAATCCACGGCCATTTATGGGATTTTGATTGTCCATGTGTGGCTGGCGGTGGCTATGGCAACCGTAATGCTGCTGGCAGGACTGCAGTCCACACCTGAGGAGCTTTATGAGGCGGCCGTACTGGACGGCGCAAACAGATGGCAGAAGTTTAAATACATTACCATGCCTTTCCTGCTTCCTGTGCTTTCGGTTGTGCTTATCTTACAGGTAAAAAGCGGGCTGACGGTTTACGATATCATTGTTGCGCTGACAAACGGAGGGCCGGGAGGCGCTACGGAGAGTATGGCCGTATTAATTTATAACCATGGTTTTAAAGAAGTAAAATTATCTTACGCCATAGCGGAAGCAATGATACTGACGATAGTGATCTGTGCAATTTCTTTTATTCAGACCAGTATCAGTAACAAGAAGAAAGTCTATTAAGGAGGTCAGGCATGAAGAAAAAACCAAGTATTTTTACGTATCTTTTTTTGATATGCGGCGCCCTGTTGATTATTTTCCCAATGTATCTTACAATCATTACAGCATTTAAGTCTACGGAGGAGCTGACAAAAAGTATTTTTGCCTTTCCGTCCTCTTTTTACCTGGGGAATTTTCAGGAGGTAATTGAAAAGTCCGGTTTCCTGCATTCGGTGGTCAATACGGTTTTTGTCACCATAGCAGCCTGTCTTGGGGTTGTTTTAGTGGTGCCTCTGGTTTCCTATGCCATTGCCCGGAACATGGACAATAAGCGTTATTACAAGTATTTGTATTATTTTCTGTTGATTGGAATCTTTGTTCCTTTCCAGGTGAAAATGATGCCTTTGGTGCAGGTAATGTCCAAGTTTAATATGCTGAATGTGCCGGGTATTACGGTGGTGTATGTTGCCAGTGCGGTGTGCGAGGGTGTTTTCCTGTACGTAGCCTTCATTCAGGGAGTGCCGGGAGAACTGGAGGAATCCGCGTATATGGACGGCGCAAGTACCATTTATACTTATTGGAGAATTATTTTTCCTTTGTTAAAACCCATGACTGCAACGGTGCTGATTATGGACGGATTGTGGTACTGGAACGACTTTTTCCTGCCGCTGATCGCTTTGAATAAGACGCCGGATAACTATACCCTTACCTTGTTTGTGTATAATTTCAAGTCCCAGACTACGGTGAATTATTCTTTGATTTTCGCAGGACTCCTGCTGGCTATGCTGCCGATTATGGTATCTTATGTATTTTTACAGAAACAGATTATGGGCGGACTTGTAAACGGCGCTGTCAAAGGCTAACACGAAGGAAGTAAATTTAATTGGAGGGATGGATATGAAAATACATTATTTGGGAACGGCTGCGGCGGAAGGGTGGCCTGCGCTGTTTTGTAATTGTGAGAATTGTCAGAGGGCAAGGAAGGCGAAGGGGAAGAACTACCGGAGCCGTCCCCAGGTTTTGATTGACGGGAAGCTGATGGTGGATTTCGGGCCGGATACTTTTTATCATATGATGAAATATGATCTGGATTTTTCAGAGATTCAGCATGTGATATTGACCCATTCCCACACGGATCATTTTTATTCCACGGAATTGATTCTGCGGGCATTTCCCTATGCATATGACTGCGACAAAAAGAAAATGATTGTGTATGGAAACGAAAAATGCCACTGGATGTTCCTGCGCACCCTGGAGATCGAGGATGACTCCGCCAATATGCGGGACTGTGTGGGCTTTGAGGAAATTCATGCATTTGCGCCTTTCGAGACTCCCGACTATAAGATCACGCCCCTTCATGCCATACATGACCCCAAGGAGGAGTGCCTGATTTACCTGATTCAGGATAAGGAGGGGAAGACGCTTTTGTATGGAAATGATACGGGAATTTTCCCGGAGGATACCTGGGAGGCTCTTGAGGGCGTAAAGCTTGATGCTGTGAGCCTTGACTGTACTTTAGGGAACGACCCTAACATGGAATGCGGGCATATGGGCCTTAAGGCGGTGCGCAGCGTTGTAGAGCGCCTTAGGGGAATGAAATGCATTGATGAAAATACGCCTGTGGTATTGACTCACTTTTCCCACAATGGAAATCTGCTTCATGAGGAACTGGAAGCGGAGACGGAGAAGGATGGATTTATCATTGCATATGACGGAATGGTGCTGGAGTTTTAAAGGAAATGGATAAACATAAATTAGTGGATAAAAAAATGGGGACTTTTCTTTTCCTCTTATGCTGGTGCGTCTATTTTGCCTCTTACATAGGACGGCTGAATTATTCTTCGGTGATGTCATCCATTATCGGTGAAGGCCTCCTCAGTTTTTCCCAGGCGGGAAGTATCAGTATGGTGTACTTCTTTGCTTATGGGATTGGGCAGCTGTGCAACGGGATACTGGGAGATAAGCTAAAGCCCCAGAATATGATTTTTTTCGGACTGTTCTGCTCTGGGATTGCCAATCTGCTGATGGGGAGTGTGAGAAATTTTCTGGTAATGGCCGTATTGTGGGGCATAAACGGTTACATGCAGTCCATGATCTGGCCGCCTATCATCCGGATTTTTGCGGAAAAATATACGGAAGAAAAAAAGAGACAGTACAGCGTGGACATTGCTTCCAGTATGGCGGTTGGTACTTTGACGTCTTATTTCCTTTCGGCATGTGCCCTTAAGCTGGTCTCCTGGCAGGCGGCGTTCTTTCTGGCGGCAGGCGTTATGATGCTGATTGCCCTGGGATGGAAGGGCGGATACCGTGTGGTGGAGCGGTTTTTGAAAGCGGACAGGGAGACGGGAGATGGGCCAGATGCCTTCGGCAATGTTATGTCAGAACGTGGGACGGCGGAAAGAATCACGAGAAATATCACGAGAAATATCTCGGGAAATAGTCCGGAAAAGCAGGAAATGGCAGGGGAAGATGCTTCGCAGGAGCGAAGAAAAGCGGAGGAAGTCTGGAAGATACAGCAACAGAGTCAGGAAGGAGAGCGGGAAAAGAGCCGTATATCACTTTCAGCGCTGGTTTTGAGCAGCGGGCTGGCGGGTATCCTTCTTCCGGTTATGATTCACGGAGTTTTGAAGGATGGGATTACCCAGTGGGTGCCCACTTATATTTATGACTGTTTCGATGTGACCTCCTCTTTTTCCGTACTGGTCACCATGATTCTGCCGCTGATTAACCTGACCGGAGCATATATGGCAAGATATGTCGGCAGAAATCATCCGAATGAAGAAGTGAGAACCTCTGTCATTTTCTTCGGAAGCGCACTGCTTTCATTGGTTTTGTTATTATTGTTTGGGAAATACAATGTGTTTTTGGCAGTGATTTTGTTTGCGGTGATTACGGCTTCCATGATGGCTGCGAATACCTTGTATGTGAATATGATACCGCTCCACTTTGAAAAACAGGGACGTGTGGCCGCGGTTTCAGGGCTGTTAAATTCTGTGGCATATATAGGAAGCGCACTGTCCACCTTTACCATTGGAATTATGGTGGAGAAGGCGGGATGGATTGTTACAATGAGCAGCTGGGTGGGAATTACGGCTGTGGCATTTGTGATATGTGTGATGATGAAGAAGCGGAAATTTAGTTAAAGTAATCAGCCTAGTTGCCTGTTACAGAATCAACCGATATAATGGCATGAGAACAGGGAGAGAAAAAGGTTCCGGAACATCTGTCTTTAGCAGAGAAAGGTACCAAGCGTGTTCCGGAACCATCAACAAAAACATGCTCATTATATCAAGATATGAAGTCCACCTATTTCTCTGCTGTATTTTTCATAATTCACTCAAAATGTATTCCAAATTTTTCCATTGTTTTATGATAAAATCAAATGATAACAAGTCCTTTTCCGAAAAAACATAATTCCTCTGCATATTCTGATAAGCATCTTTGAGAGCTATAGTATCAGGCAGACCACAGAATATCTTAAAGTCGGAGAATTTTTTATCTGCCAGGTCACTGCCCGTTCTCCGTGTTTCCTCCAGTCTCTTATATTCTGACATTTTAAGAAACTGCTCAATATTTTCAAGCATATCCTGAATCGGCTGCAGATCCAACATTACTCCCACATCATAGATATGCTTTGCAACATCAAAATACATTGCACGTTCATAATAAAATTCTGCCGCAAATATCTTATCTACAAATATTCTCTCCAGGCGGATTGTGTTGATTCGGAATGGAGCTACCTCAAACTGTTCACGCAAAGTGGCCTTCTGCTCATCTGTAGCGTAGGTGTAAATAATAGGTTCAATCTCCAATGCCGAAAAAGGTTCACTGACAGTAAATGAAGTTCCTTCCACTTTAACGTACCCAAATCTTTGAAGTGGATCATCCGAATCCACGGTTACGGCTGGTACATAATCATAGACTGCTGTAATGCTCCCTTTTCTATCATCTTCCAGTTCTTTTCTGGATGTTCTGGGTAGTGATATATATTTCTTTGTTGCCGTTTCCAACCGTTTTTTCACCTGACTCCCGCTACAACTATCAATGCATACTGTCAGGTCAATATCCTCAGAAAAACGGCGGATACTTTTCAGAGCCTTATATAGTGCAGTACCCCCTTTAAAATATGCCGGAAGATTTTCCTGTTTTTCGGACAGTTCTTTTAAGAGGAGCGTAACATAGTAATCTTTCTCAAGTATATCTTCTCGGATCCCGGTAACACCATGGATAAGCCCAATGATGTTTAAAAATGAAAATTTATCTCTGTGCAGTTTCATACAGACCTCCCAGCATAATATCAATCGTTTTAATAAGTATTTTTGAACTGTAAAATTTCCTTGCCATAAAAATTAAGGCATCTGTGTCAAGTGCTAATGTTTTTACAGTTCCCCTTAACAGTTCCTCCGGCCTTACCGCATCAACTGGGGCCTTATCCAAATCTCTTATTATATCCAAAATCTGGAGATAGCGGTAATTGGCACGGTTTACATTTACGGAAGGCTTTCTTATCTCAACCTGTATACCGGAAGGCACTCTTTTTGTATACATATTCGTTGCAATACATTTCTTCTTCGGCATTTGGGACACCAGGCCCAAACGATTAAGCACAGATAATCCTGTTTCGTATCCGATTACATCATCTCTATCATATAGCAATTGTCTGCAGAATAAAGTTTCTTTGTTCGGTGTATAATATCCAAATGCCGTTTTGATTTTTTTACAGTAGACCCCCTTTTCTATCCGAAAAATCTTATCAGCTTTTTCCAATCTGGCCATATTTACATTAACTGCTTTTTTAACGTCTGCTTCAGCCAGACCTGTTTCCTTTGCAACATACTGTGTAATCTGAGCTGTTAAAATTGGCTGGTCGGTTTCCTGCCTGTCTATATATTGGATTAACAAATTTCTATATCCTATATGGTTCATGCGGATACCCCCTGTCTGTTATTATGTTTACATTTATTATTGTTTTTTATGTGATAATAATAACATTTTTTGAAAATATAGTCAAACCAAACATTTCAAACTTGGGATATCATGACTTTAGCACAACATTGGCACGGTTCTGTTCTTTCCCCGCAAGGGCATCCATGCTATACCTGGTACAGTCAAAAATTTGTAAGGTAGTCGTTTCTCAACCAGGGAGACGACTGTTTTTGTTGTTATTAATAATAGCATTAATTTATCTTCAGATTTAAGGGTAAAGAATTCACCATGATGCGCTGCTATAGAAACAAAGGGTGAAAAATGATGCAATTTTGATGCAACTATAGTGTAATATCAATATAGGTATAAATGAGATAAGAGAAAGTACCGGAATATCTTGGGATTTTACAGGCTGTCCGCATTACCAAAAGCGCATTTTTCAGACATGCGGCGAGCCACCGCAAAACAGGGACAAAAGTAAAAGAGTGAGGGGAAAATATGGGAAACAAAAGGAAAACAAGGGCAGGCATAGATATTCGAAAAAAGGCTGCTGTGTGGAAAACAGCCCTGCTGTTAACCGTTATATTATTGATGGCTGGATGTAAATATGGATGGGAAGAAGGTGGCGCAAAGACAGATACCGGAGAAAAGGATTTTTTCGCATATACAGATGAAGAAAACCGACTGTATCTATGGAAACAGGGAATAGAGGAACCGGTACTTTTGACAAACAATGCATTTGTGGAAGACCAGCTTGGTATATCAGATATATGGGAAGAAGAATCGGCGTCAGAAGCAGATTTAGGGGAAGAAGAACCAGAGGCAAAAGAATTGCGGTACTGGGAAGAATGGGATTACTGGCAGGAATGGGATGATACCAGGGGAGACTGGGTTTGGAATCATGAAAGGGTTCTGGGCAGTGTTCTCAAGGAAGGGCTGGGAGAACTCCTGTATTTTCCGAAGAAGATGCGCTGGGAAAAGGTACGCATGAAAAGAAGCAGCGTGGAAAGGGAGGAGGCTCAGAAATATTCAAGCGGAGAAACAGTGGATGCTTATGCGGATGTACGGTTATTTATGTACGATTTGTATGAATATGACGGCAGTGATGCGGGGATGTCCGATGGAGACAGGGAAAGAGCTGAAGTACCGGAAGGTAAAAGTGAACCGGAGTTTCAAAAGTCAGAGAATGGGCAGAAGATTGCGGATGATGTGATTTTTTATCAGCTAGATGGCCGGGGAAAGGTGTGGTACTGCCGGGTAGAGGAAGAAAAAAGAGAAGAATATGAGGAAAGAAAAGAAGAAACAGTCGAAAAAGAATCTGGCGTAGAGGGTATAATTGATGTAGAGGATATATCCGGCACAGGAGATATATCTGACGCAGAAGAAACATCTGGTGAAAAACGAAGAACCGTTAAAACCATACTTTACCGATACGACGGAAAAGAGTCGGTAGCAGTTGCGGAAATAAATGGAAGAAAGAAGGATGGCATTCGTGTCAGTCAGGATGGAGAATATGTTATTTTTTATGACCTGGATAACGGGCTGTATATCTGCAAACCGGGAGAAGAAGCGGTTCTGCTGGCGGAGGAAATAGATACGGATATGTTTTCGGAATCCGGCATTTATACGGATGATAATATGAACAGAATTATTTATATGGAAGATAGTGCGATACATATTATTGAGGACAGGAAAAAGGAGAAAGAGTGGAAGATTGAAGGGACGGGGGAATATCTGATGGCCGGCATGTTAGGAGATACGGGAGATAGGATATTTACCCTGTCTGTGGAGGAAGAAACGCCTTATACGGACTGGATTGTAAGGGGAGAAGGAATAAAGGATGAGAGTACAAAGCAGCTTTGGGAGCTTTTAGAGAAAAATAATTCCCAATATCCGGTTCGCTGTTATGCCAGGATTATGGATATTTCCGCAAAGCCTGCAAAATGTGTGCAGGAGGAGGAAGGCTATCTTTTGTCATGGCCTTCCGGGGATAATATGGAAACGCCCCATAAGGTTTACGGGATGGAGATGATTCCGGCAGATTCCTTAAAGAAGGTGCAATTGTCGCGGCTCCTTGGGGAGGATACTGCGGCGGATGTGTTGCAGGATTATGAGGAGAGGAGCTGTGATGAATTTTACAGGGAATATTATGGTGAGGAAAACGAAGAAAATAGTTTGTTTAATGCCTTAAATGAACATTTGGATACAGGTCTTTTGTCTTTGCAGGCACAGATATGCGTTGTGACGGAAAAGGAAATACGCTGGATAGAAGAATATCCCAAAGGGATTGGGGTGATAAGCTCAGAATATGGAGAAAGCGGCGAGCGCCTTTACATGATGAGCTACAGGCATGTGGAACAGCAGGAAAGCGGATACCCCTTTACCTTTTTCTCCGGTTATCTGGAGGACTGGTTTATGCTGGATCAGGAGGGAAACTGTGAGATGTGGGTGGAGGCAGCAGACGAGACAGCAATCAGGGGCGACGAATTGTTTTATACCCGAAAGACGGGACTGGAGGGAAAGGTAAGCTTATATCGCAGCAGCACTCCTTCCCGTATTGCAAAAGCGGAGGAGATTCCTGTAGAGAGCATTCGGAAATTCTATGGCGGGGATGCAATTTTGTTTTTGGCGGAAGGGATTATAGAAGAAGCTTTAGAGGAAGAAAGTCCGGAGAAAGAAGTTTCAACGGAAGAAAAGTTCAAGAATGAAGCTTCGGAGAAAGAAGTCTCGGAGGAAGAAAAGGAAAACAGTCAGGAAGAAGCCGTGAAGAATACGCTGTTGCTTTGTGATGAAAATGGAGTCAGGGAGCTGGAAAAGGATGTGGATCAATACGGATTTTATGGCCCGGAGAATGTATGGATATTAATGGAATATAAAGAGCAGGAAGAAGCGGGGCAAGTGGATGCGGATGAGTGGGGCAGTGATGATGAATGGTGGAGTTGGGAAGAAGATGAGGAAGACGGAATGCGAAAAGGCGGGAGCAGTCTGTATGTATATGAAAATGGAGAGAAAAAGCAGATTGCACAGCGTGCAGTATGGATGCTGGAACCAGCTAAGGGAAAGCAGACAGGGGATGAGACCATGACGGTATCCTGGGTGTTTGAGTAGAGCTGAGAAAACGGAGGTTATGGGAAGGCATGGCTACAAACGGGAAAAGAAAAAAGATAAAAGTATGGGGCATGTTTTTGATAAGTAGCATAACTGCAGGAGCATGGATGGGGACAGGTTTTCCGGCCATGTCTGCTTTGACATGCCCGGGAGCAGGCGTGGGAAAGGTCTATGCCAACGAGAAAGCTGAAACAGGAAAATCATCCGAAAAAACGGAAGAAACAAAAGAAACAAAAAAGAGCGTGGATGAAAACCTGGCCGGACGGAGAAGGGACAGGCAGACGGATGAGGCCCCCGGAAATTATGCTTTTTTACAGGGTTCTTTGATAGGAATGCAAGATGCGGAAGTGGAACCGGAAAATTATATTTTACTCCGTTCCCCATCAGAGAATTATACGGTAGAGCCGAGAGACAGCCTCTGGCGGATTGGAGAGGCGGTTTTTGCTAACGGCGGCCGCTTTATGGAGATTGCAGAGAAAAATGAGTTGACTCACCCGGATTTGATTTGGCCGGGTCAGGAGCTGGAGATGCCGGACAGGGAATATTATCTGCAAAAGCCGTGGTGCCAGAGGGGAGAGGGATATTATCTTTCCGATGAAGGGGCCTTCCGTTTCCAGACGCCGGAACGCTGGCCTATGGCGACTTGCAGTCTGGACACCCATTTGAGCACGTTTATCGGGGATGATGTGAGTGTGCGGGTGTTGTGGGGTATAGAAGACAATGAAATGGGAGAGGACGCCTGGTCGGAAAACTGGGAGGAAGTGTGCCAAAATATGGATCATACGGCCGAGGAAGTGATGGGAGAAAATCTGGAGGATATTTTCTTTGAAAAATATGAGCTGGAGAGCGGACACCAGGTATATAATATGTGGGCCTTTTTCCGGACAGAAGCCGGAGAACGGTGGACGGTAAGTGCATCCTATCGTTTCGGCCAAAAGAATCAGGTGGAATTTATTGGTATTGGGCCTGCGGACCATAATCTTGATATAGAAAAGTTGACTTTGTATACGGCGGCTACTTATGAGGAATATGAAGAAGAACGGCATATGGGATATGGAGACGGGGATGTGCTATACAAGGGAATGGAAGTGTGGGAATATCAGAATCTTCACAACCCTTTTGTGCTTGCCGATGAGTGTGTGAACCATAAAACATGGCATGCAAAACAGGCGACGGAGGATGTAGAGGCGGACGAGGATTATGTGGTTTCCTGGAAAGAACCGGTACTGCCCGCAATGATCAGGGAGGCATTGCAGATAGAAGGGGATATCATGTACAGTGACGTGCTGAGGATTGACAGCCTGGAAGCAGTCGAGGATATAAGGTTTGATTACTGTAGTATCAACGAGGAGCGTTTTGAAGTGGACTGGAAAGACATTCCCGACGGGGATGCGCTTATAGAAGATATAGCGCTTTGTAAAAATCTTTACTCTCTGAAAATACAAATAGGAGATATTTCCGACTATTCTCCCATTGGAGAATTAAAGAAGCTGGGAGAACTGGAAATTAAGGCAGGACGGACAGTGAAGGATTTGGGCTTTCTGGATGAACTTAAGAATCTTAAAAAGTGTGAGCTGAAGAAATCCCTTGTACAGGAATTTGTGGATTCTTTGAGCGATAAGCTTTGGGAGAGAACATGCGAGGAGGAAGGGATCAGCAGTTTCAGGAAAGAATATGATGGAGAACCGGGACTGGCCTTTGAGAACATCAGCAAATAGCTCCTTTCTCGACGGTAGTGTAAAATAGTTTGTGTTTTTGAAAAAATGGCTCCTTTTTGATAGGAATGAAGATATGAAGATTTTTATCGAAAAGGAGTATTTTTATGGCTGTGGCTAAAGAAAAGATTCGACAGATTATCTCAGAAAACAACGTCACCAGTGTCGCTGATGTCTATTCCTTCCTTAAGAAAGCTCCAAAGACATCCTGCAGGAGCTGAGGGAGGCAGAACCGGATGCATCCTCCAGATATGGAAAACCGAAAGGAGAACTTACTGTTGATAATAAGCGCAGTGGTCATGGGACTATCCCAAAGTTTGTGTAAACCTTCAAACTGATGTAAGATAAAATTACTCAGTTTGGAGGTTTTATCATGGCAAGAAAAAACGAAAGTCCACAAAAAGCAGCAATGAGGGAAATGATGCGTGATTACCTGAAGACTAATGATATCAGCATCAAAAATGGAACCGATGTCAATTCCGTCATGCGTGACATGATGTCCGTGCTTCTGGAAGGTGCACTGGATGAGGAACTTGATGAAGAACTTGGCTACTCAAAGTATGATTACCGGAACAAGGATACTGACAACAGCCGTAATGGGCATTCGAAAAAGACTATGCATACCAGCTATGGGGACATGGATGTGTCAATCCCCCGTGACCGTAACGGCGAATATGAGCCACAGCTTGTCAAAAAATATCAGAATACCGTGACACAGGACATGGAAGAAAAAATCCTGTCCATGTATGCAAAAGGCATGACTACCGGAGACATTGAGTCCCACATGAAAGAACTCTATGACATGGACATTTCTGACAGTACGATCAGTAGGATTACCGACAAGATACTCCCCATCGTCAGGGAATGGCAGGAACGCCCTCTGGAAGATGTTTATGCCGTGGTGTTCATGGATGCCATCCACTATCATGTCCGCAGCGAGGGGCGCATTGTAAAACGCGCCGTTTACATAGCCCTGGGCATTGACATGAACGGGAAAAAGGATGTGCTGGGAATGTATGTTGGAGAGAATGAAAGCGCGAAGTTCTGGCTGTCCATCATGAACGGACTGAAGAACCGCGGTGTGAAAGATATCCTGATCGCCTGCGTAGACGGTCTTTCCGGCTTTCCCCAGGCAATAGACGCTGTTTACCCACAGACAGAAATCCAGCAGTGCATCATCCACCAGATCCGGAATTCCACGAAATTCGTGTCCTATAAGGACATCAAAAAACTGATGGCAGACTTGAAACGGGTGTATGCAGCTCCAACCGAGGAAACTGCCCTGAACGAGCTGGAACTGTTCAAGGATAAATGGGATGCGAAATATCCCAAGATCTATAAATCCTGGCATGACAGCTGGGCGACGCTGTCCACTTACTTCAAATATCCGGAAGCGGTCAGGCGACTCATTTACACCACTTATACCGACAAAAAAACTATACCGACATTTTGGGGGAAGCCAGAAGTTACAGGTATTTCCTGAAAAATGTCGGTATAGTTTTTGACCTTTTCTTAAATATCCTTCATGATGGAACAAAAAGAAGGGGCTTTTAATCATGAAGGAAAACCAAAAGGAACTTGAACAATTGATCCGGGAAGTAATGGAGCAGATGGATGAAAGAAAGTATGGAAAAAAGATAGCTACACGTTACCATTCCAGTTTCCAGCTTCTTATATCCGTATCACATGATATAGGAGATGACAGACTTTCAGAAAAACTTATAAAAGCTTTTCTGGACGGGCCTGTCACATGCAGTGAAAAATGGATCCAAAAGGAACTCACCCACCGGAAACGCTGCATCAGGCTGCTCTTATCCCTTGAGCGGACAGGAGTCATTGACTGGAGACGGCAGGATGCTGGCAACATATCTGGGAAACTTATGAATCAGGGATTCCGGTTGGAACTGGAACACTTCGTCAGAGGTCTGGAACAGGAGGGGTTCAGCCCTAATACGATGTCCGGGTATAAACGGATCGTTACTTATTTTCTGCAGTTCTGTCAGAAAAATGGGTACGGAAAGTTATCCGATATCCGGACAAATGATGTGAGTGCATTTATCGTGTCGCTTTACAAAGACGGACGGTACCAGCCGTCTACAATCGGAAGCGGCCTGTCAGGGCTGCGCAGGTTCCTTTCCGCCAATGGCCACACGGCACGGCTCCTCCTGGAGATACCCGCGCATCTGCCACGTGAAGTAAAGATCATAGAAATCTATAATAATAAAGAACTTGCGGCTCTCAGAACCACGCTCTCATCGGGGATGCTGACCAAAAGGGATACTGCTATCTGCAGGCTGCTTCTGGAAACAGGACTCCGGGCGATTGATGTCTGCGCTTTGAGGCTGAAGGATATTGACTGGGAAAAGGACTGCATCTCCATCATTCAGAATAAGACAAAAAAACCACTTATCCTTCCTTTGAGGGCTTCTTATGGAAATGATATCGCGGATTATATCCTGAATGAACGTCCTGGGAGCAGATCGGACCATGTCTTTTTGAAGACTTTTGCTCCGTTTGGGCGCCTGGGTACAGGGAGTGTTTATGAAATCTTGAAGAAGCTGGAGGAACTTGCCGGGATAAAAAAAGAAGGAAGGCCTGTGGGGAGCCGGATGACAAGGCATCACGCCGCGTCTTCCATGCTCCGGGCCGGCATCCCCATGTCAGATATTTCGGCGGCTCTCGGGCACAGGGACCCGAACGTTGTCTCCGGATACCTTTCAACGGATGCCATAAGTCTGGCAGCGTGTACGCTGCCGCTCCCTCCTGTCATGAAAGGGGGCGTTTCAGATGCACAGTGAGTCCCTGCCGGAACTGCTCGATCAGTTTGTTTCCTATAAAAAGGCGAATGGTTATCAATACCAGACTGGAGCTTATTATCTAAAGAAATATGCCGGGTATGTCATGGAAACAGCCCCTGAAACCGCGGTACTGAACAAAACGAGCGTTGAGGGATTCCTTGAAAAGTTCAAAGATGCTCCGGGAAGCCTTTATAATGCAGCCGCAATCATGCGTGAGTTCAGCAGGTATCTTGCAGCCCGCGGCATCAGGGCGTATCTTATCCCGTCCGGAAGGCTGCGTCTTCCCACACCGGTCCAGCCGTATTTTTTTACGGAACAGGAAATCCTTGCGTTCTTCAGGGAATGCGACAGGATCATGGAAGATCCTCATTTAAAAGGAAGGCATCTGGTTCTCCCCGCAATCTTCCGGCTCATTTACTGCTGCGGACTCCGCTGCAAAGAGGCACGCACGCTTACCCGGGAAAACGTACATCTGGACGAAGGTTACCTTGATATCCTCCAGTCCAAGGGACCGAAAAGCCGAAGGATCTATATTTCGGAAGAACTTGCGGGATATCTGGCCGCTTACGACCGCCGGATATCCCGTCTGTTCCCGGACCGTGTGACTTTCTTTCCGAACAAAGCGGACCAGCCTTACGGCTCAAGCTGGCTGCAACGGAACTTCCTGCGTTTCTGGCATGCCGCTTTTCCAGAGAAAAAGGGGTCTGGTATCAGCATACGCACATATGATTTTCGCCATCACTTTGTCTATGCCAACATGAACCGCTGGCTGCGGGAAGGGAAAGACGTGAACGCCATGCTTCCTTACCTTATGCGGTATATGGGGCATTCCGATGTTAAGAATACCCTGTACTATTTCCATCTCGTGCCGGATATTTATGGCGGGATACTGGACAGGTCCGGGCATTCGGAAGGGCTAATACCGGAGGTGGATGATGACGGGGAGGGATGATAAGGCCAGAATCAAAAAGTTTGACAGTGTTTTCTTCTGGGATACGGCCAGACGTTTTCTGGACTACGAGCTTCCGGAGATCAGGAAAAAGAGCCGGCATACCGTTGCGTCCTACCGCGCCTCGCTTAACATCTGCATTGGCTTTCTGGAGGAAGTAAAAGGGATCCGTCGTGAACACATCTGTTTTAATGACCTGGACAGGAAAAACCTGAAAGAATATCTTGTGTGGATGGCAGACATAAAAATGTGGAGCCCGAAAACCTGTAACCTCCGTCTGACCGCGGTAAAGGCCCTGTTGCCTTATGCGTCGGAAGAATGCATGGATATCACCCCGGTCTTTGTCTCAAGTCAGACGGTACATGGTCTGAACATCCCCGGCAGTGAGATCAGGTATTTTGAAGACTGCCAGATGAAAGCGCTTCTTGATGCCCCTGGTAAGGAGAAACGGTCCGAGCGCCGCAACAGGATGATGCTCATCCTTGGGTATGATGCCGCCATGCGGGTTGGGGAACTGACGGGACTGAAGGTCTGTGACCTGCATCTTGACGCGGAGATACCCTATATCCGGATACTGGGAAAAGGCAGGAAGTACCGGAGTGTGCCAGTGATGAAAAAGACAGTGCAGCACCTGAGAGGATACCTGAGGGAGTTTCATGGGGATACCCCTGATCCGTCAGCGCCTCTCTTTTATGCAGTTACCCATGGTATGAGACATGGATTATCCGATGACTGTATCCAGAAAGTCCTGAAAACGTGTGCTGAAAAATGCCGGAATGAAGGAGTTCCAATGCCGGAAGATATCCATTTCCACATGCTGAGAAAGACTAGGGCAATGAGCCTGTACCAGGAGGGATGCCCTTTATCCTATATTCAGCAAATGCTGGGACATGAAAACATTTCGACCACCTCTGGGTTCTACGCTTTTGTAACCCTGGATACGTTATCGAAAGCCTTGGAGCGGACAAATCCAGAGGGAGGAGATACGGAAAAGAACTGGAAGGATAAAAAAATATCGGAAGCCTTATACCGTCTGTAAAAAATATACCGACATTTTTTCAGGAAATGCTTGTAACTGCGGGCTTTCCCCAAAATGTCGGTATAGTTTTTTTGTCGGTATAAGTCGTGCTATGCCGATTTCGTGATAGCACGACAAATGCAATCGAGGGATTTAACCGCCAGCTTAGGAAGGTAACGAAATCCAAGACCGTGTTCCCAACAGACGACAGCCTGCTGAAAATGCTGTATCTGGCGATGATGGACATCACAAAGAAATGGACAGGACACCGGCAGGACTGGGGACAGATCCACTCCCAGCTGGAGATCTATTTTGAGGAACGTCTTTCTGGAAGAAATCTGTAAAAGGGTTTATTTTTGACAGGTCTGATTGACATGCCTGAAAATCCCTGTATAATACAGACAAGGGCAGAACCAGGAAATCGGCTCTGCCCCTTTGCAACTATTCACATATCTTATATCAGATTTCGAGTTTACACAAAACTTGAAACGCTCTCGTGGTCATCCCCCTTTATGCTCGTGGGATGAGTTCACCTGACATCCCTGACCAACTGTAGGAACTGTATGGAATTGAGCTGTCAGCAAAAATGGTCAGCGCCTTAGCAATTATCATTGTATCTACAAAAGTATTCTATTCCACAAAGTTTAAGTATGGATAAATTATATATGCAGAATAATTACGTTCATGACTTATAGTGCTGTTTTTAACAATTGTCAGCTCAGCTAAATCTTTAACACTAAAACTAAAAGATACAACATTTCCACTATTATTAATTTCATCTGTCCTGTAAACTAGTTCGTTTCCTTGATAAAAATCGATCCAAGCACTACCTTCTATATTTTTACTATGCTGTGACCAAACAATCTGACCTTCACATATTGAGTAGTTATTTGTTAAAGCATATGTACAAATATAATTAGTATCATTTAGAGTGAGAGCATAATGCGGTGTATATCTTGCTCCAATATAAGTTATACCGTTGGTATCGGTAGACACCTCAGAAGAAAATGGAGCCCGCCACCCCCATCTCCTTTTTTAGTATTTAAATCAAAAATACTTATTTTTTTACCAGAAGCTTGTTCCAAAGAGGTCTTTTGATTGTTGTCAATCTCATCATTGGAAATTAAATCTTCTTGGTTCTTATAGTTATCTCTTAAATCTTTTATTTCATTTTGCAGATTTTGAATCTCACTTTTTAATTCGCTATTTTCCTCGCCAATAGAAGAATACTGAGATAATTCATTTTCCAAAGAAGAAATTCTGGCTTGAAATTCATTATTTTGGTTTTCTAAAATTTCATATCGATTATTTAAATTATCATATACTTCTTGAGAATTATTTATTTGGGCGTTTAACTGAGTATTTTCAGATATTGCTTTCTCGTAATCTTCTTGCAATTTTTTATTCTCTATATTAATATTAAACATATTAAACATAGCAGCTATAATTACACAGAATCCACTTATAAGAGCAATTTTTTCATTAGATTTTCTATTTTCTTTTTCATTCTTATTATCATTAGTCATTTATAATTTTCCTTAGTTGTATATTCGTTCCATTATTAAATCATACAAAATTACTGATACATCCAAAACGAACTAAAGTGCATAATATATGAATTATAGTTCCTGACAATATTTTCTATATTATGATAAAATTTTTTATATGATTTTATAGGACGAGATAATATGGATGATAATAAAAAATATAAAAAAAGAAATGAGCAAAAAAATTATAAACCATGGTATGAAAAAGTAAGCATTTGGATCGGAATTGTTGCAGGAATATGTACAATCGCAGCGTTTATTCATACTTCCAATCAATCTTCAAATATAGATGCAAAAATAAATTCTGTTAATTGTGAAATTACCACTGGGAATCAATTTACAATAGATAATAACAGTAAAAACGAAACTATTCAAATACAAGAAAATGATTCGAATATGAATGCATACATTAATGCATATATTAATGAAGTGATTTCATCAATATATAGTGATAATGAAATAGTACCAGACGAATATATAACAGAATCATTTGACATTGATAGTTTAGAAACGGCATCTTATGTAAAAATACGGGTTCGAAATAATAGTACGGGTTATCCAACATGGAATAATATAACCAGTATAAATGATGGGGAACAAATAGAATTTCAAATTGAATATAAAAATACAAGCGAATATAAACAAAATAATGTTACAATCTCAAATTTGCTTCCTGAAAATGTAAAATATGTTGAAGGAACTTTAAAAAAGCATGATGTAACAAATCCTAGTGGCATTAATATAAATCCTGACGAATTATTTACGGAAAAAGGTGTTAATATTGGTAATTTTATGCCTGGTGCCAATACATATATAAATTTCATTGTAGAAGTTATTGATGCTGATTGGAGTAATGGGACAAAAACATTAATAAATGAGTTTAAATATAAAATCGGAACAGAAAAATATATTATTTCAAAAAATTATGCATACGGCTCTCTTAGTGGATGGGGACCAGAACGCTCAACATACACAATGGCAAAACCAGCGGATCATGCAGTGTTCAATTCAATTACTGATAATGCGGCAATAGGTGATGAGCGCGATTTTGTTCGTATTGCAGAAAAAAACTCTGGTACTGCTTTTAGTAGTGAAATAACAATTGAACCAAATAAACAATATATTGTTTTGATATATTTTCATAATAATGCTTCAGCCACCTATAATGATAAGGAACATAATTACATAGGATTTGCTGAAAATACAAGAGTATATTCTATTTTTCCATCTTCATTGGAAAAAGAAGAAAAACAAGCAGTTTTTGGGTTTATTTCTTCTACAAATACAGAACCAAAAGTAGTGTGGGACTCAGCAATTATAACCGCCGGAGAAGCTGTAACATTACATTATATTCCTGATTCTGCAAAAATATATAATTCAAAAAAAGCTGATAAATCAATACTTCCAATAAGTTTGTTTTCAAGTGAAGGGACACTTATTGGTTCTAATGTGTTAAATGGTCTAATTCCGGGATGCGACGAATATGCGGGTATGGTGATTTATACAATTCAAACTATGCCAATGGAAAATAAATACGAATAAAGGATAGCCCTTTGCTCCCTTCCAAGCAGCAAGTGAATTTATTTTCACCTGTTACCCGGAAGGGAGCATATCAGTCATCCTGACAGTCCTGTGATTTTAGATTCCGGTTAAGGTGGATTTTAATCAATAAGCTGACTCGCGAAGCGTGGCAGTGTTTGATGTTTCTATAACCTTTTTGTCAATTCTCTGAAATAAAATTTCCACCTGGGGAAGCAAATAACCGGCCGAAACAGACTGCTTTTTCCAGCTGCTGTTTATCCCCAGCCATTTGCATACCTTCTCAGATGAAAATGGTAAAAAGGGAGACAGAAGCACCGCTAAATTGGCGATAATCTGAACGCATTGATAAAGGGTATCATCACATGCTTTTTTGTCCCGTGTCCTGGTATTCCAGGGCTGCCGGTTATCAAAAAATTTGTTAGCGCTTCTGACAAAAGCAAATATTTCAGCGATGGCGTCCTTAAAGGCGCCGCCCTCAATTTGCTTGCCGACAGAGATAAAAAGCTCATCTATTTGCCTGTTTATAGACGAATTATCGATCCCTTCCGGTACAATTCCATCATTATATTTTACAATGAACGCTAAGGAGCGGTTTACGAAATTTCCGTATGCTCCCAGCAGCTCGCCATTATGACTGTAGACATATTCCCTGAAGGAAAAATCCGCATCCTTTTTTTCGGGACCCTTTGCTAAGAAAAAATAGCGAATGGAATCCGCCTCATAATGTGCCAACAAATCCTTAACCCAGATGGCATAATTTTGACTGGTGGATATTTTTCTTCCTTCCAAAGTCATATATTCGCTTGATATAATCTGATCCGGCAAATGCCAATTTTCATCATTCCCCATCAAAAGTGCAGGCAGTATAATTGTGTGAAAGGGAATGTTATCTTTTCCGTGTACATAATAATGCTTCGCTTCCTTGCCCCAGAGCCGTTGAAAGTCGTCATCTCTTAAATCGGCAGCCGCTTTACTTGCAGACAAGTATCCCAGCACATTTTCCGCCCAGATATAAATCGTTTTGTTTTCGTAGCCATCTTTGGGCACCTTGATTCCCCATTCCAAATCTCTGGTCAGGGCCCGGTCCCTTAAGCCGTCCTCTATATATTTATTGGTAAAAGCTATGGCATTTTTCCTCCATTCGGGATGGCTGTCCACCAGATCCTTGAGCCTGGTCTGCAATTTGCTTATAGCAATGTATAAATGCGTTGAATTTTTAAAGCTGACAGGTTTTCCGCAAACTGCGCATACCGGAGTCAGAAGGCTCTCCGGCTCAAGAACGCTGCCACAGGCGTCACATTGATCCCCTCTGGCGTCCTCACCGCATTTTGGACATTTTCCTGACACAAAACGGTCAGCCAAAAAGATGCTGCAATTTTCACAGTATGCCTGGGGAACCTCTTTTTCGTAAACATAGCTGCCCTCATACAACTTTTTGTGAAATTCCCTTACAAATTCTTTGTGCTCCTGAGAGGATGTTTTGGTATACACATCATAACTGAATCCCAGCTTCTCAAAGCAGTTCGTAAATTCTGCATGATAAAAATCGCTTACCTCCTGTGGCGTTCTGCCTTCTTGCTTTGCGCGAAGGGCTACAGGCGTTCCGTGACAGTCGCTTCCTGACACAAAATACACATTATCCCCAATGGCTCTGTGGTACCTTGCCAATACATCTCCCGGTAACAATCCTGCTATGTGGCCTATATGCAGTGAGCCATTTGCATATGGCCATGCACCGCCGATTAAAATATTTTTCATTTAATATACCTCATTTCCTTAATTAAAGTGATAACTTAATAGTAGACGACATTAGAATTTAGTCTTTACAGTTTCATGCGCATTTCATTTTCAAATAAAAAAGCCCTCCTCTCTGAAAATTTCTTTTCAGGGACGAGAGCATATGCTTCGTGTTACCACCCTAAATTCACATACACCTCACGGTATACGCCTTATCAACTACGGATGAGAAATGATTCATCGATAGTCTATCACTGTAACGGGTGCACCCGTCGTAGCCTTGGCATAACAGCTTCGGTACGCAGCTCCGGGACCATTTTCAGCAATTCCTTCTGCGCCTGTTCTCACCTAATCAGACTCTCTGTAGCATATCTAATTACCTACTTTTCCCTTCATAGCCTTTGGTAATACTTGCTGTGAATGATACAATGAATTTATTATTTTGTCAATGTTTTGTTTTGATGACAAAAAAAAGGTATTGTGTTATAATATCCCCGTTGTTTGGCGGCAGTACTTGCGGCGTTATGTATGATTTGAACGGTAAAGGGAGAAATGTATGAGGCGATACGAACTGATAGCCCCCTGTCACTTTGGGCTGGAAGCTGTGTTAAAACGTGAGATTATAGATTTAGGATATGATGTGACCAAAGTGGAGGATGGAAGAATCACCTTTGCCGGTGACGGAGAGGCAGTGTGTCGTGCCAATATTTTTCTGCGCAGCGCAGAGAGGATTCTGATTAAGATCGGAAGCTTTTATGCCGAAACCTACGAGGAGCTTTTTCAGGGAATCAAGAGCCTTCCGTGGGAAGAATTTATTCCTGCTGACGGAAAATTCTGGGTGACCAAGGCGGCCAGCGTCAAAAGTAAGCTGTTCAGCCCTTCGGATATTCAGTCTATCGTAAAAAAAGCTATGGTAGAGCGAATGAAGGAGGTTTACCATATAGAGTGGTTTCAGGAAAGCGGAGCGTCCTTTCCCTTACGGGTATTTTTGATGAAGGATGAGGTTACGGTGGCTTTGGATACCACAGGAGAATCCCTGCACAAAAGAGGATACCGGAAGCTGACGGCCAGAGCGCCCATTGCGGAGAACCTGGCGGCGGCGCTTATCATGCTTACCCCCTGGAAGGGGGACAGGATTTTGGTGGATCCTTTTTGCGGCAGCGGTACCTTTCCCATAGAGGCGGCAATGATGGCAGCCAACATGGCGCCGGGCATGAACAGAAGCTTTACCGCGAAGGACTGGATTCACCTGATACCGGCCAGAGAGTGGTATGAGGTGACTGAGGAGGCAAGGGAGGAAGTAATACAGGATGTCTGCACAGATATTCAGGGGTACGATATAGACGACGCCATGGTGTCTATTGCCAGAGAAAACGCAAAACTTGCCGGAGTGGAGCATCTGATTCATTTTCAGAGGCGGGATGTGAGAGATTTAAGCCACAGTAAAAAATACGGATTTATCATCACCAATCCCCCTTATGGCGAGCGGATGGAGGAGAAGCGCAACCTTCCGGAGTTATATAGAACAATAGGGGAGCGGTTTAAAGATTTGGATTCCTGGTCTATGTATCTGATTACCGCTTACGAGCAGGCGGAAAGCGCTTTGGGGCTTAAGGCAGCGAAGAACAGGAAAATTTATAATGGGATGATGAAAACTTATTTCTATCAGTTCCCAGGGCCAAAGCCTCCTAAGAGAAATTTGCAGGTATAACAATCCATACAGGCGGCAAGGCTTTCCGAAAACGATATCGGACTTGCCGGGCTTATGTTGACAGGTGTGAAAATGCGGTTTAGTGTAATGACGAAGGCGGCCATTGGAAGCGTGCTTTATTCTATGGCGGCCATGGGATTGATTTATTATTTGTCAAGTGATAAAGCAGTTACGATTTCCAACGTAGCCCAGGACGAGGTGGCTTATGAGGGCAGCGCCAGGGGCAGGGATTCCGTTTCCACGGAAGCGGTGCCGGGAGTGGGTTCGGTCTCAGATAAAGAAGCGGAAAGAGAAATCGATACCATATCGGCGAAAGCATTGGGAACAGAATCAGACAGCGGGTCGGGCGGAGAAAACGAAGGGAAACCGGATACCGTATCAGGCGGAGATTTGAAGGAAGATGAACAGGTAAAACAGGTAAACGACGGCTCCCAAATGACAGTGACGGAAGAACTGTCAGGGGAAGGTTTTCAGGAGGCGGAAGGAGCCGGGCTTATATTTGACGTGGAAAATGCCGGTACCAGTTATATGAGGGTTCCTTTGCCTGAAAAATGTAAGGTGGATGACCTGGCCATTGAAAATTATTATATGAATCAGGAATTATGCATTCTGGTTCGTGGGGCCGGTCCTGATTTTTATGCGATAAATGCAATTTCCGGCAATCTGGACAGTGTGGAAAAAGGAATCTGTGAGCCATATGAAGGTGGTGTAAAGCTGCGGTTTTCAGTGTCGGGAATTTTTGAATATCATACGATTTTGGAAAACAATGATTTATATGTAAGCTTCTTAAGTCCACGAGAAATTTATGACAAGATAGTGGTGATTGACCCTTCCTGCGGGGGTTCCAATAAAGGAAATCTCAGTAAAAATTCCAATAAAGAAAATTCTAACAAAGAAAATTCCGATAAAGAAAGCGGGGAAACGGAGCTTGCGGAGAAGGACATTAACCTGCGGATTGCCCAAAAGCTCAAAGAAAAACTTGACAAGACGGATATAAAGGTATATTACACCAGAATGGACGATGCGAATCCGGCGGAGGAGGACAGGGCCGGGCTGGCCAACGGGACAAAGGCCGATATGTACATACGCATTCAGGTGGATGCAAAGGACGACAGCAGTGTTTATGGAGCTACAGCCGTCTATAATGATGATTATTTTATCCCTGGTTTTGGCAATGTGGAGTTGGCGGATGTGCTGGAGCGGGAGGTAGTGACCAGCATAAAGGGCAAGGCCCTGGGGCTTGAACCGGCAGGGGAGCAGGACTATGCCATCCGCAATATCACCATACCTGCGGCGGCCGTGAAGGTGGGATGTATTACCAACAGGCAGGAGGCAGGCCTCCTCTCGCGGGAAGAATACCAGGATAAGATTGCGGAGGGTATCTGCAATGCAATTCTGAAAGTTTATGAAAATATAGATTGAAAAAACAGAAATAAATTTCCGGGGTGCCGGCGGTATGGAGGATTAGGATGCAGAGAATTATTTTTGCCACAGGCAATGAAGGGAAAATGAAGGAAATCAGGGAAATTCTATCGGGCTTTACCATAAAGGGAGAACCGGTGGAGGTGCTTTCCATGAAGGAAGCCGATATTCAGGCGCAGATAGAGGAAAACGGAACCAGTTTTAAAGAAAACGCTATGCTCAAAGCCAAGGCTGTTGCGGACATGGCAAAAGGGGCTATTGTGCTGGCGGATGATTCGGGCCTTGAAATAGATTACCTGAATCGGGAACCGGGAATTTATTCGGCCAGATATATGGGGGAGGATACTTCCTACCATGTGAAAAATGGAAATTTGATTGAGCGGCTTGCAGGAGTACCGGATGAAAAACGGACGGCAAGGTTTATGTGCGCTATTGCATGTGTCCTGCCAAACGGCGAGAGCTTCACGCAGACGGCCGCCATAGAGGGCAGGATTGGCTATGAGGAAAAGGGCGGAAATGGTTTTGGCTATGACCCGATTTTCCTGGTGCCGCCTTATGAAAAGAGCGCGGCACAGCTGGCCCCTGAGGAGAAAAATGCAATCAGCCACAGAGGAAAGGCTTTGCGGGCAATGCGGGAATATCTGGAAGAATATTTGAACGGGAAAGCTTTGTGAAAAGGCAGTTGGTGGTAAGCTGAGTATAAGAGAACATATATTGCAGATATTTGCAGTATAAAGAACCGGCTGCGTTGTGGCCAAGACTTTGGTTTTGGAAAATATGGAGAAGTAATATATGAAGGTGCTGATTGTCAGCGACACTCATCGGAGAAATGATAATTACATAAAGGTGGTTGAAAGGGTGGCTCCGGTGGATATGGTTGTCCACTGCGGGGATATCGAAGGCAGCGAGTATCTGATTGCGGAGAGCGCAGGGTGCCCGGTTCAGATGGTCACGGGAAATAATGATTTTTTTTCGGATCTTCCCAGAGAAAAGGAATTCCAGATTGGACGGTATAAGGTCTGGCTTACCCACGGGCACAACTACTATGTGTCTATGAGCAATGAAACCATTAAGCAGGAGGCCAGGATGCGTGGGGTTGATATTGTAATGTATGGACATACCCATAAGCCGGTGGTGGAGATGGAAAGAGACTTGATTGCAGTTAATCCGGGAAGCCTTACCTATCCGCGTCAGGAAGGACGCAGGCCCTCTTTTGTAATCATGGATTTGGACAGGGCTGGGAAAGCGCATTTTACCATCAATTATCTTTAAAAACAAACGCCGTTAAAACGTTTTATTGTAACAAACGCCGTCAGGATGTCTGGTACAAGCGTCGTTAGAAAATGGCCCGCAAAGCGGGCCATTACTTATGCAGGCTGACTCAAAAAGCAAGGCCGGCGTGCACACATTTTTAGTAGTTCATCCTGTGAAAAAGGATTTAAACTTCCTGATACTTGGAGATATAAACAGGGTGGGTATCCGTCCCTTTCATTTCTTTCCCTGCCGTAATCTTTACATTCTTATCGGTGATGAGGTACTCGATCTCAGCGCCGGGTTCTACAATGGTATCCTGCATCAGAATACAGTTTTTAACCTTTGCGCCCTTGGCAATCTTTACTCCACGGAAGATAACGCTGTTTTCCACTTCACCTTCAATGATACAACCGTCGGCTACCATTACATTCTGGATCTTGGAATCCTGGATATAGCGGGTGGGGTTGTCATCACGAATCTTGGTGTAAATGGGGTTGCCTGAGAACAGGGAATCCAGATTGTAATCATCCAGAAGTTTCATGTTCTCGTCAAAGTAACTCTTTACGTCACAGATACGCGCAATGTAGTTTTCATATTTGTAGCCCTGTACGTTCAGCTTGTTCAGCTGAGGCAGCAGGATATCGCGCTCAAAGTATTCTTTTCCGTGAAGGAAGGCTGTGTTGACTAAGTCGATTAACAGCTCTCTCTCAAGAAGGTAGATATTCATGGAGAAATTCTGGATGCCTTCTTTCTTGGAGTTCACGTAAAGTCTTGTTATACGCCCATCCTCAATATCAAAGGTATAATAAAGGCACTGGTCGTTGGAGGGAGACTTCCGAAGGGATTCGGGAAGCTCCTGGGAATTGTAAGCTACGGTAACGTCCGCACCGCTTTCCATATGAGCCTTTAACATGGCGTTGAAATCAAAATTAACTACCGTATTTGTGTCCGCCAGAACAACATATTTTTCTTTCTGGTCTCTTAAGAAGTTTAAAATGCTGGCAAGGCCGGCGATACGTCCGGTAAAACGCTTGGACTCTTTTTCCGCGTAAGGAGGGAAGATGTTCAGGCCGCCGTTTTTGCGGACAAGATCCCACTCACGACCGGAATCAAGATGATCCATCAGGGAATGATAATTGTTGTTTACCATAACGGAAATATTGCTGATACCGCAGTTTGCCATACTGGATAAGATAAAGTCAATCAGGCGGTAACGGCTGGCAAAAGGGATGGAGGCCATCAGTCGCACATTAACCAGTTCAGGAATCAGCGAGTCGTAACTGTTAGGGAAAATAACGCCAAGTGCACTTGTATTTGAATTTAACATAGCTCTTCACCACCTTCTACATTTTTATTTACCATGGCATCAGGGCCGATAATAGCATTAGGGCCAACTGTTATGCCTGCACCGATGGTTGCAACGCCGCCTTCATCGCCGGAAGGCATAGCTCCCACAACGGCATTTTCGCCGATCGTGACATTTTCAGCCACAATACAGTGTTTCACAACGGCACCGCGCCTGATGATGGATCCACCCATGACAACGGCATCTTCAATTACAGCTCCTTCTTCCACTCTGACGCCTGCGAACAGGATGGAATGCTTTACGGTACCTTTGATGCGGCATCCGTCAGTGATCATGGAATTTTCGATTACGGCACCTGCGTTGATCTTGTGTCCGGTCATACCGCTGTTACGGCTGTAAATCTTCCAGTCTTCGTCAAACAGGTTGATTCCGCTGTGTTCAGGATCGAGAACCTCCATATTTGCTTCCCAGAGAGAAGAAATGGTTCCTACATCCTTCCAATATCCATTAAAGTGGTAAGCATACATCCTGCGCCTGTCTCTAAGAAGGTTAGGGATGATGTTATTACCAAAGTCATTTGCAGATTTAGGATCCGCTTCGTCTTCTTCCAGATACTGTTTTAAGATATCCCAGTTAAAGATGTAAATACCCATAGAAGCCAGGTTGGATTTGGGATTCTTGGGCTTTTCCTGGAACTCTGTAATCTTATCATCTTCATCAGCTACCATCAGTCCAAAACGGGGCGCTTCCTCCCAGGGAACTTCCATAACGGCCACGCTGAACTCCGCATTCTTTTCCTTATGGAATTTCAGGAAATCACTGTAATCCTGCTTGCAGATCTGGTCACCGGAAAGAATGATAACATATTTCGGATCATATCGCTCGATAAACGAAATGTTCTGATAAATTGCGTTTGCCGTGCCCTTATACCAGTCGGAGCCGTTTGCTTTCTGGTAGGGGGGCAGAACATGTACGCCGCCGTAGAGACGGTCCAGATCCCAGGGCTGGCCGTTTCCAATGTACTCGTTCAGTACCAGAGGCTGATACTGAGTCAGAATACCTACAGTATCAATTCCTGAATTGACGCAATTAGACAGCGGAAAATCGATGATACGATATTTGCCGCCAAATGGTACTGCTGGTTTTGCAAGCTTCTCGGTGAGGGCATAGAGACGGGAGCCTTGTCCGCCGGCAAGAAGCATTGCAATCATTTCTTTTGCCATAACATTATCCTCCTAATTTATTCCCGCAAACAATATGCCGGGCGTCATATTGGCATGTGCATCCGGCAAATGATGCGAGGGTCGTCTATCCCACGGATGGCCTGTAGCAGGCAAAATAAATTGCACTGACGGCTTACCGGGGGGTGTTCGACTGCTCATGAAGAAATTATACAACATAATGCTGATAAATGGTAGGTTTTTAACAAAAAAAATGGTAAAAAATACAGTTTTTCTTTTGGGAGGGACTGATTTTTTGTCGAATTTGGCTGAAAAGAGTGGGGAAGGGGCTTTTGGAGGGGCATTTGACACAAAAAGATTTTTAAAAGTTTTTTGGATGTTGGCTACCCGGCCGCTTCTTCGAGAGAAAATCAAACGCTGACACGCTCTGCGAGTCAGCTTATTGAATCAGTCGTCACCGCGCTCTCACTCTATAAAAACGTAGCAGGTGCTAGGTTCGAAAGAACCTCACCAAAGCACACAGGCTTAAAAGCCTGGCGTTTTTATTCAATAAGCTGGCTCGCAAAGCGAGACAGTGTTTGATGGGTTCCTCGCCCAATATTTTCTCCCGAAGAAGCTGGGGTGTTGGCTGGCTTTTGGAAAATTATTTTTTTATACGATTGTGATAAAAATGTGGGAGATATTGATATAAACTATTGTTTTTGTGTGTTATTATTATAAAACGAAATGTGAAATAACACGGTCAGGAGGAGCTGAAATGAATAATATTGAGAGACGGGATGCGCAGATGGCGTACATATCGGATGATGCGATTTTTGAGGAGCAGAAGGTGTGCAGGAAGATTTTGCAGAAGTTAAATACGGTGGATCGGTCTGATTTTGATGCGATTGGAAAGCTTGTGAAGGAGCTGTTTGGGAAATCGGAGGGGGCTTTTTTGAATCCGCCTTTTTACTGCGATTATGGTTCTCATATTGAGGTGGGGAAAAATTTCTTTGCAAATTATAACTGTATGATTATCGACGTTGCTAAGGTTAAGATTGGGGATAACTGTCAGATGGCGCCTAATGTGGCGATTTATACGGCAGGGCATCCGGTGCATCCGGCTTCACGTAATACTGCTTATGAGTATGGGATTGAAGTGACTATTGGGGACAATGTGTGGATTGGCGGCAACACGGTTATTGTGCCCGGCGTGCATATTGGCAGTAATACGGTAATCGGCGCGGGGAGCGTGGTCACAAAGGATATTCCGGACTGGGTGATTGCGGCGGGAAATCCCTGTAAGGTAATCCGTAAAATTACGGAGGAGGACAGAAAGTTTTATTTCAGGGACAGAGAGTTTGATGAGGAAGCATGGAATCATATGCAGGAAATGTGGAAAAAACATTAAGCATCTCTAAGGCGTCAAAAAACGCCGCCTAAGAGTCTGCCAAATATTTAGGAGAATGCCTGGAATGCGGCATTCTCCGCGCATTTAATACTTGTGTCCGCTTCTTCCATTGGTTGTTTGTACCGCTGAAGCGGCGTGACGCGTACTGAGAAAGGAGCATGATTATAAAATGATAACGAAAAAATGGTGGCATGAGAAAGTAGCTTACCAAATTTATCCTAAGAGCTTTTATGATACAAACGGGGATGGCATTGGGGATTTGCAGGGGGTTATCCGCAAGCTGGATTACCTGAAAAATCTGGGTGTTGATATTATTTGGCTCTCTCCCATATACTGTTCACCGCTGGCTGACCAGGGATATGATATTTCCGACTATCAGGATATTGACCCCAGATTTGGCACAATGGACGATATGGACGAGCTGCTGCGGGAGGCAAAGGCAAGGGACATGTATATTGTCATGGACCTTGTGGTGAACCACTGTTCCGACGAACATGAGTGGTTCAAGAAGGCGTGTGAGGACCCTGATGGGAAATACGGAAAGTATTTTTATATTGTGGATGCAAAGGATGGAAAGCTGCCCAATAACTGGCGCTCCTATTTCGGCGGCCCTGTGTGGGATAAGCTTCCGGGGCATGAAGATAAATACTATATGCATGTATTTCACAAAAAGCAGCCGGATTTAAACTGGGAAAATCCTGCGCTGCGCCGGGAAGTGTACGATATGATCAACTGGTGGCTTGAGAAGGGGATCGCAGGATTCCGCATAGATGCCATCATGAACATCAAGAAACCGGATATTTACACGAGCTATCCTGCTGACAGGGAGGACGGTCTTGCGGCTATAGAAAATATGCTCCACGACGCTGTGGGGATAGATGAATTCCTACATGAAATGAAGGTGGAGACATTTGATAAATATGGAGCCTTCACTGTGGGAGAAGTGTTTACGGACCGTGAAGACGCTCTGGAGGCTTTTATCGGAAAAGAAGGACACTTTTCTTCCATGTTTGATTTTAATGAGACCATAGCCGGAAAAGACCCGGCAGGCTGGTATAAGTGCGAACCTGTAGTATGGGGAGAGGAATACAAAAAATCCGCTTTCGAGGCTCAGAGAAAGCTGGGAGATATCGGATTTATCTCCAATATCATTGAAAACCACGACGAACCTCGGGGAGTAAGCCATTATCTGCCCGAGGATTGTGTAAACGAAGACGGCAAGAAAATGCTGGCAGCAGTTAACATGATGCTGCGGGGCCTTCCTTTTATTTATCAGGGGCAGGAGCTTGGCATGAGTAATGTTGAGTTTCATTCCATCGAGGAGATTGATGACTGTAGTACACAGGATGAATACCGGGTAGCCCTTGACGCGGGCCTTAGCCCGGATGAGGCGCTTAAGGCCGTTGCGCCCTTTAGCCGTGACAACGCCCGCTCGCCTTTCCAGTGGGATGACAGCAAAAACGCAGGCTTTACCGCAGGAACGCCTTGGCTTAAGGTAAATCCCAACTACAAAGAGATTAACTGCGCGGAACAGATAAATCGTCAGGACTCCATGTGGAGCTGGTACAAAAATCTGATTGCTCTGCGCAAAAATCCGGAATATAAAAACGTGGTGGTATACGGCGCGGTGATTCCTTACAAGGAAGAACAGGAAAACCTGATGGCTTATTTCCGCAAAGATGAAGAAAAAACGTTGCTTATCGCCGCTAATTACCAAAAGGAACCCCAGGATTTGGAACTGCCGGGGGC
>CAJUED010000032.1 GCA_910585075.1 uncultured Lachnospiraceae bacterium
ATGAAACTGTTTTTTCCTGCAAAGTAAATGATGATCCCAAAGGCCAGAAAGCCAAGGAAGGCAATTGTGGGAAAAGGAATTTCAAAATAAGTAACCTCCCGGGTAGCCGGATCATAATACATGTTGACGGTACAGCAGGTGATGTAAAAGCTCCAGGGCAGCAGTCTCAAGAAAGACTGGTTTGGAAAGAATGCGGAAAAAATTCCAATAAAGGTTCCGCCCACTCCAAAAAACAGTGGAAACAGCTGGTTCCCCGAAAGCAGGGACAAGGACTGCTGCATGAGAAAGAGAATGAAGCTCGCCGTAAATGTAACCAGAAAGAAGGTACAAAGATGGGCCGTGGGCAGCTTTTGCTCGGCGGGAAAAAGCCGGGCAAGCAGAGGAATGCCCGCTGTTTCGGCCAGTGAAAATCCAAGCAGATACAGGCTGTTTAAAAACAGCTTTACATGAAAAATACTGTGCCTTGGCTGCATGGTGCAAAGGAGCTTAAAGGTATTTCCTTTTAACTCAATATCGCAAAGCCTGCTGGCGGCACAGGCAAGGGTAATGGGCAGAAAAACGCTGTTGACCAGGGAAAGGCTCAGGAGCAGGTAGTAATATTCCTGCCCGGTTAAATAGCCGGATTCATTCCCGGATGCAGCCCAGGAGATCCACATAAAAATTACAGCCAGAACAGCGCAGTAAAGCAGCCATATCCGGCGGCGCTTTATTTTCTTTATCTCCGTAATAAAAACTCTCATTATAAACTCACCTGCTTTCCTGTTAAGCTCAGGAAGATATCTTCCAGAGATTTCTGACGTTCTTCGATTCTTAAAACACCGATTCCTTCCCCCACCAAAGTGGAAATCAGATGAGCCGTCCTCTCATCATTGATTTCCGGGAACAGAAGAAAATCCTTTTCCAAAGTGCAATTGATTTGATTTTCATTTAATATGCACAATGCCCGGTTATTGCTGTCGGTGCGCAGCCGCAGCTGTTTCCTGCTGTGTTCATGCAGTCTTAAAAGGCTGTTCTGGTAAATGAGCTGTCCCTGGTTGATAATGCCTACGTAGTCTGCCATCTGGTCGATCTCACTTAAAAGGTGGCTGGAAACCATGATGGTCATATGATAATTTTCAGGCAAAGAGCGGATAAGGTCACGCATCTCCTGAATACCGGCAGGGTCTAATCCGTTGGTGGGCTCATCCAACAGGAGGAGCTTCGGATGGCCAAGGAGGGCAGCGGCAAGACCGAGGCGCTGCTTCATGCCAAGGGAGTAGTGGCCCACCTTTTTATCCTGCTGGCCCTCCATGCGGACAATGGAGAGAACCTCCCCGATTTCCTTTGGAGATACATCCTTTAAGGTACAAATGATTTCCAGGTTTTCTCTGCCCGTCAAGTGTCCATAGTAGGACGGGGACTCAATCAGGGAGCCGGTGTGCCTTAAAATGGCAAGCCTGCTTTTTTCACTTAAAGAGGCTTTCCTTCCGGTGACAAAGGGAGTCCCCAGGATGGTGATTTCTCCGGCGGTGGGCTTTATCAGTCCCAAAAGCATTTTCATGGTGGTGCTTTTCCCGGCGCCGTTGGGCCCAAGGAAGCCGTAAACACATCCCTCCGGGACGGCAAGACCTACTTTTTTCACCACAGTTTTGGCGGAGCCGGGCTTGCCGTAGCTTTTCGTGAGATTTTTTGTTTGAATGACATAATTGTTTTTGCTCATAGTTTCCCTCATTTCTGCGCTGCTTTTTGCGCATATCAAGTTTGTGGATGCAGCGCAGCCGCAAACTTGTGGAGTGAAAGATTTAAAAAATCTTTCACTCTTTGCTCCTTGCCAGACGCCTTTAAATTTTATATTTGTGCCCTGTGAGACAGTTATATAAGGCGGCTTTGGCTGATAGGATGAGTATAGAAAAGCAGCCTTACAGGAGGATGAAAGAAACCTTACAATTACCTTAATTTTTCCATTGGGCTGATTACAGTCCCCCAATTTTGTATTACAATATATAAAGTATTGGTTTGGGCTGCCCAATCTGGTGAGCTGTGAAGCGGTGGAAAGCGCCGCAGTCATTTTGGGTGCATGGCGTGGGTTGAACGGATAGACGAAAAGGGGGCATGGTGCGTGAGACATATTTTCGAGAGTACATTGCTCCTGGTGGATGACAACCGGGAGCTTCGTGAGATGGTTGTGGGGATTCTGCAAAGAGAAGGATTCCTTCATATAGATACGGCCGCCTGTGTGGCGGAAGCGGAGGCGTATTTCTGTGGCAAAGAACCGGATTTGGTCATTCTGGACATCAATCTTCCTGACGGGGACGGCTTTTCCCTGATGCAGAAAATCAGGACGGTATCCGGGGTGCCGGTGCTGTTTTTGTCGGCAAGGGATGAGGACAGCGACCGTCTGCTTGGATTAGGGCTTGGGGCGGACGATTATATGGTGAAGCCATTTCTGCCTAAAGAGCTTACCCTGCGCATCAGCGCCATCCTCAAAAGGACCTATCTTTTTGGGAACAGGGAGAGTGAGCAGGAAGAAATATTGCAGCTGGGAGGATGCTGTGTGGATTTTAGGAGCGGAACCGCACGGTGGGAAAGGGAGCCTGTTTCTGAGAATTTCAATCTGCAAGGGAAATTGGAAAAAGGGGAGATTTCCCTGACGGCAAAGGAGCTGTTGATTTTGCGCAAGCTTTCGGAGAACAGGGGAAATATAGTTACCTTCGATCAGCTCTGCCAGGCGGTGTGGCAGGACAATTACTTCGGTTACGAAAATACTATCATGGTGCATATCAGACGGCTACGGGAGAAGATAGAAGAAAATCCGTCGAGGCCTAAGTATCTTTTAACGGTGCGGGGGCTTGGTTATAAATTAGTTAAGAATTGAGGATTGCGATGAAAAGTCTGTTAAAAATATACGGGAGATATATAGGCTCCACCTGGGTGATTATCCTGCTTTTGGTTATGGTAAATCTGGGAGCTTTTGCATGGATTATGTTTGACAGGGTAGTGCATTATGAGCCCGGTTTTTCCAAGGATTTTCGCGATATGGCGGAGGCCATGGTGGAGAAAGACGGGGAAGATAAACTGGTTCTGTCATCCCAGGGAAAAGAATTTATGGAGGAGAGACAGTATGCATTTCTGATGCTTTTAAATGATGAGGGAGATGTGATTTTTGGCTGGAATCTTCCGGAGGATTTCAAGGAGCACTATACGATAGGAGAAATTTCCGGTTTTACCAGATGGTATCTGCAGGGCTATCCGGTGAAGGTGTGGCAGACGGAGGAAGGCCTTCTTGTGGCAGGGGCCAAGAGGGGCAGTATATGGAAATACAGTCTTGAAATGCCCATGGAATTTATGAATCATATAGGCTGGTATGCCCGTATCGTGTTAGAAGTCAATCTGCTTATTATTTTGTGTGTGGTGGGATTCTTGGGGTATCGGTATTATAAATCCCTTTGTCCTCTGTCAGCGGGGATAGAGGCTTTATCCCAAAACAGACAGATTCACCTTTCAGAAAGAGGGCCCGCGTCCCAGCTGGCGGTCCGCATCAACCGGGCTTCGGATATTTTAGGGCGGCAAAGACAGACGATTCAAAGACGGGATATGGCAAGGACAGAGTGGATAGCAGGCGTATCCCATGACATACGGACGCCCCTTTCCGTCATTATGGGGTATGCGGATGAGCTTATGGAGAACGAAGCCTTAGGAGAGGCGGAGCGGGAGCGGGCAGCGGTCATAAGGAATCAAAGTCTGAAAATACGCCAGCTGATTGAAGACCTGAACCTTACCTCTAAGCTGGAATACGATATGCAGCCCCTTAGGGTGAAGCCTTTTTATCCGGCGGTGCTGCTGCGGACTCTGGCTGCGGAATTTATAAACGAGGGATTAGGGGAGCAGTATGAGGTATCCCTTGAGATACAGCCCGAACTGGAGAGAATTGCCTTAGAGGGGGACGAGGAGCTGATGAAAAGAGCGGTGCGGAATCTGCTTGGCAACAGCGCCCGGCATAATCCGCAGGGATGCAGGATTTGGATAGAAGGCAGAGTGGGAAAAGGCGGAATAGAAAAAGACGAGACGTGGAAAGACAAAAAGGGAGAGGACAGATGCGTGATTGAAATTTCGGATGACGGCTGTGGGATACCGGAAGAAGTAATCAGTTGCCTCTTGACGGAGCCCGAGTATGAGGACAGATGGAACAAAAAGAAACCTCACATTATGGGCCTTCGAATCGTCAAACAGATTGTGCAGGCTCATAAGGGAGATTTCCAAATTGTGCGGGAGGGACATTGTATCAGAATGTCCATTCCGGTTATTATTTTATTGAATGATATCTGAATTATCACGCCACATAAAGAAACATGAAAATAAAGTGACAGATGCTCCCGCCCATTACGAATAAATGAAAAATTTCATGGGAACCGAAAAATTCATGCTTCCCATTAAAAACAGGAAGCTTCAAGGCATAAATCACACCACCCACAGTGTAAATGATTCCCCCTGCAAGGAGCCAGCCGAAAGCGGCGTGGGGCAGCACATGCCACAGAGGCCCAAAGACAGCCACACATACCCAGCCCATGGCAATGTAAATGAGTGAGGAAAACCATTTGGGACAGGTAATCCAGCAGGCCTTTAAGGTCATGCCAAACAGGGCAATTCCCCACACAATGGCCAGCAGGGTATATCCCAGCCTTCCCCCCAATATGGTTAAGCAGACCGGCGTATAGGAGCCGGCAATCAGTACAAAAATCATCATATGGTCCAGCTTCCGGAAAGCACGAAGGGCTTTCCCGCTGATATTCAGCGAATGGTAAGTGGCGCTGGCACCATATAAAAGTATCATGCTGATACAGAATATACTTAAAGCGTACACTGCCTCGCCGCCGGAAAAAAGGGCGGCCTTTGTAAGAAGCGGCATAGCGGCAAAAATTGCCATCAACATGCCTATAAAATGGGTTATAGCACTTCCGGGTTCTCGTATTGTTATCTGCATAATAATTCCTCCTCCACAAAAACGTATCATATAGTTTTCAAAACTATGTTTAATGTGTATTAATACTACCACTTATTGCCGGCAATGTCAAATATTATTATGCATTATAGTAGGGGATTGGTAACAGTGAAAGCGAAGGCTGAACTGTTACAATAAACGAATCGAAAATTCTTTCAGGATTGATATAGACAAGCGCCACTGCTATAATTGGAGTGTTCAATAATTGATACTTTTTTTCAAAAATAAATTTATAAATGATACATGAAAATAATTTTAAGTAGAGGAACGCAGCATGAAATTTGAAAAATTAGCAAATTCTATAATAAACATAAACGATAAAGCAAGTGCTGCTGCCAAAAGTGCTGTGAATCAGCTTATGACTTTGCGAAATTGGGCGATTGGATACTATATCGTAGAATATGAACAGGCTGGAAGCGACAGAGCTGAATATGGAACACAGCTATTGAAAAATTTGGAAAATAGGATTTCACAAAAAGGCATGAACTCCACGCTATTTAAGCTTTGCCGTAATTTCTATTTGTTGTATCCTCAAATTGGTGCAACGGTGTCGAATCAATTTGAACTGCCAGATTTTGAAAAAAGTTCGACAGTGTCGCACCAATTTGAAACGAAGCCAGAAATTTTGGTAAGCAGTCTTTCTTTTTCCCATATCAGAGAAATTATGGCAATCGAAGATGCTTTGGAAAGATTTTTTTATGAAACAGAATGTATGAAATGTAATTGGAGTGTAAGAGAACTCCGCAGGCAAATTAAAACAAATCTGTTTGTAAGAGCCGGAATTAGCAAAAAGCCGGAACTATTGTTGACGAAGTCAGTAGATAATGCTACATCAAATACGTTAACAATTAAAGACCCATTTACCTTCGAATTTCTTGGATTAGATGTAAAGGAAGCTGTAAGCGAATCTGATTTGGAACAGGCACTAATGGATCATTTACAGGAATTCATGCTAGAATTAGGACAAGGTTTTTGTTTTGAAGCAAGGCAAAAGCGTATCATAATCGATGATAAATATTATTTTATTGATTTGGTTTTCTACAACAGATTGTTACACTGCAATGTTATTATTGAATTGAAAAACGATGAGTTTAAGCATGAGGATTTAGGACAATTAAATGCATATGTGGGCTACTACAAAAAGAATGAAATGATGCCGAGCGATAATCCGCCGGTTGGAATTTTACTTTGCACCGATAAGGGTTCGCAGATGGTAGAATATGCGTTGTCAGGAATGGATAATCAACTGTTTGTTTCAACATATATGCTTCATTTGCCGGATAAGAGGAAATTGGAAGAATTTATGCTAAAAGAATTGAAAGAAATGGGAATGTAACAATAGAAAACAGAATTAAAGAGTAATATACCTGCAACCCGGGTTATGGATTGGAGGGGTTACACCTGATTCCAATCTCATAACCCAGATTGCGCGCCAAAACTACCAGCTCTTTGTAAGCTCCATATGAAAGTCAAGCACATCATAAGGGCTGTCGTCCGACTCCTTTAACATCTCATAGTAACGGTAGCGCTCCTTTGTGGGGGAATCCTCTTTGGTGGCGGAATCTCTGCTCCAGAACTGGAAGCCCAGCATATACCCGTCCACCATTTCATCCCAGGAGGAATACATCTGTTGCAGTACAAGGGAATTTTCCAAAGAAGCGTCCATGGCTTCCTCATAGGTCATATAGCCCATAATATAAAAATCCGCATACAGCTGGTTGACCCGGCAAAGATCCCAGGCCGCCATATACTCCGCATCATGTCCTGCCTGGTGCATGTTGTAGGCCATCACATAGCGGTAATCATTGGATAAGCCTGACTGTAAAAATTTCTTTTTAAACTCTTTTTCCTCCAAATCCAAAAGACCCAGCTGCTCTAATTCGTCCATGCAGTCCTGACAGGTTTGTCTGTGGCCTTTTTCCTTTAAACGTTCCGCCGCCTCTAAGGCGGATTCCCTATCAGTGATGCTCCAGCTGTTTTCCAGTCCCCAGCCGGTTAATTCTTTATTTTCAGCAGTAGGCTTCAGGCCGCCCACCAGCCGCCAGTTAAAGCCGTTGCTGTAGGTAAGGGGCGCATAGGTGGCGTTGAACCACAAAACCGTGTCGGAGAGCACAGGTTCCTCCTGATTGTCCGTCTGATACCTTCCCGATGCGTCATCTGCGCCGGCCTGGGTTTGAAGGCTGTCTTCCATGAGCATGGACATGGTGATGGGAGAGGTGCCTTCTTTTGCAAGAACCGTATCCCCATCCGCCGCTTGCCCGAAATACTTGAATAAATCAATGCCATAGGCCGTTTCCAACTCATGAATCACCGCGTCGGTGGAAGCATCTCTCTGCTCGGCGGAGAGAAAAATTTCAAGGGCAAGATAGAAGGTATCGTCAATGGGAATGTAGCAAAGGGCCTCCACTCTGGGAAGATATTCCTCCGACTGATATCCCTTTTTTTCATAGGAAATAGTCATCTGCAGGGCGTTTTCAAAGCCGGGCACCGGAAGCATGGCGCTTCTTTGAACATTCCGCACAATATTTTCATCGTTTAGGGCGGACTCATATTTGATGTCCGCAGAGCTTTTCATTTCCGTCACAAGGGCGCTGCCCTCATAAATTTCAGAGACCTCGGCGCAGACCAGAACACCGTGGAGAAAGGAGAAAGCGTCGGTCCGGTCTATGTCTGTGACCCGGGCCTTTGGCAGCAGCAGACTGCACTGTGCTTCCCTGTAATAATCGGATATGGAGGTAAGGCCCATATATTGATAACCTTCTACATCCTCAAGGGTCTTTTCCCCCTCTTTGGCCTGATAAGTGTCCTGATTTTCGTCCGCTGCCCAGGAAGTGCCGGGCTTGACTAAATCAAAGTCAACGCCGTGCAAGGCCGCCAATTCATCTATGAAGGGGATCGTGTCCTGGTCCGCATAATCGTCATATACCGTAATATCCCAGAGAATGCCGGCACCGGAGGGCTGCATCTCCAGATAATAGAGCTCCCGCAGTTCAAAGGAAGCGCCCTCATAGTCAACGCCTTTGGCCAGGAAAATGAAATATCGATCCTCCCCATTTTCCAAAATGCCGGTGTCTGTCACGTCTATATAATCCGAGTCCGGTTCATGACTGTATTTCCGTTTGAGGGTGAGGTGGTCTTCGAAGGAATCATAACGCTCGGCAGCGTCCCCATAACCATATATGTCGGCGGTATAGGAAATCCCGTAATCGCCGGAGGTGGCAAAACCGGAGTCAACGTCTGCATCCTTAGGTATATAAATTTCATATACGGCGCCCGGGTCGTTGATATCTTCCATTTTCCTTTTTTCTAAATAGGTAAAGGGGCTTTCCTCCTGGCTGTCAGCGTCCGCGCCGGACTTTTCCCTGCCCTCCTGCCGGGGCGTATCGGCTTCGGTGGAAGATGAGCCTTCACCAAATTTGCTAACAGAGCCCGTCGCCTGCCCGGAGGAATTTCCGTATCCGCATCCTCCGGTTATAAGCGGCAGCAGTATCATACACATAAACAAAAAGTATCGCAGTGGGCGGAAATTTCCTGTTGGTGAGCCGCCCGGCATATTACGCAGGGGTTTATCCGATAAACAGATGCGCATATGGTGAGAGAGCCTGTTCAATAAGCTAACCTGCCGTGTATGGCGGCGTTTGATATGAAGCAAAGTGGATTGTATTTGATAAGCAGATTTCATTTTTCCTCCCATTTCGAAGCGTTATAGATTGAAAAATACTGTTAAAATTTTATCATGGGCGTCAGGCCTTTTCAATTGCTGTCAATGCAGATTGGTTTTTCATTGTAACAGTGCAGATTTCGGCTTCACCGTTACTTTTCATTCATTTTCGGTTCAATCAGTCATCTCGCAAAGCGTGGCGGCGTTTGATAAACTGCTGATTGCCGCCCCACAGGCAGCTTCCTCGGTGTACTTTGCAGGATACAGCCTGGCCCTGAACAGATCTTCAAAAATATGCTGTAACACCGCATTTTTCCGTACGCCGTTGCCGGAGGCAATGAGCATGTCCGCCTGAATATCCGTGCCGCCGCGGATAATCTCAAACATATCATACAATTCTTCCGCAATCCCTCTTAATACGCCATAAGTAAGGCTTTCCGGGGTAAAGTTGTCTTTGCTCATATTGCGGATACTTCCGCGCAGCCCCGGATTGGTGCGTGTACCGTTAAAAATAGTGGACACCTGTACGGGGTCTGACATGGCCATACCTTTTTGGGCCAGCTTTTCCATCACCTCATATTGGGGGGCGTCTCCAAAGCCTGCCGCTTTACCGTAGCTTCTAAAGAAATTTTCCAAAAGAGCGTAAGCTCTCCCTCCGCAGAGGGAAGAACCCACCAGAAGAAATTTATCTCCTGTAAAGGGCCGGGCTTCAATACCCTCCGCTTCAAAAAAACGGTCGGAAATCACAGAAACCTGACCGCCGGTCCCCACATTTAGAAGTATGGTGTTCTCCTTGAAGCCTACGGAGCCAAGAAAGCTTGCTTGATTGTCGCCAATCGCAACCGTAACAGGCCTTCCCTGATAAGAACCGATTGCGGAAAAGGAATCTGATACTTTCGGCAGCATGCCGGTATCCATTCGCAGATTCTTGAGGACGTCCTCCTGAAAACACTTTTCTTTTCCATTAAAAAAACCGAGACTGGCCGCCATGCTGATGTGCAGGAGAGGCTCTTTTCTTCCGGTTAACACCATTCCTAAATAGTCGGGGATGGTGCAAAAGGATACGGCCTTTTCGGGGAGCAGGTGGTTTTTGCTTTGATATAAATGGGTGACGATTCCATATCCGGTAAAAACTTTAATGCCGCTATGGCGCTCAATCCATGCTGTCAGGGACAAGCCGTCAAATTCTGTGAGACTGCCCCGCTGATCCTGCCATGTATAAAGGGGACTGCAGCATTTCCCCTGACTGTCTACATACAAAATGCCGTGCATCTGTCCTGTAAGCCCGATAGATGTGGTGTCGGGATGTAATTGCAGTAATTCATCCAGAACATTTTTTGCTTTTTGGGTTATGGCATTTACATCCTGCACACGTTCCCACTCATGTTCCGAAGGAATGAAACTGTCATTTGGGATTGTGCGAAAGGCAAGCACATTTTCGGGTGTATCATCAAAAACCACTGCGCTGATTGTGGTGGTACCGATATCAATTCCAATTGCTTTCATATGAATCCTCCATTTTCGTTCAATCTCTTTGATTCCCGCGAGCAACGAGCCAAGTGACTGATTTTATTATAAGAAAGAGCCTGTGGATTTGCAAGGCTTGTGGGAGAAGTAAAACTGTTTGACATTTGTCTGAAGTTGATTATACTTTATATCAATTCCGTTGTTTGATTCCCGCGAGTAATGAGGAAAATAGGCATGCTCAAGAAATGCCTTTGGCATCTCCGGGTATTGGACATATAGCGATTATTTGAAGAAACTTCATAACCGGTTTAGCCCAGGGCTTTGCATTTACTGTAAAGTCCATGTGAACGTATAAACCAAGCCAGGAGATGCGCATTGCAATAATGCTGATGGCAGATAAAACAGGAAAGGAGATTTTTATGTTGCAAGGTTTTATGGGAGGTTTGGGGACATTACCTCTGTTAAAGCATGGAAAAAGCAGATCCATCAATTGCGAAAATCCTCATGGGGAAAAAGGAAAGGGAGGCATGGCGGGGAGCAGCCTTGGGCCATCAAGAAAAGGCGCTCCCTGCATTCAGGGGATAGCTCCCGGCAGTATAGTGACTCTGGCGGAAATAGAGGGCTCCGGAATCATTCAGCATATTTGGATGACCGTAACGGACCGCACGGAGCGGGATTATTATGTGCTGCGGGATTTGGTACTTCGTATGTATTGGGATGATGAGGAGGAGCCGTCCGTGGAAACGCCGCTAGGGGATTTTTTCTGTTGCGGTTTTGGGAGAGGCTGTATTGTAAATTCCATGCCAATCGTAGTAAACCCTACCCGGGGCATGAACTGCTATTTTCCTATGCCGTTTAAGAAAAAAGCCAGAATTACACTGGAAAATCAGCATGAGGTGGAGGTGCCTGCATTTTTCTACCAGGTGGATTATGTTCTCACGGATGAGTTGCCGGAGGAGATTGGGTATTTTCATGCCCAGTGGAGACGGGAGCGTGTCACTGAAAAACAGAAGGATTATGTGATTCTGGATGGGGTGCGAGGAAAAGGACACTATGTGGGAACCTATATGGCGCTGACAACCCTTGAGCGTTACTGGTGGGGAGAAGGAGAAATCAAGTTTTATCTGGACGGCGATGATGCATATCCTACCATCTGCGGAACCGGAACGGAGGATTATTTTGGCGGAGCATGGAGCTTTGCCAGCCAGTGTGAGGGCAGGACGGTGGAAAATACATACTGTACCCCGTTTATGGGATTTCCCTATTATTCTCATCATGACGACAGCGTACATAATTTTTATCATAACGACGATACCCTACCTCAAAGGGGATTTTACCGCTGGCATATTATGGATCCGGTGCTTTTCGAGGAGGATTTAAAAGTGACCATCCAGCAGATTGGCACCTGTCATAAAGGAAATTTTGAGCGTCAGGATGATGTGGCGTCGGTGGCATACTGGTATCAGTCAGAGCCTCATGCCCCATTTGCTCCACTTATGAAGAAAGAGGACAGATGGCCTCGGTAAGCACTTTGTGCCCGGTCAAAGCCTTTATAATTTTCCAGCCTTCATAATTGCGTTGCAGATTCTTCTCAATCGGTGTAAACCCTAAATCCATATACACTTTACACGCAAGCCAGGTATTGGTTTGCGTGGGGATTTTGGCGCGCCCATGTCCCAACCCATTCATCACCCGAAGGACATAAGTTATCAAAGGCTTTGACAACCCTTTTCCCTGATATTCCCGCTTAACAGCCACCCAATGAAGCCAGCCGTCGTGGGAGGTGTCCCGCCCGTGAATATCGTAGAAGGCTGTGGCGGTGGCTACTTTTTTACCTTCACTGGTTTCAATAAAAAACATTCTGTCCGGAAGTTCTTGAAGCTTTGCACCATAATAACGGTTCCACGCCTCTAAGCCCTGTTCATAATTATCAAACTCTTTGGCGGACATCTCAATCCCAATCCATGCATCCCTGTCATTGTCTTTATAGGAAACAAAGCGGTATCCTTCCGGAAGCTCATAATGGGGTACTTGGGTAATATCCCCTTCCAGTAAAAGCTCATAGTAACATATCCGCTCATCATGATTGTCATACCTGCCGGCTTCAATTTGGGGTAAACGGGAATCCAGAGCCTCCTTGATTTCTTTTTCCATATTTTGCAGGTACTTTATTACATTGATAGTGTGTTTCACCTCAGAAATTCCTAAAATCCGCTCCGATTCATCCATGCATGCCCCAAGGGCACGTTTCATATTATATTCTAACCACTCCACCCAAGTATAGGCCAATCCAAATACGGCGCTATACCCCCGAAAACAATTATCATAGGCCGACAGATAACCGTCAAAAAATGCGGCCATCTTTTCAATCAATAAGTCGATTTGCGGAGCACAGCGTTCGGCGTCCATGTTACATGTCACAGTGCCTGCCCATTGAAGGGCCAGCTGAAGTGCATGGGATATGGGGTTACCATATTCGAGACACTCCAAATCAATTACCCATGGATTGCCTTCATCCCACATGACATTTTTAGGATCCATATCGCCGTCGGAAATACACAGGATATCCGGCAAAGAAGCTCTTGCCGCATTTAACTCTTTCTCGGCATAGATAAGGAGCCGTACATTATCAGTTAAAACAGAGGCAATCTCATTGTTTTCATCATTTGCCCTGCGGACATATTCCTGCCAGTTGATTTTACTGAATTCAGGCTTACTATGAGCAACATTCCGGGGAGCAATTGCGTGTATTTTTCCAAGAATATTCCCGGCAATGTTACATTGTTCATTGGAAATATGATTCCAATCGGTTATGTGACCGTCCTGCCATTTGAAGATATAAAAATAGTGCCCGTCTATAGCTTGCATTTTGCTGCCATTTACCGTGATTGCAGGCACTATGGGAATGTTTTCCTTTTCTAAAAGGGATTCGATTTCTTCCGCCTGCTTATAATTATCATGAGCATTTTTCCTGGCCATTATTTCGGGATTTAAATGCTTGACCGCGTATGTTCCAAGGTCTGTCCGAATGCGGTACATTCTATGCATAAAACCGCCTGATACCGGTTCAGGTGGAAAAGTAACCGTTCCAAGTCCGCATTTGGTCATTAGTTTTCCTATCAATTCGTTTATCTTATATTCTTCCAAGATTTTTCCTCGCTGCCCTGTATATTAAATTTATAATTTTCAATCTCTCAGGCCTGATTTCCCGCAGTCTGTCGCATTCGAGAAGAAGTCAGGGGAGGGTACTCGCAGCCTGCCGGGGGTTCACTCTATGATATCGTATATTTTAATTGGCTTCAACATCGGATTATGCCATAACCATATCAGAGAACGAAGCACGACAAAATGTAATGAAGGCTTGTATGACGGAAAGCAGTTATTTAACGTATTCCAATTTATCAGGAAAGAAAATCAGGGCATTTTCCAATTGTCCACATAAAATAGAGTATTCATCAAAGGAAGCCTCCGAGCCAAGCCAATATTTTTCAGTTCCGCCTGATGTGGTAAGATACATGTAATGCTGTACCGGAAAGGCGGAACTGCTTCTTTTCCGGGGAGAAGTCAGCTTGAGCCGGTAGAGGGCTGAGAAGGAATAATAGTTTCCATTGACACTAAGATATTCCGGGCCTATGGTGATGCTTTCCGCACAGATTTTCCTTCTGAAATACAGACTTACCCATGCAGAGAGCAAAAGCACCGGAATAGCCAGTGCAAGCAGCGTTAAGAACAGCAGCCGGATGTCCAAAACATGGGATGAGTTGATTTCTAAAAGATCAAGCCCACCGATTACCGCTATGACACAAATCAAAATGACAGTTAGTTTTTGAAGCCATTTCTTCTCTTTTGAGACGAGGGCGGAGGCAGGGATGGAAAATGTGCATCCGGTCTCATTTTCGGAAGTCTGTGTCTTCCATATATCCTCTTGATATTGTTCCTGAATCATGATTTTTTCTTCTGAGGAAAGCTGCGACATCTGCCGTCTTCTGATTGCGGCAAGCAGTATTTCCAATTCCTTTTCCCGGAAGCCGTATAATCTCTGCACCTGATAATTTTCGGAAACAGTAGGAGCTGTCATGCTTTGCGTATTGACCTGTGGGTGAAAAACCAGACGACATTTGACAGTTGTAAATTTACCATAGGAAAGAATGTGTGTCTTATGGGTAATAACAGGTTTTTGAAATTCACTGACGTGAAAGCTTTTCCGGCGTAGGGGTGTATGTATCAGAATTTGTTTTCCCGTAAGCTCTACCGTAGAGCGCATTAGAAGCGCAAGCACAGCGCCGAAGATAAAACCTGTAAAAGCGCCTGTGGGCCAACGGAATGGCAGATATAAAAGCCATACCGGATTTCCCATAGAATTTTCCGAAAGAACAGTGAGAACAAGGAAAACGAAAGAAGCCGCCACAGGAAAGCTAAGGGCAAAAAGGAACCCCCAAACCAGAGAGCGGCTTATGGTTGATAGGATAGAAGGCATGTATTTTTCGGTTTCCTGCATGAATAAACCTCCATGATACTATTTTCCGTTGGCCGGAACAGTGTTTCCGTATCTTATAAAAATGCTTTCCCAGGCTCGCCCCATGGGCCCAGAACCTCGCCGGTGTAAGAAAAGTATGTGTTGCAGGTAGTTGAAATGGGAGCGATTTTCCGCAGGCGTTCGCCGACAGGGACTTTTTCGTCTGTAAGTTCCTCATTATAAAGTACGTTTCGTATCTTACACAAAAAGACTTCTCCATCATCAAGAGGAATGCTTTTTGTAACTTCCAGTTCAAAATTAACGGGACTTTCCGACAGAATGGGCACATCCAGAACACGGCCTTTGTCAATATTAATAGCAAAATGACTTTTGCTAAAATTCATTTTATCTGCGTCATATCCCGATTTATTACCAAGGTAATCCGCTATAGGGAGTAACTGTTCCGTAACAAGGTTTGCGGAAAAAATACTGCCTGCTTTTATTCTGTCTTTTGTCAGCTTCTCATCGCCGATACACATCATTGCGCCCAGTTCACTGTCCCAGCAGTAACTGAACCAGCAGAACAGACCGAAATTCGCAGAACCGTCCTCTTTATAAGTGCCATACAAAAAAAGCGTCTGGGGACAAAAATCGTTTGTTGCCTGTCTTGAAATTTTAGCCATTCTTATAATTCCTCCTTCACATTGTCCAGCACTCTGCGCAGATAATTCTCAAATTCTATTATCTCCTTTGTGCTGAAATTTTTAAAATATACTTGATGCATTTCCAGTGAGACCTTATCGTAGCTTTCTTTCAGCAGTCTGGCCTTTGGGGTCAGTGCGATAAGATTTTTACGCCTGTCCGACGGGTCAGGGAGACGGTGTAACAATTCCGCCTTTTCCATCCGGTCAAGCATGCTGGTGAGAGTGGTGTTGGCAAGTCCCGTAAGCCGTGACAATTCTATGATAGAGATATGGTCATGCTGCCACAAAACATACAGAATTTTACCTTGGGCGCCGTTAAACTCCTTTATATTTTCTTTTTGCAGTATTTTATCAAATACTCTTGCACCTATCTGTTTAATTTGGGTTATCAAAAATCCCGCTTGCGTTTCCATCAATATCCTCCTATGTAAAATAATACTATATAGTATTATTTCTGTCAATATTTTTATTCCTGCAAACAACGAGTTAAGGTTATGCTTGCCTGAACTTGACGACCGCCGCGAGAGTGCAATAAACCAAAGCCATGATTAGAAACTTAGACCACCTCCGCTAGAGTTATACACTCCACAATGGGCGATAATATTTTACCGGGTAAATGTTCGTTGAAGGAGATATAGTAAAATGCTATACTCAGATGCATAACAGAATTTCGAATATGATTACCTTCTAATTCATTTGGCATAAAAGTATATGTTATATACCATTGTACAAAAGGCTCATCAGAATGTTCATCCAGTTCCTTTGCTTTGTCTATCATAGGCTGAGAAATGTCAAAATGTGTCCTTGTAACCATATTTTGCAAGAAAATTTAGAATCTAATTAAGCTTTAATTCATCAAAAATACTGATAAGCCATTGGGTCATGCGCTTATTTGTCTCAAAAAGTTCCGTAAATTTATCCTGTTCTGAAAACCACGCTGTACTAACTAGCTGATCTGCCATGACCACATAAGGAAGTGCAGCCCATTCATCATTGGTAAGTTTTACTACACTGTCATATCCCCAAAGAATATTTCGGTAGATTTCCAGCCACTTTGACAACTTGGTTTGATCTTTTTCATCAAAGCTCTCGCTCAAAATTGCCATAGCCGCATAGCAAGGATCATAAATACGCAGATTTTTCTCAGACAGTTCAAAGTCGATAAAACCCCATTCGTCCTGCGAAACAATAATGTTTGACGGGTTCGGATCCCGGTGGATAATTTGTTTGGGCAGCTTGTCATACAGTTTTCCAAATTCATTCAAATAACCTCGGCAAAATGACTCCGAAAGCGATAAAATATCTTTTGATTTCGGCAGTGCCCAATTCTTTACGGATTCATACAGATTTACTTCATTCACCGATATTTTAGCCTGACATAGAATGAGATGCAACTGCCCGATGATTTCACCAACAAATCTTGCCTTTGCGACATAATCTCCTTCATAAAAGTCATGGGCAATCATTTGTGTGCCAGAGATTCGCTGGGTTAAATAGAAAAACATTTCGCCGTCCTGTACATATGATCGCCCATCCGTTGTTTTGATTGGGGAAGATACACATAAACCAGTGCCTTTTATTGCATTGCAAAGCGCAATCACTTTTTTGGCTTCATCGGAATTTTTAGAGAACTTCAGAACAAAATCTTTACCGACATAAAAGGCTCTATTACTTTTTTCTCCATTGCTCTCGTGGTAGACATCAGAGATTGATTCATTTTCTAATTTCCATTGCTTCAGGACATCCAAAACTTTCTTATGAGATACCATATAGTCCTCCTTAAACAAGTTCAGTTTGTAAGGTCGTTTAGCTCGCCCTTTTTTTATAAAAGTGGAGGGAGTGCAGTCAAATTCGCGCCGAAAAGCTTTGTAAAATCCGGCATAGGTATCAAAACCATATTCCAGTATCACATCAATTCTTTTGCAGCCGCAACGGATTTCATAAATCGCATGAATAAGTCTTCGCCGAAGAACATATTGCATCACCGACATTCCGACGGCTGATTGGAACAGCCTGTAATAATGGAACAGAGAATAACCTGCCTGCTCAGAAAGCTCCGTGGCAGTGATAGGAGTCTTCAAATTGTCCTCTATATAATCGAGGCTGTCCTGTATGCTTTTTCGGTAATCCATTAACTGCGCCCCTTTTTATTGTTTTTAGCTACGCATATAGAATAGCAGATAAATCGAAAAATACCTTTCCTATTTTGCTAAATTTTAAATTTTGTCTCGAACTCCGCACCATTTCACATAGTCAATACCAGCCTGTCATCGGAATACACAGTCGTATAACAAGCGGTATGGAATTATGTTTTGATTGATTCTGATATTTCAAATAAATTACCAAAACCAGCCGAATCAGTTAACGGTAAAATAAACGCCGCTTTGCGCCGCCGTTGACAGCTTCGTCCGGTTTTACTGGTGGCTCATCAATAGCAAGAGCATTTAGGGCACATTCCGAGCAGGGGAGTAGTCCTTTCTCTAAAAAATTGAGAAAGCATTTCAATCAGTTCTTCATGTCCTGTTCATATTGTGTTATGATCTGTTACCGATTACAGTTTATACAAATTGCATCATATACACGGAGCGGAAATGGCCCATGATATTCTAAAAGAATACAACTATGATGGGGAAAAAATTGTATTAGTCCAGGCATGTATAAAAAATCACAGGGGAAGCGTTTGTTTGGAAAAAAGGAGTATTGAAGAATTATGCGTGGCAGATGCGGACGCAATATCCCACTTTGACAGCGTTCCCGGTTTATTGTACCTGGCATATGTTACGAAAGGCATGGAGATAGAAGCAGGCAAGGAATTTGTAAAAAATAAATTAAAAAGAAGTTTTCAAAAATTATCTGTGGAAAGCACCAGGTACTATAAGGATAAATATGATAAGGTTATGGAAGTCTTAGGCTGAATGAGAGGGCCCAAAAGGGCCTTTCCGGAAATTACGGAACAGAAAAACTGCCGCACCGATTTAATATCAGCGCGGCAGTTTCCCGTTATAATCATTTTTCTTGTCAGAATAGCTTTCATAGCCAATCATCTTAGGAATAATTTTTTATGAAAAATGAAAATCCAGAATTAAATTTTCAGAGCAATATTTTTGGGAGATACGGAAAGCATTTTTTTCATTTCCGTGTGGACATCCGTCTTCTTGCGGGTCTGTTCCTTAGTTGCCGCTTCCTGATTTTTTGTGCGTGAGAGCTCGGTGCGCTCCTTGCTCTTTTTGCTTTCTTCATCAAGGGTTTCCATATTTTGGCTTCGAATCATCATTTTGGTCTGATAAACGCCCTTTTTGATTAGCTTTTCTTCCTCTTTTCTGCGCTCCACTTTCGACATCTGACTTTGCTGAAACTCTCTGATATTTCCTATATTCATATGAATCCTCCATTTCAGGAGTGTATTTGAAAAATCATTCCCATCCTCTCACGCTTTACTGTACGTGATATTTGTGTCAGATTGTGAGGCACATTTGACGGAAAGCATTTTTCAAATAAGCTCCGGATTTTTTTACTGAATTTACCAACTAATCTACGAATTGCCTTCCATATGTCTCATACCTGCTCATATTTGATATTTGCTGTATGCAACAGAGGGCGACATCGCAGGATAAATTCGTTATAAAATACATCGGCCGAATGATTTATTTTTTTATATCCATGCAACCAAATGAAGATTTTTTGTGTTAAATAAGCAAGCGGCATAATAAATCGGGTCGATTGCAAAGCGACTTTCCCGTTTTGTAACCGAAATTCCACTTTTGTATTTACAGAGTAGAAAGGCTTAATGTCGTATGATACAATAAAAAATGAGTATAGAAACTCTGTATAGGATATACTGATTGGAGGAATATAAGTGGCAGATAGAGAGGTCGGCTTTGTTGTGGATGATGAATACAAGGCATGGATAGAAACTATAAAGAACAAGATAAAGCATAGTCAGATAAAAGCTTCTGTGAAAGTTAATTATGAGGTGCTTGATTTATATTGGGATATAGGCAGAGATATTGTTGCAAAACAGAAATATGCCAAATGGGGCGATGCATTTCTTACAACAATGAGCAGGGATTTGAAGAAAACTTTTCCCAATATGTCAGGTTTTTCGGTACAAAATTTAAAAAGTATACGTTATTGGTACAGATTTTACAACTCTGATGAAAATGGCTTACAGGCTGTAAGCCAAATGGAACTGCTCGAAAAAATGGTAAAAGGAATTCCTTGGGGACATAATCAGAGGATTATGTATAAATGCAAAAATATTGAGGAAGCCTTGTTCTATGTGCAAAAAACAATGGACAACGGATGGAGCAGGACTGTCTTGGAGCATCAGATTGATAGCGATTTATATAGCAGACAGGGGAAAGCCGTCACCAATTTTCAGTTAAAATTACCAGAACCACAGTCCGATTTGGCGGAACAGACATTGAAAAATCCATACAATTTTGACTTTCTGACTTTGAGAGAACAATATGACGAAAAAGAATTAGAGGATGCTCTTATCAATCAGATTACTCAGTTTCTTTTGGAATTAGGCACAGGTTTTTCCTATCTTGGCAGGCAAGTACATTTGCATGTTGGTGAAAGTGATTTCTATATGGATTTGCTTTTTTACCATGTACGCCTCCATTGCTATGTTGTTGTGGAGTTAAAAACAGAGAAATTCAAGCCAGAGTTTGCAGGCAAATTAAACTTTTATGTAACCGCTGTTAATAAACAGATGAAAACGGAGCAGGACAATCCAACAATAGGTATACTTGTGTGTAAAGATAAAGATGATGTTGTTGCAGAATATGCTCTTGATGATATCTCACAGCCAATCGGAATTGCAGAATATGAATTGACAAAGGTGCTTCGTGAGGAATTTAAGAGCAACTTGCCGACAGTTGAAGAAATAGAAAGCGAGTTGTCCGAATAAATTGGCTTACGGATTGTAAGCCAATTTGCAGTATAAAAATTCAATGACATAAACAAACGGCATAGCCACGAATGGCTATACCGTAATTTGATAAAGAACATGAGACAAGATGGACAGTTTGCCCTAACTACTCTGTATTTGCCAGGATTTACATAAAAGGTTTACAAATCAAGCTCAGGACAGCCTTCCTTCCGTAATTGAAGCAGACGCTGATTTTTGCTTCCGCGGAATTTCAGGCTTATGTCGTAGAGCTCCTCCACAAACTCCCCGTCCACCAAAATGTCTATATAGCTTAAAAATTCATCCGTTACTTCGCAGTGGGCGCGGCTCTGTGGATTTAAAAGTTCTGATTCGTAGAGATAACCGGTATAGCACCAGACATCTTTCTTTGGAAAGCGTTCTTTCAGCTTCCGGAGCAGGGGAAGGAGCGCACGCTGATTGGCAGGCTCCATGGGCTCCCCTCCTAAAAGAGTCAGCCCTTTTATATATTTGGGTTCAAGAGATTTTAAAATTTCCTGAATGGTTTCTTCGGTGAAATCCATTCCATAATTAAAGTCCCATGTCATCTCATTAAAGCATCCCTTACACCTGTGGGTACATCCGGACACAAACAGACTGGTCCGGACGCCCAGGCCGTTTGAAATATCGTAGTATTTTATGCTGGCATATTTCATATAAATTCTCCATGTAGCCAACGGTTGCGGACATCATTTGCAACGGCGTTGGCGCAAAACAGTCTGTACTCCATATAAATTATAAATTCATATCCCCAAAGAGATGTAGTGACATCCAAAAGGACAGCCAGTCCTGATATTTCCTGTTTCTACAAATGCATCACCCGTTCTTTGATTTCCTGGGTGCGCCCCTGGTTCCAGAACTGTGTGCCAATATAGCCACAGGTTCTCCTTGCCACATTCATTTTACTCTGGTCTCTGTTTCCACATTTGGGGCATTCCCAAATAAGCTTCCCGTGTTTATCTTCAATAATCTGAATTTCGCCGTCATACCCACAGTTTTGGCAGTAGTCGCTTTTGGTGTTCAGCTCCGCATACATGATATGGTCGTAAATATGCTGCATCACCGCCAGAACCGCGTCGATGTTGTCCTGCATATTGGGCACCTCCACATAGCTGATGGCACCCCCCGGGGACAATTCCTGGAACTGGGCCTCGAAGGTGAGCTTGTCAAAGGCGTTGACCGGCTCGGTTACGTGGATATGATAACTGTTGGTAATGTAATTTTTATCGGTTACGCCGGGAATCATGCCAAAGCGGTTTTGCAGGCACTTGGCAAATTTATAGGTGGTGGACTCTAAGGGCGTCCCGTAAAGGCTGAAAGCAATATTGGTCTCGGCCTGCCATTTTTTGCAGGTATCATTTAAATGATTCATCACCTGTAAGGCAAAAGGAGTTGCCTGTGGGTCAGTGTGGGACTTGCCGGTCATATAGCGGACACACTCGCAAAGCCCTGCATATCCTAAAGAAATGGTGGAATAACCGCCGTAGAGAAGTTTGTCAATAGTCTCTCCTTTTTTAAGGCGCGCTAATGCCCCGTTCTGCCACAAAATAGGAGCCACATCAGAGGGAGTCCCTTTCAGCCGATCATGGCGGCACATCAGGGCACGTCTGCAGAGGGTAAGGCGTTCCTCCATAATCTGCCAGAATTTTTCCATATCGCCGCCGCTGGAGCAGGCCACATCCACAAGATTTAAAGTGACAACCCCTTGGTTAAATCTTCCATAAAATTTATAGCGGTCATTTTCATCCTTATATACGGTTAAAAAGGAACGGCATCCCATGCAGGGATAGCAGTTGCCATCCTTTAATTTCTTAATGATTTTTTCGGAAATATAATCGGGCACCATGCGTTTGGCCGTGCAGCGGGCGGCAAGCCGTGTAAGTTCCCAGTATTTGGAATCCTCGGAAACATTGTTTTCTTCGAGAACATAAATCAATTTTGGAAAGGCCGGCGTGATGGGCGTGCCCTGCTCATTTTTCACCCCTTCAATGCGCTGGAGAAGCATTTCCTTTATGATCAGTGCAAGGTCGTCCCGGGTCTGACCTTCGGGCACCTCGTTTAAGTACATAAAAACGGTGACAAAGGGGGCCTGGCCGTTGGTGGTCATTAGAGTGATCACCTGATACTGAATCATTTGGACTCCCTGTTTGATTTCCCGCAGAACTCGCATCTCCGCTATTTTTGCAATCAGTTCATCGGTTACATCCATGCCCTGTGAGGTGAGCTCCTGGCGCACTTCGCTGCGGAACTTTTCGCGGCTCACCTGCACAAATGGTGCCAGATGGGAAAGGGTAATACTCTGTCCGCCATACTGGGAACTTGCAATCTGGGCGATTGCCTGGGTTGCAATGTTGCAGGCTGTGGAAAAACTGTGAGGACGCTCGATCATGGTTTCGCTGATAATAGTACCGTTCTGGAGCATGTCTTCCAAATTGACCAGGCAGCAGTTGTGCATATGCTGGGCAAAATAATCCGCATCATGAAAATGGATAAGCCCCTTTTCGTGAGCGGAAACAATGTCAAGGGGAAGAAGGAAACGCTTGGTGATATCCTTACTGACCTCGCCCGCCATGTAATCCCGCTGAACACTGTTGACAATGGGATTTTTATTGGAATTTTCTTGAAGCACCTCCTCGTTGTTGCACTCTAAGAGGGAAAGAATCTGCTCGTCCGTGGAATTGGATTTGCGGACAAGCTCTCTTTTATAACGGTAGGTGATATAGTTGGAAGCCAGCTTGTAGGTCTGCTGCTTCATGATTTCTTCCTCTACCATATCCTGGATTTCTTCCACATTGGGGCTGTGCTTCATTTTAGAGCACAGTGCCGTCACATTCTCAACCACAGTCTCTATCTGCTGGTCGGAAAGACGCTCTCCGTCGTCAACAGTGGCATTGGCCTTGCGTACAGCGTCCTCTATTTTGATGGCGTCAAAGGCAACCTCCATGCCGCTTCGTTTGATAATATTCATATAAAATCTCCATTCCGCCGGCTGCCTGCAAATATAGTGCATATGCTGTATACAGAGGTGCCGACCCGTATTTTTAGTGAAAAATTTACAGCTCATAGAGCTGCATTTATCCAATAAGCCGACTGCGAAGCGCAGCAGCGTTTGATTTGATAGACCGACCCACAGAGCGTGACGGCGTTTATTACAATAAGCCGGCTCGCAGAGCATGACGGCGTTTGTTGTGTTCTATATATTGTGTTACGATTTGGCCTGGAAGCCATATTTAGTATTATAGCGTATGGCTGGAAATAATCAAGGGGATGTGACGGATATGGAGATAAAATACTGTATAAATTTCAGGGGGTAGATTTGGTTACTTTTGATATTGACGGGAGCTTTCCCTTATAAATACAGGATAAAATGATGGGAGCCGGATTGAACAAAAACTTGTTGACTGATGCAAGGGCCTTTGACTCTTTTGGTAATAAGTCAGGTATTGTAAAAATTATAGGGGTGAATTATGAAAAAGTAATTTAAAAAACTAAGACTGAAATAACAAATTTGTTATTATAAACGCATAGGAGGTATAGTGTACGAGATAATTTTTTATGAAGATAAAAATGGAAAAAGCGAAGTAGCTGATTTTATTGAAAAACTTAACGAAAATGCAAAAACAAGTAAAGAATGCAGAATAAATATAAACAAGATAATTGCTTACATGGATGTTTATCATTCTGCATTATTTTATCAAGAAGACCAGGAAAACACCTAAGAAAGAAATAGAACAGGCAAAGAGAAATTTACATGATTTTTTAGAAAGGAATGAGGGATATGGCTGTAACATGGAAAAAATTAAGAAATGAATTGAACATCAGCGCAGAGGATGAGGAAGTAATAAGGCTGGAGAAAGAATTAATCAGGACAATGGTAAAGGCTCGTGAAGAAAAGGGGTTAACCCAGGCTCAGCTGGCGGAAATGTGCGGAGTAAAGCAGCCCATGATTGCCAGAATGGAATCCTCAGCCCATTCTCCCCAGGTTGACAGTTTACTGAAAGTACTGATTCCTTTGGGGTATACCCTGGCGGTTGTTCCCATGGTCAGGTAACCTGAAAGGTCGTAACTGTTCGATAGTCACAAAAGTTCATATTGACTTTCAAATGGCGGAATTTCCAATTTTTGGTGGAAATTCCGCTATTTTTTATAAGTATGGAAATAGATAATTCCTCCAGACGGTTCCCCTGCAAACGCAATTCCGATATTATGGCAAGGAAAAATCAGAAAACCAAGGAGGAGACTGAAATGTTGCGGATTGCGGTGTGCGACGACATTCCTGTTTTTGTGGAAGAACTGGCAAAATACATTGAAATGTGGGCAAAGGTGCGGCAGATTGACGTGCGGATTCAAAAGTTTTCCAGCGGGGAGGACGTTCTGTTTGAACAGGAGGAGGAAGGGGATTTCGCGGCAATATTTATGGACATAGAATTAAGCGGTATAAACGGAATGGAAGCCGCCGTCCGAATCAGGGAGAAAAATAATCTGGTCAGTGTTGTGTTTGTTTCGCAGTATGAACAATATTTTAAGCAGGCGGTTCAGATATATCCCAGTCAATATGTTGAAAAGCCTATCTATCGGCAGAAAATATTTGAGGTGCTGGATCAAATTATGAAGGAGCAAAAATCCGTTTACGAGACGTTTACCTTTAGATATAACAGAGCCTACATCAATATTACATTGGGAGAGGTGCTTTATTTTGTCAGTGAAAAACGCAGAGTGAGAGTCCTTATGGAAAACGGAGAGAAGTATGTTTTTTATGAAAGGCTGAACGAGGTGGAAAGAGAAGTGACCGGCGCTAACAGCTTTTTTTGCCGAATTCATCAGTCCTATCTTATTAACGGCAGACTGGTGAAGGAATTTCATCCGGGATATGTTATTATGCGCAACAATGACCGGCTGCCAATCAGTCGTTTCAGGCGGGATAAAGTCAGGGATTTCCGTATGAGTATGTTCGGCTGAAGTGTAAGGGTGTAACAGTTCAGCCCGTATGAAAGGGTTTAAAAGCTCTGCAAAAGAGCAAAAAGTTACATACAAACTGCTAATTATTACATGAACAAAAATAAGGTGTAAATTTGTATATAATAAAAATATGCTGTAGCAGATTAACGGATTGAATCGCTGTAGCATATTCATATCAGGTGATGTTTTGTGTCTGAAAGCATTGCCGCTTTCCTAAGGCAGGGATTTGGTTCCCTGCCTTTTGTCCATGTACAGGGCCGCATATGGAAGTTGGAAAGGAATACCGCAGCACAAATTATGTAAGAATATTTGGAAAAAAAGCGGGAAAATATAAGTATATAAATATTCTATTTATACAATTGATTTCTCTGAAAGCCATATTTTTATAAAATATTTCAAATGATAAACGGGGGCCTGTAACAGTTGAAGTAAAGCCGGAACTGTTACAAATTGCAGGAGGAAACAGGTGAAGATAGACTACAGGGATTTAGGGGCCAGGATTAAAAGGAAAAGAGAAGGAAAAAGAATGTCTCAGGCAGAGTTGGCCTCGAGGGCTGATTTATCGACACAGCATATCAGTAATGTGGAAAATGCCAGAAGCAAGATAGGGCTGGAAAAGCTGGTCGCCATTGCAGACGCTCTGGAATGTTCTGTGGATGAACTTTTGTGCGGAAGTATGAAAACAGGGAGCCGGTCGGTTTACAGTGATGAAATTGCTGATATTTTAGAGGATTTCTCCAATACGGAAATGAAAACCCTGCCGGATCTGCTAAGGCATTACAACTATATTTTTAAGATGCTTAAAAGTGATATAAAAAATGATTTGGAAAGGGGAGACCAATAAAATTTTCGAATAAAAATCATTGTGATAAGAATTATTGTTCCGCATGTTTTCTGCGGAAGGTGATTTACAGGTTGAAAATGTGGAATTATAGTGCTAAATGGCTTGTTATAATCTGAATCGTTGTATGCAGAAAATAAGGTGGCTGCCTCGGTTCTAAGGAACAGGTGGTAGAAACGCACATGGAAAAACAAATTTTGGCCTGCATCATAGATCTTTTTTTTATTGCCATACAGCACATTCTGTTTAAGCAGCTTCTGGGGAAAAAATATAAAAACAAATCAATTTTGCTGGCAGGATGGGGCATTTGCCTGGTACTTTGGAATATGGACAGGCGATTGTTTGCTGATGACAGGCTGCTTTTTGCCATATATGCCTGGGCGGTTGACTTTGCGGCGTTGTGGGTTTTGTATCGGGGGCACATCCGGGCAAAGATTGTTTTAATAAATGGCGTAGTTTTGCTGAAAGCCGCGGCAAAGGGGATTACGGCCCTTTCTTTCATGCTCCCGGGGATGTCGGTGAAGGCACAGTATTTTGGGCAGAGGAAATCTCCGGATATCAGAAGCGTAATATCTCAATTATTCTTTTTTCTGTTTGTAGAAAGCATTCTTAAAATTTTTGTGAAACAAACCCAAATGAAAATGGCAGATTGGCTTGCGTTGCCGGTGGTTCCGTCAGGAAGCATTATGGTTTGCTATGCCGTCTGGTGGAATACGGGCAGGTATGTGGGTACATCTCAGATTGTGATTGCCGTAGTCCTGACACTTATGAATATACATGTATATTACATCCATGAAAGACTCCACACTTATGTGATGGAAGATGCAAAAAATGAGGTGCTGCGCAGGCAGAATGAGTCTGTCCGCATGCAGTATGAAAAAATGGAAAATCAGTGGCGCAGGCTGCGCATACTGCGGCACAACATGGCCAATCACTATGCCCTTGAGATGGGCTACCTGGAAAAAGGTCGGTATGACGTGCTTTTAGAGTACTGTGGAGAAAAGCTGGGAGAGATAAGAAGTCCGATTTACATAGTGAATACGGGAAATATCGGAATTGATTCTATCTTCAACTATAAATTGGATACGGCCGAGAAACATCAGATAAGGGTGGAAAAGGAAATAAGAATCGAAAAAGAGATTACAATAAGTGATATAGATTTAAATATTTTAATTGGAAACCTGTTTGACAATGCAATAGAAGCGGTGAAAGGGCTGAGCGATGATAAAAGAAAACTGTATATCACCGTAAACGCGGACCGCTCAACCCTCTTTCTCCGGATCCGAAATCCTTATGCCGGACGGCTGATAAGAGATTTAAATGGCAACTTCCTTACCCACAAAAAGAATAAGGTCTTCCATGGACTGGGACTACGGGAAGTGAGGAGAGTGGTCAGGAAATACCAGGGGAAGATGGTAATCAGTACCGATGGAGGCGAATTTAATATTAAAGTATTTATTTATATGTGTTAATGTAACAGTTCAGACAGGTCTGCGCATTTACTGCGTAGACCGTACGAATATGATACAAGAGTGCAAAATCCCATTGCCGAAGGCAATTTTAAATGGATTTTGCATGTAACAGGTCAGCTTGTCCGAACTGTTACGTGTTAATACAAAGTTTATATTTTTTTTGGTGACTAAAAATTAAGTGTGTGCTATACTAACTACATATGACGAGATTAGATGGCATTATAGCCCTGACAAGGAGGTTCCAAGATGACAAAAGCAGAAATTTTAAAACAGGAGATATTGAAACAGTATAAGAGCGTAAGGCAGTTTGCAATAGATATGGAGATTCCTTATAGTACTCTGGTGACTGCACTGGACAGAGGCATTGAGGGAATGGCATATGGTACTGTTATTCGTATGTGTGATAGATTAAGTTTGAATCCGGTTGACTTTTCATCCCTTGAAAAGGGCAAGGTTCTGGGCGAGAAGATTTTGGAAAACAGAGTAATGCAGTTTTATGTTCAATTAAACAAAAAAGGACGCAAGAAAATCCTTGAAATGATGGAAGATTATGTTCAACTTGATAAGTACAGGGAGCAGTAAACCGTATGGGAAAACATTTTGATTATCTGATAGTGGGAGCTGGGCTTTTTGGCGCAGCTTTTTCTCATGAAATGACGAAGAAGGGCCGTACATGTCTGGTGATTGATAAGCGGGACCATGTGGCGGGAAACATATACACCAGTAAAAAGCGCGGAATTCACGTGCACGAGTATGGGGCGCATATTTTCCATACCTCAAATCCTGCAATCTGGGATTACATGAATCAATTTACGGAGTTTAATCATTTCGTAAACTCTCCCATGGCGATTTATAAGGATGAGATTTATAATCTTCCTTTCAATATGAACACTTTCAGCAGGCTGTGGGGAGTCAAAACACCAGGAGAGGCGAAGGAGATAATTAAAAAGCAGATTGAAGGGCTTTCGATTGGGGAGCCTCAGAATCTGGAGGAACAGGCTTTATCCCTGGCAGGAACGGATGTGTACGAAAAACTGATTAAAGGTTACACAGAAAAACAGTGGGGAAGGGAATGCCGCGAATTGCCTGCTTTCATTATTAAAAGAGTTCCCCTTCGCTTTACCTACGATAACAACTATTTTACGGACAGGTATCAGGGGATTCCCACAAAAGGGTATACGGCGATTGTTGAGAAGATGCTGGATAAGGCGGAGGTCAGATTAAACATCAGGTATCAGGATTTCCTGAAGCAGCAGAAGGAAGCAGCCCTTAAGGGAGAAGATGTGGTTTCTTATGATAAAGTGCTGTATACGGGCATGATTGACGAATATTTTGATTTTTGCCTGGGCAATTTGGAGTACCGTTCTCTTAAATTTGAAAAAGAAGATATGCCGGCGGTTGACAATTATCAGGGCAACGCCGTGGTGAATTATACTCAGAGAGAAGTGCCCTACACCCGCATCATTGAGCATAAGCATTTTAATTTTGGGGAAGGGGAAGGAACGGTTATCACCAGAGAATATCCCGAGGCGTGGACGCCGGGAGCGGAGCCCTATTACCCTGTCAATGACGAGCGGAACAACAGCCTTTTCGCAAGGTATCAGGAAATGGCACAAAAAGAAGAAAATGTTATTTTTGGAGGCAGACTTGGGGGATACCGCTATTATGATATGGATAAGGTGGTGGAAGCGGCCCTTGCCCTTGCGGAAAAAGAACTGGAAAAGTAGAGACAAAAATTTTCAGGGAGAATCCTTTTTGGATTCTCCCTGAATGGTAATTTACGTAGGTAGAAGTATTTTGCAAATATGCTTTAGCAATAACTATTAAAAAACATTCCGCTGTAATTGCTGGTTACATAAGGCGCCGCAAAGTTATGACCTGCGGGATTTTTGTAGGCAACCAGAGTCTTATCCACATATTCCATAGGGTTTAAGGAAACCTGATTGGTTTTACGCAGAATGGAATTGGTGAAATCCCGAATGGTGGCGAACTGGTCGTACATTCCTCCGGCTGACATAGAGCGTTTTAACGTACTGTCATCCACGGTAAGCTGACCGTCATCTTCAAAAGTGAAACCAATCTTTTCAAGGTCGGTCTGGTAATTGCGGGATATATGATCCATTTCCTTTATAAGTTTTGTGCTTCTTGGGTGAGAATCCTGATATTCGGAGGCAGCTCTGATAAAGGAATTGTAGCCGTATACAAGGTCACCCACATTTTCAGCAAAGGAATCAAGGTCGGTTTTTAAACCGATTTCAGTGGTATCCCCTTCCATGCTGCTGATACCGTTTAAAGTGACTTCAAACAGATTGCCGATGGAAAAGTGGTTGGAGGAGGAGGAACGGGGCTCTCCGTTTATCAAAAACTCGGCGTTGGAAGGCTGTCTTGCTACATAATCAAGCCCAAGATAATCAACGGTGCCCGAGCGCTTGCTGGTCTGGTCATCGGATACGTGGAATATATAATTTCTGCCGTCTCTTAAACCACTGCCGACAGAAGAAAGACGCAAAGAGGTATTACCCTTATCATCCGCTAAAATATCAGCGCTAAGCCCGATGTCTGCATTGGATATCAGACGGGAAAGACGTTCCTGTAAATCCCGGTTGGTCTCCCCTTCGCGAACATTGTACTGAAACTCATAACTTAAGTCATTGACGACAATGTCAAAGGAATACGAATCCGGAGAAAGCTTTACCTTTTCATTGCCGGGGAGAAAACTTCCCAGATTGACCTGATTTGCCGCAAGAGCGGTTACTTCCAAATCAAAAGGCTCAATAGCTCCATCTATACTGCCATCTCCGATGTAGGAAGCGTCGGCAATATCCGTGTTGCTGGAATACGCCCCTTTTTTGGCCAGCATTTTGCTCTCGTCAAGGCCGCCAAGAGAGGCAATGGTATTGCGCAGCCCCCGTGCATTTTCTTTTAAACCAACGGCAAACTCACGGGATTCTTTACCGGAGTCTAAGATATACAAAGGAGAGTCTTTATTTAATTTGACGATGGAATTGTAAATGTTGCGCAGCTCCCGTTTGCCGTGAGTATCATACTTGGAGGCGGCTTTGGGCGCATAGGTAGTGAGATAGTGATTGTAAACTCCGTTTAAGGAAATATTATATGACATAGGTTACCCTCTCCTTTCTTCCATGAATTGCATACCGTCAACGCCTTTTGACGGGAAAACTTCCTTATAAACAGGTGATAAATAAGAAAATTTTCATAACGCGGGGCAAAAACCTATTGAAAATATTTTGTTATAATTATATTTCGTTTCGTTTTATGAAATAATGAAGAACTGAATTATTAAATTTTTATAAAATTATTCTATCATGGAAAAGGTATCAATACAATAGCTTTTTGTCACAAAAGGACGGATTTCGGCGTTATTTTTCATACTCACAAAAGTAAGTTTAATCAGGCGCGGATGCGGGCTTAAAGAATAAAAAATAAGGTTGACGGGAGAGTGAGGATGTGTTATAGTCATTAAACGAGATTAGTTTTAGGTCTTTTTTTTATGCACAAAATCCGGTAAAAGATTGGAGGAAAAATCATGCGCACAAGAATCACACTGGCATGTACAGAATGCAAGCAGCGTAATTACAACACTACGAAAGATAAGAAGACACATCCCGACAGGATGGAAATCAAAAAGTATTGCAGATTCTGCAGAACCCATACGCTGCACAAGGAAACAAAATAAATCAGATGGTTTTGCTGGTGTCTGAAAGGAGTTAAAAATGGCAGATTCCGCTAAAAATGCTAAAAAAGAAAAAGCGGCAAAGACAGCTAAGAAGCCCGACTTTTTCAAGGGTGTTAGGGCTGAGTTTAAGAAGATTTCATGGCCGGACAAGGATTCGCTTATGAAGCAGTCCGTTGCAGTTGTTTGTATTTCAGTTGTGCTGGGTGCAGTGATTGCAGTGCTGGATTTCCTGATGCAGTACGGTGTAGATTTCCTGACAAGTCTGTAGAGCGAGGGTAATTGTATGGCAGAGGCAAATTGGTATGTGGTGCATACTTATTCCGGATATGAAAATAAGGTAAAAGCCAATATAGAAAAAACAATTGAGAACAGGCATCTGGAGGAAGAAATTCTGGAGGTCCGCGTGCCACTGCAGGATGTAGTGGAACTGAAGAATGGCGCAAAGAGGACGGTCCAGAAAAAAATGTTTCCCGGTTATGTCTTAATCAATATGGTCATGAATGATGACACGTGGTATGTTGTCCGCAATACAAGGGGTGTGACGGGCTTTGTGGGTCCCGGAAGTAAGCCGGTGCCTTTGACGGAGGCGGAGATGAAACCTCTTGGAATTAAGGCGGAAAATATTTCTGTTGATTTCGCAGAGGGAGATGCCATTGCTGTAGTGGCCGGCGTGTGGAAGGACACCGTGGGCGTGGTACAGCGGATGGATTACGGCAAACAGACAGCTACCATCAATGTGGACTTGTTCGGCAGAGAAACGCCTGTGGAAATCAGTTTTGCCGAAGTGAGGAAGATGTCCTAATGTGATATTTATGGCTGACAGAGCTCAGCATAAATATAGAGTAACTTTACAATAAGCCTGTAGAAATGCAGGCTGTGGGAGCGGAAGAAATTCTGCGCCATACCACGATGCGGACGTATCCTGACGGGAATGCCGGGCCGGAAAACTTTTTGCCGGGCGGCAGCTATGCGGGAGACGGGAACTGCATTATTAATAGGAGGTGCCACAATGGCAAAGAAAGTAGAAGGATATATTAAGTTACAAATCCCTGCTGGTAAAGCTACGCCAGCACCCCCGGTTGGTCCTGCACTTGGACAGCATGGGGTTAATATCGTTGAATTTACAAAACAGTTCAACGCAAGGACAGCTGACAAGGGTGATGTGATCATCCCTGTTGTAATCACAGTATATGCAGACAGAAGCTTTAGTTTTATTACGAAAACTCCTCCTGCTGCAGTGCTTCTTAAGAAGGCGTGCAACATTAAATCCGGTTCAGCAGTGCCGAACAAGACAAAGGTTGCAACCATTTCCAAAGCAAAGCTTCAGGAAATTGCCGAAATGAAAATGCCTGACCTGAATGCGGCAAGCCTTGAGGCAGCAATGAGCATGATTGCCGGAACAGCAAGAAGTATGGGTATCACAGTAGAGGATTAATCAATAATTTTGTGAAAGTGGGAGGCGACATTTTAAAATGCGCCGATTGAACCATAGGAGGAATCAATAATGAAACATGGAAAGAAATATATAGAGGCTGCTAAGCAGGTTGACCGTGCTACAGCATATGAGCCTGCAGAGGCAATTGCACTGGTTAAGAAAACAGCAGTTGCAAAATTTGATGAGACAGTAGAAGTTCACATCAGAACAGGTTGTGACGGACGTCATGCGGAACAGCAGGTTCGTGGAGCCGTTGTACTTCCTAACGGTACAGGTAAAACAGTCAAAGTGCTGGTATTTGCAAAAGGTGATAAAGTGAACGAGGCGGAAGCAGCCGGTGCCGATTACGTAGGCGGAGACGAGCTGGTGCCCAGAATCCAGAAAGAAGGCTGGCTGGATTTTGATGTAGTGGTTGCTACCCCTGATATGATGGGTATCGTAGGCCGTCTGGGTAAGATTTTGGGACCTAAAGGATTAATGCCTAACCCGAAGGCCGGAACAGTAACAATGGATGTTACCAAGGCAATCAATGATATCAAGGCTGGTAAAATTGAGTACAGACTTGATAAGTCCAACATCATTCATGTTCCGATTGGTAAGGCTTCCTTTGATGAGACAAAGCTTCAGGAAAACTTCGACGCTTTGATGGAAGCGATTGTTAAGGCAAGACCTTCAGCACTTAAGGGACAGTATTTAAGGAATATTACCCTTACTTCTACCATGGGACCTGGAGTGAAGGTTAATACCGCGAAATTCTAAATATAAAATGTGTGAAAGCCATTCTCTTTTTGAGGGAGTGGCTTTTTTTGTTAGTTATCCGACCGCGCGACGCGAGCAAATATTCAAACGTCACCGTGCTCTCGCTCTATAAAAACGCAGCAGACGCTAGGTTCGAAAAAACCTCACCAAGCGCTGGCGTTTTTATAAGGGTTCCTCTTTGAATATTTGCTCGCATCGCGCTAGGCTTTGGCTACGCTTGGGGTTTCATGCATAGAAGGTAGGATAGTAACGAAGGGTCTGAAATTGTGGAATAGATTAGTAAATCTATATGATGGCGTTCGAGTATGCGACAAAGGATATTTGGCATAAGGGGAAGAATGTGGTATGCTATGTTTATGGGGAAAAAAGTGAAAAAACAAAATTTGCAATTAAATAGAGGAAAGCAGGCGATGAAAAAAAGGCGCGGCTTTGGGATGGCAGGGACTTTTTTGGTTACTTTCTTTATTGTGGTTTCCCTGGGAATAGCCGGGATTTTGCTTTTCATGCTTCTGTCGGAGGAGAATGCGGATGGGGTGCTTGCGGAAGGGATGCAGGCACCGGAAGCTTTTGCGCTGTTTCCGGAGGGGATAACGGAAAGGCTGGATGAGAAGAAGGATGTGCAGGAGACGATCGCCCAGCCGGTCAGTGCCGGCAGATATGCGGAGGAGCTGGCGGACGAGGAGTATTTGCAGGCAAACAAGATTTATCCGTGGGAGGCGGCTGATGAGGATAAAGTGACCATTGGGTTTGTGGGGGACTTCCTTCTGGATGATGAGTATGCCATCATGGCCAATCTTTTGAATCGGGGGAGAACTATCGAAAATGGGGTTTCTCAGGCGGTGCTTGAACGGATGCGTGGCGTGGACATTATGGTGGCCAACAATGAATTCCCGTTTACGGACAGAGGGACGCCTACGGAAGAAAAAGCATTTACTTTCCGGGCGGATACGGCGGCGGTGTCCTATCTCCACGATATGGGAATTGATGTGGCGGTATTGGCCAACAATCATATTTATGATTTTGGGGAAACAGGGCTGTTGGATACCCTGGATACCCTTACAAATGCCGGGATACCTATGGTGGGTGCGGGCAGAAATCTGGAGGAGGCGAGCGCTCCCTTATATTTCATTGTAAATGATATAAAAATCGCCGTTGTGGCGGCTACTCAGATAGAGCGCCTGGAAAATCCTGATACAAAAGGAGCCACGGAAAACAACGCCGGGGTATTTCGGTGTCTGAACCCGGGTAAACTTTATGAAGTGGTAGCACAGGCGAAAGAAAACAGCGATTTTGTGATAGTTTATATTCATTGGGGGACGGAAAATCAGACCGAGATTGACTGGGCTCAGATTGAACAGGCGCCGCGCATTGCCGAGGCCGGAGCGGATTTGATTATCGGGGATCATCCCCACTGTCTTCAGGGAATCACTTATTTTGGGGATACGCCGTTGATTTACAGTATGGGTAACTTCTGGTTCAATTCAAAAACCCTGGATACGGGAATGGTGCAGGTTACGATAGGCAAAGAGGGACTTGAGGATTTTCAGTTTGTGCCGGCCATCCAATCGGATTGCAGGGTGGACTTTGCCTATGGGGAGGAGAAAGAAAGAATCCTGGCTTTTATGAGAGAAATTTCGCCGGATGTAAATATAGATGGGGAAGGATTTGTAAGTAAAAAATAGGGTTGTTGCTTTTATATGAGGGCTTGCCGCCCGCGCCACATGGACAAATATTCTTTGAAGGAAATGGTTGACAGCGAAAGAAACCTATGGTATTTTATAAAAGGTCGTTTGACCGTGCCGAAGACAGCAGGTGCCTGAAATTGACTGTGAGATTACCAGTCAGGAAGAAGGCGTAAGCAATCGCACAAGCGAATCGCCTGCCGAGGAGATGAGTTTGAATGAGAAAATTCTACCCCTCCGTTTTCGGAGGGGTTTGCTTTTATGCACAGAACCGCATATGGAAACTTGCTGCGCTGCGGCATGCGGTTCGCGTGGCGAGCAGAGAGAAAAGAGCTCTTTGCTCGATAAAACTCCTTTCGGCATCAAAATCTAACAAGGAGGTAAAGAAAGTGGCAAAAGTTGAATTGAAACAGCCTGTCATTGATGAGATTTCCGCTAACATCAAAGACGCTCAGTCGGTTGTTCTTGTTGACTATCGCGGACTTACGGTGGAGCAGGATACTAACCTGCGTAAGCAGCTCCGTGAAGCGGGCATCACTTACAAGGTTTACAAGAACACAATGATGAATTTTGCATTTAAGGGAACAGATTGTGAATCTCTGACACCTTATCTGGAAGGACCCAGTGCAATTGCAATCTCCAAGACAGATGCAACGGCTCCTGCAAGAATTATCTGCAAATTTGCAAAGGATGCGCCTAAGCTTGAGGTTAAGGGCGGCGTTGTTGAAGGATTGGCCTATGATGCAGCCGGTATCGGTGAAATCGCAAAGATTCCATCAAGAGAGGAACTTATTTCCAAGTTCCTTGGAAGCATCCAGTCACCTATTACAAATTTTGCACGCGTTATGAACCAGCTGGCAGAAAAAGGCGGCGCTGGTGCATGCGAAGCGCCTGCTGCTGAGGAAGCAGTGGCAGCTGAAGCTCCCGCAGAGGAAGCTGCAAGCGAACCTGCAGCAGAATAAGAAGCTGCCGGACACACGCTGAGTATGCTCAGCGCGGGAATCTGAACACAAAAAGAATTATAAAATAAAAATGGAGGAAATCGAAATGGCAAAAATGTCCACACAGGAAATAATTGACGTTATCAAAGAGTTAACAGTATTAGAATTAAACGACCTTGTAAAAGCTTGCGAAGAAGAATTTGGCGTATCCGCAGCAGCAGGTGTCGTAGTTGCAGCAGCAGCTGACGCAGGTGCAGCAGAAGAAGAAAAGACAGAGTTCGATGTAGAGCTTACGGAAATCGGCCCTAACAAGGTTAAGGTTATCAAGGTTGTACGTGAAGCTACAGGCCTTGGTCTGAAGGAAGCAAAAGACCTGGTTGACTCCGCTCCTAAGACCCTGAAAGAGGGCGTTTCCAAGGAAGAAGCTGAGGATATCAAGAGCAAGTTAGAAGCAGAAGGCGCTAAGGTTACATTAAAATAATCGGCCCTTAAGTTTCAACATAAGCTTTTATCTTAATTCTTAAAACACTAAGCTGTGCATCTGCATCCCGCGGGGCACAGCTTTTTTGTGAAAGTTTACAAATTTTTTCCAAATTTTAAAAAAATATTTATTGACTCAAATTTTGGCTTGTAGTAGAATGGAAAGTGCACTATTGTGGTGTGACAGGCATTTAGTGACATTGTATCATGTCAAAAGGAAATTTATTTCATAGAGAACGGGGTGAATTGTCAATGGAAAAGAACAGAATACGTCCCATTGCCGCAGGCAGAAACATGCGTATGAGTTACTCACGACAGAAAGAGGTCTTGGAGATGCCGAACCTTATTGAAGTCCAGAAGGATTCCTATGGATGGTTCCTGAAAGAAGGACTAAAAGAAGTGTTTGATGATATTTCTCCAATTGCAGACTACAGCGGCCATTTAAGTCTTGAATTTGTAGATTTCGAGTTGTGTGAGGATGATGTAAAGTACTCCATCGAGAAATGCAAAGAGAGAGATGCAACCTATGCGGCCCCTCTTAAAGTTAAGGTCCGTCTTTATAATAAGGAAAAGGAAGAAATCAGCGAGCATGAAATTTTCATGGGTGACCTTCCTCTTATGACGGAAACAGGCACATTTGTGATAAACGGTGCTGAACGTGTTATTGTAAGCCAGTTAGTTCGTTCCCCCGGTATTTACTATGCAATCAGTCACGATAAAATTGGTAAGAGACTGTTTTCATCAACAGTGATACCTAACCGAGGCGCATGGCTGGAGTATGAGACAGATTCAAACGATATCTTTTACGTGCGTGTTGACCGTACCAGAAAGGTACCGATCACAGTCCTTATCAGAGCCCTCGGCGTAGGCACCAACGATGAGATAAGAGAACTGTTTGGGGATGAACCCAAGATAGAGGCAAGCTTTACGAAAGACGTTTCTACGAACTATCAGGAAGGTCTTTTAGAGTTGTATAAAAAAATACGTCCCGGTGAGCCCTTAAGCGTTGAAAGTGCGGAAAGCCTGATTAACGCTATGTTCTTTGACCCCAGAAGATATGATCTGGCGAAAGTCGGAAGATATAAATTCAACAAAAAGCTGTCTTTCAGGAACAGACTGAAAGGCCATATTCTTGCAGAAGATGTGGTGGATGTTTCCACAGGAGAAATCCTGGCAGCGGCAGGCACAAAGGTGACATTAGAATTAGCGGATGAGCTCCAAAATGCCGCAGTGCCTTACGTCTATGTGCAGACAGAGGAAAAGAATGTGAAGGTTCTTTCCAACCTGATGGTGGATATTACCCATTTTGTGGACTGCAATCCCAGAGAATTGGGCATCACGGAGCATGTTTATTACCCTGTGCTTGCGCAGATCCTGGAAGAATTCAGCGAAGACCCGGAGGCTCTTGCTCAGGCAATCAAGAAGAATGTGCATGAGCTGATTCCGAAACATATTACAAAGGAAGATATTATCGCATCCATCAATTACAATATTCACCTTGAGTATGGTATTGGCAATGATGACGATATTGACCATTTGGGCAACAGACGTATCCGTGCTGTGGGCGAGCTTTTGCAGAACCAGTACAGAATCGGTCTGTCCAGATTAGAGAGAGTTGTCCGTGAGAGAATGACCACCCATGATGCGGAGGAGATTTCCCCTCAGGTGCTGATCAATATCAAACCGGTACAGGCTGCAGTGAAGGAGTTCTTTGGCTCCTCCCAGCTGTCACAGTTTATGGACCAGAACAACCCCTTAGGCGAGCTGACCCACAAGAGACGTCTCTCCGCCCTTGGCCCTGGCGGTCTTTCCAGAGACCGTGCCGGATTCGAGGTACGTGACGTGCATTATTCCCATTATGGAAGAATGTGCCCGATTGAGACCCCTGAAGGTCCTAACATTGGACTGATTAACTCCCTTGCTTCCTATGCAAGGATTAACGAATACGGTTTTGTGGAAGCACCTTACCGTAAAATAGATAAATCAGACCCGAAAAATCCCAGGGTCACAGACGAAGTTGTTTACATGGCGGCGGATGAAGAAGATAACTATCATGTAGCCCAGGCAAGTGAACAGCTTGACAAAGAAGGACATTTTGTACGTAATAACGTATCAGGACGTTACAAGGATGAGACCTCCGAGTATCCCAAGTCCATGTTTGACTACATGGATGTGTCCCCGAAGATGGTCTTTTCCGTGGCAACAGCCCTTATCCCATTCCTTGAGAATGACGATGCCAACCGTGCCCTGATGGGATCTAACATGCAGCGTCAGGCAGTGCCCCTTCTCACCACAGAGGCTCCTGTAGTGGGAACCGGTATGGAGCCTAAGGCGGCTGTGGACTCCGGTGTCTGCGTGGTTGCCAAAAAATCAGGTGTAATTGAATACGTATCTTCCAAGTTGATCCGGATGACCTGTGACGACGGTGAGAAGATGGAATACCGCCTGATCAAGTTTTCCCGAAGCAACCAGTCCAACTGCTACAACCAGAAGCCCATTGTGCTTAAAGGGGAACATGTGGAAGCGGGACAGGTGATTGCAGACGGTCCTTCCACAGCGGAAGGTGAGCTGGCACTGGGTAAGAATCCACTGATTGGATTCATGACCTGGGAAGGCTATAACTACGAGGATGCCGTACTTTTAAGTGAAAGACTGGTGCAGGATGATGTATACACTTCCGTGCACATTGAAGAATATGAAGCAGAGGCAAGAGACACCAAGTTAGGACCGGAGGAAATCACCAGAGATGTGCCCGGTGTTGGTGATGATGCCTTAAAGGATCTGGATGAGAGAGGAATCATCCGTATCGGTGCGGAAGTCCGCGCAGGTGATATTCTGGTTGGTAAGGTTACCCCTAAGGGTGAGACCGAGCTGACAGCTGAGGAGAGATTGCTGCGTGCAATCTTTGGTGAGAAGGCCAGAGAGGTGAGAGATACATCTCTTAAGGTGCCTCACGGTGAGTATGGTATTATCGTGGATGCCAAAGTCTTTACCAGAGACAACGGGGATGAGCTCTCTCCCGGTGTGAACCAGGCAGTCCGCATTTACATTGCACAAAAGAGAAAGATTTCCGTAGGAGATAAGATGGCCGGCCGTCACGGTAACAAGGGTGTTGTTTCCCGTGTGCTCCCGGTTGAAGATATGCCTTACCTTCCCAACGGGCGTCCTCTGGATATCGTATTAAATCCTCTGGGCGTGCCTTCCCGTATGAATATTGGACAGGTACTTGAAATCCATCTGTCACTGGCTGCAAGAGCCCTTGGCTTTAATGTGGCAACCCCTGTTTTTGACGGGGCAAACGAGATTGATATTATGGATACTCTTGACCTTGCCAACGATTACGTGAACTTAAGCTGGGAAGAATTCGAGGCAAAGCATAAAGAAGAAGTGCTTCCTGAGGTGATGGAATATCTGTATAAGAACCGTGACCACAGAGAAGTCTGGAAAGGTGTTCCTATTTCCAGGGACGGTAAAGTCCGTCTGCGGGATGGAAGAACCGGCGAGTATTTTGACAGCCCGGTTACCATTGGACACATGCATTACTTAAAGCTTCATCACCTGGTTGATGATAAGATTCATGCCCGTTCCACAGGCCCTTACTCACTGGTAACACAGCAGCCTCTGGGCGGTAAAGCCCAGTTCGGCGGCCAGCGTTTCGGTGAGATGGAGGTTTGGGCGTTAGAGGCTTATGGCGCTTCCTATACTTTGCAGGAAATCCTGACAGTGAAGTCTGACGACGTGGTAGGGCGTGTGAAGACCTACGAGGCAATCATCAAAGGTGACAATATCCCTGAGCCCGGTATTCCGGAGTCCTTCAAGGTTCTGTTAAAAGAACTGCAGTCCCTTGGCCTTGATGTGCGTGTGCTTCGTGATGACAACACAGAGGTTGAGATAATGGAAACCATTGATTACGGTGATACGGATTACCGCTATGAGATGGAGGGAGAAGACAAGAATTACGATTACGACAAGGGTTCCCTTGGTTCAATGGGCTATCAGCAGCAGGAATTTGACGAGGACAGCGGCGAACTTGTAAGCGCTGATGATGAAGAAGATTTAGATGATGGTTTTGACGAGGAATTTGAGGAAGTACTCAATTCCGAGTCATATGACGAATAGAGAAGTCAAGTGCAGTCAGTGACAGGCGGTTGTGATGTCTGCCGCTAACTGCAGGTGCTACGACTCTTTTAACGGGTACAGACTTTGAAAGGAGCATGGATAAGCTATGTCAGAAACAAAGCAGGAAGTATATCAGCCGATGACATTTGATGCCATCAGAATTGGTTTAGCATCACCTGAGAAAATCAGGGAATGGTCAAGAGGTGAGGTTTTAAAGCCTGAAACCATCAATTACAGAACTTTAAAGCCTGAAAAGGACGGTCTGTTCTGTGAAAAGATTTTTGGCCCCAGCAAGGACTGGGAGTGCCATTGTGGTAAATATAAGAAGATCAGATATAAAGGGGTTGTATGTGACCGCTGTGGCGTTGAGGTTACCAAGGCCAGCGTCCGCAGAGAGCGTATGGGCCATATTGAGCTGGCGGCTCCGGTATCCCATATCTGGTATTTTAAGGGAATCCCCAGCCGTATGGGACTGATTTTGGATTTGTCTCCCAGAGTGCTTGAAAAGGTGTTATATTTTGCGTCCTATATTGTTCTGGACAAAGGCGACAGCGGTTTGGAATACAAACAGGTTTTGTCTGAAAGAGAGTACCAGGATGCAAGGGACACATGGGGCAGCAGGTTCCGTGTGGGAATGGGCGCCGAGGCAATCAAAGAGCTGCTTCAGGCCATTGACCTTGAGGTGGAAGCGGAAGAATTAAAAACCGGCCTTAAAGAATCTTCAGGCCAGAAACGGGCAAGAATTATCAAAAGACTTGAGGTTGTGGAGGCTTTCAGAGAGTCAGGAAATGAACCTTCCTGGATGATCATGGATGCGATTCCGGTCATCCCTCCTGATTTACGTCCCATGGTGCAGTTGGACGGCGGACGTTTTGCAACCTCTGATTTGAATGACTTATACAGAAGAATTATCAACCGTAACAACCGTCTTAAGAGACTTCTTGAGTTAGGGGCGCCTGATATTATCGTCCGCAACGAAAAGAGAATGCTTCAGGAGGCGGTGGATGCCCTGATTGATAACGGCAGGAGAGGCAGACCTGTAACAGGCCCCGGCAACAGAGCCCTGAAATCTCTCTCCGACATGCTTAAGGGTAAATCAGGACGTTTCCGTCAGAACCTTTTGGGAAAACGTGTTGACTATTCCGGACGTTCCGTTATCGTGGTAGGACCGGAGCTTAAGATTTATCAGTGCGGTCTGCCCAAGGAAATGGCAATCGAGCTGTTTAAGCCCTTTGTGATGAAGGAGCTGGTTGCGAGAGGCATTTCCCAGAATATCAAAAATGCAAAGAAACTGGTGGAGAGACTTGACACCCAGGTATGGGATGTGCTTGAGGAGGTTATCAAGGAGCATCCGGTTATGCTAAACCGTGCCCCTACCCTGCACAGACTTGGTATTCAGGCTTTTGAGCCCATTCTGGTGGAAGGTAAGGCGATTAAGCTGCATCCCCTTGTGTGTACGGCTTTCAACGCTGACTTTGACGGCGACCAGATGGCTGTGCATCTCCCCCTTTCGGTGGAAGCACAGGCGGAATGCCGGTTCCTGCTTTTGTCCCCCAATAACCTGTTAAAGCCCTCGGACGGAGGCCCGGTTGCCGTACCTTCTCAGGATATGGTGCTCGGTATTTACTATCTGACCCAGGAGCGGCCAGGCGCAACAGGTGAAGGCAGATTTTATAAAAATGTAAATGAAGCAATTTTAGCATATGAAAATGGTTTCTGTACCCTCCACTCCAGAATCAAGGTGAGAGTGACCAGAAAGAATGCGGAAGGCCAGGAAGTTTCAGGGGTGGTAGAATCCACGCTGGGAAGATTCCTTTTTAATGAAATCCTTCCCCAGGATTTGGGCTATGTGGACAGAAGTAATCCGGAAAATCTTCTTCTTCCGGAAGTAGATTTCCATGTAGGTAAAAAGCAGTTAAAGCAGATCCTTGAAAAAGTTATCAATATTCACGGAGCTTCGGTGACAGCTGAGGTTTTGGACTTAATTAAGTCCACAGGTTATAAATATTCCACCAAGGCGGCAATGACGGTTTCCATTTCAGATATGACCGTTCCCGCCAAGAAGCAGGAAATGCTGGATGAGGCCCAGGCAACCGTTGACAGGATTTCCCAGAACTTCAGACGTGGTCTGATTACTGAGGAAGAAAGATACCGTGCGGTTGTGGAGACCTGGAACGAGACCGATAAGAAGCTGACGGATGTGCTGCTTGCAGGCCTTGATAAATACAACAATATTTATATGATGGCCGATTCAGGCGCCCGTGGCTCCAACCAGCAGATTAAACAGCTGGCAGGTATGCGTGGTCTGATGGCGGATACAACCGGTAGAACCATTGAGCTGCCCATTAAATCAAACTTCCGTGAGGGTCTTGACGTACTGGAATACTTTATGTCCGCTCATGGCGCCCGTAAAGGTCTGTCCGATACGGCGCTGCGTACTGCCGACTCGGGATACCTCACAAGACGTATGGTTGACGTTTCTCAGGAGCTGATTATCCGAGAGGTTGACTGTATGGAAGGCCGTGATGAAATTCCCGGAATGTGGGTATCCGCATTTATGGACGGTAAGGAGACCATAGAAGGATTAAAGGACAGAATCATAGGAAGATATTCCTGTGAGGATATTATGGATAGAGATGGCAATGTGCTGGTAAAGAGAAATCACATGATTACCCCCAGCCGTGCTGCAAAGATTTTAAGCGTTGGCGTGGATGAAAAGGGTGAGCCGGTGGAGAAGGTGAAGATTCGTACTATCCTTACCTGCCGTTCCCACATTGGTATCTGCTCTAAGTGCTACGGCGCAAACATGGCAACCGGCGAGGCGGTCCAGGTAGGTGAGGCAGTAGGTATTATCGCGGCGCAGTCAATCGGTGAGCCCGGTACCCAGCTTACCATGCGTACCTTCCATACGGGTGGTGTTGCCGGTGACGATATCACACAGGGTCTTCCCCGTGTAGAGGAGCTTTTTGAGGCGAGAAAACCCAAAGGACTTGCAATCATTGCAGAGTTTGGCGGTGTTGCTTCCATTAAAGATACCAAGAAAAAACGCGAAATTGTCATCACAAACGATGAGACAGGAGAATCCAAGGCATACCTGATTCCTTACGGTTCCCGTATCAAGATTCTGGACGGCGCAGTATTGGAGGCCGGAGATGAACTGACAGAAGGTAGCGTAAATCCTCATGACCTGCTTAAGATCAAAGGCATCCGTGCCGTACAGGATTATATGCTCCGTGAGGTACAGAGAGTTTACCGTCTCCAGGGTGTGGATATCAGTGACAAGCACATTGAAGTGATTGTCCGTCAGATGCTTAAGAAGGTAAGAATTGAAAACAGCGGCGACACAGATTTCCTTCCGGGAACGCTGGTAGACGTTCTGGATTATGAAGACTTAAACGAGCAGCTTTTTGCAGAAGGAAAAGAGCCGGCAGAAGGCAAGCAGGTAATGCTGGGAATCACCAAAGCCGCCCTTGCAACGAACTCCTTCTTATCAGCAGCATCCTTCCAGGAGACAACGAAGGTTCTGACAGAAGCGGCTATTAAGGGAAAGGTAGACCCGCTGATCGGTCTTAAGGAAAATGTTATCATTGGTAAGCTGATTCCCGCCGGTACAGGTATGAGACGCTACCGCAACACAAGACTTTCCACAGACAACGACCTGATGGGAACCATTGACCTTGACATGGAGGAGGATGCGGAGCTTTCCTTTGATGAAGACCTTTCTCTGATTGAGAAAATCCCCTCTGAAAATGAGGAGGACGCTGGAACCTATGACGAATGGGACGAGGAAGCCATGGACGAAACCTTTGAGGACGAGGAGGATTCTTTGGAAGAAGAATTCGATGAGGACTTCGAGGATGAAGACTTAGACGACGTGGATGACCTGGCGGATGAAGAAGATACGGAGGTTTAAACAGAACCTTTGGTATTAGTTGATACAGATATTTAACTATAAATTCAAGCGAAAAGTAAGTAAGAAAAGCTCCGCTGATTGCGGAGCTTTTTGGATAAATTTATAAATAAATGTATTGACAAGGAAAAAATGAGCAATTATACTATCTAAGTGTGCATTCACCTGCGCAACTTTTATAGTGCCATGAATACACATAGTTTCTCAAAGTTTTCCGCACACCGCGGAAGCATTTTATAAACAGGAGGTGAAACAGAATGCCAACATTTAACCAGTTAGTAAGGAAAGGACGTCAGACATCAGTAAAGAAGTCAACGGCTCCCGCTCTCCAGAAAGGATGGAACTCCCTTCACAAGAAAGCAACCGATACTTCCGCTCCTCAGAAAAGAGGTGTTTGTACTGCTGTTAAGACTGCAACCCCTAAGAAGCCTAACTCAGCTTTAAGAAAAATCGCCAGAGTTCGTCTTTCTAACGGAATCGAAGTAACAAGCTATATTCCGGGAGAAGGCCACAACCTGCAGGAGCATAGCGTTGTCCTGATCAGAGGCGGCAGGGTTAAGGATTTACCTGGTACAAGATACCACATTATCAGAGGTACTCTTGATACAGCGGGAGTTGCAAACAGAAAGCAGGCCCGTTCCAAATATGGCGCTAAGAGGCCGAAAGCTTCTAAGTAATTTTTTGGAATGGATTGGACCCACAAATGTAGCTAATTTAGTGTTGGAATTCTGTTACGATATAAAAACTGCTGTAGCAGGAATTTGTTTGTAATAAGACCGCACGTACACAAAATGTGAAATTAGAACGCACACTGTGAGTACCGATGATTTAATGATTATTAAGGAGGGAAGAACCGTGCCACGTAAAGGACATATTCAGAAAAGAGATGTAT
>CAJUED010000033.1 GCA_910585075.1 uncultured Lachnospiraceae bacterium
GGTTCTAACCTATGGCTTAGCACTATTTTTTCACTTCAACTCCGAAAGACAGGTAATATTCTGCTTCTTGTCAAGAGGAAATCAATTGTTATATTCTGACTGTAAAATGGGCTTCCTTAAGCCAAAAACAAGGCAGCGAAACGCTGCCTTATCTTTAATTCTATCTTTTTTCACATCCATATCATCAGGCCGACTTTCCAAAATGCCTGTACGTCAGATTTACTGCACGCTGCTCTGGGCGCTGAGCGTCACTTCCACCTCTTTCGACTGATATCCCACAGGGCTGCCCTGCATAATCGTAAGCTTTACGGTTGAGCCCGCTTCGCAGTAATCCAGATAATTCCGGAGTTCTGTCATGGAAGTGATTTCTTCATCGTCAATGGCAATGATAATATCGCCTCTCACCAGCCCTGCTTTATCTGCTCCCGAGCCTTCCGTAACGGATGATACATATACGCCTCTGGGCGCATCGTAAAGCTGTGAATATTCGGACGCCACGTCAAGACCGGTAATCCCCAGATAACCTTTCTTATCCTCGTCCGCTTTTAACCTTGTCTCCCTGGTCATCAGCTTTTCTATGATAGGCTGGGCGTCGGAAATTGGAATTGCATATCCCATACCTTCCACTACTCCCCCGCCAATCTTGTTGGAGGTAATTCCGATAACTTCACCTTTCATGTTCAGGAGGGCGCCGCCCGAATTGCCGGGGTTGATCGCCGCATTCGTCTGGATAAAGGTATTGATTTCCGTATCTTCCTGTACATTTGTCTGAACTGTGGATGCTGCTATGGGCCTGTCAAGAGCGCTGACCACACCGGTGGTTACCGACTGCCCGTACCCAAGAGCGTTTCCTATGGCAATTACAGGCTCCCCTAAATTCAGGGTATCCGAATTTCCCATCTGTGCAATGGAAATCTGCCCCATGGTGTCACTGCTTATATCTTCAAGCTGTACCGCAATCACCGCCAGGTCTTTATCCTCATCCATGCCCTTAATCTGGGCCTGTGCCTGGCTGCCGTCCACAAACTGTACCGTCAGCTCCTCGGGAGATTCCACCACATGATAATTGCTTACCAAAAGCAGCTCCGTGTCATTTTGCCCCACGATAATGCCTGAACCCGAACCGCTTCCTTCCTGGCTGTACTCCTGTCCCCAAAAGCTCATCTTTTCAATGTATTTCTTATTCACGGAAACTACGGAGGGCATTACTTCCTTTACCACTTCCGTCACATCCGTAACCGTAGTCGGCACCTTCTGTGTACTGTCCACCTGCTGGGTATTTTCCACTTTAACCGTGGTATCCGCCGCCCCGTTTTCTTCCTTCTTTTCTTCCTGGGCCGCCTCGGAATCCTGATTTTGCGTAATCCCCGCCTTCCCCTTTAAAAAGTCCGTGGCCGTGTCCACAGCCTGAAAGCCAAGGCCTGCAAAGATACCGAAGCACAACCCGCACAGAACGCCTATTGCCACCTTTTTCCCTGTACCTGAACCGGCCTTTTTCTCCTTCTTAGGCTTATAGTTATTCCCCGGCCTGTATTCTTCACGGTGGAATCCATCCCCGCCGCTAAAACTGCCGCCTGTTTCATAGTGATAAGTATCACTGCTCTGCTGTCTGTAATTTACATCACCTGCATTTTGACTGCCGCTTTGGCTCTGATTTTTGTCATCATAACTGTTTGGATAATTATTCTCATACATAACACTTTACCCCTTTCTTTCTATTTCCGCGCCGTCTCCTGCCGCCGCTTATGCGAACCGCCTGTGGCGGTTTCTTTCTTGCTTCTATGGTTATCAGTATAATTATTAATTGTGTTCAAATTGTGACAAAAATTTGATAAAAATGTTATATTTGCTAAAAATCATTTCATAGGATATTTTTCATTTCCAATATTCCCTGTTCATGGAAAATGCCTTCACCAGCGTCATTGGAAGCTTCTTATACCTTTTCCCCATAAAATACCCTATATATTTACATCCGCTCTGCCAGAACAGTTTTACAATCAGCCACGGCTTTCCCTTTTTTATCACATAAAGACTGGCGGCCTTCACCATCCGCATCCCCTCGGAGCCTGTTCCCACCCCATTAAAAACCTCCGGGTACTGGGCATGGGACACCCCTAAGTCAAAATACCTGTGAAGCTGAGCGAGGCCGCTGTAATTATGGGAATGTTCCACCAAAGCCCCGGCCTCATAGGCAATCCGATACCCCTTTTCAATCAGTCCTCTTGCATAAATCATGTCTTCATTAAATATGGTATGTCCGGTAAATCCTCCCAGCTCATCAAAAACCGACCTTTTATAAGCGGCACACACGTTGGAAGCAAAAAACGCCTTAATTCCCATATCTTTTAAGTTTTCCTTTGATTTGATTCGGGACTCCTGCGGGTAATTAAAAAGGCGGGCGTACCGCTCCAGCACACTGCAGTCCTTTCCAGGAATCTGTCTTCCATAGGCCATCCCAACCTTATCCTGCTCAAAATGGGATAAAAGCTCCTGCACCATCCGCCCATCCCCCGGCACCGCATCATCCGTCATCATGATAAAATAAGGCGCTTTTGATAGCGACACCCCGTAATTTCTTGTGCCGCCATGGTCGAACTCCTCCTTCTTTATATGATAAACCGAAACCTTTTTATACCTTTCTTCAAAGTCCGTTCCCTGAACAAAGGCATCAAAATATTTTTTCTCCGTGTTCACCAGAATAATCCGGTTTACCGCAAGGGTCTGCGCCATAAGCCCGTCCAATAAGTCTAAAAGCTTCTTTGTCGGTTTGTATACCGGAATGATTACATCCACTTCAAACATCCTTTTTCTCCACCTTCTGCAGTTCTGCTTGTATAAAAAAGGACCAGCTTTTACGTTGGTCCTTTTAATATCAATCTGCCTATTTTACATACTGGTTGGTATCCGCCGCAATCTTTTCACTGTAAGAACGCACTTCCTCCGAAGGCGAGTAATCCTCATCCTCAAACAGGAAATCATGGAGCCACTGTACGTTGTCTTCAAGTGAAACCGGCACCACGCAGCTTCCCTTTGAGCCGACGGTTCCGGTAGCGCGCATGCTCTCCTCCGGGAATCCGCCCTGGCCCACTACCTCATATTTGCTTGCTTCGCTCAGCATATCCAGAATTTCATCCAGATCCAATGAAGTATATACCTCGCTGAACACATCGTTGGCAATCTGATTGATGGTTGCAGGCGAAGCCTTTTTCACCTTTTCCGCAATGGCAAGGAGCACTGTCCTCTGCCTCTGGGTACGCTGGAAGTCATCCCCCACGTAACGGATTCGGCAGTATGCCGTAGCCTGCAGGCCGTTTAAGGTCTGTTTTCCTGCTGTGGTAACCGGAATATAGTCCGTGCCCGCATTGGCCTTATATGTTTTTCCGTCAAGAGTTGTACCTACCATACTGATCTGATAGTTGTTCAGATGGCTGATTTCCGACTCTAACACATCAATTTCCACACCGCCCAGGGCGTCGATGGTATCCGCCAGGCCTTCAAAGCCCACCGTAATGAAGTCTGTGATGTTCATATCCAGATTCATGTTCAGCATATTAATGGCCTGCATGGGGCCGCCCTTTGCGTAGGCGCTGTTACACTTGTTATATGAGTCATTGCTAAGGTTAAGATAAGTGTCACGGTAAACGCTGACCAGCTTACAATCGCCCGTATCCAAATTGATGGAGGCAATCATAATGGTATCACTTCGAGTATTTTTGGTGAGGGCCCCTTTAGTTGAGTCAACACCGAACAGGGCAATATTCCGGTATCCCTTCATACTGCTTGTCTCCACACTCTCCTCAACCTTGGGATTGATTACAATATCCTCCTTGGGCAGGTCAACCTTTCCCACTTTCTCTATCTTAAGGACGCTGTAAAGTACCAGCACCATGATTAGCAAAACAAAAATTTCCACGATAAATAAGAGTATCTTGGTCCGTTTACTCTTACCTTTTTTCTTTTTGGTGGGATGTCCCTTTTTCTTTTTATGCTTTATTTCAGGCTCCTCCTCATATCTTACCGGTTTTTTCTTTACGGGTTTTTTATTGGTTGGCTTTCCACCGGTCGTTTTACTGCCAGCCGGTCTCCCATTCACCGATTTTCCATTAACAGGCTTTCCACTCGCCGGTCTGCTGCCGGAAGGTTTTTTGTTAACGGGTCTTCTGGATTCTGTTGTCATATCCTCAATCTCTCCCTACATATTTACTTCTTTTAAATTCTTGGGCTTTGTCATACGCGATTTTATCTCAATATGATTCCACCATACATGATTTCATCATATAGGATTTCATCCTTAGTAATTCCATCACGCGTGATTTATCCACAACACATTATTTTGGCACAAAAACCGGAAATAAGCAAGGCCCTGAACCTTTTTTTAATCTATCCTTAATAATCTATCCTTAAGATTTGTAAATTTTTCATTTTATATACTTGCCAAAGGAAAAATAATTAATAAGCATTTTTGTTGATAAATCCTTTAAATATAGTAAGGAACATAATCTTAAAGTCAAGAGAGATGGTCCAGTTTTCGATGTAAAACAAATCATGCTCTATACGCTTCCTGATGGAAGTATCCCCTCTGTAACCGTTAATCTGGGCCCAGCCGGTAAGTCCCGGCCTTACCTGGTGTTTAATCATATAACGTGGGATTTCTTCTTTAAATCTCTCCACAAACTGGGGACGCTCCGGTCTTGGCCCCACCAGTGACATCTCCCCTGCCAGAATGTTAAACAACTGCGGCAGTTCGTCCAGACTGGTGTGCCGCAAAAATCGCCCTATCTTTGTGACACGTGGGTCATTTTTAACCGTCCAGGCCTTCTGCTCCACCTGGATTTTTTGAACCTCCATGGTTCTGAATTTATACATCTTAAAGGTCTTATTGTGAAGCCCCACTCTCTCCTGCTTAAAAATAATCGGCCCTCTGCTTGTAAGCTTCACCGCCAAAGCCACCGCCAGCATAATAGGGGAAAATAAAAGAATCCCTGTGGCCGAACCCACAATATCCACCGCCCGCTTTAAGACCCAGTTCAGCGTATTGCTCAGCGGTACATAGCGGATGTTGATAACCGGCAGGCCCATAAGGTCTTCCGTGTAAGGCTGGCTGGGCACCAGCGAATTATAGTCGGGGATAAACTTGGTGTGGACCCCTGACTTCTCACACAAATCCACGATATTTTCCAGACGGTCATAATCCTTCAGGGCAAGGGTGATGGCGATTTCATCCAGCTTGTTTTCCGGCAGGATGTACTTGATGTTTTCAATTCGTCCTACCACCTTGACGCCCTTATAGACCGTACCGCTGGGCACCCGGTCGTCCAAGATACCCCGCACCACATAGCCCCATTGGGGATTCGCATTGATTCTGGTCACATACTCCTCCGCAGCCCTTGAGTATCCCACCAGCAGCATATATTTCAGATTGTAGCCTTTCCGCCTGAAGTAAAGGAGCATATTCCGGATAAGAGTCCGGCATACAATGGTAAAGACCACATTGATCACAAAAAAAGCTCCCATCATAAACCGCGAAAAGTCAGGCTGCTTAATTACATAAAGAAATACAATAAAGACAACGATACCTACCGTGTTCGCCTTTATTGTACTTTCAATCTCGTATTTACGCCTGGTTGCGCGTTTGGGAGCATACATGTTAAAGAAGTAATACAGGACAATATATTCAGGCACAACAAAATAGAGGAAACTAAAATAGGTCCTCATATCAAGAGCGCCCGCACCCGGCTCCGTGTCCGCAAAAACGGTGCAGAACTTTATATACCATGCAAGCAAGTAGGAGACCGCCACAACAGCAGCATCCACCAACAAGTGCAATCTGTTAAAATACTTTTGATTGTCCTTTATCATATCCTGCTACCTTCTTGCAGATATTCTACAATATTATTACAAAAAGTACAACTTAAAATTGGAATACCCTCCGCAGTATGTTGAGCCACAGCTGCCCCTGTATCCAAAAGTAATTTTTCAAATTTTTTACGGAAAACCTGACCTTTTTCGCTTTTCCTTCTTTTGAAAAACACATAGCCGTACCTTTTAACAGCCCCTGCAAATAAATAACACCCATTCCTTTTAAAGAAAAAAACAAAACCTTAACAAAATATCCTGCCAACAGAAACGGCAGATTGAGAAGTATCTGTAACAAAGGCATATTTTTGTAAATCAGGTATACGCTGTTTCTCGAGGAAAGCCTTACCTTAAAGGTGTTATGCCTGGAACCGCTCACCGCGCTTCCGGCGTGAAAGACCTCAGCTTCCGGCACATATATATTATGATATCCATAAATATTGGCCCGATACCCTAAATCAATATCTTCCAGATATGCAAAATGATTTTCATCAAAATAACCAATGCTATCAAATATTTTTCGTCTGTATAAAGCCGCTCCCGCACAGGCGGAAAAAACACGGCAGGGATTGGGATAGGCATTCCTGTCCTTATCCTTTCCCCTTGCATAAGCCCACCCAAGGGCACAGTAAAAGTCCCCGGCTCCGTCCAGTTTGTCGGGCGCATGAAGGCTCACCATCTTCGCCGCCGCCGAAAAAGCTTTTGGATTTTCCCCTAAGGCTTTCTCAAGGGCGGCAACCATCCCTTTGTGCACCACGGTATCGTTGTTTAAAAGAAGCACATACTCCGTATCCGCCGCCTTTATTCCCGCATTTACCGCACAGCTGAACCCCAGATTTTCCGGAAATGTGATCACCTTCACCTGGGGATACTTTTGTTTTATCAGTGCAAGACTTCCATCCTGGGAGTGGTTATCCACCACTGTGACCTTTGGTATCATTGTTCCCTGATACAGGGAATTGAGACACTGGTCAATATATTTTATTCCATTGTAATTTGGTATAACAACTGTTGTTTTTATTGTATCACCTGTTTTCCGCATTCATATTTATAATGGCAGTATAAGTACTGTTTACAGACATCTCTGCATATATATCAGAAAGTTTTTCTAATCACATTTTTCCGTCATGGCGGGGTCCCATACTATCCGGTATCCTTCCTCCCTGACCCGCTCACAGAACCGGCGGCTTAAGTCCACAAAATCTATTCTTTCATTTAAGCAGCCGCTCCAGTCAAATCTACCCGTACCTGGGTGCTGCAGAAAGGGAAGTCCTATCATTTCTTCCAGAATCAGTTCCGCCTGCCGGGACACCTTCATGCAGCGGACGTCCACCATCTCAGCCTCCTGCTGCAATACCGCCCGGTGCATATAGCCGCTGAACTCTTTGTGCAGCCCCTGATACAGAGGTTCTCCCTGAGCGGTATACATCCCACCCGTTATTTTATTCTTTTTATCCACCAGTCTGCCCCCTACCACGGCCACATCAGGCCGGTTAGCAATCAAATCCGGCTGGTAATCTACTCTGTAAAAACCCAGATGCCTTAAATGAGATACCGTCCCCTTAAGCCCCCTGCTCCGCAGGAAATCCTCAAGGGCCCTCTTTCCTGCATCATAGGCATACTGTTTGCTGGCCGGGTTCTCGGCGGTTGACTGGCTGTGGCTTCTCCAGTGATACAGCACCTTTGGAATATGCGCTATAGGCAGTTCTGTTTTTTTGGCAGGCTTTTTTCCTTTTCCAAACAGAACATTTACCACCCGAAGGGCCATGTCATAATCCTGGGCGCCGTCGCAGACACTGCGAAAGCCAAGCTCCTGCATCAGCTGACGCTTCACCACCATAAAATGGCAGATGTAATTATTTGTCAGCAGCAAGTCCAGGTTAAAGTCCGGTTTCCTGTTCACCTCAAAATAATTCGTCTGCTTTTCATCGCATTTGTCTTCATCCGAATATAACAGTTGTAATTCAACATCCTTTTCTTCGTGGGCTGTGATACACGCCGCCATTTCATAGAGGGCGTTTGGTGTAAGCACATCATCATGGTCCAAAAGTCCCGTATAGTCCCCGGTGGCATACATAAGGGCCTGATTGGTGTTGGCCGAAATTCCCGTATTCTGCTTAAGACGTCTGTACATAATCCTTTTATCCGGGTAGGTCTCCACAATACGCTCAACCCGGTTTGTCTCGCTGGCATCCGCCAGAATCAGCTCGAAGTTTCCATAGCTCTGGGCCAGAACGGAATCCAGCATGGCCCTTAAGTACTCCTCTTTTGTCTCATAAGCGGGCACAAGAATACTGAATTTGACGGAAAACTTTTCCCCTTCCCGCTTCTGCCGCTCTAACTCCGAATCACCTACGGGCTCATAGGCATAATCATCCGCCATCTCCATCTGCAAGCGCTCTCTCACCGCATAATATGTCTGACTTATTCCATTTTTTTTCACATAATGAAAGGCTTTTTTCAGGTTACTGCCCTTTATGATTTTGCCCATTCCCTATCCCCTTACACTCTGTTCTCGTATTTCCAGCCCGCCACCATGCTTCGCGAGATGGCTTATTGTATCAAACGCCGCTGTGCGGCTTATTGAATGAAAATCGCCCTGCACATATACAGGGCGATTTTATGTGAATATTGGTTTCAAACATGCTCCGGTAACCGTTAAAGCTATTCCTAAACGGTTCCTTCCTTATTTAAAGATATGATTTCAGCGCCTCTGTCAATTTTTCCACTTTATCCTGGGCATCCTCAAGGCTGGTTCCCTTTACGCCCATGTAAAATTTAATCTTGGGCTCCGTGCCGGAAGGACGTGCACAGCACCATGAATCATTTGTCAAATCGAAGTACAGCACGTTAGATTTAGGCAGGCCGGTAGGTCTTTCTTCCCCTGTGGTCAAATCCTTTGTCACATTCCTGTCGTAATCTCTGAACTCTTTCACGGTAAGCTCGCCAAAGCTCTTAGGCGGATTGCTTCTCAATTTGTCCATCATTTCCGCAATCTGCTTGGAACCGTCGATTCCCTTTAAGGTAATTGCATACTGAGTTTCTTTGAAATATCCGTATTTTTCGTAGAGCTTTAACATCTGGTCCCAAACGGTGATGCCGTTTTTCTTGCACCATGCGGCCATCTCGCAAAGGCACATAACCGCTACAACCGCATCCTTATCTCTTGCATGGGTGCCTGCCAGACAGCCGTAGCTCTCCTCCAGACCGAATACATAATTGTTGGAGCCGTTTTGCTCAAAAAGTTTAATCTGCTCGCCGATATACTTAAAGCCGGTAAGCACTTCAATGCATTTTACGTTGTAATCTTTTGCTATTGCCGCCGCCATATTGGTGGTAACAATAGTGGTAACCAGCGCAGGATTCTCAGGCATGGTTCCCGTAGCCGTTCTTTCTCTCAAAATATACTCTGCAATCAGCATACCGGACATGTTGCCTGTAAACGGAATATACTCCCCGCTCTTTGTATCCAGGGCATAAATACCAAGCCTGTCCGCATCCGGGTCAGTTGCAAGAACAATATCCGCGTTCTTTTCTTTTGCAAGCGCCAAAGCCAGCGTGAAGGCCTTAGGGTCTTCGGGATTAGGGTAATCCAATGTGGTAAAATCAGGATCCGGAAGTTCCTGTTCGGGCACCACATAAACATTCTTAAATCCAAGCTCCGAAAGGATTCTCCTTACGGGAACATTTCCGGTTCCATGGAAAGGAGAGTAAACGATCTTAATATCATCAGCCACTTCCTGAATGATTTCAGGATGAATAATCTGCTTTTTCAGCTCTGCCATATATGCATCGTCGATTTCTTTGCCAATCACCTGATAAAGGCCGGCCGCAATGGCTTCTTCCTTGTCCATGGTCTTTACCTGATGGTAATCGGTTACCTTCTTCACCTCTGTGATGATTTCCTGGTCTCTGGGAGCCGCAACCTGTGCGCCATCCTCCCAGTATGCCTTGTATCCGTTATACTCCGGCGGATTATGGCTTGCTGTGATAACAATACCGGAAATGCAGTGCAGTGTGCGCAGTGCAAAGGAAAGCTCCGGTGTAGGGCGAAGCGCGTCAAACACATAAGCCTTGATGCCGTTTGCATTAAGGCACAGAGCCGCCTCGTCTGCAAATTCAGGGGACATTCTTCTGGAATCGTAAGCGATTGCAACTCCCTTATCCTTTCCCCCCTGTGCGATAATATAGTTTGCAAGTCCCTGGGTTGCTTTTCTGACGGTGTAAATGTTCATGCGGTTTGTACCGGCACCGATGACGCCGCGAAGGCCGCCCGTACCAAATTCCAATTCCTTATAGAAGCGGTCTTCTATTTCCTTCTCGTTGTCCGCAATCCCCCGCAGTTCTTCTTTAGTCTTCTCGTCAAAGTAACTGTCTTTCAGCCAAAAATCATACTGTTCTTTGTAACTCATTTTTAACCCTCCTGATTTTTTAATACATTAAATTTATTTTACCATAATATTACTATATTTTCAAAGCAAAGTCGCTTCTGTCCAGAGAAAAGTTAGGATTGTAGTACGGGTCGCCTTTTACAAGGACTTCCTTCCACTTTTCCCGGAACTTTTCCGACTCCCGGTTATACCGCTCGGCCCGCTCTCCTCCGTCGTCCAAACCTCTTGAGCGGGACTCTAAGTGATACAGCTCCGCAAAGGGCGTGAACACATTCAGGTACCCTTTTTCCCGCAGCCTTAAGCAAAAGTCTATGTCATTTAAGGAAACGGCAAAGGATTCATCAAGGCCCCCCACTTCCTCAAAAAGCGCTCTTTTCACCATAAGACAGGCCCCCGTCACCGCGGAAACATCCTGAGCATAGCAGAGCCTTCCCATGTATCCCAGATTATCCCGGTGCTGGCCATAATGACTATGTCCCGCCGTCCTGTGGGCCCCAAGGCCTAAAACCACCCCTGCATGCTGAATGGTTTTGTCCCCATAATAAAGCTTGGCCCCTACGGCTCCCACATCCTCCCGCTGGGCGTACATCAGCATTTCCTCCAGCCAGTTTACGGTGATGACCTTGGTGTCGTTATTGAGAAGCAGTAGGTAATCCCCCTCCGCATGGGCTGCCCCAAGATTATTCACCGCCGAATAGTTAAAAGCTCCTTCGTATTTTACCACCTTTATCCTTTCGTTCTCCGAAAGCTCCTCATAGTATGCAAAGGTTTCCTGCTCCACACTGTTGTTTTCAATTACAATGATTTCAAAATTTTCGTAGGTAGACCTCTCTAATATAGAAGAAACACACCCTTTTAAGTCCGCCGCATGGTCCTTATTGGCTATGAGAATGGAAATCTTCGGGCTTCCAATAATCTGATAGCGGATTTTGAAAATCGTTTCAAAGGCCCTTGTGGAGGTAATCTGAAAATGTTCGTAGCCGTGTCTCCTTAAGTGGTCCGCTACCGCCCCCTTTGCCGCCTCTATAGCGTAAGGTTTTGCTTCTATATTAGAGGCAACGCTGTCCGGATGGCTTCTCCAATAGTATAAAAGCTTTGGAACATGCACCACATGTTCCGCCCTGTCGGTCAGCCGCAGAATCATATCATGATCCTGACTTCCGTCAAACCGGGAGCGGAACAGCTCCGTACCGTCTAAAAGCTTTCTTGCAAATACACTGAAATGGCAGATGTAATTGTTTGCCCGAAGGTTGTCAATGGCGTAATCCGGTTTAAAATGCATGGTCAGCATCTTATTGATATCGCCGCTTTTAAAGGTGGTCTCGTCGCAATATATGTAATCTGCGTCCTTTTCATTAATCGCCTTCACATATTCATAAAGCACATTCGGGTGCAGCACATCATCATGGTCAAACAGGCCGATGTACTCCCCGGTTGCCATCTCAAGACATTTATTCGTGTTGCCTGAAATCCCCTCGTTTCGCTCCAGTTTCCGGTAAAGAATTTCCGGGCCGAAATTTTGACCATGGATTTTGAGAGCCAGCGCTTTTGCCTCCTGGGCCTTATCCATATACTCCTTTACCACCTGCTCCACATAGCCGTGGTTTTCATCCGACCCGTCTGCCAGACACAGCTCCCAATTAACATACGTCTGGTTAAAAACCGATTCAACCATCTCCCGCAAAAATTCCTCAGGGGTATTGTACAAAGGTACCAAAATACTGATCTTTACCATCTTTGGAAAGGTCTCGCCCCTTAACCGCTCCGTCTCCTCTTTGGTTGGAAAGCTCTTAGTACCGTAGTTTTCCTTCGCCTGCCGCTCAATGTTCTTATATTTAATCTTGGCCACAACGCCCCGGAGGTTGCCGCAGTTTTTCAGCCTGTTTTTCTGGCGGATCATGAAATGCATACACCTGCGGGCAGGCGCCGACATTTTCCATAAGGGATTATTCTTGATTCTGTTTAACTTAAAGTTGAGCTCGTCGCACTTTGCCTCTAAATCGGCCACCCGGCCGGCTAAGTCGGCATTACGTAGATGCTCTTTTTCATATTCAATTCGGTAATCCGGTTCTGTCCCCTGTGCATCCTCGTTTTGAACCGCAGCCCTATCCGCTGTCTTATCATCCGCTTTATCTGTCGCTGCATCTGCCTTTGCTACCATATCCGCCTTCACTGTCGCTGCATCTGCCTTTGCTACCATATCCGCCTTCACTGTCGCTACATCTGTCTTTGCTACTATATCCGCCTTCACCGTCGCTACATCTGTCTTTGCTATTGCTGCTTTATTTGTATTTGACGCTGTATCCGCTGTCTTATCTGACATTTCGCTCCTCCCTTATTGAAGCATTTTTAAGGCCCTCCGCCGGAAATGCTACCCGGCGCTTGTCTCTGTTCCTGCCACCTCCAGCACCCAATTGCTCCAATTGACCAGTTTTTGCGTGGAACACTTATCCTCCGCAAGCATGCCAAGCTGATATACGCCCTCAGGTATTTTCCCCCACTGCATCCTGGCCACAAAACCGGTGAGCTCCACATTAACCTGATCTTTCAGATTGTCTTTGATATCTTTTCTGTATCTGTTCTCCACAGACAGACTAAAGATTTTTTCACTGTCTCTGTTTTTCAATAGAAGGGTCTTTTTGTAACATGCGTTATCTGAACCAATAATGAAAGAATACCCCTGGAAATAATACCCCATATCCTCCGGTCTTCCCTTGATTCTTCCCTTCTTGGGCAGGCCGCCGTACCGCCATTTATAAATATCCATGGCACATTCCATTCCCACCACAAGGCACTTATCCTCCCTGGCCCTCCTGACCTTCTCTCCAAAGGGCACCGGTTCAGACCATGGCATATCAAGTGTTACCTGATAATGGTAGGCCGGAAGATATTCCGTTTGGAGCATATCCGTCACAAGCCCCGGATTATAATAAGGGTCTTTCCCATAAAGATCGTCATGCCTGTCGTAAAGAATATCCCTCTCCCTCAGGAGCCGCTGTTGTTTTTCCGGAGAGTCCCCGTCTTTTCCCCTGCTTAAGGACTCATGGTGAAAAAGCACCACATCATTTCTTTCTATATTATAGTATCCCATCTCGTGGATGGTATAACAAAGATCCACATCATTAAAAGCCACCGCCAGCTCCTGGCAGAATCCTCCCGCTTCCTCAAACACCTTCCGGGAAATCATCAGACAGGCTCCGGTAACCGCCATCATATTGTGAACCCCTCTGTTCATACCAAAATAGTGGTCCTCAGCATCATGCAAAAACTGCAGCTTGTGAGCAGGCCCCACTCTCAAATTAGTAATACCTGCATGCTGAATAATGTCGGAATCCGGATACAGCAGTTTTGCGCCTACCGCCCCGGCATAGGGAAGGACAGCTTTCCCGGCCATCAAATCCATCCAGTCCGGCTGAATAATTTCCATATCGTCATTTAAAAATAACAGCAGGCTGCCCTGCGCCTTCGCCGCCCCAAGATTGCACATTCCCGAAAAATTAAATGTCATGGGATGGTAGAGATAAGTACATCCCATAAAGGAGATATTCTTTCCTTCTCCCGTCCACTCCTCATTCAGGCGCGAAACTCTGTCGGAAATCCTTTTTCGGTTCTCCTCCCCGCTCCCATTGTCCACCAGGATAATCTCAAAGGGATATTCGGAACAGGTTTTTTGGAACAATGAGTCCAGACAATGAAACAACACATCAGGATTGTCCTTTGAAGGTACAATAACAGACACCACATTTTTCTCCGGCTCTCCGGTCTTGGAGCCCTCGGCCTTTCGTTCATCAACCTTTGACCCTACCACCGCAGATTCCTCAACCTTTTGCCCCACAGGCCTTGGCGCATCAGCCTTTGGTTTCCCTGCCTCCCGCTCCCTGAGGAAAGACTCCGGAGGCAGCCGTAAACCCTTAATCTGCTCATATCCATTCTCATAACTGTGAAATAACACCTGTGGTATATGATATACCGGCCCGGCGGAGGATGTATCTCCTTTGGAAAAAGCAATATGCTTTGAAAAAGCATTATGTTTTGAAAAAGCATATTGCCTTGAAAAGGCATTGTGTTCTTTCAACATCTCATATAGAAGGAGGTACAAAAATTCCCGGTGAGCATTTTTCGCTTCTTCGTTTTTAAACAATCCGCTTTCCTTACAGCGCATATATGTTTTTTGTAAGGCGCTTGTCCTCACCGCCACAAGTCCTCCAAAATAAAAACCAGACAAAAAGCGATCCGGAGACCAATCCGGTTTAAACCATGGATTTTCTCTTTTCTGAGAGCGTTTGCTATCTTCATCCCCATAAACCAGAACCACATTTTCATTTTCCGCAAAAACCCGCCCTATTAAAGGGTATGCAATTTGGTTACATTCTCCACGATATAGCGAAATCAAAATAACATCCGCAATTGTGTTTCTTGCATGATATTCAATATCACGATAAAAATCACTCGCATTAATATTAATCAGGGTTTTTCCCCCTTGGCCCGGACTATTTTTATTATAAACCTCAATCAATTGCTCATACCTTTGTCCATAAGTTTCTTCCGGAGAAACATTGTCATTTCCGTTTGTTCTTTTTGAATTATTTCCTTCATTCTTCCCTTTATTCAATTCATCAGAGTGAGGAATTTGTTCAATTTTCAGATATTTTATGTTAATTCCATCTTTTTGTTGTTCTATTTCTACTTTTTCTTCCCGTTTGATAATCCAGCCGCTATAGGTCAGATTCCTTGAGGCCACCTCTTTCTCGTAAAGCTTATGCTGTTTGTTTACCAATATTTGTTTTAAGCTCTGTTTCAGGGAAGCCATCTTCACTTTCCTCCTTTTACACACTTCCATCCGGCTGAAATCTTCTGTTAAAAGAATTTTTTAATAGCACCCATTACGTCCAAAGCCATATCCGCCGGTACGGGCGTTATCTCCATTTTCAGGGAAAGTACGTTTTCCCCCGCTACCGGAAGGGCCCCGGAAAGAGCTGAAACCTTCACAGTGATGTTTGGGTCCTGGGTGTCAAAGACATAGCAGCCCGTCTTCACAGCCTTTCCATTTGTCTCCATATACTTTTTTTGCAGGGGAACAGTCACTCCGTTTATGCACAGCTGCATTATCTTCACCATGCAGGAGCGGTCCGCCGGGTCTATTCGTAAGTTCCTCACATTTCCGTCAAATGGGATTTCAGCTGTTACCGTATATTCGTTTTCAAATAAATCCGGTATGTAGTGAGAATCTTCCTCCTTGAATCCCTCACCCCGGTCATAGTAAAGCTGGATTCTCTGATTTAAAATTTCCTTCTCATGGAGTTCCATCAGCATCATGGGATCCACACAGGAATTGCCAATATCAACCCGCAGCTCACCCATGGACTTTCTCTTTCCTGTCACCTGCTTTTGGAACTTTTTCTCCTTCACCCGATATTCCTCCGCAGCCTGCTCCGTAATTCCCAGCCTGTTCATAATCAGTTCCAGATTAAGTTTGTTTCTTTTTTCCTCCGCAAGCACATAGCAGTAGACGGCCCGAAAAGCAATCTCCGCCGCAGGTATTCTTTCCTCCAAAGTCCACTCATAGTCAATTACCGTCCACTTATCCCCGTCCACCAGTATGTTGGCAAATATCAGGTCATAATCCGTCACCTGCTTATCTTCCCCGTAGGAAATCAGCTCATAATACCTGTCGAACAAGCGGTGAAATTCATCCATATCATTTCTCTCAAGGCACTGGTCAAGGAGCTCCTCTAAAGTAATTCCCTCCTCATAAGGAAATTCCGCATACCCCTTCTTTTCTAACACTTTACAGGGATTGATGGAAAGTCCGCTGCCCTTATAACGTTCTTTAAGGAGCCTGTAAAACTCCTCCATGCGCTTAATATGCTCCCAGGCCTTTTCATTTAACGGAACTTTCCGCACCACTCTGCCCTTTGGCGTATCCACAACCTCTGTGCGCAGGGCATATTCCATGGCCCGGTCGTTTGAATATTTCACATAACAGGTGTCTAATTTTTCTCCAATCACCGCCAGATAGGAATTTGAAAAAATATCAAAAAGGCCATCCTCCACGATACCGTCAAAGACATACTTTTCGTGGAACAACACCAATCTGTCGCGATCAAAATTACGCATGTTATCTGTTAATTCACCAAGGTTCGGCAGCCTTTTATCAGAGAAAATCATGCCGGGAAATTTATAATCAGGATAAGGGTAATAGAAAGAATAATCTGATACTCCGCAGTTTTTAAATATTTTTTCCAGTCCCTGTCTGGTAAAGGTTCGGGCGCTTCCCCCTTCCGGATATCCTTCAAGCCCGGCAAACCAGGTTCCCAGATGGTCCTCCTTACACCCCGCCCAGTATTTCAGACCAAACTTGTTCTCTATGGCAATGATAATCCGGCCGCTTTTCTTCACGTGCTTTTTAATGATCTTAAAAAAGTCCTCATAGGGGTTGTCCGTATGAATATACGACTGCCCGTACTCAAAAGCCCCGATCATACATACATAATCAAAATCTTCCGGAAGGGAAGGCTCAATATCGCTGAAGTTCCCCACATGAATCTCAATGTTATCCTTGTCATGATTTCTGTAGGCATTGATATGACTTCTTTTGGCAGATAAATCCACGCAGGTCACAGCCCCCGCTTTTTCCGCCAGTTTCTCCGTGATGGCGCCGCAGCCGGAACCTATCTCAAGAACCTTATCCGCAGGCCCTATGGGAAGCCAGTCCACAATATTACTCCTGAGAGGCGACAAGTGATACAAAATCGGCCAGCTTTTCTTTTTTTCTATGATAAGAGGATACTCCACCCTGGAAGCATCCTTCACGATTCCGAGTATTTCATCCTCTATGCTTCCATCACTGTATAAGTCCTCTCCCGGATAATATTTGTAATTCAAAATAACATTCCCTATTTTTTCAGGGAGCCTGTTAAGCACCTCATCCTGACGCAGGTGTATGGGTTTTGGTCTTTCTATTCCTTCATTCATGGAGCGGTTCCTTTCTGTTTCCATATAAAAGGCGGTAATAACATCCGTCTTTTATCATTATCCTTTATCTGTCTGCCTGCCGTCTGTCACCGTAATCTCTGAATTGGTATCGTAATATCCCACGGTGTCTTTATCTGAAATTACCGTCAAATCCATCACATCATAAAGCCTGTGATACACCTTAAAATCCTCATTCTCGTAGCCTGTGACCCCCAGAGACAAAAGATACTCTCCGCCCTGCAGGTCAATTTTCTGGGTAAAGGTAATCTGCTTCACGCTTCCGCCTTTGATCGACTCCAGAAATGCCTTCTCCACCATAGTGTTCGTTCCCGTGATTTCCACACCCTTGATATTTTTTATGGTGAAAGCAAAAATCGGCTCACTGATATCCTCCACAAAACGCACCTTCATATGTACGCTGCACCGGCTGCCTTTTAAAATGGCGCTGCACTTGCGGCCTGCCTCGTCCCGGATAAAATAGTCTTCAATAACAGCTGCTTTTGTACCATATTCAAGCAGCTCCGGATTTTTCATGGTATCGGAGCCTTCCGCCGACTCTGTTTCTCCTGCCTGTGCGCCCTGCTCCCGCGCCTCTCCCTTGTTCGCCGCAGCGGCCTTGATGTCTTTGTCCTCCAAAAGCCCCTCATGGTCTTCCCCGGGAATGGGATACTGGCCTACCAGCACCTGCTTGTAGGCGTCTATCATTTCCTTAGGACTGCCCTCTCCAAGCTTGACGCCCTGATTTAATAAAACCACTCTGTCGCAGTACTTACTAATGCTGCTTAAGTCATGGCTTACAAACACGATGGTTTTGCCCATGTTCTTAAATTCTTCGAATTTATGATAGCATTTTGCCTGAAAGAACACATCGCCAACAGATAAGGCTTCATCCACAATCAGGATTTCCGGGTCGATATTAATCGCCACCGCAAATGCCAGCCTGACAAACATACCGCTTGAGTAGGTTTTCACCGGCTGGTACACATAGTCTCCGATATCGGCAAAGTTCAGGATTTCCTCCATGCGCTGGTCAATTTCCTTTTTGGAAAAACCAATCATGGTACCGTTTAAATAAACATTTTCAATCCCGTTATACTCCATGTTAAAACCGGCTCCAAGTTCCAACAGGGCTGAAATACGCCCGTTCACCTCGACGGAACCCTTGGTCGGATTTAGAACACCTGTTATTATTTTGAGAATCGTAGATTTACCGGAACCGTTTGTGCCGATAATTCCCACTGTTTCCCCCTGGTTAATGGTTAAGTCCACCCCTTTTAGGGCATAGTGCTCCTTATAGCGCCTTTTCCTCGCCAGTCCCAACGCTTCTTTCAGCCTGTCAGAGGGCTTATCATAAAGCTTATATGCTTTTTCCAGTTCTTTTACCTGTATGGCAACCCTGTTTTCTTCCATGTTAATCCCTCATGCCTCCTTGGCGGCCCAAATAGTTATGAAAAACGCCATATATCTTACAACACATCCGCGAAATGCACCTTCAACCGTTTAAAAATCAGCGAACCCACGCAGAACAAAGTAACCGTGAAAATCCAGAAATACGTGGACGAGTAAAAATGTTCAAAAAACCACTCGTCACCATAGATTGCATTTCGATAGCCGTTCACAATATAAACCAATGGATTCAATTTAAAGAGCGTAATAATCTTGTCATTGTTAATCATATCAATATTCCAGAGAATCGGCGTCGCCCACATGCCTACCTGCAGCCCGATATTGATAATCTGCGCCAAATCCCTGAAAAATACCACAACCGCACAAGTACAATAACTCATGGCCAGCACCAGTACAAAAAGGCAGAAACTGTAGTAGATTACCTGAATTGTATATATATTGGGATAGTATCCGTAAAATATGGCAACCAGCAAAAGAACACCCACAAAAAACAGGTGGATAAAGGTGGCCGCAATCAGCTTGATGATGGGAAGAATGCTGATGTTGAACACCACCTTCTTCACCAGATAGCTGTACTCCAAAAGGGCGCTGGTCCCGTTTGTGATGGCCTCCGAAAAATAAAACCACGGCACAAGTCCCGCCGTAAGGTACAGCACATAGGGCACCTCAACTCCGCTGGCAACCAGCTGGCTTCGGGTTTGAAACACTTTATCAAACACAATCCAATACATAACAACCGTTACTACCGGTTGCACCAGTGCCCACAGAAATCCCAGATAGGAGCCCGCATACCGCTTCTTAAAATCATTTTTGGAAAGTTTCCAAATCAATTCACGGCTCTGAAAAAGCTCTCTTGGAATAATAAACATCCTGTCATAATACAGACCAAAAATAATGCAGGCAAGGGTGAGCAGAGCACAGGCGCAAAACTTTTTTAAATTTTCCGTATGCTGGTCGGGGGCCAACGGGTTATAATGCATCAGCACCATAACCGCCACCAAAAGACAAATGCCGTAAAAAATACCGATACCTATGGGTTTGGGAATTTTTTGCAGGTCAAACCGCTTTTTTTCTTTTACCTTATTTTCCATATTTTACCTGTTCTCTTTATCTCTTTTTCTTTATCCGTTCTTCCTGTTTTCCGTGTATTCCTTTAAGCCGCCCCACTTTTTGTCCTTATCCGACATAATCAGCTCCGTTCCCGGCAAAATGGGCCATTCAACCCCGATATCCGGGTCATCAAAGCGGATGCCGCCCTCGTCATTGGGATGATAAAAATCCGTACACTTGTAAGCAAATTCCGCATAATCCGAAAGCACCAAAAAGCCGTGGGCAAAATTCTTGGGAACAAAAAACTGCTTTTTATTTTCCGCAGAGAGAATCACGCCATGCCACTTTCCATAGGTTGCGGAACCGGGCCTTAAATCCACCGCCACGTCAAACACTTCCCCGGCAATCACCCGCACCAGCTTGTCCTGGGGGAAGTTAATCTGGAAATGCAGTCCCCGCAGCACATTTTTCACGGAGGAAGACTGGTTGTCCTGCACAAACTCCTCCTTTATCCCCGCATTTTTATAATCAATGTAATTGTAAGTCTCCATAAAATATCCCCGCTCGTCTCCGAAAACCGTGGGGGTAATTATTTTTAATCCTTCAATCTCACATGTTTCCACTGTTATTTTACCCATATTTTCCTCCATTCTCCTTCCATTATAATTATAAGCCGTCCGCGACTTCTTTCATATACTGCCCGTAGTTTGTCTTCATCAAAGGCTCCGCCAGCTTAAGGAGCTGTGCCCTGTCGATGAATCCCCTCTTGTAGGCAATCTCCTCAATACAGGAAATATACAATCCCTGGCGCTTTTGAAATGCTGCCACAAAGTCCGCCGCATCTAACAGCGAATCATGGTTTCCCGTATCAAGCCAGGCAAAGCCACGGCCTAAGGTCTCCACATACAGCTGTCCTCTCCTTAAATATTCGTTGTTTATGCTGGTGATTTCAATTTCTCCTCTGGCGGAAGGCTTCACATTAGCTGCAATTTCCACCACCTGATTGTCATAAAAATAAAGGCCCGGCACAGCGTAATTGCTTTTGGGATTCTCCGGTTTTTCCTCTATTGAAATGGCCTTCCCGGTCTTGTCAAACTCAACCACGCCGTACTCTCTGGGGTCACGCACATAATATCCAAATATGGTTGCTCCCTTTTCCCGGGTGGCAACCTCCCTCAAAACTCTTGAAAAACTCTGTCCATAGAAAATATTATCCCCAAGCACCAGGGCAACGCTGTCCTTACCGATAAAATCCGCTCCGATAATAAAAGCATCCGCAAGGCCTCTGGGCTTTTCCTGCACCGCATAGGAAAATTTCATGCCAAGCTGGCTTCCATCTTCCAAAAGTTCTTCAAAGACAGGCAAATCTCTGGGGGTGGAAATAATAAGCACCTCCCGGATACCTGCCAGCATCAATGTGGATAAAGGATAATAAATCATCGGTTTGTCATAAACCGACATAATCTGCTTGCTCACTGCCTTGGTCAGAGGATAAAGTCTTGTGCCGGAACCCCCTGCCAGAATAATTCCTTTCATAGTAGATACCTCCATGTTATCTTAGGGCAATGCCCTCTCTCGGTCCATGATAAATGCACGGGCCTGTCCAAAGGGTCTGCCTTCCTTACTTATCAATACGCATAATCTTATTAAGTATACCATAAAAAGGGAGCGATTGTAAATCGCTCCCTCTTATCTTAATCAAAAACCATTTTTACGGCTTTTACCTGTCCTTGTACATATCCTCATAATACTTCTGGTAATCTCCGCTGGTCACATTTTTCATCCATTCTTCATGCTCGAAGAACCATGCAATGGTACGCTTAATCCCTTCCTTAAACATGGTCTCAGGCTCCCAGCCGATTTCCGCCTTGATTTTGTCCGGGGCAATTGCATACCTTCTGTCGTGCCCTTTCCTGTCCTCCACGTATGTGATCAGGTTCTCGCTCACGAGCGCTTTCCTGGGGTCGCCCTCCGGAAGCATTTCCTGTAAGGTGTCTAAAATAATGTGGATAATCTCAATGTTCTGCTTTTCGTTGTGTCCGCCCACATTATAGGTTTCAAACAGTCTTCCCTTCTCCTGCACCATATCAATGGCCTTCGCGTGGTCCTCCACATAGAGCCAGTCACGGACATTTTTTCCGTCCCCGTAAACAGGCAGTTTCTTTCCCTGGAGGGCATTGTTGATGATAAGGGGTATCAGCTTTTCCGGGAACTGATAAGGGCCGTAATTGTTGGAGCAGTTGGTAATATTAGCCGGGAATTTATAGGTATCCATATACGCCTTCACCAGCATGTCCGAGCTGGCCTTGCTTGCGGAATAAGGACTGTGGGGCGCATAAGGGGTTGTCTCGTAAAAATATCCGCCGTCCTCCGTAAGGGAACCGTATACCTCATCCGTGGATACATGCAGGAACTTTTTATCCGGCTTAAAGCTGCCGTCCGGATTTTCCCATGCCGCCTTTGCACAGTTCAGCATCACAGCCGTGCCTAAAACATTTGTCTGAACGAAAACCTCAGGTGTTTTGATACTTCTATCCACATGGGATTCCGCTGCAAAGTGCACCACTCTGTCAATTTCATTCTCCTCAAAGATTTTGGAGATTGCCTCTTTATCGCAAATATCCGCTTTCACGAAGGTGTAATTGTCCCTTTCCTCCACTTCCTTTAAATTCTCAAGGTTTCCCGCATAAGTGAGGGCATCCACGTTGATAATCCTGATTTCATCACCATACTTCTTAAACATGTAATGAATGTAGTTGGAGCCTATAAAACCCGCTCCCCCTGTTACTAAATAGGTTCTCATATTCTTTCTCCATTTCTTTAGCTTTTCCGTTTTTATATTTAGTATCCCATATAACTGATATTCATGTCAACATTACCCTTGATACCCGCAACGCTTCCCTTGGAGGAATACTGCCACATATCATATCTTGTTTTATTATAGGTAGGCGCCGCCGCATACTGAGCAAGCCAGATTTTATAGCCGGTAAGGCTTGGCGCATCCATATGGCTGGTTAACCATGTTTTATTTGCATAAATACCCGCCTTGTATCCGGAGTTCTGGATGGTCTGGCAGAATGCCTTACATACCGCCGTTCTTGCAGCCGGGCTGATGCTGTCCGCCCGACCGTTACTGGCTTCCACATCCAGGAACACAGGATAGCTCAGTCCGTAGCCCTTAATCAGCCCCAGCACCATGGAGGCTTCTTCCACTGCCTCCACCTCATTCACCGCCTGGGTAAAGAAGTATACGCCCACTTTAAGCCCCGCCTTGGAAGCCCCCTGGATATTGCTTCTGAACATGGGGTCTTCAATCAGCGCACCCGTGGAGGAACCTCTGTAGCCACAGCGGATAATCACATAAGAAACGCCGCTGTTTTTCACTGCATTCCAGTCTATATTTCCGTTCCACTTGGACACGTCTATGCCCATATGGCCGGAACCGGTATTTAACGAACCATCGCTGTTAAAATTATATTTTGCCCCCTGAATGACCTGCTCGCCCGTTACCTTCTCGCCGTTTTTGTCAAAAAAGTATGTGACGCCGTCAATTACCTGCCATCCGGTATACTTATATTCCCCTCCGGTTTTGCTCACCAGACGATAAAATTCCTTTGCCGTATAATAATCTGCATACTTAGCCTCTCTGAAAGTCCCATCGGAATTTTTGATATAAAGAGTCTCTCCCTTAGTGGTCTTTAAAGTGGTTGTCGTATCATTTTTAGCGTCGTTTGGCGTTGCCGTTGGTGATGCTGTAGGTGAGCCCGTAGGCGTTGCTGTCGCAGAGGGTGTTGCCGTTGGTGAGCCTGTAGGCGTTACTGCAGGTGTCGCTGTGGGTGTCGCCGTAGGCAGTGCCGTTGGCGTGGGTGCCGTCGTCACCACAGGTGTTGCCGTAGGCTCTGCCGGGGTAGGTGTAGGAGGGTCCGTAGGCTTCGGCTCCTCTGTTTTTTCCGGAGCCTTGGTGGGTTCCGCGGTCGGTTCCTCGGAAGGTTCCGGTGCGTCCGTAGGCTTTTCCGAAGGTGAAGGAGTTGCTTCTTCCGGAGCTTCCGTAGGTTCCCCTGCAGGGCTGGGGCTGGCAGGCTCTCCCTCCGACGGCGGGTCGTCATGGGCCTGTGGAACCCCTGCTTTTCCTGCGCCTGCTCCGTCAGAGGCAGTAAGAAGCATAAATCCTGCCGCCGTTTTTCCCGGATCCGCAATCTGATCTGCCGCCACCTTCTCGTAGCTGTCTTCCTTTGTCTCTGTTCCCTCTATCAGTGTTTTGGTGGATTCCACCCACTCTACCGTATCCGTGTTCGTTGATTCCACCACGGTCTCATTTACCTTGGTATCTTCAGCAGCCGCATTTACCTGAGCCTCGGTCTTCACCTCGTCAGACACATCCACCTTTTTATACTCAATGGTGTCCTTTACTGTGACGGACATCTGCTCCGTGGAGATGGAATATGTATCATCCGAATCCGGTCCCACTATTTTAATCTTATACTTACCGGCCTCTATACCGGTCTGATAAATGATACCGTCCTTATCCTCATCCTCCATGGTGTAAGTTCCCCCTGAAGGTTTGGTAATTTCAACCTTAAATTTCAGATTTGAAATCAGCTTTCCGGTTTTTTGATTGATAAACTTTATTTTCAGGTCCTTTTGGATGGATGTCAGGTTCATGATGACCGCCGTTTTTCCCGTGGACTCGTTTTCCTGCGTTTCTTCCGTTTCTTCTTCCTCCGGTTCCTGGGTTTCCATGGTAGCCGCCATATATTTTGCGGTTTGGGCGTCGGCAACGGCAATCAGACCGCTCTCACCAATGATGGACATATCTTCCATCCCCACCCCTATTTCCGCAAAGGCCTCTATCTGCGACTTGTTACTTTTGGCATTCATAAAAAGCGTTCCCGTAACCACTACCACAATCAGTACGGCGGCACCGGTGAGCGCAACAATATAATCTACCGCTGTCAAATGTCTCAGCTTATATACAGCCTTTGCCGCTACGCCCTCGGGGACTTCGTCCTCATAGTCGTAATCGTCCTCCTCATCCTCATAATCGTAGTCCTCGTCGTAATCTTCTTCATCTTCATAGTAGGCTTCGTCGTCGTAGGCTTCATCATCCTCATAATAAACTTCGTCATCTTCCGCCTCATATTCTTCCCCGTCGTAATCTTCCTCATCCTCGTAGTAGGTTTCGGCATCTTCCTCCGGCTCGTATTCCTCTACTTCGTATTCTTCTTCCTCATAATAACCTTCGGCTTCATCTTCCGTCTCATATTCTTCCTCGTCGTAATCTTCTTCATCCTCGTAGTAGGCTTCGGCGTCTTCCTCCGGCTCGTATTCCTCTACTTCATATTCTTCTTCCTCATCATAAGCTTCGGCTTCATCATCCGCATCATATTCTTCCTCGCCGTAATCTTCTTCATCCTCATAATAGGCTTCGGCGTCTTCCTCCGGCTCGTATTCCTCTACTTCATATTCTTCTTCCTCATCATAAGCTTCGGCTTCATCATCCGCATCATATTCTTCCTCGTCGTAGTCTTCCTCATCCTCATCATATTCGTAATCATAATCGTCTTCTTCGTAGCTGTCGTCAAAATCTACTTGTCTTGATTTCAGACCGCCTCTGCCTCCGCTGTTCTTCTTTCCGCCTCCCAGTTTCCGCAAAAATTTACCCATTTATGTAAACCCTCCAAATTTAATAATTTCGTAACATTTTTCGCTATTATAACATCTAACAAATACCAACACAATCATTTTGTATTTTTTCTATAAAAAAACATTAATACATAGAATTCTGACAGTTTGCATATTTTTTTATCATTTTCTGTCAACAAAATCTCAAGGCAGGTTACCTATAAGTTATTGACTTTATTTTCAATACCGGTAAACTAAAATTGAGCTTACAATTATGCTTGTCTAAGAAAAGGGGAATTTTTATGATGTACATGCATTTCTGCAAACCTTGTTACCGTATTTTTATGTTGAACGGGCATAAAATGATATGCCCAAAATGCAGCAATCCATTAACGGAACTCCAAATTTCCTATCTGGATTATGTTGAATTGGATATGGAAGAAAGGGAAGCTTTTAAACGTGCCTGTGATGACGAAGCACAAATAGACAAGTTTAAAACTACATACCGCATGTATAAATACAGCAAATGGTATAAAGAGCTTCAGGCCCAGAACGAAGCCAATCTTCCAATCACCACGCTGTTAGCTGCAATGGTTCAGCAAGATGCCGACACATACAATGCGCCACAGGCACATTGAGTGTAAAGCCCGGATTATCTGATTTGCTGCTGCCAAACATCCGATGCTTGTAAGAAGCTTATCAGACAAAGTACTATCACGGGTCCAGGAAATTATTCCTGGCCCGTTGATTTCATAAACTGTCTGTCAAAAAAGACTCTTTTTCATCCGTTTATCTGTAGTACACAAAAATTCCGCCTAAAATAATCGCCATTCCAAGAATCTTTCTCTTTGTTATTTTCTCTTTAAAAAATAGATAGCTTAACAGCATCACCACCACATATCCAAGAGATTCCACCACCGGCACATTGGAAAATTCCATGCCCCTATAGGAAAACACCGTAAGGAACATGGATAAAAACATCATTCCATATCCGCAGATCACATACAAATTCAAATATTCCCGGATGGGAGAACCGTAGGTTTTTTCCGCGCTTTTCTTTAAAAGAATCTGTGCAAAAGAGGCTATGCATACGGACACAAGCAAAATCAACAGATAAATGTTCACTGCTATTTTCCCTCCTCTCCATTCAAAATAAAAATACCGGCCATCACCATGAAAATGCCGGCCGCCTTCCACACCGTAATCTGCTCATGAAAAAGAAAAATACTCCACACCAAAGTCCACAGAAGGGTCACCGCCTTATTGGCATAGGCTACGGACAATTCAAATTTTTTGATCACCTGCTGCCATAAAAGCGCATATACACCCAGTATCATAACATCCAGCCCGTATAATAAAATAAATTCCAGGCTCAGCATTTCTTTTCCTGATGCAAACTTTGAAACCACACTGGATATACTGTATATCAAAAATACTGCCTGCAGCATAAGCATTTCTTTCCATCTGATTGATTTTTTCATATATTTCCTGCTCCTGTGATATTTTCTGCCAACGTCCATTCTATCATAAATCAGAGATTCATGGTCGTCATTCGCCGTTCGGCGAACATGCAAGCATGCTCTCCTCACTAACGCTCATTCTATCATAAACTGCCGGATAGCGTATATTAAATTTTTATGAATTTATGGATTTTTCCACCAAATAATAGTAGAATAACAAAGAATTGCTTCGCCTGCAGGCGGGCGTCATTTCATTATATAAACAGTCAGGCACCGCCGCACTCGCGGGCTGATGTTTGAATGCAAAGGAGAATCCAATGAAAGCCAATAGAAATAGTAAAAATAAAGGAACGGACAACCACAAAAATCATATGAAACACAGTGATATGGAATATGATGATATGGGATATGACGAGGTGGATGAGGACACAGAATTCGGTGACGGGGAGGATGATGATATCGAGTATATGGAAGAAGATGATGACATCAACGACGACCTCTCTGATGAAGATGACGAGGATAACTTCATTGACGACCTCTCTGACGAGGATGACGAGGATGATATCGCCGGAGACTTTGCAGACGAGGACGATACCATCGAAGACCTTACAGACGAAGATGGCGCGGACGAGGACGACATTGTCGAGGACGACATAGAGTTTCTGGATGAGTTTGACCTTCCGGAAAAAGCTGCCCGTCCAAAAAAGTCCAATCTTCATATTAATATGCATATCCTTTTAATCACCGTTATCGTCCTGATTGCCGCCGTATCCGTTTTCCGGCTCTACAAATGGAACAAAGGCACTGCCCTCGATACGGATACCGGAGATATCGACCTCTCCCAGTTTGATGTGGAAGCTCTGGATATGATCATTCCCATGGATGCTTCCCTTTTAGAGGGAAGGGAGGATGACGGCGTGACCACTATTTTGTGCTTTGGGAACAACCCTTTTACAGACGACCATGATGAGTCAAGCCTTGCCTCGCAGATTGCGGCCAAAACAGACGCCGTAGTGTACGACTGTGCATTCCCTGACTCCTCCGTTGCCTGCAAATATCCCGAATATAATCCACAGTACACAAGAGACCACTTTAATTTTTACTATGTGGTGGAGTGCCTGCGGAACAATGAATTTACTGCCATATCTTCTATCGCCAACGATGAACCGGATCCCCGGTATGCGGACACCGTTGAGGTGATGAAATCAGTGGATATGGACAAGGTGGATGTGATCGTCATCATGTATGACAGCACTGATTACAATCAGGGCACCGTGGCCGACAACCCCAATAATCCATACGACGTAACCGCCTACACGGGAGGCCTGCGCACCACCATAAACAACATCAAAAACACCTGGCCCTACATCCGTATCCTTGTTATGTCCCATTCTTATGCCCAGTATATGGATGATGACGGCAATCTTTACAACGGCACTTTAAAGGATATTGGAAACGGCACCCTGCATCACTATCTGCTGATGGAAGCGGAAGCCGCCATGGACTGCGGTGTATCCTTTATTGATAATTATTTTGGCACTATCAACGAGGACAATTACGAAGAATATATGTCCAATTACATGCACTATAATGATGCCGGCCGTGAAAAGCTGGCGGAGCGTGTTGCGGATGTTATCAATAACAAAATGGGGATTGTAAGCTCCGGCAGCGGAGCGGAATAGAATGAGCCCCTTTCCCCAATGCACCGGGAGCCGCGGGCTAATCATATTTTTTAATAAAAACAACGCCCTCTAAGGCTCCATAGGTTTCAATCATTTTCGCGTATGTAACCACTTCATGGAAATGCATGGTCATGGTGGCAGAAATATGTGTGGTTTTTCTGTCACTTTCCGTCTTGGAAATTTCCAGATTGTTTATGGTGCAGTTTCGCTCCTTTGCCGCAGAGAGAAACCCGCTTAAATATTCCATTTTAGAAAATTCCACATATAAATGGACCGTTTTGGAATGGTCAACCAGCCGGTTGTCAACTGAGCGCAGAATCCAGATGGAAACCCAGATAGCCGTAAAGAAAATCAGGGCTCCCGTATAAAACCCGGCTCCCAGGCAAAGACCCAGACAGGCCACAGCCCAGAGACCTGCCGCGGTGGTCAGCCCCCTGACCCTGTTTTGCTTTGTGATCAGTATGGTTCCCGCGCCTAAAAATCCAATGCCGCTGATGGCCTGTGCCGGAATCCGGGCCGGGTCCGAGGAACCGGTAAGGGCGGATACATAAAGCCCGGTCATCATGGCAAGCGTTGAGCCAAGGCATACGATAATATAGGTGCGAAAGCCCGCCGGACGGTGCTTCTTTTCCCTTTCATATCCCAAAATCCCACTAAAGAGCATGGAGAGAAAGATGCGCAGAAGTATGGCTGGCAGGGTAAGTTCTCTTAAAACCGTTATTTGTTCAAGCATCATAAATCCCCCAAAATATTTTAAAAGTATATCTTTTATTCTACCATACTTTATTACCTATTTGAATGAAAAGATGGTGCCCGGAACATCATAAGTGAAAGGCCGTCTTTTACACTCCGGACAACCGGCCGCTTAATCAAGAATAAATATTCTGTCGTCACCGCGTTTCGCTCTATAAAACCTATAAAAACGTATGAACAGTTATCGGCAGTTGATGTTGTGAAGCGGTGGAAAATACGTTATAATACGGATGTAAAATTTTGTTATTTTTGCAGTGAAAGGATATGGTACTTACGTATGACAGGTGCACGGCAGCGTAAGGTTTTAACGGAAAATATAAATATAGGGGACGCTCTTTTTCTGTCAGCGGCGGCATTTTTACTGATGATGTTTGCCACCCGCTCCTCTTTTCTTTACCCCTGTAACGACTGGAATGATGCCAACAGCTATTTTTCAGTGGGGAAAGCCCTTTTCCACGGAAAAATGCCCTACCGGGATGTGTTTGACCAGAAGGGCATGTACCTTTACTTTTTTTACGGACTGGCCTATCTTGTGTCCCACACCACCTTCGCCGGGGTGTTTGTGATGGAGGTTATCCTGGCCGCCTTTGATTTGTTCGGCATCCGCAGGATTTTACAGCTTTATGTAAAAAGGGGCACCGCCCTTATTTTAAGTCCACTGGTACTTGCGGTGACGGTCAGCTCCTTTAGCTTTTACTGGGGAGGAAGTGCGGAAGAAATCTGCCTGCCTTTCCTGATATGGGGGCTGTATTTTTCACTGGATTATTTTCAGAACCGTTACCCCCTCCAAAAAATGGAATGGAAGATTATTTTCATAAACGGCCTGATGGCCGGAATGGTGGCAAACATCAAGTTTACCTCCCTGGGATTTTTCTTTGCATGGATGATGTGCGTAGCATTTTCCTTTCTGGTGCTGAAAGACTTTTGGGGGGCTGTAAAGGGATGCGGCATTTTCCTTCTGGGCATGGGAATTCCTTTTATTCCCTGGGTAATTTACTTTGGCTTAAATCATGGATTGTATGAGTGGTATTGGGGCTATGTCTATATTAACGTGTTTGTGTATAGCAATTTAAACGAAGAAGGCCCCGGTCTCTTTGAGCGGATATACACTTTAAGCAAGCTCCTGTACTGGATCATCCGGAAAAATATGATTTACTTTGCCTTCCTGATTCCAGGGGTACTCTCGATTTGGTTCGGCAGAAAGAAAAAGTGGCTGGAACGCCTGAATCTGCTCTCGCTGTGTTTCTTTTTGTTCCTGGGCATTTATGTGGGGGGCTCCGAGCTTCCTTATTATGCCCTGCCCCTGTCCGTGTTTACCGTGCTGGGATTCGGTCTCCTTGGCCGTATGGCAGAGTGGGCCATCTCCCAGATACTGAAAAAGAAAGATTCTGTGGAAACCGGAGACTTTCAGGGACATAAAACAATCGCAGGCAGCAGCCCTTTCCTCGTTCCGGCGGCAGGAATAGTTGCTACAGGGATGGGCATGGTAATCATCTTCACATGCTCCATGAACATCCCCCATATGAAAGAAAAAAAAGAAGATATCTTTTTATACAAATTTAGAGAAATTGTGATGCAGACCCCGGAGCCAACTTTATTGAATATCGGTTGTCTGGACGCGGGGTTATATACGGTCTGCGATATTGTACCCACCTGCAGATGGTTTCAGACCCAGACGCTCGGCATTGACGATGTGTTAAAGGAGCAGGAGCGGTACATTGAGGAAGGGCAGACGGACTATTGCCTGGCCAGGGATTCTTATCCTGAGGTCATATGGGAAAAATATGAGCTGATAGCCCAGGAACCCTGGTATCAGGGTGAGCAGGAGTTTACTTATTATCTGTTCAGGCGTAAGGACCTGTCAGAAAATAAGGGAGGTAAGCAATGACAATCTTTCAAATACCGGGATTAATTTTATGGCTGGTTGTGGTTCCCTTTTGCATGGGACTGCTTTTTATGCCTTTATTTGCGGAACATCTAAGACGCCCGGGCGCCGCGTTCGTATCCGGATATATTTTGTTTTTCACCCTGCTTGAGCTTGTGGGTATCCCTGTGGTGCTCTTTCACATTTATCACGGGCTTACCATTTTCATAAGATGGTTTGTCCCTGTGGTTTCCGTCTTATCCATAGCGGGTGTGGGCGTTGCCCTCTGGGAAAAGAAAAACGGCCGCGGCCTTAGCTTTGAGGGGGCCCGCCGATTAGTGGAATCTTCAACGGAAGAAAAAATTGTGATGGTCCTGTTCTTCATCCTGATAGGATTTCAGCTGTACATGTCCTTTACAAGGGCGTCTTTTGATGGGGACGACGCTTATTATGGGGTCCAGGCATTGATTGCCCAGCAGGTTGACACCCTGTACCGGGTAAATCCTTATACAGGCAGGAGCGCTCCCCTTGACGTGCGCCATGCCCTCGCACTGTTTCCCGTGTGGGAAGCTTTTCTGGGAAGAATGTGCGGCATACACGCCACAATCATCAGCCACAGCGTTGTACCCCTTATTCTGATTCCCCTTACCTACGTGCTGTATTTTCAAATCGGGAAAGCGCTCTTTGGAGGGAAAAAGGGGCAGCTTCCCATGTTCATGGTGCTCATTGCCCTGTGGCAGATATTTGGAAACATTTCCATTTACACTACGGAAACCTTTTTCCTAACCAGAACCTGGCAGGGAAAATCCTTCGCAGGCAACTTTGTGATACCTGCGGTTCTTTGGATTTTTCTGTCCCTTTTTACTTCCTATAAAAAAGTAGACGAAGATGTGCTCTACGCTCCCAAGGGAATGAAAAATTTAGGGAGATGGGCCGAACGCCCCCAGCCCGAAAATGCACATATGGGGAAAAAGGGATTATGGCTTTTACTGGCCTGCCTGAATCTGGCCGGCGGGGCAAGCAGCTCTCTCGCCATTTTGCTGAGCTGTATGATGACAATGGGTTTTGGATTTTTGTTTGCCGTCAGGGAAAGAAAGTTTGGCATTTTCATCAAAGCGGGATTTACCTGTGTTCCCGGAGGGGTTTACGTGCTGCTTTATCTGGCGCTGACCCATGGAATATTTGTTCCTTAAACTTCGCCCGATGAGCGCTGTTTTCAATGACCGGTTTAAAGCGGCATCCATACGGCGAGTATCTGAAAAATATCATTGTTTTGGTCAACAGCGGTAATAAGGAAGCCGGAAGGCCGAACCGTTACCGGTATCTGTGCATAATTATGCCTGCCATTGGAAAAGGCAGGATATTGCATTATCCTATTGGGATAGGGAGAAAACAAGCTTGTGTCTGCGCCGCAACCACAAACTTGATATGCGCAAAAAGCAGCGCAGAAATGAGGTAAATTATGTTTGGAATTTTTATGGAGAGCTTCGTCATTTTAAAATTATATACCGGCCTTAAGCTGCTGCTTCTGCTTTCCGTCCTTGCATGGATTTATCTGCTTATAACGGAAAAAAGCAAAAGTATTCGGATTCTGCTGGTATACGCGCCCATTATTGTGGTGGCCCTGTTTCTCTTTCCCATAAGCAGGAAAGGGTTTGTGGCTCTGGGACTCGACGGAGAGACCTATTATCGTATTTTGTGGACCGTTCCCACCGGTATTATTTTTGTCTATGGACTGTGCCGTCTGTTTGAGCGGCATAAAAGAATCGGCCTTATCGTCGGCGCCGGGCTGACGGTTCTGTGTGGAAGCTTCGTGTACAAAAGCACTTATATTTCCAGGGCTGAAAATCTCTATCACATACCCAATACCGTAGTAAAAATATGCGATTTAATAAAACCCGACGACCCGGATAAGCGGGTGTCCGCGGTTATGCCCGGGGAGCTGATTCATTTTGTCAGGCAGTATGATACTTCCATCAATATGCCCTACGGCAGAGAAATGCTGGTAAACGCCTGGGATTACTATAATGCGGTCTATGAAGCCATGGAAAAGCCTGAGGTTGTCTCCATGGAAGATTTGCTTGCCGCAACCCGGGAGGATTATTGTCAGTATATTGTCCTGTCAGAAGAACGCAAGACCGACTTAGACCCGATAGAATGCGGTCTGGTGCTTTTGGATGAAATCGACGGCTATCTTATCTACGAGGATCCGGTTACCACACAGATTGTGGAACAGTGGCAGCAGCAGTAAAGTCAATAACCATACGGCGGTTGTCAAGTCAAATTCTTCCGTCCACCAGCTTGCATAGACATTGGATAAATCCGTAGGCTCTGGGTCAGCCATGGGGCGCAAAATATAATTTAAAATCATATACGAAATTAAAAGGATTCCTGTAAGGATGAAAAATTATGTTGTTTAATTCTTATGACTTTGTATTTCTGTTCTTTCCTCTTGTTTTGGCAGGATACGGTATTTTAAAAACATATGGACAGCGCTTCTGTGACGGTGTCTTAAAGGTAAACTGTGCGGACATTTTTTTGCTGGCGGCATCCCTTGTCTTTTACGGATGGCAGTCCCCCGGCTCCGTTCCCGTTTTGCTGTGCAGTATGGCGGTAAATTACGGGCTGTTTCTGCTTATGGAAAAATCCCGGCATAGCAGGGCCCTGCTCGGTGCAGGCCTTGTTTTCAATATCGGCGCACTGGTTGGTTTCAAATACGCGGGAGGCGGCGTTTTTCTGCCCCTTGGCATCAGCTTCTTTACCTTTACCCAGATTGCTTTTCTGGTGGAAAGCTACAAAAAAACTACCGGTAAGGTTGATATTATTTCCTACGGACTTTACGTAAGCTTTTTTCCAAAAATCATGCAGGGGCCCATCGCCTTACCCGGGGAGCTGTTTCCCCAGTTTGCTAAAAAGGAAAGGCGGGTATCCTGGGAGCAGATTTTCAGAAGTTTTTACTTGTTTATTTTGGGGCTTTCCAAAAAAGTTCTGCTTGCGGACACCTTTGGGAAAGCGGTGGATTTTGGCTACACCAATTTATCCGCACTGAATACCTGGGACGGGCTGATTGTGATGCTTTCCTATACCCTGCAGCTTTATTTTGATTTCAGCGGGTACTGCGATATGGCTATGGGAATAGCAGGTATGCTTGGATTTGAGCTTCCCGTCAATTTTCGTTCTCCCTATAAAGCCGCTAATATTATAGAATTCTGGAAGGGATGGCATATTACTCTGACCAGATTTTTCACGAAATACCTTTATATCCCTCTGGGCGGAAACCGGAAGGGAAGGGCCAGGACATATTTAAACTGTCTGCTGGTATTTTTGGTCAGTGGCATCTGGCACGGCACCGGCTGGCAGTTTATTGTGTGGGGGATGATGCATGGAGTCCTCTATGTACTTACCAGAATGTGGAAGGATTCTGTATCCGAAGGCGGCCCCTTCCACAGCCGCCGGCGGACATCCTGGGCAATAACAGTGCGGCGCGGTATCGGCGTATTGCTCACCTTCCTCTATGTGAATGTGGCATGGATTTTCTTCCGGGCCCCTTCCGTGAAAGAAGCCATAGTACTGCTTCAAAAAATTTGCTCCTTTCAATTCGGCAGATTGAATTGGAGCCTGGCGGGCTGTTTTAATCTGGATGAATTCTGGTACGTGATTAAGGTGTTAAAGCTTGACCGTTGGCAGAGCGCACATTATATCCTTATGATGCTTATCATGGCTGGGGGGCTTTCGTTGGTATTCTTTGGGAGAAATGCCCTGGATGTGGTTAAGAAGGCCAAGCCAAATATAATAAACACTCTGATTATGACAGCTTTGCTTGTCTGGAGTATCCTTTCTTTTTCCGGCGTCAGCTCCTTTTTATATGTTAATTTTTAATTCAATAAGTTGGCTTGTGAAGCGCGGCGGCATTTATTTTTCTTTTAAAAATTATGCACTCGTTAAAAACAAATTATAATGATACCAACAAATTGAAATCTGAGAAAAACCTTCTGATGTTGGACAGGTGATTGAATATGCGAAAAATGATGATATACCATGGAAGCACCCAGATTGTTTCGGAACCTGAAATTAAAATCGCAAAATATCATAAAGACTTTTATTATGGTTTTTATTGCACGATTATCCGAGAGCAGGCTGTCAGATGGGCTACAAGATTTGGTGAAGGTTACATTAATATGTATGAATATGTAGAAAATCCAAACTTGAAAATACTGCGTTTCGAAGCAATGACCGAGGAATGGTTAGATTTTATTATAAACTGTCGTACAGGGCATCCTCACACTTATGATATTGTAGAAGGACCAATGGCAAATGATACCATATTTAATTATGTACAGGGATTTGTGGATGGAAAAATATCCCGAAACGCATTTTGGGAATTAGCAAAATTCAAGCGCCCTACGCATCAGATTAGCTTTCATACAATTGCGGCCTTAAAGACCATTCATTTTATTGGCGAGGAAAAAGTTTATGGATAAAAATAACAGTGCGCTTTTTTTTACATGTAGTTTGATAGAATTTATCGGGCGGACAACCAAAAATAAAAGACAGGATATCATTGATTGCCTTGGAATTGAAACAGTTACAAGGATTTATAACTATGCGGACGTGTTCCACTGTGAACCGATTGAAAAAGTGGCTGACGATTTTATACAAAGAAATCATATTATAAACGGAAGCTTTGATAACATAGCATCCTGCAAATATAATATCCCGGACTACTGGGATATTGGCGAAGTATTTGAACGGCTTATAGAAGATATATTTGATGAGAAGGATGTAATAACCGGGCTCTTTGAGATATATCATTCCTGGCTTGCGGAGCGTATTTTAAATTTTAACTCAGATTTATTTTATCAGTCCAGGGATTATATCGCCGCCTGCTATAGGGAAAAACAGATTCTGACAACATAACCTATACCATGAAATAAAAATCAAAGAGCAGAAGAATCAGTATGTCTGTCATATATGGAAAATAACAATGTAGTTCTGATTCTACCGCTATGAGAATGGCAAAAAACAATGGAAACAACAGCATGAAAAAGAAAAGCAAGCACGATTTAAAACAAGAAATAAAAACAAAAAAGAATCCTTTTCAAAAAGCACTCATCAGTGTTTTGGCACTGGCTTTTGCCGCCCTGATATGCATGGCAGCGCTGGTGATATATGTGGACCCCTTTTTCCATTACCACAGTCCTTTAAAAGGATTCCCCTATCTGGTAGACAATCAGCTCTCCCAAAACCCGGGAATGGCCGCTCACATGGACTATGACAGTGTGATTTTAGGCTCCTCCATGACGGTCAATTTCCAGACCACCTGGTTTAAAGAGCTGATGGATTTAAACACCATCAAACTAAGTTACAGCGGGGCTTTTCCCAAGGACCAGGCCAATATCATGGATATTATTTTTGATGATGATAGTAAGGGGAAAAGGCAGGTTAAAAAAGTTTTTCTGGGCGTGGATGTGATTACCTACACCGGGGCTGTGGATGAGACAAAATATCCTATTCCGGAATATCTGTATGATGATAATTATTTCAACGACATTCAATATCTGCTCAACAAGGATGTGATTTTAAATTATATTCTGCGCCCCATGGCTGACCCGGAGCCTACGGATTTATCAAATGTGTATGCCAGCTGGTGGACGGAGGAATATTACAGCGAGCAGTGGGTACTGCACAACTATACTTCCCCTGAGCAGGTCACACAGGAGACGCCGGCGGACGCCTATCTGGCCTCCACGGAGAAAAATCTGGCTGTCAATATCTGCCCCTATATAGAGGAAAACCCGGAGACGGAATTTGTAGTGTTTTTCCCACCCTACAGCATTTTATTCTGGAATGATGTGCTTAAGGAGAATCATCTGAATGCCACCCTTGCGGAGTACAGATATATTGCGGAACGGCTCAATGCCTATGAAAATGTGACCATGTACTTTTTTCCTGACCGGGAGGAAATTGTCTGTGATTTGAACAATTATGCGGATTACAGCCACTATCACCCCCGCTATAACCGCTATATGGCGGAGTGCTTTGCCTCCGGTGAGTGCCTTGTGGCAAAGGACGGCCAAAAAGGAACAGGGATAGACACATATCTTCAACATATGAGAGAGATTGTGGATCATTTTGATTTTGAAAAGGTTGTCGGCCAGTGAATCATCTTAAGGCCGACAATCTTTTCTCATTCTCTATATTCTTCTATCCCCATTCTCTATATTCTTCTATTTTTATTCTTTGTATTCTTCTATGATTTTCAGGAACTCCTGTATGTTCCTTTCAACGTCACCCTAAAAAACAGATGTTCCTATGGGCACTCCCAAATAGCGCTTATCTTAAATCCCCTTAACCTTCATCATACGATATTTATCATGGGTGCCATTTTGCATGGAAACCCCTATGGAGCCTTTGAGATAAGGCCTTTCTTCATCCACAGCCTCTACTATCACTCCGTCAACCTCTGCGGAAATTTTATTTCCATCGGCGGTCACTGTTACCGTATATTCCTGTCCATGCTCCCACGCAAATTCTGTCTCCGCAAGCACCTTGTAACCATTATCATTTTTCAGGATTGCAAACCTGTTTCCATCCAAAAGCCCTGCGGCATAAGAGCGGATTGCCCCCTGGACTCTCACGTTTACCATATGGGTCTGCCCGGTAAGAGGTGTAAAGGAAAACTCAGCCCGGTAATTCTCCCAGTCATGCCTTCCCGTGTAAGCCTCAGCAAAATCGGAGCAGGATAAATGCATCTGACCATCCTCCAGATACATAAGTCCCTTGAGCTTTGTAAACTGACTGATTTCCCTGTGAAGCGTTGTCCAGACTTCCACCTTTTCCTTTGACAAATCTATACTGTAAGTGGGCTGCCCGTCTGCATACAGGTCGTCTATCATGCCTACATAATCAAAAACCTGCGTATGTGTGCCATGAACGTGGAAACAAACTCCCATCTCATCTATCAGGGCAGCTTCCATCTCCGGAATATGGAATTCCAGGTTCTTCCATTCTCCCTTCCCCAGCTCTACCTTTTCGCCCTCATAAATTTTGCCGCTGTGGGCTTCTCTTACATACAGACTCACCTGGGCCGGCTGGGAATACTCCGGAATATAAGCGCTCCCATGAAGGGTCTGTCCCGGATAAACCAAAGGCGAAAAGCAAGGGTCATATCTGCTGTCATGGAAATCCTTAGGCTCATAATGTGTCTTTCTGTAGACATAGATATTTTCAGCAGACTCTACAGGCGAAACCACAAATTTCAGGGAACGCTTACCGGATGCCGCCGTCTCATCCGTATTGATGAGGTTACACTCTCTTTCTTTTCTCGCTCTATCGTCCAACCCGTCTACCCTTACCCGGATTGCATGTGTAGAACCCGGGAATTCAAAGTGACAGCTTTCAATTCTGTTTTCAATGATTTCTTTCCAGGCTGCCGGTAATTCTTCCCCTGCCACCGCGTAAGCCAGCTTTGCAATGTAAGCAGCTCCAAAGGGAATATCCATAATATTCAGAGAGCCCACCACGCTGGAGCATGCCAGGAAATCGTTGATCGGCTTTCTCCATTTATCATACTCTATGCCCGCAAGGCCATTGCGGACGCCCATGATCGTGGCCACATTTCCCACATTACAGTCCGTATCCCATCCGCACATATTGCAGATATTCAAGGTATCGGAGAAATCCCCCTCACCATACAAAAGGGCCAAAATCATCACCGCAATATTGGGAATGATATGACATGCGCCAGGATACTTGTCATACCCATAACTTTCAAAGATGAACCGGAAGCATTCTCTCCAGTTCTCCGGATGTTTATCATAAAAATCCATTACAATGCGCACAATCCTTGCATACTCGCAGTCATCCGGAATGTAGGATAAACCTTTTTCAATGATTTTCTTTATATCCTTTTCTATAAAAGCATAGCTGATGCATACGGCTACAAAAATACCGCCGTAAACCCCATTACCCCCATGGGTAACACTGGCCGCCTCCTTGGCAAACCTTGCCGCCTGATCCGGATTTCCCGGGCTTACAAGTCCCCAGGTGTCAATAAAAATCTGACCTCCAATCTGTTCCGCGGTAGCGCTGCCATTCTGGGCAATGCTGCCGCTCTCCGGCGCCGGAATCCCGTTACGGAGATTTAAGTATGCCGTATGCTCGGTGGAAACCCCATATCCGCCCCACCAGAAAAAGCCATGCTCAAAGGGAGCATAATTGAGAAGTGCCTCCGCCACGTCCATTGCCTTCACATCATAGCCGTGTCTTCCGTCCTCTAAGGCTTTCAGGAAAAACAACGGACCGTTGCTGTCATCATCCGCCGCAAACTCATGATAGTCCACAGGATAATGGGTAAGCTCTCCATATATATTTTTTATCTTTTCATAGGTCCAGCCCTCAATAGGCGCGCCCAGGCGAATCCCTATAATCTTTGCCAGCCAGCCTGCATAAATACTTTCTATGTAGCTTTCTTTCATTGCCATTTTATTTTTCGAACCCTTTCTTTCACAATCAGTATCCCATAATACCATACATTATAATCTTTGATTTTTTGTTTTAACCCCTTACACCACACTGTTAAGTAAACGCCTGCAGCAACCTGCGGGTATCCTCCCCGGCTTTTTCCTCCTGAGTGGGGCAAGCCACAGAGAATCACACCTGTAAAGGATTGAAAAAAGCCGCTATATTCTCTGTCCGAATGTAAATTCATCGGAGAACAAGCAGCATATTTTTCAACAAAGGTATTAAACTTCCGAGAAGACTAAAGCCCATCCTCAACAACCGGCGTTTGTATTGTCCTATAATCTTCCTGCTACTTCACGTAAAATCCTCTGGCTCTCTCCCGGGATTCTGCCCAGATGATCCGGCCCCACGTTCAGCAGATAGTTAATGCCCATTCCATTTAATTTCTGTTTCAGCTCCAAAATTTTCTCCGGGCTTTTCCAGTCATGATCCCATGCGCAGTAGCCCCAGCTGTTATTTATGGTAGCGGCTGTCTCATAAAGTCCATAGGGGGAAGGCTTAAATCCATCGCAGTCGTTTAAGTTCACTTCGGCCCCTTCAAGCTCCTCCCCGGATGGAATGGAATCCGGGATTTCATTGTCCCCAAGAGAAACATAGTCATAGGCGCCGTTTCCAAGGCGGGAATTGATCAGGCAGTTAGGCTGATACTTTTTCACCAGCTCAAACAGCTCCCGGCTCTGGGCATCCTTGATTGTCATGGGAACATCAAACCAGATAAGGCACAGCTCCCCGTAGCCCCGAAGGATTTCTTCCACCTGGGGCTTTATCTTATTTTCGAAACAGATATCATAATTTTTCTTAGTATTATCCGGGTAGTCCCAGTCGTTGCACCAGCACTGGCCGGAGCAGGGAATGTGACCGGAAAGATACCCTCCCCCATGCTCCTCATGCCAGTCCAGATCCTGAGAATAGTAAAGGCCGAATTTTATGCCATGTTTATAACATGCTTCCGAGAGTTCCCCAATGATATCTCTCCCAAAAGGCGTTGCGTCCACCACGTTGAACTTATCCACCTTCGAGTGGAACAGGGCAAAGCCCTCATGATGCTTGCTTGTGATAACGAAATATTTCATCCCACATTCCTTTGCAAAACGAATCCACTCGTCAGCGTTAAAATAGATTGGATTGAAAGCTTCCGCAAGCCTGTCATACTCCGCCCTTGGAATACGCTGATTGGTCTGAATCCATTCCGCATAGCTGCTGCCCCTGTTTCCCTTCCACTCGCCCCCAAGCAGGGAGTAAAGGCCCCAGTGCACCATCATGCCGTACTGCGCTTCCTTAAACCATTTTCTCATATCCATATGGAACCCCCACTACACCAAATCGTACTTCACAACGTCCATTCTGGCCGCTCCGTCTGCGCAGAAGGAAATTCCGTCCGCTTCCCTGTCCGTGAACATGGTGGCGGTCATGGTCTGTTCGCCGTCATTTACAAAAATTTCCACGCTGTACAAATCCAAAATCAATCTCAATTTCAGCCGCCCGTTTTCATGGTGCACCTTGCTCCTGCGCTGGTGGATAACCGCCCTTCTGGAACCGGAGAACTTTCTGTCAATCTTAAGGACGCTCTCCTTGGGCCTGAAGCTGACGGAGGTCTGGTACTGAGCGTTCTGTGCAAAACGGATTGAAAACTTGTGGTAAACATCCTGATCGTCCTCAGGTGCAATGCTCAGCTCTATATCCACCTTCCGCCCTTTGATTCCCTCCAGGTGGATGGTATCTATCACGTGAACATCTTTATATTCCACCTTTCCGCTTCTCATATCTTCCAGTTCCCGTATGGGCTTCTGGTAGAGTCTGCCGTTTTTGATAAACAGCTCTCTGGGCAGAGTCATCTGGCCAAACCAGAGATTATCCTGCACATGGCCGCCGCAGGTATCCCAGTTCTGCATCCAGGCAATCATAACCCGGCGTCCGTCCGGGGTCAAAATCGTCTGGGTGGCATAAAAATCAATGCCGTAGTCTATGGACTGATTATGTTCCTCCGTGAAGGTATCGGTCTCCTCATCATAATCCCCTATCAGGCACAGGGTTCCGTTTCCGTTGTGGTATTCAAAGCCCTGTGGAAGCATATCCTGAGGGCTGGTGAGCAGTACGCCCTTGCCGTCTAGTTTAAAAAAGTCCGGGCACTCCCACATTTTTCCAAAACGATTATTATTGGTAGCCAGAATCTTTTTAAAGCTCCAGTGAAATCCATCCTCGCTGGTGTAGAGCAGAATCTGACCGCTGCCATCTGCCGGACGGCTTCCAATTACGCAGCAGTAGGTTCCGTCTTCCTTTCTCCACATTTTCGGATCCCGGAAGTCAAAACGGCTGCTGCCTTCCGGAAGGTCGTTTTCGTCCAGAACCGGATTGTTTTCGTATTTTTCATAGTCGCGGCCATCCCCCACTGCCATACACTGGGTCTGAACCTCGCAGAAACCACCGTTTTTCTGTCTTTCTTTAATCACGCCCGTGTACATTAAGAGATGTCTGCCGTCCGGCAGTTCAATGGCGCTTCCTGAAAAGCACCCGTCTCTGTCGTAGAACTCATCCGGTGCAAGGGCCGCCGGCAAATATTCCCAGTGAAGCAAATCCTTGCTCACCGCATGTCCCCAGTGCATGGGACCCCAGTGGGAATCGTAGGGATGATATTGATAGAATAAATGGTACTCTCCATTGTAATAGGAAAATCCGTTGGGGTCATTTAACCAGCCTGTGCGGGTGGATAAGTGAAAATCCGGACGTTCCTCCTTCTTGATAAATTTCTCGGAAGCTTCCTCGTAAGTGCGGGCTTCACGTAATGTCTGACTTGTCATAACTTGCCTCCTGTTTTCACTGTCAGGTTTCCTGATTGCATATACACAGTCTAAAGAAAAGTTAAGGGAATGTCAATAATTGGAACCTAAATCACATCTCAAAAATAACCACCAAAAGCCCCGGCATATGAAGGATATTACCGGTAATCTCAAGGTCATTTTTATTGTTCATCAGTACCTTTTTATAAGTCCCCGGCAGTTCCAAATCCTGGGGTTCCTTCTGATAGTTAGCGGCCACAAGCAATGTCTTTTCTTTGTCTTTACGGAAGTAAGCCATCAGATTTTTCTGTTCTTCCTTGTAGGGTACCACTTCACCGTACACCACCACATTTTTGTACTCCGGAGATTTGCGCAGGGCAATCAGAGCTTTGTACCAGCTCCACACGGAGTCCGGACGGTTTATCTGGTCTTTGCAGTTTATCTCTTTGTAGTTGGGGTTTACCTTCATCCAGGGAGTTCCGGTGGTAAAGCCTGCGTTTTCGCTGTCGTCCCACTGGAAAGGGGTGCGGGCATTGTCCCGGCAGAAAGGCTTCACGGCGTTAAGGGCATCCTCCGGGCAAAGCCCCGCATTCAGAGCCGACTGGTACTCTCCAAGAGCAATACAGTCGTCAATCTCCTCTATAGAGTCAAAATCAACGTTGCTCATTCCCAGCTCCTGTCCCTGATAAAGAAAGGGCAGGCCCCTCAGCATCATGTTCACTGCGGCCAGCATTTTCTTGCCGTCCTCCCCCGTACACCCTTCGGGCAGATAGTGGCTCACCCCTCTGGGCTCATCATGATTTTCAATGATATTGGAGATAAAGCCGGTATCCCCCAGCTTTCTCTGTGCCCCGAAAGCGCACTTTTTGTATTCGTCTCCCCACACCGTGGTCTTGCTCTTATACCAGCCGGCCCGGTCCTTCCCGCATGTGGTCTCGCTGAAATCAAACATGGAGGAAAAGTGTCCGTCATTACCGATAAATACCTCCATGGCGTCTTCCCTGTCCGTAAACACTTCGCCCACAGTGAAGGCTTCGTATTTATCAAATGTCTCCACCCGCATTTCATGGAGGAACTCGTCTATCCCCACCGCATCACGGATGGCATTCTTAATGGAGGCAAGCCCGTCCTCCCGGTCCGCAGGATAGCAGGTGTAAATGTCCGGTTTCTTAATGTTCATGATAGTGT
>CAJUED010000034.1 GCA_910585075.1 uncultured Lachnospiraceae bacterium
GGATTATATAGGACCTTTTTCCTTTAATGGCGCAAGGTTTCTGATGGGAAGCCTTGTTCTTCTGCCCCTGGTTTTGTACCGGAGAAAAAAGGACAGGGAAAAAGGCATTCCTCGGGCCGGGCTTAAGGTGACCTTTACCGGGGGAATCTGCTGCGGGCTTGCTCTGTGCTTTGCGGCTTTGTTTCAGCAGTACGGCATCATGTACACCACGGTTGGAAAGGCGGGCTTTATCACCACCTTGTATATTGTGATTGTACCGATTCTGGGAATTTTCCTGGGGAAAAAGGTGGGCGGAAGGATATGGATTGGAGCGGCGTTAGCGGCAGTTGGCATGTATCTTTTGTGCATGAGCGAGCGGCTGGTGCTTGGGAAGGGAGATACTTACGTATTTATCTGCGCCCTTCTGTTTTCCGTACATATATTGGTGATTGATTATTTTTCCCCAAAAGCAGATGGGGTTGAACTGTCCTGTATTCAGTTTTTGACTGCGGGAGTCATAGGCAGTATTTTGGCATTTATTTTTGAAAAACCGGAATTACAAAGCTTTATTGACGGTATTATCCCCCTTGCCTATGCGGGAATTTTATCAAGCGGGGTGGCATACACCTTGCAGGTGATAGGGCAGAAAGATATGGACCCTACGGTGGCCTCACTGATTCTTTCCATGGAATCCGTGTTTTCCGTGCTGGCCGGGTGGGTCATTTTGAAGCAGACATTAAGCGGCAGGGAACTGCTTGGCTGCGTGCTGGTGTTTGGAGCGGTGATTCTCGTACAGCTCCCGGACAAGAAACTAAAAATGAAGGCGTAAGCCGGTTACAGGCAAAAAATTGTGGATTTGTGTTAAGCGCGGCATCTACAAATCCGGAAGACAGAAAAGCCGTGCGGAAGTGAGGGTAAAGTATGTTTGAAAAACTAAAAGGGTATCGTGTGGAAGGGAACAAGGTATACTTCCAGTATGAAGGTGAAAACACAGGGAAGAATCCCTGTGAGAAGAATCCCTGTGAGAAGAATCCCTGCGGCAAGGAGCCCTGTGTGGAGGTAATCTCCGACAGCATCATCAATGTGTTTGCTGATTATAATGGTCTGGGCCATCGCTCCAGAGCCATTGAATGGGATGCGCAGAAAGGAAATGACACAAGTGAAAACGCTAAAAGCGGGAAATTGGAAACCGTGTCGCAGGATGAATCAGGTGTCACAATTAAAACTAAAAAGTTGACCGCTGTAGTCGGTGACAATTTCCGTGTGGACTTTTATGATAATAACGGCATGCCTTTAAGCCTTGCCTTCAGAGGAGAAAGAAAGGAGAGGCCTGCCATAAGCCCGATGATGCTCGCATTTTTAGCAAAAGAAGGGCACGCATCTGCGGGAAGCATCCTTGGGGACTATCCTGTACAGGAAGTCAGGGCTTTGGATGATGCGGATTGTATTTATGGCCTTGGGGATAAAACCGGATTTTTAAATAAAAGACATTATATGTATGAGATGTGGAACACAGATAACCCAAATCCTCAGGAGGATAATTTCAAGGCCCTGTATAAGAGTATTCCTTTTATGCTGGTATTAAAAGAAAAAGGCGCTTATGGTATTTTCTTTGATAACCACAGCAAAACCTACTTTGATATGGGCAAAGAAGGGGAGGAATACTATGTGCTGGGAGCTGAGGAAGGCAATCTGGATTATTACTTTATAGGCGGAGAAGGCCTTAAGGATGTAGTGGCGGATTACACCTGGCTTACCGGGCGGGCTCCTATGCAGCAGCTCTGGACCCTGGGCTTCCATCAGTCCAGATGGGGATACGAGACCGAGGAGGAGATTCGCGGTATCGCCGAGGGAATGAAAAAGCATGAGCTGCCCTGCGACTGTATCCATTTTGACATTGACTATATGGATAGTTTCAAGGTGTTCACCTGGAATAAAGAAACTTATAAAGATGGGGGAAAGGTGATTTCCGATTTTAAAGATATGGGAATCAAGGCTGTCACCATCATAGATCCGGGCGTAAAGGTGGAGAAAGATTACTATGTCTATGAGGAAGGCATGGAGAATGGGTACTTTGCAAAGACCCCGGAGGGAGAGGTTTATGTAAACGAAGTATGGCCGGGAGACGCCGTATTCCCTGACTTTGGCAATCCCAAGGTGCGTACCTGGTGGGGCGAGAAGCAGAAATATCTGGTGGACTTGGGCGTTGCAGGTGTGTGGAACGATATGAATGAGCCTGCAAGCTTCAGAGGCCCGTTGCCCGATGACATTGTTTTTACGGATGAAGATATGGCGGCGCCTCACTCACAGATGCATAATATTTACGGCCACAACATGGCAAAGGCAACCTACGAGGGATGGAAAAAGCTCACCGGCAAGCGTCCTTTTGTTATCACCAGGGCATGCTACGGCGGTTCACAGAAGTACACAACCGGATGGACAGGAGACAACCACAGCATCTGGGCTCACCTTCGCATGGCGATTCCCCAGCTGTGTAATATGGGACTGTCAGGCATGAGCTTTGTGGGTACCGATGTGGGAGGCTTTGGCAGCGATTGTACTCCTGAATTGTTTGCAAGGTGGATACAGGTGGGATGTTTCTCACCCCTGTTTAGGGACCACGCCGCAAAGGGAACCAGAATGCAGGAGCCTTGGCAGTTTGGGGAGGAAATCCTTTCCATCAGCAGGAAATACATCAACCTGCGCTACGAATTGCTTCCTTATATATACGATTTGATGCATGAGTGCGAGATGAGCGGAATGCCTATGATGCGGCCTCTTGTTCTGGAATACGATAAGGATGAAAATGTAAAGAACAGGAACGACGAATTTATGCTGGGCGACCGGATTTTAGTTGCTCCCGTGGTGGAACAGGGTGCAAGGGAAAAGCTGGTTTATCTGCCTGAAGGTACCTGGTATGATTACTGGACCGGCGAAAAAGTGGAGGGAAAGAGTTCCTTTATCAGGAAAGCACCTCTTGACCTGTGCCCCATTTATGTGAAGGCCGGAGCGGTAATTCCTAAATATCCTGTGAGAATGCATGTGGGAGAGGACAAGGATGATTTACTGATTCTGGAAGTTTATCCGGGAGAGGGAACTTATACCCATTATCAGGACAATGGCGAGAACTTTGATTATCATCAGGGCGGCTTTAACACGTATGAGATTCATAACCACGACGGACAGGTGGAAGTGAAAAAGCAGCATGACGGATACCGGGATTATGGTAAGATTGAAGTGAGAAAGTCGGCGGCGTTTGAAAAATAATGCTGTAAAGCTGAGCTTGCCTGAGATGTCATGTAATTGTGTAGACGGCAGAAGTTAAGAGAATTAATAGTTTGTGTGACAGGCTGTCAGGGATTATCCTGACAGCCTGTTCAGGATGAAGGGGTCAATATGATAAAAGTGACTTATCTGTATCACAGCGGCTTTCTGGTAGAACTTGAGCGCCATATTCTTATTTTTGATTATTATAAAGGCGAACTTCCAAAGGATTTAAACGGGAAGAAGCTGCTTGTATTTGCCAGCCATAAGCATGCCGATCACTTTCAGCTTTCCGTTCTGAAATGGGCGGAGGGAATGCCTGGGGATGCGCATTTTTTTATGGGAAATGATATCAAATTAAATGAAAAATATTTAACCCGAAAAGGAATTTGTCCCGATATTCTGGAAAGGACAGAGCGGATGAGGGGCCAAATGGTGTATGAAAATCCTGAGGAGGGGCTTAAGGTGGAGACTCTGCGCTCGACAGACCAGGGAGTCGCATTTCTGGTGTGTGTGGAAAACGTGTCCATCTATCATGCAGGAGATTTGAACGACTGGTATTGGCCGGGAGAATCAAAAAGCGCCAACGAGGAGATGAAGAAAAATTACAGAAAAGAAATTGACCGGATTGCAGGCAGACATTTTGATGTGGCCTTTGTGCCCTTAGACCCAAGGCTTGAGGAAGGCTTTGGCTTGGGGATGGATTACTTTTTGCAGAAGGTAAACGCGGACAAGGTTTTTCCTATGCATATGTGGGAGGATTATGATGTGATAGAGCGCTATAAACAGACAAAAATGGGACGGGATTTTGCAGAGAAAATCAAATGCTTCCCCTATTAGCCCAATACCGTCATGTATCGTAGTACAGCTTATCGTCGTAAACGAAAGGGCAGCGTTATGTCTGGTCTGTAAAGAACTTTGAAAATTAAAAAATACGCATATTTTATTATTAAAATGTCCACAATAATCCATAAGAATTGTGTTGGCAGCATTTGGTGTGCGCAGTGCGTATTACCGGTGAAGAAATGTTGGCGGAACGGAGGTTTATTATGGACTATTTTAATGCGTTTTGGGTGGGCGGCCTGATTTGCGCTTTGGTACAGATTTTGATGGAAAAGACAAAAATGATGCCGGGAAGGATTATGGTGCTTCTGGTATGCCTTGGAGCTGTGCTCAGCGCTCTGGGCTGGTATCAGCCCCTGACAGAGTATGCCGGGGCAGGAGCAAGCGTTCCCCTTTTAGGGTTTGGCAATGTGCTGATGAAGGGGGTAAAAGAAGCTGTGGACCAGGAAGGATTTATGGGGCTTTTTTCCGGTGGATTTAAGGCCGGGGCAGTTGGATGTGCGGCGGCCCTTATCTTTGGATATCTGGCAAGCCTTGTTTTTAATCCTAAAATGAAAAAATAGAAAAACTGGGATAGCAGCCGGGAGCGTATTGTCTCCAGGAGATGGATACCTTCCGGCAGTGCTTCATTTTTATCTTACAGCATCATAGTGTGACCACATACGAATAACCTTTATAGTTCCTTCGTATTCTGTTCCGTCAATCATAACCGGTTCATGGTATACCTGATAAACCAATCTGTGTTGAATATTGATTCGTCTGGAATAAAAGCCGCTTAAATTTCCCACTAATCCTTCATATGGCGGTGGATTCTGAAAAGGATTTTGGGCTATGATATTCAACAAATTTTTGGTTTTTGAGCTAAGTCCGGCCCCTCTTAGCAGTTTTTTATCTTTATCAGCCTGTTTGCTAAATCTGATTATATACATTTACCATTCCTCGTTTGGATTATATACGGAACATTCTTCCGGCGGTTCTTTTCCCGCTTCAATTATACTTTCCGCCATCCCCGGTATAGAATTCAAATATAAGGTTTCCTGGATGGCATTCCAGTCATCTTCCGATATGAGAACGGCATTTTTCCCGCGATTGTTCGTAATTGTAATTGGCTGGCTGTTATTATTAACATCTGATAGTATTTGATAGATATTTTCTTTCGCCTTTGTTACACTAATTGCAGTCATGACGCTATCTCCCTTCTATATTTGATTATTTTCTGCGGCTTTTTAATACTTTACTCTTATTTTTTGAAGTTTTCTATTGATTTGTGCAATTATATTATACTGTATCCTTTCAACATTTTCAATGAATAAGCCGGTTGTCCTTTTTGCTTTTTACGGGTATAATGTGAATTGGAAGGCTTTAAGCCATTGGCAAGGAGGAAACGGAAATGGTACGGGATAGAATTGAAAAATTGAGAGAGAGCATGAAAGCGGCTGGCATAGACTGTTATTTGATACCCACATCGGACTATCATGACAGTGAATATGTCAGCGGCTTTTTTCAGGTAAGGAAGTATTTCAGCGGGTTCACAGGTTCGGCAGGGACATTGGTGGTAAGCGGAAAGGAAGCAGCCCTTTTTACGGACGGCAGATATTTCATACAGGCGGAGAAGGAGCTTAAGGACACAGGGATTACGCTTATGAAGATGGAGGAGCCCGGGGTGCCCACCGTGGAGGAATATCTGGAACAGATTCTGGAGCCGGGGCAGTGCCTTGGCTTTGATGGGAGAGTGGTGAAGGCGCAGTCGGCCAAGGAGTATGAAAAAATTGCAGGCAAAAAGAATGGAAAAATGATTTGGGATAAAGATCTTTCGGAAGGAATCTGGGAGGAACGTCCGGCCCTTATACATACCCCGGTATTTGTGCTGGAAGAATGCTACAGCGGCGAGAGTGCGGCATCCAAAATCGCCCGGGTTCGGGAAAAAATGAAAGAGGAAGAATGTACCATGCACATTTTGACTTCCCTTGATGATATTGCATGGCTTTTGAACATCAGGGGGAATGATGTGGAGAGCTGTCCGGTGGTTCTCTCCTTTGTGGTGATGACCATGGATAAGGTGCTGCTTTTTGCGGAAGGGGAAGGAGACAGCGTCTGGACAGAGGAGTTAAAGAGCTATTTAAGTGAAAACGGTGTGGAGCTTTGCCCTTACGACGGTTTTTATGATTACATACCCCAAATTCACAATGAGAAGGTGCTTCTTTGCAAGGACCGGGTCAGCTGCCGGTTGATAAAAGGGCTCTCAGAGGATGTGACGGTGATTGACAAGACCAATCCCACCACCCCTATGAAGGCGGTGAAGAACCAGGTAGAGATGGAGAATCTGCGTAAGGCCCATCTGCAGGACGCTATTGCGGTAACCCGCTTTATGTACTGGCTCAAGAAGAATGTGGGGAAGATTCCCATGACAGAGGTAAGCGCGGCGAATTATTTGGAAGATTTGCGGCGTGAGGGCGAGCATTATATTGAGCCCAGTTTTGGTACAATTTCCGCTTATGGAGCAAACGGAGCAATTGTGCACTACAGCGCTAAGGAGGATTCCTGTGCGGAAATTGGGCCGGAAGGCTTTTTGATGGTGGACAGCGGCGGTCATTATCTGGAAGGAACCACGGATATCACAAGAACCTTTGTACTGGGGCCGCTGACGGCGGAGATGAAAGAGCATTTTACACTGGTGCTGAAGGCCATGCTCAATTTGCGGGCTTCCAAATTCCTTTATGGATGCAGAGGGGTTAACCTAGATATCCGGGCAAGAGAGGTGTTCTGGGAGAGAGGACTTGATTACAAGCATGGCACAGGTCATGGGGTAGGTTATCTTTTGAATGTCCATGAGGGGCCTAACAGTTTCAGATGGAAACTGCCGGAAGGAGCTGTGGGAAGCGCCGTGCTTGAGGAAGGCATGGTGACCACCGACGAGCCGGGCATTTATATAGAAGGAAGTCATGGTATCAGGACGGAGAATGAGCTTCTTTGCAGAAAAGGGGAGAAAAACGCTTACGGTCAGTTTATGTATTTTGAGGATTTGACCTATGTGCCCATTGATTTGGATGGAATAGAGATGTCCATGATGGAGGACAAAGATAAGCAGTGGCTGAATGAATATCATAAGGTGGTGTATGAGAAGCTGGAACCTTATTTTGAAGGGGATGAGCTTGCATGGCTGAAGGAGGCTACGGCGCCGTTGAAGTAGAGGGAATGAGGATAGATTGAAAAATAAGCCGGATAGCTTATTTTCCAATCAACAAATTTGTGCTGATGCCATCGTATACCATATATACGGTATATGCTGCGCATGCAGTACATTTGCGGATTACTGGAAGCATGGAGGATTAGAATGATGATTCCACAAGTGGATAGAGATGAAAAAGGGATTTTAAAGGGAATTAACTGCTTTGCTCTGGATATGGACGGGACGGTTTATCTTGGGGAAAAGTGGATTGAAGGAGCTAAGGATTTTTTGAAGGCAGTGGAGGACGCAGGAAAGAAGTATGTGTTTCTCACCAACAATTCTTCCAAAAATCCACAGGCCTATGTGGAAAAGCTTGGGAGAATGGGGCTTTCTATTGGATTACACCAGATTGTGACATCTGGGGAGGCGACAATCTTTTATCTGAAAAAGAATTTTCCGGGGAAACGGGTTTTTCTGCTGGGAAATGAGCTCTTGCAGGAAGAATTTACGCAGGGAGGAATTGTGCTGGATGAAAAGAATCCCGAAGTGGTGGTTGTGGGGTTTGACACCTCGCTGACCTATGCAAAGATGTGCCGGGTGTGTGACCTTGTCAGGGAGGGACTTCCCTATGTGTCTACCCATCCCGACTTTAACTGCCCCACTGAGACGGGATTTATTCCGGATGCAGGGGCAATCCATGCGTTTATTCATGCATCCTCTTTCCGGTATCCGGACCATGTGATTGGAAAGCCAAGCGGCGACATTATGGATTATCTTGCGGAGCGCTCAGGTGTTTCAAAAGAAGAAACCGCCATGGTGGGTGACCGGCTCTACACAGATGTGGCGGCCGGGGTGAATAATGGCTACACAGGAATTCTGGTGCTCAGCGGGGAAGCAGGGATGAAGGATGTGGAGGAATCGGATGTGGTTCCAAATTTGATTTTTTCTTCTGTGAAAGAGATGATTCCCTATTTAAAATAGCAAATTTAAGGGAAGCGCGGGAATGAATAAGAGGAAACAGTTATGAGCTTACAGTTTTATTTTGGCGGATCAGGCTCGGGAAAGAGCAGACAGCTTCATAAGGATATTGTTGCGTGGGCAGGGAAAAAACCTGCCTGCAACTTTTTATTTCTGGTACCGGACCAGTTCACCATGCAGACCCAGGTGGATCTGGTAAATGCCAGCGGCTGCGGCGGGATTATGAATATTGATGTGCTCAGCTTTGGCCGTCTGGCCCACCGTATTTTTGAGGAGACCGGATACGGTAACAAACCTGTGCTGGATGATACAGGGAAAAGCCTTGTGCTGCGCAAGGTGGCGGCAGGGCTTAAAGAGGAAATGCCGGTTATCGGGAGAAATTTAAATAAAATCGGGTACATACATGAGGTAAAGTCAGCTATCTCAGAGTTTATGCAGTATGGCATCAGCCCAGACCAGGTAGGTGAGCTGGCTGAATATGCCAGGGGGCGGGGAGCTCTCCATTATAAATTGAAAGATTTGGAGGTCATATACAAAGGCTTTACATCCTATATTGAGGAGTGTTTTATTACCACGGAAGAAACATTGGAACTATTGACACAGGCCGTTGGAAAGTCCCGGATTATCAAGGACAGTGTTGTAATCTTTGACGGATTTACAGGGTTTACACCGATACAGTATAGATTGATTCAGGAACTTCTCAAACTGACTGAAAGGGTCATTGTTTCCATAACGATAGATATTAGAGAAAATCCTTTTCGCATGGCAGGTGAGCAGGAATTGTTTTCCTTAAGTAAGAAAACAGTGGGGGATTTATGCCGTCTGGCTAAGGAAGTAAACACAGAAAAAACGGATGATATTTTTATAAAAAACAATCCATTGCCCCGATTTCGGGACAATAATGAGATGGCACATTTGGAAAAACATCTGTTTCGCTATCCTGCAGAGCCCTATACCGGGGAATGTAATGGAAGTATTTGTATGATGGAGGCCTTAAATCCTGCAAAGGAGGTGCGCAGGGTTTGTGTCCAAATTAAAAAGCTGGTGCTGGAGGAAGGATACTGCTATCGGGATATTGCAGTGGTTACTGGCGATTTGGGGACCTATGGGGATTACTTTGAGCGGGAAGGTCTAAACTTTGATATTCCGATTTTCCTGGACAGGACAAGGGGACTTTTGTTAAATCCCTTGATTGAATACATAAGAAGCGCCCTTAAGATTGTACTCACCGATTTTTCTTATGAATCGGTTTTCCATTTTTTGAGATGCGGTCTTACGGACTTTGCACCGGAGGAGATTGACCGGCTGGAAAATTATGTGCTTGCCATGGGCATTCGGGGAAAGAAAAGATGGGGTCAGATGTTTGTCAGAAGACCGGACGGCAGAAGGCCTGGCACAGATAATCAGCAGGAGGAAGAAGCCCAGAGAGAGCTGCTTGCCGGGATTAATCTCACAAGAGCCGCATTCATGGAACAGATGCTGCCGCTTTTGGATAAGAAGCGAACGGCAGGTGAACTGGTAAGGGTGCTGTATGATTTCATTGTGGCAGGAAAGATTCAGGAAAAGCTGTGTATTTATGAGCAGTATTTTGCTGAAAACGGTGAAGGGGAGAGAGCCAGAGAGTACGCCCAGATTTACAGACTTGTGATGGAGCTTTTGGAGCAGATTATGGAGCTTCTTGAGAAAGAGCCCATGGGTCTTAAGGAATTTGCCGATATTCTGGATGCGGGATTTGCCGAGATTGAGGTGGGCACCATACCGGGCAGCGTTGACAGAATTGTGGTGGGGGATATGGAGCGGAGCCGACTGAAGCAGGTTAAGGTATTATTTTTCCTGGGCGTCAATGATGGGAATATTCCAAAGGGCAGTGCCAAAGGGGGGATTATCTCCGATATTGACCGGGAATTTTTGCAGCAGTCAGAGTTTGAGCTAGCGCCCACACCCAGACAGAAAATGTACATTCAAAGACTGTATCTTTATATGAATATGACGAAGCCTTCCGACAGGCTGTATCTTTCTTTTTCCAGAATGAACAGCCAGGGGAAAAGTATCAGGCCCTCTTACCTGATTGACATGCTGGGAAAGCTTTTTCCACAGGTTCGGATAGAAAAGGCAGATATGACGCCCGTGTCTTTTGAGCAGATTGTGGGAAAAAAGGATGGTTTGACGCTTCTGTCGGAAGAAATCAGAGAGTACGCCGCAGGACGGGAAGGAGTTTTAAGCGAACAGGAGTTAGGATGTCTGTATCACTTTTACGGGAAAGATGCAGAGTTTGGGGGCTATGCCAAAAGGCTGGCGGAGGCGGCCTTTGCAAGGTATGAGCATAAGCCGCTGGCAAAGGCTATAGCGCTGGCCCTGTATGGAAAAACCTTAGAGAACAGTGTAAGCCGCCTGGAGCGGTATGCGGCCTGCGCTTATTCACATTTCCTGCAATATGGTCTGATGCTGAAAGAACGGGAAGAATTCAGCTTTGAGCAGAATGATTTGGGAAATATTTTTCACGAAGTGCTGGAAGCCTTTGCAGGAAAACTTGCAGAAAATAATCTGACCTGGTTTGACTTCCCGGAGGAGGAAGGGGACAGGCTGCTGCGGGAAGCTTTAGAGGGAGCGGCGGCCGCATACGGGGAAACCATTCTCTACAGCAGCGCCCGCTATACTTATATGGTGGAGCGGATGTACCGGATTCTAAAGAGAACCATCCGCACCTTAAAAGCACAGCTTCGGGAAGGGGATTTTGCTCCGGCAGCTTTTGAGTTGTCCTTTTCAAAGGTAAAAGCCCCTGAGGCGGTGGAGTTATCCCTTTCGGATGAAGAAAAAATAAGGCTTCGGGGACGGATTGACAGGATTGATACATGTGAGGACCCGGAGCATGTGTACGTAAAAGTGATAGACTACAAATCCGGGAACAAAAAATTTGATTTGGCGGCCCTCTATTACGGATTACAGCTGCAGCTTGTGGTTTATATGAATGTGGCGGTAAAGATGGCAGAGGCAAATCACCCGGATAAGGAAGTTGTACCGGCGGCCCTTCTCTATTATCACGTGGACGATCCTATGGTGAAAGCAAAGGGAGAGCTGTCTGGGGAGGAGATTGACAGGGAAATTTTAAAAGAGCTGCGAACCGCCGGTATCGTCAATGAAAATGAGAAGGTGGTCAGCCTTTTGGATAAAAACTTTACGGATAAATCCCTGGTCATCCCGGTGGAGCGGAAAAAGGACGGGGGATTTTCCGCCCGCTCGTCCACTGTGACACAGGGAGACTATGAGACCATTTCCACATTTGTCACCCATAAAATCAAACAGTTCGGGCGGCAGATTTTGGACGGCAACATTGCGGTGAATCCCTGCAAGCAGGGGGGAAGGGAATCCTGCACCTACTGCGCCTACAAAGGGGTATGCGAGTTTGAGGAAAGACTTCCGGGGTACGACGTCCGTATGCTGCCTTCACCGCCGGAGGATACGTTATTGAATCAAATGCGGGGAGAGATTGAAGAAGAATGCGATAAATAGCATACGATTTGTTCGATAATTTGATTTGTGAAGCATAACAGTGCTTGGGGAGATAAACCGACATGACGGTTATCAGACGCCGCGTCAGCTTGCAGTGGGATATTGGTTTTAATTTAAAGCATAGGAGGGGAAGAACGCATATGGCAATTGCATTTACACCCGAGCAGCAAAAAGTGATAGAGCTGCGGGACAGAAATATATTGGTTTCGGCGGCGGCCGGTTCCGGGAAGACGGCCGTGTTGGTGGAGCGCATAGTCCGGATGATTACGGATGAAAAAAGGCCTGTGGATATTGACCAGCTCCTTGTGGTGACTTTTACAAATGCGGCGGCGGCGGAGATGCGGGAGCGAATCAGCCTTGCCATCAATCGGCGGCTGGAGCAGGATCCGGGAAATGTGCATCTGCAAAAACAGGCTTCCCTGATTCATAATGCCCAGATTACCACCATTGACAGCTTTTGTCTTTTCGTCATAAGGAACAACTTTAATGATATCGGTCTTGACCCGGGCTTTCGTGTGGTTGACCAGGGAGAACTGCGGCTGCTCGCGCAGGATGTGATGCAGGAGCTTCTTGAGGAAAAATACGGAGAAAATAATGGGGCTTTTCTTGACTGTGTGGAGTATTTTACCGGAGGAAGCAGCGATAAGCTTCTGGCGGAATACATTGAAAAGCTGTATACCTTTTCCATGAGCTGCCCCTGGCCGGAGGACTGGATTAGTCAATGCGGTGAGGAGTATAAAATATCAGATGTTGCGGAACTGGAAAATACCAATTGGTGCAGGTATTTGGAGGAATATATCTCTATTATAATAGAAGAATGCAGGGCAAGCCTTGATATGGCAATCCGGATTTGTGAAAGGCCGGACGGCCCATATATGTATGGTGATGTGCTTGAAAGGGAGCGGGATATGGTGGAAGGCCTTTTGAAAAGCAGAGGCTTGTCGGCATATTATGAGGCTTTTGAGACAGTTTCCTTCGGCCGCCTGCCCTCCAAAAAGGACGATACGGTCAGTAAGGCGTGCAGGGAAAAGGTGCAGCAGATTCGAAAGGATGTAAAAAAGAAGTTTGAGGATTTAAAGGAATCTTTTCTGATTCTCTCGCCTGACCAGATAGTGGAGCGGATGAAGAAGGCTGCGCCCAATGTGGAACAGCTCTTATCTCTGGTGCTTGCTTATAAAGAAAGGCTGGATGAGAAAAAGCGCCAGGAAAATATCATTGACTTTTATGATATGGAGCATTTTGCCTTAAATATCTTATTGAAAAAGGGAGAGGACGGAGAAGTGTCGCTTTCTCCGGCGGCCATGGAATATCGGCAGTTTTTTGCAGAGATATTGATTGATGAATATCAGGACAGTAATCTGGTGCAGGAATTGCTTTTAAAGAGCATATCAGGGGAGGAGGAAGGGAACTTCAACCGCTTTATGGTGGGGGATGTAAAGCAGAGTATTTATAAGTTTAGGCTGGCCCGTCCCGAGCTTTTTATGGAAAAATACAACTGTTATTCTAAAGAGGACGGGGATTGCCAGCGGATTGACTTACATAAAAATTTCAGGAGCCGGTCCCAGGTGCTTGCCAGCGTTAATCGATTGTTTGAAAGGATTATGGGGGCGAAGCTGGGAGGAGTGGAGTATGATGATGAGGCGGCCCTTTATGAAGGAGCCGTTTATCCGACGCCGATGCCTGAAAATTCCTTCTGTGTTGAAGTGACATCTTCCGGACGACTTTTTGAGGAATCCATATGTGAGGAATCGAGAGAGGAGAAATATGTGTCCGGGGAATCAGAATGTGAGACCGTCTCTCCTTATGAAACGGAGTATCTGATTATCGGCAGGGATGAGGATTCCACCCTAAGCGCCAGGGAACAGGAGGCGGAGGCGATTGCGGAGAAGATAGGGCGGCTTCGTCAAAGCCTTAAGGTGACGGACCGGGATACGGGAGGGCTGCGCCCCTTAAAATATGGTGACATTGTTATTTTGCTCAGAACCGCTGCAGGCTGGGCTCAGGATTTTAAGAAGATTTTGGAAAAAGAAGGAATCCCTGCTTATGTGACCTCCCAGACAGGTTACTTTCAGGCCACGGAAATAAAAATCCTGCTGCAGTTTTTAAATGTGATTGACAATCCCCTTCAAGATATTCCCCTTTATGGAACCCTTCAATCTTTTTTTGGAGGATTCACCCAGGAGGAAATTGCCAGTGTGCGGGCTGAGGATAAAAAAGTTCCCCTTTATGATTTGCTAAATAGCTATCAGGGCGCTTTACAGGAAAAAATTCAGGGATTTTTAAACCGACTTTCTCATTACAGAAGGAAAACCGCCTATACGCCTATTCACAAATTGATTCAGGAGATTTTGACCGATACGGGCTATCTGGATTATGTGACGGCCCGCCCCGGCGGCGAGCAGAGAAGGGCGAATGTGGAGATGCTCCTTACCAGGGCAGCGGCTTTTGAAAATACCAGCTATTACGGGCTGTTTCACTTTTTGCGGTATGTGGAGCAGTTGGAAAAGTATGAGGTGGACTACGGGGAGGCCGATGTGCTGGACGAGAATGCGGATGTGGTGCGGATTATGAGCATCCATAAAAGCAAAGGGCTGGAATTTCCGGTGTGCTTTGTGGCAGGTCTTTCCAAGAAATTTAATATGCAGGATACCACCGGCAGGCTTATTGCGGATATTGATATGGGCATCGGAGTGGACTATATAGACAGCGTCTTACGGGTGCAGAGCCATACCTTAAAGAAAAACGTGGTGGCTCTTAAAATGAAGCTGGACGCCCTGGGGGAGGAGATGCGGGTACTTTACGTGGCCATGACCAGAGCGAAAGAAAAACTGATTCTGACCGGTATGGCAGGAGATGTTGAAAAGCTCCGGGAGAAGATGGAGCAGGAAAAGGAGTTTGGCGGTGAGCTTCGGGGAAATAGTGGGAAGGTGCCATTTTCCCTGCTCTCAGGGGCAGGCAGTTACCTGGATTTTATTTTTCCCTGTATGGGTGATATGGATGTACAGCTACTTACCCCACAGGACAGATTAGCGCAAAATATAGAGGATGCAGGAGATTTGATACGCCGCAGAGAGCATATAGAGCTGACCGAGGTGGACAATAAACTTATGGCGCAGCTGTCAGAACAGTTTGACAGAACCTATCCTTATCAGTATCTCTCCAATCTTTTCGTAAAGACGTCAGTGTCAGAACTGAAAAAGAAAGGGATGCATGATTTATCAGAACAGTCAACAGACGTCCTGGAAGGGGGAGACGGACAAGGGCGGAGTATGGAGCAGGCATTTGTGAAGGAGCTGTTTGAGGAACCGGAGATTGTGCCTTACATTCCTTCTTTTATTAAGGAAAAGGAAGGAATATCGGGAACAGACAGGGGAAGCGCATATCATAAAGTGATGGAGCTTCTTGACTTTGGAGCGGTACTTTCGGCAGGCCCATCCCGGGAGACAAGAAAAAAGGAGCTGAACCGGCAGCTGGATGGGTTTGAGGAACAGGGGGTGCTTGAGAAGGCTTGGCGGGAAAGCGTTTCAAATGAAAAGCTTTTGACCTTCTTTGAAAGCAGCCTTGCAAAGCGGATGGCCGATGCGGCGGAGGAAGGAAGGCTGAGACGTGAGCAGCCCTTTGTGCTTGGACTTTCCGCAGACAGATTGGGGGAGGAATTCCCGGACAGTGAACAGGTGCTGATACAGGGAATCATTGACGTCTTTTTCGAGGAGGACGGAAAAATTGTGGTGGCCGATTATAAGACGGATGCGGTTTCCACCCCGGAAGAACTGGTATCCCGGTATCAGATACAGCTGAATTACTACGAGGAGGCTCTTGCACGTATTACGGGTAAAAGTGTGATACAAAAAATCATATATTCTTTTGCACTGGGGCAGGAGATTGTGTTATAATGTACACGCTGGCAATGAGCAGTGCGCAGACGGAAGATGAAAAAATGGCAGCTTGCTGACAGTTTTTTCAGATTACGGATGCATAGGGCGAAGCCCGTGAGTGAGGAAAACCAAGGGTTTTCCGAACGTGCACTGCGGCTGAACGGTGGAAAAAGAATGTAGAAGATGCGTTGTGCTTGCACATAAGCAGATTTTTATCCGGCTTTTTCCATAGGGCGAAGCCCGCGAGAACGTGCACTGCGGATGCGCAGACAGAAGATGAAAAATGGGGAACTGTGGACGCGCGGCACCGGCAGCCCCCATGAAGAACAAAATGCCGCGCAGAAATGAGGGAAAAATGAAATCCAAATTTGGCATCAAAGAAGTTGTTGCAATTGGTATTGGCACGGCCCTGTTTGTGGCGCTGACTGAGATTCAGATTCCCACGCCGATTCCCAATACCTATTTACAGCCCCGTATGGCAATCATGGCCTTCCTTGCAGCAGTGTTCGGCCCCTTAGTAGGCGGTCTGGTTGGTCTGCTGGGACATGCGCTGGGAGACGCAATGTTCTATGGAAGCGTATGGTGGAGCTGGGTTGTACCGGAAGCAGTTGTAGGTGTTGTTGTTGGTCTCTGCGCTGCAAAATATGCGGTGAAAGAGGGCGGTTTTAGCAATACAAAGACAATTGTCCTGTTTAATGTGATGCAGGTAATTGCAAATGCGGCCGCATGGATTCTGGTTGCGCCTGTGCTTGACATTGTCATTTATGCGGAACCTGCAAACAAAGTATTTGTACAGGGTATATTTGCATTTTTAGGAAATATCATTATCATCGGTATTTTGGGTACCTTGCTTTGCGTTGGTTACTCTAAAATCGGTGCGAAATCATCAAGTCTTTCTAAAGAGGACTAAACATGAAGCATCTCTGAATCGTCATAAAGAGCCGATTAAGGGGTGCTTTATGTTTATGAGAATACCTCAAATGCGGGTATTCTCCACATAAAATTTATGCTGGTGCCCAAATTTGCGGGTAATTGGCAGCATGGAGGAATATAGATGGAGCCTGTTATCGAGTTTAAAGATTTTTCGTTTAAATATCGGGCGCAGACAGAGCCGACTCTCCGGGACATAAACCTTTCCATTATGCCCGGGGAGAAGGTTTTGATTGTGGGGCCTTCCGGTTCGGGAAAATCCACTCTTGCCCACTGTATCAACGGGCTTGTGCCCTTCTCCTATCCCGGGGATATGACGGGGACCTTAAGAGTGGGAGGGAAGAACCCTTCCGAGATTGGCCTGTTTGGGGTTTCCCAGATTGTGGGCACGGTACTGCAGGATACGGACGGACAGTTTATCGGCCTTACCGTTGCCGAGGATTTGGCCTTTTCCCTTGAGAATAACCTGATACCCCAGGAAGAAATGTTTGTGAAGGTGGACGAGGTGGCGGAGCTGGTGGACGTAAAAAATCTGCTGGACCATTCACCCAGGGAGCTTTCTGGTGGACAGAAGCAGCGTGTGTCCATGGGCGGCGTCATGGTGGAGGATGTGGAGGTTTTGCTTTTTGACGAACCTCTGGCAAACTTAGACCCGGCCACCGGAAAACGGGCCATTGCCCTGATTGACCAGATCCAGAAAAACAGAAAATCCACCATAGTCATCATTGAGCACCGTTTGGAGGACGCCCTCTACCGGGACGTGGACAGGATCATTGTGGTGGGCGAGGGACGGATTGTGGCGGATGCCTCTCCGGACGAACTGCTGGTAATGGATGTGCTGAAAGAGCAGGGGATCAGAGAACCCCTTTACATAACGGCCTTAAAGCACGCAGGATGCAGTATCAGCGCGGAAGATAAGCCTCAGCATATAGAGACCATGAAGCTGGATGCTTATCAGAAGTCTCTACAGACGTGGTTTGACAGGGCGGAGCCAAAGGAGAAAAAGGCCCGGTCTGCCTCGGCCCTTACGGTGGAGGATTTGTACTTTTCCTATGTGGAAGGAAAACCCATTCTCCAACACATTCATTTTGACATCAAAAAAGGAGAGATGGTCAGCATTGTTGGGAAAAACGGTGCGGGCAAGTCAACGCTCTCCAATTTAATCTGTGGTTTTTACAAGCCCACCAGAGGAAGGATTCTTTTAAACGGGGAGGATGTAGCCCCTCTTTCCATCAAAGAAAGGGGAGAAAAAATCGGCCTTGTGATGCAGAGTCCCAATCAAATGATATCCAAGCCCATGATTTATGAGGAGGTAGCCCTGGGTCTTGCAGTGCGGGGCGTGCCCGAGGAGGAAATTAAGGAAAGAGTCTATGAGACCTTAAAGATTTGCGGACTTTATCCTTTCCGTAAGTGGCCGGTGTCAGCTTTAAGCTTCGGGCAGAAAAAGAGGGTGTCAATTGCCTCCATACTGGTTATGAATCCGGAGGTACTGATTCTGGACGAGCCCACAGCGGGACAGGATTACAGACACTATACGGAGATCATGGAGTTTTTAAAAAATATCAATGAGAATTTTGGAATAACCATCATTATGATAACACACGATATGCATTTGATGCTGGAATATACGGACAGAGCAATCGTTATAGCCGACGGACATCTGATTGCGGATGACACGCCGGCAAAGATACTGACCAATGAGCAGATTGCCGACAAGGCATATCTGAAGAAAACCTCTCTGTATGATTTGGCGGTGAACTGCCAGATTGACAACCCTTCCGAGTTTGTGGAGCGGTTTATCACATATGAGAGAAAGCAGCGGGCAGCAGAGGGAAAGGAGAATCCGGAAAATGGCTAAGATATTATCCTATGAAGAAAAAGATACTTGGATTCACCGGTTGAGCGGCGTCACCAAGCTGATTTTTTTCCTGCTGTGGTGTGTGGTGAGTATGATGACCTACGATACCAGGATTTTGGTGCTCATGGTGGCCTTCAGTCTGATTGTGTTTAAAATTTCCAAAACCAAATGGAAACAGGTAGGCTCCGTGTTCAAGGTAGTTATGGTGTTCCTTGTTTTTAATGTGGTTGCCATTTTCCTGTTTTCACCGGAACAGGGGGCAAGTATTTATGGTACCAGGACGGTGCTTTTCCATATCGCCGGGCCTTATGATATGACGGCTGAGCAGCTGTTTTATGAGCTGAATGTGGTGATCAAATATTTTACCATTATTCCTACGGTGTTTATGTTTCTTGTGACCACCAATCCCAGCGAGTTTGCCGCCTCTATGAATAAGGTGGGTATCAGCTATAACGTGGGATATGCAATTTCTATTGCACTGCGGTATATACCGGATGTGCAGGGAGAATTTACGAAGATCAAACATGCCCAGGAAGCAAGGGGAATTGAAATGTCGGGAAAGGCATCCATGTTAAACAGGATAAAAAGCACCTCCTCCATCATATTTCCTCTGATTTTCTCCAGTATGGACAGGATTGATACGGTCAGCAACGCCATGGAGCTGCGGGGATTTGGGAAACACAAGAAAAGAACCTGGTATATGGCAAAGAAACTACAGAGGAATGATTATCTGACCATTGCTTTTACGGTTATTTTTGCGATAGTAGCGCTTGTCTTTACCTTTGCAGACGGGAGCAGGTTTTATAATCCGTTTTTATAAGATTGGACAGGCAAGGACGCTCTCAGGGCCGTTTTCCGGTAACCATAAGAATTTAGGAAGATACCGGATTAAAAAAAGCTATGAGTATGAAATGCAAACGATTATCTTGACAAATCTATAAGACGGCAGTATTTTATTTGATAAGCTGATTCCAAGGTGGGACGGCTTTACTAGAATTTCATAATAATGATATATCGCTAGGGGAGCGAGAGCTGAGAGTGCGTGTGGAGAAAGAATACCATACGCAGACCCTCATTACCTGAACCGGATAATACCGGCGTAGGGAAGCTGATGTTCATAAATGTATAATTGATGAAGTAACGAAAGGCAATAGCCTTGGCTGAATATTCTGAGCCAAATAGCTTGGATTAAATATCCTGAACTCAATGACCGGTTAAACCGGTATGAAAAGCAGGTATTGCAAAAACAGGCATTGTTTTTGGGATTAGGCTGGGGAAAGCTGTGGTTGGTATTGCTTCATTGTTATAATAGAAAATATATATTTATGAACCGCAACTCCTCCTGTGATGCCATCAAAACAAGGAGGTTTTTTTATGTCTATTTTTGTGAAGGAAATTGTGGATGAAGAATGGGGAAACTATTTTGACCTGACGGGAGCCGGGTATGGAGCGCTTATCGTGTTGATACTTGTGCTTCTGGTGATTGGCTGTTTTGTGGGTAATAATGAAAAAAAGAAGTTTAACACAAAGCAGCTGGTATATTCTGCGGCGGCCATGGCCCTTGCTATGGTGATGAGCATGATAAAGCTCATTGACATGCCCATGGGCGGCAGTGTTACCCCGTGCAGTATGTTGTTTGTGTGCCTGATTGGGTACATGTTTGGCCTGCGTACAGGCCTTACCTCAGCCATTGCCTATGGGGTGCTGCAGTTGATTGTGGACCCGTATATCATTGGGATCCCACAGCTTTTCACGGATTATATTTTCGGCTTTGGGGCCCTGGGGCTTTCCGGTATCTTTACCAATAAAAAGAAGGGTCTGTTGTGGGGATATCTGTTGGGGATTTTGGGCAGATACTTCTTTACCTTCCTCTCCGGAATGATTTTCTTTGGCAGCAACGCCGCCGCCTATAATATGTCCGCTCCTGTTTATTCTCTTGTGTATAATGGAGCCTACATAGGCTTAGAGGCGGTGATCACAGTCATTATCATAATGCTTCCTCCGGTTGAAAGAGGGTTATCTAAAGTGAAGACAATGGCGGCGGAATAATTTCAGAATACCTATTGACAAAATAATATTATATGGCATATAGTATGTATATCAAAAACAATACTATATGCCATATAATATTATAAAAGCAAAAATGTAATAAGTCAGATAAGGAGGAGGCTATGGTCTTTAATACAGGAGCAGCACTCCTGGACGCCATTGTGTTAGCCGTTGTGTCCCGGGAACCGGAGGGGGCATATGGGTACAAGATTACTCAGGACGTAAGACAGGCGATTGAGCTTTCGGAGTCCACTCTGTATCCGGTACTGAGACGGCTTCAAAAGGACGAATGTCTTGAGGTCTACGACATGGAATGTGCGGGCAGGAACAGACGGTATTACAAGGTAACGGAAAAAGGACGTTTGCAGCTTAACTTATATGAAAGCGAGTGGAGGCAATATTCTGCGAAAATTAACAGTATATTTGAAGGGGGAATGAAATCATGAGCAGATGGGAATTTATGCGGCAATTGGAAGAATTGCTTTCCGATATTTCGCCTGCCGAAAGGGAAGAAGCGCTTCAATATTATAATGATTATTTTAATGATGCAGGACGGGAAAATGAGCAGGAGGTCGTAGAAGCCCTCGGTTCACCGGCGCAGGTTGCAAAAATTGTGAGAGACGGACTTGGAGATAATGGCAGCCTGGGAGAATTTACGGAAAGCGGATTTAAGAATGCGGAGTCTTCTTTGCAGAATCCTATTGTAAAGAGAGAAAATGCGGTAGACACAAATATGACAGAAGATGTAAATGCATCAACAAATGTAAATGCACCAACAAATGCAAGTACATCAACTAATACAAGTGCATCAACAAATATAAATGCATCAACTAATACAAGTGCATCAACTAATACAAATACATCGACGAATACCACGGCAAATACGACAACAAGGGCAGAAAAAAATACAGGATACCGGACAAATACGGGAAGCTTTCAGGGCCAGGGGAGTGAAAATATGGGTGGCGCCCGGAAAGGAGCAAGCGGGTCCGGCGCCTATGATTCAAGGGAGATAAAAGACGTACCTGCGGAAAAGAAAGCAGGGATTCCCACATGGGCCATTGTGCTGATCATCATTGGCTGTATATTGCTGGCGCCGGCCGTTTTGGGCACGGCAGGAAGCATTATAGGAGCCGTCTTTGGCCTGATAGCCACAATAGTTGCCCTGGTAGTGGGGATAGGAGCGGCCGCCCTTGTTATGTATATTGCAGCAGTCCTTTTGATCGTAGCAGGAGTGGGATGTCTTTTCGTAAGTCCTGTGAAAGGAATCGGCCTGATAGGCGGAGGATGTATCTGCGCCGCGATTGGAATTCTGTTCATGCTCCTTACGGTCTTTCTGGCAGGGAAATGTATTCCGGCGCTTTGCCGTGGAATCGCATACGTTTTTCGGAAAATAAAAAGTGCAATAGGAGGTAAAAAGGGATGAGTAAATTTGCAAAAGGAAGTCTGATAACGGCAGGGGTTATGTTAGCAATTGGTCTGGTATTTTGTTTTGTCAGTGCGGCTATAAGCGGTACCAGTATGTTTTATCTGATAAAAAACGACGCATATCTTGACGGAAGGCTCTCATCAGCGGAAAATGCCTTTGAAAATTTTGCCGACAGCGTGATGAGCACAAGGAAAAGCAGCGGCTGGTGGACAGGAAACCCGAAATATCTTACGGTCAATGATAAGAGAGCGGAGCATAATGTCTGGGAAGAACAGGTAGCAGTGGGCGACATCAGAGATTTAGAGCTGGAGCTGGGAGCGGGAACTTTTTATATCAGGGAAAAGGAGACGGACGACGGCTATGTGGACATCCGCATGGAAGGCGTAGGCGGATGCACTTACCGGGTGAAAGACCATACCTTGCATGTGGAAGGATTTGAGGGCATAAAGGCGATTGGCGCATACGGCGGTGAAAACCAGATTATTCTGAGCGTCCCCGCAGGAGCTTATTTCCGGGAGGTGGATATAGAGATCGGGGCCGGACAGATGGAGTTGGTTTCCCTGCAGGCGGATAAAATAGACGCTACCGTGGGGGCGGGCGAGCTTCTCATGAACGGCGTACAGGCAGGCGTGCTCTCGGCAGAGACCGGCATGGGAAATCTCAGCGCCAGCGATATGTATGTCAGGGAGGCCTCTCTGATGGCCGGTATGGGAGGATGCAACTATGTGGGAACCATTGAAAACAAGCTGGAAGCGGAATGTGATATGGGAAGCATGGAAATCACCCTTAACGGAAAAAAGAGCGATTATAGTTATGAAGTGGAGTGCTCCGCTGGGGAAGTCAATATAGACGGCTCCGTGGTTACAAACTTTTTATCAGAGCGGTCGATTCACAACGGCGGGCACAAAATGTGCGAGCTTGAATGTAATATGGGAAATATTACGTTACGTTTTATGGAGCATTAAATGCCGCTGCGCTTTGTGGGTCAGTTTATTCCCGCGAGCAATGAGTCAAGTGCCGTGCTTGCACGAGCATAAAATCAGCAAGCTGATTTGACGAATGCCGCGGGGGGCACATATCCTGTTGCCTGGCAGAGCAGGGGTTGACTAAAATGACGATTGGAGGGATAGAAATGATGATTACATTGATAGCACTGATGACAATGGTGATTGTGTTTTTGATAGTGGGACTTTGTTTCCGGTTAGCGGGCGGTGTGCTGAAGCTGGCGTTTAAACTGCTTATCTGCCTTCCCTGCGCCATACTGTTCGGCGCTTTGGGAATTGCGCTCTGCTGCACGTTGCTGCTGATTCCCTTAGGGCTTTTGTGTTTTAAGCTGGTGGGGATTTTGCTGAATCCTTTTAGAATGTGCACCGTATAAATAGCAGGGCACAGTATGACAGGAGGAAAAAGAACAGGGTCAATATGAGGTGGCCCTGTTCTTTTTTTATATCTGCCTTATTCCGCTCCCTTTTCCTTACCGATAACAAAGAACAATCCCGCTTTTTTCAGGGCAGGCCGAAGGGCCAGGTAAACGAGGGATGCAACGATGGTGGATGTGACCGCGTTGATGGAAGTGGAGGCCACGTTCCATGCAAGGGTAACTTCTGCGGCGGGCTTTCCTAAAATGGCCAGTTTGTAGAAGTATCCGATCAAGGGGTCAAAAATCACATTGAACAAAAGGCCGCATGCGGCGGAAAGAACTGTCCAAAAGGCAACTTTTTTGTGGTCTGTCTCCAATGTGATTTTGCCGATTTTATGTGCAATCAATCCGGTAATCAGGCCGATGCATAATTTGAGAAAAAAGGTTTTGGGCGCGTAAACAATATAGACAGGGTCAAGTAAATCCCCGATGGTCATTCCAATGGCGCCCCCAAGACCGCCGTAAAAACCGCCGAGAATCAGGGCTCCAAGGACGCAGACCGCATTTCCCAAATGGATGGAGGTGGCGTCCCCGCCGGGCAGCGGTATTTTAATCTGTAAAAAGGTAAATACCACGTAGGACAAAGCAGCCATCAGGCCGGTTATTGCAATTTTTTGTGCTTTTTGATTTTTCATAAGTAAATTCCTCCTCAGTCAATGAATCGTTGTATCCTATTATATGCAATAGTGGCATTGTCAAAAGTGCCAAACTAAAACTTTTTAACCATGCCAGTTGAAAATGAAAGAAAAATCCTGTATGATAGACAGCAGTAAAAAATTCACGCCTGCTCTCTGCTTTTCAAACCGGTCCGCGAGGCCTGGTGGGCGGATAGCTGGACGTAAGGGAGTACGGAAGCGTTTGAATGGTGGGGACGGAGTACGGCAGCGTTTGAATGGCAGGGAGACAGTGTACGGCAGCGTGTGAATGACAGGGACAGAGTATGGCAGATAGTTGATAATATAGGGCATTATTATGGAAAGAATCAGGGGAATTAGCGGAAGTACATTAAAAATCATAGCAATGGTATCCATGGTGATTGACCATGTGGGAGCGGTTTTGGTTTGGCCGCTGCTGTTGCAAAATGCAGGCGGCCTGATTTTCAGGATGGATTTTTCATCGGAATATATAGGCGAAATGCTGCAATCCGGTTTTACAGGCCGGATTTATGTGCTTTATATGTTGATGAGAGGGGTAATCGGCAGATTTGCCTTCCCGATTTACTGCTTTTTGCTGGTGGAAGGCTTTGAGCGGACTCATAGCAGAGGGCGGTATGCCGGCCGTCTTTTTTTGTTCGCCCTTATTTCAGAGATACCTTTTGATTTGGCTTTTTCCGGGGAAATGATTGACCGATTAAGTCAAAATGTATTTTTTACTCTTTGTTTGGGATTTCTGATGATGTGGGGAATGAGGAAAATGGAGGAACTTGCACAAAATTCCCTGGCCAGGTGGGGCGGTATAGGGCTGTGCTTTCTGGTAGCGGTAAGTGTGGCGGAAATCATCAGCTGCGACTATGGGGCGAGGGGAATCACTGCAATCGCCCTGCTGTTTCTTTTCAGAAAAAACAGGGCGGAGCAGATATTAGCCGGCTGCGCAGCCTTTTTATATGAAATTACGGCGCCGATTGGATTTGTTTTTGTGGCGATGTACAACGGACAAAAGGGGATGAAACTGAAATACATATTCTATCTGTTTTATCCGCTGCATCTGATGGTTTTGTATGTTTTGTTCCGAATATTTTCCCGGTAATGATAAGTCGGAGGTCTCCGCTTCCGTGGGTGGCGAGTCAGGTATTGTGCACAGTTAGATACGAAGCACATCTGAGCACTTGACGAATGCTGTGGGGGGGCTGCTTCAGATGCCGTCTGCATGGTGAGGATACCATCTTAGCAGGTCAGCTCCCTCATAAGCTCCTCCACAGTGGTCATCCGCACAAGTCGGCTGGCGTTTGCGCCGCAGAAAATGAGCCCGTTTTCCACATCCCCTTTCACGGCGCGGATCAGGGCCTGGGTGATGCAATAGGGAGTCTGGGCCGGATTGCAGGCTGACAGGCACCGCAGACAGCGGGTTACGGCGCAGGGGCCTGACCGGATTTTTTCTAGAAAGCCATTGTGGATGGCCCGGCCCGGCATTCCCACAGGGCTTTTGATAATCTCAATGTTGGAAGCGGCCGCTTTCAAATAGGCTTCTTTAAATGCGGGGGCGGCGTCGCATTCTTTCGTCACCACAAAGCGGGTGGCAATCTGCACGCCTTTTGCGCCTGAGGAAAGGGCGTGTTCCACATCTTTTTTATCAAAAATACCCCCTGCAATCACCACAGGGATTTGGCAGTTAAATTTATCCCCATAGGAATTTACCACTGCAATAATGTCCTTTATTTCTTTATCATAGGCCTGGGGGGTTAAGGTATCCAGTTCTTTTGGCGAAAATCCCAGATGTCCGCCGGCCATGGGCCCTTCTATGACGACCAAATCCGCCGTTCTTTGAAATTTTTTCTCCCAGAGCTTTAAAATGACTCTGGCCGCCTTGGCGGTTGAGACAATAGGGGCAATTTTTGTTTCCTGTTCATATCCTTTGATAAGACCGGGCAAATCCGCCGGGAGACCGGCTCCGCTGATGATTAAATCCGCCCCTGCCTCACAGGCGGCATGTACGTGGGCTCTGTATTCACTGGTGGCAACCATGATATTGACCCCAACCAGCCCTCCCTTTCCACGTGCTTTTTCCTTTGCCAGGGCTATATGCCTTTTCAGTGCGCGGATATTGCTGCCGGGACAATCCGTATAAAAATCAGGCTCATCGAAGCCTATCTGAGCGGCGGAGATAACGCCCACGCCGCCGGCAGCGGCCACCGCGCCTGCAAGGCCGGAGAGACTGACGCCTACACCCATACCGCCCTGTATCACAGGCAGTCTTGAAGATTTATTTCCAATTACCAAAGGTTCCATATTTTCCTCCATTCCGAAGTAATTTTTTTTGATTTTACTTCTCCATTCAAACTGTTTGATAATCAAACTATATACAATATACAACCATATCGCATTAATGTCAACAATAAATAGAATTGATAATTTCAAGAAGTGGTATTTAAAACTACTTATAATGATGGCTCTCTTGGGTTTTCTGCCTGTTTATAAAATTTATAAAAAATAAGAAAAATTGTCGGGAAATATTTGTAAAATAATGGAATTGCTGTTGACAGAGGAGAAATAAGATTTTATAATTGCAAATGGTTAACTAGTTAAATATTAATTAATTAATAATTTTACGGACAATTGACGCTGTGAGGGAACCCTATGGAGTATATCGGAGCGTCAAGCAGGGGGGAAGAAAATGGAACAGGGGATACAACATCAAATTATGAATCTTTTTCGGCAGGCGGATCAGTCTTTTAAGCGGGCGGTGGGCAAAAAGGTGTCGGACACAGGGCTGTACAGAAGCCAGCACAGAATGTTGATGATACTGGGAAAGCACCCGGACTGTTTTCAGACGGAGCTTGCGGAAAAATTGGATATTTCCCCGGCGGCGGTGGCAGTGACGCTTAAAAAGCTGGAGCGGGCCGGGTATATCAGCAGACAGTGTAGTCCGGAGGATAACCGCATGAACCATGTGGTTATGACGGATAAAGGGAAGGAGGCAATTGATGTGAGTCTTGCGTATTTCAGGGAAATTGAGGATGCCATGCTCATGGGATTTTCCAGGGAGGAGATGGCTCTTTTGGAAAATTTCTTTCAGAGAATTATAGAAAACGGCGAGAACTATTACCACAGCTTATAGCATTTGATTGAAACAGGGAGGGAAAGCGTGAAAGATTTTTCAAATCTTTCACGCCATAAGTTTGTGTCTGCGCTGCATCCACAAACTTGATATGCGCAAAAAGCAGCGCAGAAATGAGGTAAACAATGAAACGATATTGGAAGTATGTAAAGCCATATCTGCCGGCATTTATTTTGGGGCCGCTTTTTATGATTGTGGAAGTGGTTGGCGAAGTGGTGCTGCCCAAGCTTATGGCGAATATTATCAATGTGGGAGCTGCCCAGCGGGACGTGGGCTACATAGTCGGAATGGGAATTGCCATGATCCTCACCGCTCTTTTGATGATGGCGGGAGGCATTGGCGGAGCCTACTTTGGTGCAAAGGCGGCAATCAGCTTTGCGGCGGATTTGAGAAGCGACGTGTTTGACAAGGTGCAGAAATTTTCCTTTTCAAATCTTGACCAGTTCAGTACCGGGTCGCTGGTAACACGTCTGACCAACGATATCACGCAGGTACAAAACCTGATCAACATGGCCCTTCGAATGATGCTTCGGGCGCCGGGCATGCTGATAGGGGCGCTGATTATGGCGTTTATGATGAACAGCCAGCTTGCGCTGGTGGTTCTGGTGGTAATCCCTATCCTGGTGATTTTGATTGCCATGGTCATCAAAACCGCCTTTCCAAGATTTGATATTATGCAGAAAAAGCTGGATGGATTGAACTCCACCATTCAGGAGGTCCTGACCAATGTCCGTGTGATCAAATCCTTCGTCCGGGGAGATTACGAGGAGGAGAAGTTTGGAAAAGCCAATGAAGAACTGAAGCAGTCAAGCCTGAATGCCTTTAAAGTGGTTATCCTCAACATGCCAATCATGATGTGCATGATGAATGCCACCACTTTGGGAATTGTGTGGTTCGGAGGAAAGCAGATTCTGGCGGGCTCCATGCCGGTAGGAGATTTGACGGCCTTTACCACTTACATTGTGCAGATCTTAATGTCTCTCATGATGCTGGCCATGGTTCTTTTGCAGAGCTCAAGGGCCCTTGCGTCCCTTCACCGTATCACGGAGGTTCTGGACACGGAGATAAACTTAACCGATGAAAACTGCATCCTTCCTGATAAGACCGTGGACGGCGGCAGTGTGGAATTTAAGAATGTAACGTTCAGATATTATAAAGAAAACAAAGAAGCAGTGCTCTCCCATATTAATTTTAAGGTGGAGAGCGGGCAGATTCTGGGCATTATCGGAGGAACAGGCAGCGGCAAGACCACGCTGGTGCAGATGATCCCAAGACTTTACGATGTGGACGAAGGGGAAGTTCTTGTGGATGGAGTGAATGTGAAGGATTACTCCTTAAAGCATCTACGGGACGGCGTGGGCATGGTCCTGCAGAAAAATATTCTGTTTTCCGGGACGATCACGGAAAATCTCATGTGGGGAGATGCCAGTGCTTCTAAGGAGGAGACGGTCCGGGCAGCCCAGGCAGCGCAGGCGGATTCCTTTGTCACTTCCTTTACGGATGGGTATGAAACCGAGTTAGGACAGGGCGGCGTGAATGTCTCGGGAGGACAGAAACAGCGACTTTGTATAGCCAGAGCCCTCTTGAAAAAGCCAAGGATTTTGATACTGGACGATTCAACCAGTGCGGTGGATACGGCCACAGAAGCGAAAATCCGTGAGAGCTTTACAGGTACTTTAAAGGATACCACCAAGATTATCATTGCCCAGAGAATCACTTCCGTAATGGATGCGGACCAGATTCTTGTGCTGGATGAGGGAAAAATTGTGGGTCTGGGCAGTCACCGGAAGCTCCTTAAGGAATGCGAGGCTTATCAGGAAATTTATTATTCTCAGATGGATAAGGAGGTGTGTGCGTCATGAAGCAGGAGAGACTTGAATATTTGCAGAGAAAGTATGAAAGCAGGCTGAACCCTGCAAAGGACGTGGTCATGGCGCAGGCCCCGGGCGGAGGAAGGCCCGGGGGTCCCGGACCGGGACGGCATGGCGGCAGGGGTAACATGCCCGGCGGAAAGCCTAAAAACTTACGTATGACCATTGGAAGGCTGTTTGCCTACATTGCAGGAGAAAAGTGGAAGCTGGCCATTGTATGTATCTGTGTGATTGGGGGCACTGTTGCCAATCTGGCAGGGTCTTACATGCTCCGCCCCATTATCAACGGGCTTACCTCCGCAGACGGGAATGTGTCCACGCTCCTTCGGGGAATTATGATGATGGCGGCCATTTACCTGGCAGGGGTTGTGGCCCAATACCTTCAACAGAGGATTATGATAGACGTATCCCAAAATGCGATCATGAAGCTGCGAAACGATTTGTTTCATAAACTGCAAAAGCTCCCGGTCCGCTACTATGACACCAACAATCACGGGGATGTCATGAGCCGCTTTACCAATGATGTGGACGCCGTGGGGGAGATGCTCAACAATACGGTGGTTCAGCTGATTTCGGGCACCATCAACATTGTGGGTACCTTTTCGCTGATGATTTACACCAATGTGTGGCTGACGGTAATCACCGTCCTTATGATACCGTTGATGTTAAAAGCCGTGCAGCTGGTGGGGAGCAGAAGCAGGAAATATTACCGGGCCCAGCAGGCGGCCATCGGTACACTGAACGGATATATTGAAGAAACCGTAACCGGACAGAAGGTGGTCAAAGTCTTTACCCATGAGGAGGAGGCCAGGGAGGAGTTTGAATATTTAAACGGAGACCTTCGGGGTAAACAGATTAAGGCACAGTTTTTTGGCGGCATCATGGGACCGGTTATGGGAAACTTAAGTCAGGTAAGCTATTCTCTGACGGCCTGTATCGGCGGAATTTTATGCGTGCTTAAAGGCTTTGACTTAGGCGGTCTTACGGTGTTTGTAAATTATTCCAGACAGTTTTCCCGTCCCATCAACGAGGTTGCCATGCAGGTGAATACGATTTTCTCAGCCCTAGCCGGAGCGGAGCGGGTGTTTGCCGTCATGGACGCGGAGCCGGAGAAGGAAGATGCGGAGCATGCGGTCCTGATAAAGGAAGATAAAAAGAATGAAAAGAGCTTTTACGCTATCCCCAAGTCAAGTCCTCTTGCAGGGCAGGAAGGATTTATGGAAAACGTGATCGGTCAGGATGGGGATTATTACTATAAAGACGTAAAGGGCGCGGTTACCTTGCAGAATGTTACCTTCGGCTACAATCCGGATAAAACCATCCTGAAAAACATTTCCCTTTACGCCAAACCGGGACAGAAAATTGCCTTTGTGGGCTCCACAGGAGCGGGAAAAACCACCATCACCAATTTAATAAACAGGTTTTATGATATTGACGAGGGAAGCATTACGGTGGATAATATACCCATATCGGAGCTTGAGCGGGATTCCCTTCGGAGGAATATCGCCATGGTTTTGCAGGACACACATCTGTTTACCGGAACGGTCAGGGAAAATATCCGCTACGGAAGACTGGACGCCACGGACGAGGAAGTGGAGCAGGCGGCAAGGACGGCCAGCGCCCATTCCTTTATCATGCGGCTTGAGCATGGATATGACACGATGTTAGAGGGAGACGGGGCAAACTTAAGCCAGGGCCAGAGACAGCTCATCAACATTGCAAGGGCGGCAATCTCCAAAGCCCCGGTACTGATTCTGGACGAAGCCACCAGCTCGGTGGATACCAGAACCGAGAAACATATTGAAAAAGGCATGGACCGGCTGATGGCTACAAGAACCACCCTGGTAATTGCCCACAGGCTCTCCACCGTGCGAAACGCAAACGCGATTATGGTTCTGGAAAACGGGGAGATTATCGAGCGGGGCGACCATGACGACCTTCTTTTGCAGAAAGGACGTTATTACGAACTGTACACAGGACTCAGCGAGCTGGATTAGTAGTTGCCGTACAATGAGCCGTCTCACAGAGTCCGCCGCGTAAACATTCCGGATGGAAGTAAGTGTTTGTTTGTGCCGCTGAAGCGGTATGACGGAAAGAGCGTAAAAAGCAACGCAGAAATGAGGAAAACTATGCAGAAAATACTGGTTGTAATCGACATGCAGAACGATTTTATTGACGGAGCCCTGGGAACGAGCCAGGCCCAGGGAATTGTGAAAAATGTGGTGGAAAAAATCAAAAGCTATAAGGGGCATCAGGTATTTGCCACCAGGGACACGCACGGCGATGATTATATGGAAACCCTGGAAGGCAGGCATCTGCCCGTTCCTCACTGCATTAAGGGGACAAAGGGCTGGGAGATTCAGGATGAGGTTGCAGCCGCCCTTAAGGAAGCGGGGGCACGGATGATTGACAAGGAAACCTTCGGCTCAAATGTCCTTACGGAGCAGCTGCGGGAGGCCGTGGGGGCGGAAGAAGCGGAGATTGAGCTGGCGGGTCTTTGCACGGATATCTGTGTAATATCCAACGGCCTTCTAATAAAGGCGGGGCTGCCGGAGGTTCCTGTGAAGGTGGATGGCGCCTGCTGCGCCGGTGTAACAATAGAGAGCCATGAGGCGGCGCTTACGACCATGAAAATGTGTCAGATAGACGTTTACTCCCGCGAGTGATGAGTTAAGTGTTCCGCTAAGCAGTAAAGTTGATGTTCTGTCAGCTTGTTGCGGGGTATTTGATGGAAAAGCCTGAAAATATTATAAGACAATCAAAATGGAAAGAAGACTTGCTGGTTATAGGACAGACCTATAACCAGCAAAATTTTTTCCATATTGTACAAAAGGGGAAAGGGGTGTTATACTTCTCCCAGTGACAGCAAAAAATAAGTCAGAGGCTGTCATATATTACAAAACAGATTACAGAGTCGTAAAGACGAACAAATCAGGGAGGAGAATGTATTATGAAAAAATTTTTAGCGGTATTGCTTACGGGCACAGTCCTTGCAGGCGTGCTTGGAGGCTGCGGGGGAAAAGGCGGCGCAGACGATAAGGTGATTAAGGTTGCGGCTTCCGCAACGCCTCATGCGGAAATTTTAGAGCAGGCAAAGCCCATCTTGGAGGAAAAAGGATATCAGCTGGAAGTAACGGTTTTTGATGATTATGTACAGCCCAACGAGGTAGTGGAGAGCGGCGATTTTGACGCCAACTATTTTCAGCACATCCCCTATCTTGACAGTTTTAATGCGGAAAAAGGGACACATCTTGTAAATGCGGGCGGCATTCACTATGAGCCTTTCGGAATTTATCCCGGAACTAAGAGCAGCCTTTCGGATGTGGCGGACGGAGACAGCATTGCGGTTCCCAACGATACCACCAACGAGGCGAGAGCCCTTCTGCTATTGCAGGATAACGGACTGATCACCCTGAAAGAGGGGGCAGGCCTTGAGGCAACCGTAAACGATATTGCGGAAAACCCCTACAATCTTGAGATCGTGGAGCTGGAAGCGGCACAGGTGCCCAGAGTTGTGGAGGAAGTCGCTTTTGTGGTATTAAACGGCAACTATGCGCTTGAGGCAGGTTACTCCGTGGCAAAGGACGCATTGGCTTACGAAAGCTCGGATTCGGAAGCTGCCAAGACTTATGTGAATGTAATTGCGGTAAAAGAAGGCAGTGAAAGCAAAGATAAGATCAAAGCGCTGGTGGAGGTGCTTAAGTCCGATGATATCAAAGGCTACATTACGGACACTTATGACGGCGCGGTGATTCCTTTTGCATAAGGGATTGTGACAATAGTTTATCCCATAAGCTAATGCTCCCAGGGCGGGAGGCGGTTGATATTTTAATACATGATAATACTGTTATGGAGTACAGGCAGTCTCGAGGCGTTTGCTTTGAGGCTGCCTTATGTGCAAAAAGCGTTTCGGAATAGAGGAAAAAATGACACTGACACAATTAAAATATGTGCTTACAATTGCAGACACGAAATCCATGAACGAGGCTGCCAGAATGCTTTTTATTGCCCAGCCCAGCCTTTCGCAGGCGGTAAAAGAGCTGGAGGAAGAAATCGGAGTTACCTTATTTAACAGAAGCAACAGGGGGGTCAGGGTGACTCCTGAGGGGGAAGAATTCTTAGGATATGCCAGACAGGTGGCGGAACAGTACCGGCTGATTGAGGACAGGTACATCGAAAAGAAAAACAGTAAAAAACGTTTCAGCGTTTCCATGCAGCATTATACCTTTGCGGTGAAGGCATTTGTGGAGCTGGTAAGGCAGTTTGGCATGGATGAGTATGAGTTTGCGGTTCACGAGACAAAGACCTATGAGGTGATTGAAAATGTTAAAAATTTCAAAAGCGAAATAGGGATTCTCTATCTGAACGATTTTAACCGCACGGTGCTCACCAAGCTGTTTCAGGAATCGGAGCTTGAGTTTCATGAATTGTTAAAATGCGGCATATATGTATACATGTGGAAGGGGCATCCGCTGGCCGGTGAGGAGGCGATCAGCCTGGAAGAATTGGACGAATACCCATGTCTTTCTTTTGAACAGGGGGAAAACAACTCCTTTTATTTTGCGGAGGAAGTGCTCAGCACCTATGCCTACAAAAGGCTTATCAAGGCAAACGACAGGGCGACACTGCTGAATCTTATGGTCGGCCTTAATGCGTATACGCTTTGTTCCGGTATCATATGCGAAAATCTGAATGGTTCGGATTTCTGCGCGGTCAAATTAAAATCGGATGAAATCATGACCATAGGCTACCTGAAACGGAAGGGCGCGGCTCTAAGCCCCTTGGGACAAAAGTACCTGGAAGAAATCGGAAAATTCAGGGAAAGTATATTATAAAATTTGAAAAAGGGATTGACGGACAAGGGGAAAAGAAATAAAATTAGGAGTGGAGCTATATGTCACATTTTGGCGATGAAATATTTTTGATGTAAGAGAGGGTTTTGAAGATGTTGCAAAAAAAGATGGAAAAAATGAAAATCAGACAAAAGCTTAACTTTGGCTATTCAGTGGTCATTGTACTGATGATTGTATCAGGTCTTTTCAGCATTATTTCGCTACGGACGCTGTACGGTAATCTGACCAGCTTTAGAAATGGGGCCAGGAAGGCTCAGGCATCGACGCAGATGAGCCGGGTTCACATTAATGTGGCTGCAAGAAATATTCGTGAGATGGCGTTGAATCCGGATACCGGTTCATATCCCACTTTCAGGGTGGAAATAGAAGAAAGGGTTCAGGAAGCCTGGGCGGAACTTGAATCCATTAAGGAAACCGGTCTGATAGAGGATGAACTTTTTAATAAGTTTTCCGATTCTCTGGAGGAATGGGTTACAATAGGTTATGACATTATGGCGGAGATTGAGGCCGGTAACAGGGATATGGCCACACAGATGATTCTGGAAGAATGTGTGCCGGCTCTTGATGAGCTGACAACAACGGCGCAGGAGATAAATGCGGTTACGGAAGAATTGACGGCCGATGCAATTTCAAGCAGTAAGAATTCCTTTGGGATAGGCGTGATCACTATTATTGCATTTATCCTTTTGGCCACCGCTTTATCAGCTTATATTGGAAAAACAATTATTTATGCGGTTACGGCTCCCCTTGTTGAGATTGAAGCGGTAGCTAAGGGACTTTCCCATGGTAACCTTCACAATGATTTGACGTATAAGTCAGAGGATGAGCTTGGAAGTCTGGCAAATAACTTAAGAGATTCCATTAAGACTCTGAGTACATATGTGGATGACATTTCCAGAACTATGAACGAATTTTCCAAGGGGAATTTCGTGGTTCAGCCTGAAGTGGAGTGGAAAGGTGATTTCGAAGGAATCCATGATTCCTTTATGATGTTTGAAGATAAGATGGCGGAAACCATCAGAGGAATTCAGGAAGTTGCAGAGCAGGTAAAGAGTGGATCGGACAATGTATCCGACAGTTCCACAGACTTGGCGCAGGCGGCTACGGAGCAGGCAGGTATTGCCCAGGAGCTGGCAGCAACTATTGAAAGCGTGTCCGGTCAGGTATCACAGAATGCCGAATCTGCTAAGGAAATCAGCAGGAAAGTGGAAAATGTGGGAGAAGAAATCTTCCAGGGCAACGAAAAGATGCAGGAGATGGTGCTGTCCATGAAGGAAATCAGCAACGCTTCTCAGGAAATCGGAAAGATTATTGCTACAATTAATGATATTGCATCCCAGACAAATCTGCTTGCTTTAAATGCTTCCATTGAGGCGGCAAGAGCAGGAGAAGCGGGAAGGGGCTTTGCAGTGGTTGCCGATCAGGTTTCCACACTTGCATCCCAGAGTTCTGATGCGGCTAAGGAATCCACAGTGCTGATTGAGTCCTCCATGCGTGCGGTTAAGAAGGGTGTTGTGATTGCGGAAGAAACAGCAAAACAGCTTGAAAATGTAGTGACCGGTTCAAAGACCATTACAGAGGAAGTTAACAAGGTGGCAAGTGCACTGGAGGCTCAGGAAGATTCCTTTGCACAGATTAACACAGGTGTGGATAACATCAATGATGTGGTGCAGACAAATGCGGCAACTTCAGAGGAATGTGCGGCAGCAAGCCAGGAAATGAACAACCAGGCGGGGGCTCTGGAGAGTCTCGTAAGCAGATTCAATATCTAAAAAGAAAATGTAAGGTCTGCTTGCTGATGACGGCATGGACTTAAACTAAATAGTGAATTGCTGATGGATAAGGCCTTGCAAGTGATGAAAATATCATTTACAGGGCCTTTTATTCCTGCAGGGAATGAGTCAGGTGCCGTGTCTGCATGAGCATAAATTTGGCAGGCTGATTTGACTACATTTTAGTTCTTTTATCCTTTGAAGAAAGTAAGGACATATTCATGTCCGAATAATGTAAAAATATGGAAAGGGAAAGGAGATTTTGCACTATGGTAACACCCAAATTTATCAAAAACCCGTCAGGTCCCATTTTGGGAGTGGCGGATGTGCCTGTCCTTACGGTGGATGGACTGCATTTTAAGGACATGGAGCGCACAGGTAATTTGCTGCCCTACGAAGATTGGAGACTGCCGGCAAAAGAACGCGCCAGGGATTTGGCGTCACGCCTTAGCGTGGAGGAAATTGCCGGGCTTATGATGTACAGCGCTCACCAGATGGTGCCCAGCCTGCCGGGAGGACCTTTCTCCGCCACTTATAATGGGAAAAGCTTTGAGGAGAGCGGCGCAGAGCCCTGGGAGATGACGGATGCCCAGAAAAAGTTCCTTTCTGAGGACCATGTAAGGCATGTACTGGCAATGTATATGCAAAACGGTGAGATTGCTGCCCGGTGGAACAATGAAATGCAGGCCTTTTGTGAGGCTCTGCCCCATGCGCTGCCTGTAAATATCAGCAGTGACCCAAGACACAGTGCGTCGAAAGCTGCTGCGGAGTTTAAAAGCGAAGCGGCGGACACCAGTAAGTGGCCGGACGGGATGGCTATGGCAGCTACCTTTGACCCGGAGCTTTGTAAAGCTTTTGGACGAATTGTGGCGAAAGAATATCGTGCACTGGGCATAGCAACAGCTCTTGGCCCTCAGATTGATGTGGGTACGGAACCCCGTTGGCTGCGGGTTGAGGATACCTATGGGGCCTGCCCGGAGCTGGTGACGGATATGGCCCGGGCATACTGTGACGGTTTGCAGACCGACCCTGATACACCTGGGGATTGTGAGGGATGGGGCGCCGGCAGTGTTTCCGCTATGGTAAAGCACTGGCCGGGAGGCGGTCCCTGCGAAGGAGGCCGGGATGCTCATTATCCTTTTGGGAAATTTGCCGTATATCCCGGCGGGAAGCTGGACGAACATTTAAAGCCCTTCTTAGAAGGCGCCTTCAATCTGGAGGGCCCTACAGACAGGGCGGCTGCCGTTATGCCTTACTATACGGTCAGCTGGGGCGTTGATCCTTCCGGGCAGAATGTGGGAAACAGTTACAGCGCTTACATCATAAAAGACCTGCTCCGTGAAAAATATGGATATGACGGTGTTGTCTGCACCGATTGGGGCATTACCCAGGATCCAAATGAAAAAATTGATTCCTTCGGAAGCCGCTGTTATGGCTGTGAGAACATGACGGAGGCCCAGCGCCATCTTCGTATTCTGGAAAATGGCGTTGATCAGTTCGGCGGCAATAATGACATAGAGCCCATACTGGAGGCATACAGACTTGGCTGTGAAAAGCATGGTGAAAAGGCTATGCGGGAACGCTTTGAGCGCAGTGCGGTTCGTCTGCTTTTAAACAGCTTCAGGTGTGGTCTTTTTGAAAATCCTTATCTGGATCCTGAGGAAAGTGTGGAGACGCTTGGGTGTAAGGAATTTTGTGAGGCGGGTTTTGCGGCCCAGCTAAAATCCGTGGTTATGGTTAAAAACAATGGGGCTCTGCCAATCAGCGGCCGCAAGAAAGTATATGTTCCCGGACGCACCATTGGCGAGAGGAAAAATTTCTTCCGCGGAATGATGCAGGCGCAGAGCCTTGCAGGAGCGGACAGCAAAGGAGTAGAGGAATTCTTTGAGTGGGTGGATTCCCCGGCGGAGGCGGATTTTGCTCTTTGCTTTATCGAAAGTCCCATAAGCGACGGCTACAGCGAGGAAACCGGTTATCGCCCTATCATGCTTCAATATCGTCCCTATACGGCGGACGCGGCAAGAAAAGAGAGCATAGCGGGAGGAGACTTCCGGGAGGATTTCGCTAACCGCAGCTATTATGGCAAAAGCAATCGGGCGGCAAATGAGGGAGACCTGGATTTGGTGTTAAATACCCGGGCGGCTATGCCGGATAAACCTGTAATTGTAGTGGTGCGGATGCATAATCCCTGTGTACTGGAAGAAATTGAGCCTTATGCGGACGCCATTTTGGTGGATTTCGGAGTACAGGAGAAGGCCGTACTTACACTGGTAAGCGGTATGGCCCAGCCCCAGGGCCTTTTGCCGGTGCAGCTCCCTGCCAATATGGAAACGGTGGAGCGCCATGGAGAAGACACGCCTTTAGACTACCTGCCCTATAAGGACAGCCATGGCAACGTCTATGACTTTGGATTTGGAATGAATTGGGATGGTCCGATTCACGATGAGCGGAATGCCAGGTATCATAAATAGATATCATCAGAAGATATCGCTGCTGGTAGAAAGCCTGCTTTATGGTCTGCGGCCGCTTCTTTTTGGGAAAGCGTATAATTGTCAGAGAACTTTTATACTGTAAAATGTGGCAGATGCTGAATATGCTTTAAAAGTGCAGATGAACATATTTCTCCTAAAGAAGCGGTGCTTTTGGCCGTTGGTTTGCTTTCCGATACCGGAGCGTGTTTGACTCAAAATCCTAAAAGCCTTTCACTTCAGTATTGAATGCCTGAAAATTTTGCTGAAAAATATTTGAAAAATTATATAAATATGGTTGACAGCGACGGCAAAAAAAGGTAGAATAATATTTGTTCGCAGGAATGGCGGAATTGGCAGACGCGCACGGTTCAGGTCCGTGTGGTAGCAATACCATGAGAGTTCAAGTCTCTTTTCCTGCATAGTGAGAAGCCTTAGAAATGGGGCTTCTTATTTTTTTGTGTTGCATGGTTGTACTTTTCAGAAAAATAGTTGTTTACCTTGTCAGACATTTCTTTTTCTTTGTCACTTAGGGCATGCCGGTAAATTCCCTGTAAAATATTTTCAGAGGCCCATCCATCCGATTTCATGGTATATACGTCAGGCACAAGGGGGCGTATGGATGCCGAAAAAAGCCCGAGGTTAGAATCTATCCTAGGAATATGTGTTCAATGATTTTATGTGGAAATCCCTGTTGTGTACGAACCAAGATGGTATGATTGTAAACAAATTAAAATATTATATTATTTCTTGTATAATTATGAGTATTGTGATAGAGTTTAAAAGAATTTAAATAGATATTAAAAAGGAGAAAGGCGGAGTAATCAGGAGGGGGTAAGGAAAAATGAGACAGTTTAAATTACAGAAAACGAAAATACATTCTTTCATAAAATATATTGTTGCACTGTGTATCAGTATTATTGTCGGTTTATTAATGCTCATTGCTGTCTATATGTTGCCAGTTAAAAATATGAAAACAAATGTGGCACGTTCAAGCGAAATTTTTAATTACGAAGGGCTCTTTCCTCAACTGGTAAGTGGGTACAAGTATATGCAACTAGATAATTATACGGAAAGTATCATGCTTGGGGCGGCTATTTATGATGGAAAGGGAGGGGTGATAAATAAAGCGATATATAATGAACATCCTATTTCTCACTCGCTTTCAGAGGAGCTTGCCTTGACTAATTATGCGAATGAAGTCTCTGATTACGAATATTCAGGAGTTCGTTATGCACGCTACTGGCATGGGTATCTGGTACCTGTGAAGCTTTTACTCTTATTTTTTGACTATGCAGATATCAGGATTTTCAATTTTTTCTTACAGAATTTGTTGCTGTTTTTCTTGTTGAAATTGTTTTATAAGACTCGGATGGAACAGTATATACCGGCCTTTTTGGTGACGGTATTTGTTATAAATCCTTTGACAGCGGGGATGTCTTTGGTTTTATCAACGGTTTATTATATAACATTACTTTCTGCAATTTATTTGCTATGGTCCGCTTGGAAAGGGAAGGCAGGAGAAACAAAAATAAATTTCCTGTTTTTTATAGCAGGTGTTCTAACTGCGTATTTTGATTTCTTAACTTATCCTCTCGTACCCTGTGGGGTTTTGAATGTTCTGTATCTTATTATAAACAGAGATAATATTAAAATGGCCAGTGTGAAAGCACTTATTCAGAAAATACTGTTATGGTGTTTCGGCTATGGTGGTATGTGGAGCGGTAAATGGTTGATTGGAAGTATTCTCACGAAAAGTAATATGTTTGCCGACGCACTGCATCAAATAGCATTCCGTATCTCATTGGGCGGTGCGGTAGATACAGGGCATAGCCGTCTGGGGGCGGTCGTTAATAATGTAAAAGTATTTATGAAGTGGCCGTTTTTACTTATATTTTTAATTTGGGGGGGGGTATGCGTCTGGAGACTACGAAAACTCACGCACAATATGTCATCTAAAAATGTGCCAATGATGGTCTTTTTGATTTTGACAGCGGCAATGCCAATCGTTTGGATGATTGTGGCATCGGGGCATTCGTATCATTACTGGTTTGCGTCTAAGGAATTGGCAATATCATGTTTTGCATTATTAAGTCTTAGTATATATCTGAAAAATTTGATTGCCGGTAATCAGTAATTCCCACAGCTATTCCACCATGTTCCGGTAGAATGTAGAATTTAGTGACTATGATGGTAGAAAAGCAGGTATAGACAGCTTTATATAGAGACTGGTTCATGGAACTGTCCAGCAACGTAAGGCAGTGGTCTTCACTTCCATGAAGCCGTATAGAATCTGTGTGTAGGTTTCATCCACCATTTGGCTGATACTTGTTAGAGCATAATTATGCCTTGTACTTTTTGGGGTGAGATAATGTGAGGCTGTTTCAAGTTTTGTGTAAACTCAAAAAACTGATATAAGATATATGAAT
>CAJUED010000035.1 GCA_910585075.1 uncultured Lachnospiraceae bacterium
ATATCGGCGGTTTCCGTTACCTGTTCCGGTTCCCTTGAAGGGCTGGGAAAGGGCGTTGCCTCCCTGTTTATTTCGCTGATGCGGTATATTGTGGTTATCATGCCGGCGGCATGGCTGTTTAGCCGATTGGCCGGAGCAAAAGGCGTATGGATTGCTTTTGCATTTACGGAATTTGTGACCGCCGGGTTTTCCGCGTTCATATACAAGAATACGGTGAATGGGAATCAAAGGCTGCCACAGTTCGTAAGGCGCTTTATGAATAATGAATAAAAGGCAATCGGCGTAATGCCAATTGCCCAATATACAGAACATCATATATACAAAATTTATTAATATGTTTTACTTATGAATTCCTTTTTCTATTATGCCGAATCCCAAAGGATAAGGCCCGGTATGGACGCTTATAGTGGCTCCAATCTGATAAACGGGTATCTGGTCTATTGCATATCCCTTTTCCCGAAGGAGGGCCAGGGAATGGTCGCGGAAGGCAATCCCTTCCTCACGGTCATAGCCGTATCCCACCGCAATACTGTAGCAGTCAATGTCAAGACTGCTCTCGGCTAAATAGGCAAGGAGCAGTTCCTGAGCCTTCTGGGTGGTGCGCCTGCGCCCCCTGCCTGCTCCGGAGGGAAAGATTTCCCCCTGCTTTAAGGTAATGACAGGGCGGATATCCAGTACGCTGCCTGCAAGGGAGGCTACCTTGCCAATGCGCCCGCCGTGCTTTAAGTACTCCATATTTCCCACCGTGAAAAAAATTCTTCCGGTGCCCTTTATTTCTTCCAGCCGCCTGACGGTATCCTGATAAGAAAAGCCTCCGTCCCGCAGGGCTGCCGCCTCCAGCACATACAGTCCCTGGAGAACTGTGTTGATGGTGGCGTCAATCACTGTGATCTGTGCATCCGGATATTTCTCCAGAAGGATGGAGCGTGCGTTCAAGGCGGACTGCATGGAGCCGCTGAACTTGGTGGTGATACAGATACAGATAATGGGCATTCCGGTTTCCACAAAGGGCAGGAAGGCGTCCTCATAATCCCGGATGGAAGGCATGGAGGACTTGGGATAGACGCCCTTTTTGTCCACCATCTGTTGATAAAAATCCCGAATCCCAATTTCCACATTTTCCTTGAAATAATGCTCGTCATCAAAAGACACATAAAAAGGGACAACCGTAATATTTTTCTCCTGGGTCAGCTGCGAGGGAAGGTCACAGGAGCCGTCACTGATAATATGAAATGCTTCTCTCATGGTATAAACTTCCTTATATAATTTATTTTGTGCGGCAGGAGAGCAAAGGCCTCCGATACGCTCACAAAAACTGCCGCTGTTTGTTGATATATAGAATACTACGTTTGAGAGACGAATGCAATCGTTTCATATGTAAATATTGCCAATTAAAGTTAAAATAACTGTTTTTGATAGTTTTCAATACTACTTTTGGATTTTGAGAAACTGTCGCCTGTTTATTTTCCCGCCATGATGTGTTACTATCATAATGAAACATGGAGGATGCAACTAATGAGGAAAGACAACAGGAAGAAAATACCGGTATTATTAAAAAGTCTATTTTTGGCTTGGATAATTTATATGGCGGTATCCCTGCTCATTCCGCCTCTTTTTCACAAGAGAGTTCCAGGAGATGCGGGCAACGAGGATAATAGGACTGGCTACGGCGAAGCTAGGGAGCGGGTGCGCAGTATCGACAATAATATGGACGCGCTGCTCTGGCGGCTGCGGCTCATTGAGGCGGCCAGAGAGAAGGTGGTATTATGCACCTTTGACTTTCGAGATGACAACGGCGGCCGGGATATGATGTCGGCACTTTTTCACGCGGCCGGGAGAGGGGTGCAGGTACAGATTATGGTGGACGGCATCAACGGGATGCTGTATCTGAACGGAAGCGGAAATTTCAGGGAACTGGCAAATCACGAAAATGTACAGGTGAAATTTTATAACCCTGTGAATCTGGTGATGCCCTGGCGGAACAATTACCGCATGCATGACAAGTATCTGATTGCGGATGACTTCGCCTATATTCTGGGAGGACGGAATACGGACGATTTGTTTCTGGGAAATTACACGGATTCCTACAATGAGGACAGAGACATTCTGGTCTATGAGGCAGCACCGGGAGAGGGGCGTTCCTACAGGCAGCTGCTGGAGTATTTTGAGAAAATATGGGAGCTGCCCTGCGCAAAGCCCTATCAAAAGAAAGACCATGGAAGGGGAACTCTTGAGGAACATTATGCGGACCTTCGGGAAAAATATCCGGAAGCTTTTACCGAAACCGTATGGGAGGAGGCAACAATGGAGACAAATGGGATTGAACTGTGCACCAATCCCATGGAGCCGAAAAACAAACAGCCTCTGCTCTGGAAGCGGATGGTGGAGGAAATGAAAAAAGAGGAGGATATTTTCATACAGACTCCTTACATCATATGCAGCAGGGATATTTACCGGGATTTGACAGATGTATGCTCCCAGGGAAGAAAGGTGGAAATCATCACAAATGCGGTGGAAAGCGGCGCCAATCCCTTTGGATGCACGGATTATCTAAACCAAAAGGAAAAGATTTATAAGACAGGGGTTCATGTCTATGAATATGCAGGCGGACAGGCCCTCCACACCAAAACTATACTGCCGGGGGATGAGCTCTGTATCGTGGGTTCCTGCAATCTGGATATGAGAAGCATTTATCTGGACACGGAAATGATGCTGTTTATTGAAAGTAAAGAATTAAACGAATGCATTCGCAGCCAGGGAGAAGAACTGAAAAAGCAAAGCCGCCACCATTACCCTGACGGGAGGGCGGAGGATGGAGAAAGTTACCATCCCGTAGATACGGGAGCGCTTAAAAATATTTTTTACGGAGTGATGCGGGTGATTATCGTGCCCATACGGCATCTGCTGTAGGCGTATTGTTATGATTCACGGCATGAGAACGTAATACAAGAGCAAGGATAATGTCACACAGAATCGTTACTATGAGTGGCCGGGTATGGAAATTCTTGACTTTTAAGGAATCTATAGATTAAGATAAGAAAAGCATGAGTACCAGATATAGGAAAAGCAGTTACTTGAAAATAAGCCCATAAAAATGCGGTATGAGGTGAGATGCTATGTCGAATACCACAAAAACTGCCCTTGAGGCGTCGTTAAAGAAATTATTGCTGCACAAACCAATGGATAAAATCACCATCAGCGACCTTACAACGGACTGTGGAATCAGCCGAATGGCATTTTATTATCATTTTAAGGATATCTATGACTTGGCGGAGTGGGTGTGCATTGAGGATGGCAGGCAGGCCCTGCAGGGAAAAAGTACCTATGACACCTGGCAGGAGGGGATGCTTCAGGTTTTCGAGGCAGTGCTGGAGAACAAGCCCTTTATCATGAATGTGTACCGCAGTATCAGCCGGGAAAAAATCGAAAATTATCTCTACAAGCTTACGTTCCAGCTGATTGCCGATGTGGTTGAGGAGAAATGCGTGGGCACTCAGATAGCGGAGGAGGACAAGGCTTTTATTGCTGAATTTTACAAGTACGGCTTTGTGGGCATTATGCTTGGCTGGATTGATCGGGGAATGAGGGATGACTACAGGGAAATTGTGAAACGGATGAGCGTCACGCTCCATGGGAATATAACCCACTCTATTTCCAATTTCGAACAGACAGAGCATATAAAATAATCAATTTTTTATCAAAACAGGCGGAATGATTAAAATTTTATCATTCCGCCTGTTTTGTAAATGGAAATATCTGCCGCCAGGTAATAAGATAGGTTCATGCAAGAAACAACGGACACCTTGAGGGCATGAGAGAGCATTGCCTTGGAGCCGCTAAATGTTTCGGAGGTTTCAGAATATGAAACAGGTGAAATTTCACGAAGAAGGTTACCTAAAAAGAAGATTTGTAATAAACAAAAATCTAAAAAAAACAAAAAATGAGAAAGCAAAAAAGAAAGGCGGTAAAAAGATATGGCAAACAAAAAAGGTATGGGACTTGGAGCGGTAGCGATTGCGGCAGGCGCAGGCATGGTGGCTGTTGCAGCCAAAAATCACAAAAAGGCGGAAACGGCGGCGAAAAAGATAGCTGATGAGAAAAGAGCCGAGTACCGAAACACAGAGAGGGACAAAAATCAGAAAAACAGCAAAGGCATTTACTATACAAACGGCAACTACGAGGCATTTGCAAGGCCCAGAAAGCCCGAGGGCGTGGATGAGAAAAATGCATATCTGGTAGGAAGCGGACTGGCTTCTTTAGCGGCGGCATGTTTCCTTGTCCGTGACGGACAGATGCCTGGCTCCCACATTCATATTTTAGAGGCAATGGACATTGCAGGAGGCGCCTGCGACGGTATCTATGACGCAACCAGAGGCTACGTGATGAGAGGCGGCCGGGAGATGGAAAATCATTTTGAATGTCTGTGGGATTTGTTCCGCAGTATTCCTTCCATAGAAACACCCGGTGTATCCGTGCTGGATGAATATTACTGGCTGAACAAGGAAGACCCCAATTATTCCCTGTGCCGGGCTACGGTCAACCGTGGTGAGGACGCCCATACAGACGGCAAATTTAATTTAAGCCAGAAGGGCTGCATGGAAATCATGAAGCTTTTCATGACAAAGGACGAGGATTTATATGACAAGACCATTGAGGATGTGTTTGACGAAGAAGTGTTTGGCTCCACCTTCTGGTTATACTGGCGGACCATGTTTGCCTTTGAAAACTGGCACAGCGCTTTGGAGATGAAGCTGTATTTCCAGAGATTCATCCACCATATTGCAGGACTTCCGGATTTCAGCGCACTGAAATTTACAAAATACAATCAATACGAATCCCTGATTCTGCCCATGCAGAAATATCTGGAAGATGCAGGCGTTGACTTCCAGTTTAATACGGAAGTGACCAATGTGATTTTTGAAATGGAAAACGGCAAAAAAGTGGCAAAGGCAATCGAGTGCCGGGTAAAGGGAATCGAGAAGGGCATCAGCCTTACGGAAAACGACCTGGTATTTGTCACCAACGGAAGCTGCACGGAGGGCACCGTATACGGCGACCAGAACCATGCGCCCAACGGGGATGCGGAAGTGCGCACCAGCGGATGCTGGAGTCTTTGGAAGAACATTGCAAAGCAGGATCCTTCCTTCGGACATCCCGAAAAGTTCTGCTCCGATGTGACCAAGACCAACTGGGAATCCGCAACCGTTACCACTTTGGATGACAAGATTCTTCCTTATATTACGGATATCTGTAAGAGGGACCCTAAGAGCGGAAGGGTGGTCACAGGAGGGATCGTGAGCTGTCAGGATTCCGCATGGCTTATGAGCTGGACCATCAACAGGCAGGGACAGTTTAAGGAGCAGGATAAGGACAAAGTATGCGTCTGGGTATACGGGTTATTTACGGATATTCCAGGAGACTTTATCAAGAAGCCCATGAGAGAGTGTACAGGTATGGAAATCACACAGGAGTGGCTCTACCATCTGGGTGTTCCGGTAGAGGAGATTCCGGAGCTGGCTGCAAACAGTGCGGTCTGCGTGCCCACTATGATGCCTTACATCACCGCCTTCTTTATGCCAAGGACAAAGGGCGATCGGCCTGACGTGATTCCTGACGGGTGCGTGAACTTTGCATTCCTGGGACAGTTTGCAGAGACCCCAAGAGACACTGTCTTCACCACGGAATATTCCGTGCGGACAGCCATGGAAGCGGTTTACGGTCTTTTGGGAGTGGACAGAGGGGTACCGGAAGTGTGGGCCAGTGTCTATGACATCCGGGAGCTTTTGGATAGCAGCGTGAAGCTTATGGACGGAAAATCTCCTTTGGAAATCGAACTGCCGGGACCTTTAAATGCGTTGAAAAAGCCAATACTCCATGTGGTAAAGGGGACTGTGGTTGAAAAACTTTTGCGGGATCATGATGTGTTAAAAGAGGGAATGCTTTAAATTGATACAATCATAAAAAAGGATGCCGCGCAACTGAAAATTCAGGGGCGCGGCGCCTTTTTTGTGCAGAGATTAATTTTTACATGGGAGGCGCTTAAAGGCAACAGGGAAGCCGAAAAGCCGAACTGTTACGCTTAAAGAAGATATGAGTTCAAATATCTTGCATTTTAGAAGGAATAAGCTATACTAATAAATGTAAGTCCTATAAATTGTGGAGGTATCCGGAAATGACAGAGAAGATTAAAAAGCACCAGGAAACGTTGGTCATTATTCTGATTGTTATTTGTATAGGCGCCATCATGATAGGCGGAGTAAATCACATATGGAAGCTGCGACGTAATCTTAAGGATAACGGGATTCAAAATCTCATGACCGTGACGGTACAGCAGCAGCAGGCTTTTGACAGTTTTATTGCGGAGGACAGGGAACAGGTGCAGAGCTTTGCCGATTTTTTTGCGGGTACAGAGGTGGGACCTGAGGAGATTCAGCAATTGCTGAAATTATCAAATGACCCTGACGCAATTTATCTGGTAATGTGCCTGGACGAAGGCTGGATATGCGGAACCTCTTTTGAGGATGTTCGTCAACTGGATGAGGAAAATCTGGATCTTTATCGTTCCCTGACGGAAGGAGGAGGCGTCCGTGACAGCTATACGGGACTTTACTCCGGCACTTCCCGGTTTGGTTATTATGAGACTTTTACTTTCAGGGACGGAGACAAAGGCCTGATTCAAAAAAGCTATGATCGCAGTAAAATTTATGAAACATTTTCCCTCTCATTTTATAATGACAAGGGATTTACCTATATTGTGAATCAGCAGGGAAACATTTTATTGTGGCCGGCTGACAAGGGAGAAATTTCTTCCGACAATATTTTTGATATGCTCACTGCTGAGCAGGGTCTCCCGAAGGATATTGATTTCCTGAAGGATGAACTGAAAAATCACAGAGCAGGGAGCATGACCATATCGGGGGACGGAGGAGAACTGGCTTATACTTATGTCCCCTCCCAAGTTGTAGAAGGATGGTATCTGATCTCCGTAGTTCCCGGGGAGGACATTGCAGAGGAATCGAATCAGATACTCCTGGATTTTCAGATGTCCTTAGGGCTCCTTATTTTGGTTTTGTTCATTTGCGCTTTGTTCATTCTGCTGATCTGGCGCACCCAGAGAGATTTGATTGCAAAGGACAGGGAGATTGTCTACCAGATGCAGCTTTTTGACATCTTTGCTACATATCTTGCCAACAATACCAACGACGTCTATATGATGCTTGACCATGAGACGGAGGAATTTGAGTATATCAGTCCCAATGTGGAGCGGGTAATGGGGGTAAAGGCAGAAGGCTTTAAACAGTATATGTGGGACAGCGATTTTGCCATGAATTCTGAAGGTACCAGAATTTACTATGATGAGTTGAATGCTATGGTGCCCGGTGATGTGAAGACCCGGAATGTGGAGCGGGTCAATCCCAAGACAGGCGAACACAGATTTTTTGTGGAAAATGGTTATTGTGTTGAGATTCAGGGGCGGAGGAAGCGTGTGTCCTATATTTCTGACAGGACCGAAGAACAGAAAATCCAGGATTCCTTAAATGAGGCCCTGCAGATGGCTCGGATTGCCAGCGAAGCAAAGAGCGCTTTTCTTAGCAATGTCAGCCATGACATCCGTACGCCCATGAATGCGATTATCGGCTTTTTAGCCCTGATGCGCAATGAAGTGAACAACCCTGACGCGGTGATGGAGTACAATAAGCGGATAGACGCCGCCAGCCAGCATTTGTTGGGCTTGATTAATGATGTGCTGGATATGAACAAAATAGAGAGCGGCAGTACCACACTGAACATTTCCGAGATGAATCTGGCGGAAGTGATTGATGAGATCAACAATATCATCAGGCCTCAGACCAAAGCGAAAAATCAGACTTTTGAAATTAATGCCTCTCACTTAAATTATGAGCATGTGCTTGGGGATAAACTGCGTCTTAACCAGATACTGATTAATTTAATGTCAAATGCCGTGAAGTACACGCCGGAAAACGGAGACATACAGCTACAGGTGGAGGAGCTTCCCCAGGTATTGCCTGATTACACCCGCATTCGTTTTACCGTCAGGGACAGCGGCATGGGTATGAGTGAGGACTACCTGAAGGTGATTTTTGACCCCTTTACCAGGGATGATGCGGCAGTAACAAATCAGATACAGGGTACCGGTCTTGGAATGGCTATCACCAAAAGTCTGGTGGATCTGATGGGCGGAACCATCCGGGTAGAAAGTGAGCAGGGAAAGGGAAGTACCTTTGTGGTGGAGCTGGAGCTGCGCATAGACGATCAGTCCAGGGAACCGGAGTTTTGGAATGAACATGGTGTAACCAGAATGATTGTAACGGATGACGAGGAGGAGGTTTGCCGCAATATTGTAAAGACCATGTCAAGTACAGGCGTGGAGGTGGATTATGCCACCAGTGGTGAGAAGCTGATTGAAATAATGCGTGCGAACCGGGAGGCGGGGAACCCTTACGACCTTATTTTGCTTGACTGGAAGATGCCCGACCTAAACGGACTTGAGACTGCCCGGCTGATCAGACAGAAGTATTCCCAAAAGATTCCTATTCTTTTACTTACGGCCTATGACTGGAGCGATATTGAGGAGGAGGCCAGGGAAATCGGCGTGAACCACTTTATGCCGAAGCCCTTTTTCCTTAGCAGTTTTAAGGAGGCCATCCGCAGAGTTACGGGAGCGGGTAAGGAGCAGGAGGAGAGCATACATAACTTTATCCAGGGTATGCACATTATGGTGGTGGATGATATTGTGGCCAATCGAATGATTCTGGTAAAAATCCTCAGTACCTTAGGAGCCGACAGTGAAGTTGCAACCAATGGCAAGGAGGCAGTGGAAAAATTTGAAGCTTCCAGGCCGGGAGAATACGATATGATTCTCATGGATGTACAGATGCCGGTGATGGATGGCTATACGGCCACAAGAACGATTCGAACAAGCCGCCATCCGTCGGCAAAGACCATACCCATAATCGCCATGACGGCCAACGCATTTGTGGATGATGTGCGGGATGCCCTTGAGGCAGGAATGGACGCTCACGTTGCCAAGCCCATTCAGATTGACAAATTAAAGGAAACCATACAGCAGGTAATGGAGAGCCGTGCAAAATAGGCATTCTTCATCAAGATTTGTGCTTGCACCCAAATTTGCGGGCTGTCGGCAAGAATGGAGATTTTAATGAAAAATATCTCAAAAGAATACTCAGCTGAGGAAAGTATTTTTGAAAATTATGCAACGGAGCCGGTGCCTGAGGCAAAGCGCCTGGGCTGGATGTCTCAGGGCATGGTTTGGTCAGGAGTGGCTTATTGTCTGGCAATGTTTTCTGTGGGAGGCATGCTGGCCGGCTCCATGAAGTTTACCTCTTTCATTCTGGCTGTATTTTGGGGTTCTCTTATTGTTGCCGTGATTGGGACTCTGATTGGAATGATTGGAGCGAAAACCCATCTTGCCTCTGCCTTTAATTCCCGGTTTACACTGGGGGTCAAGGGCGGCAAGATTTTCGGCCTGATTTTGGCCGTTTCTCTGTCCGGCTGGTTCGGATACCAATGCTATTACTTTGCAGGCAGTATCATATCGGCCCTTAAAATGTTCGGTTTCTCAGGGGGATTTACTCCCGTCTGGGCTATTATAGGCGGTGTGCTTATGATGATCACCGCTGTGGCAGGGCTTGGGGGAATTACGCTGATTTCCAACATGGGAGTACCGCTGCTATTTCTCATAGCGGTGCTTACGATAATAGGCACGGTGCAAAATGTGGATTTTTCCGTGCTGCAGGCAGCTTCTGCAAATGCTTCGGACGGTATGAGAGTATCGAACGGCATTGTCATTGTGGTGGGCAGTTACATTACGGGAGCGTGTCTGGTTCCCGATCTGTCCCGTTTTTCAAAGAGCAGGAAGGATGCCGTCTGCGGTTGTGTTTCAGGATTTATGGTTGCTTATCCGCTTTTGTTCCTGCTGGGCGGCTTTTTATTTTATGCTTATGGCACTTCCGACCCCTGTGAGGTGCTGGTACTTCACTGCGGTCTTGGAATTTTTGCGCCTTTTCTGGTTTTTATTTCCACCTGGACCACAAACGATTACAATCTTTACTGCTCGGTGCTTGGATTTGCCAATGCGCTGGAGGATAACATGAAATTGCCCACATGGCTGTTGACTTTGCTGGTGGGCGGTATCTCTACTTTGCTGGGCGCCTTGGGTATAGTGAAGACTTTCACTTTTTTTCTGGATGTGGTGAGTGTCCTGATTCCTCCTGTGGCGGCGGTTATCATTGCGGATTACTATTTTTATAACCGTGGCAGCGGGCTTTATGATTATAAAAATGCAGGCAGGTTGGAGGAATTTCGAGTGAACACCTGCTTTTCCGCGCTTGCAGGTATTGCGGCAGGGATGTTGTGCAACTATGGGCATATCGGTGTTTTGGATGAATTGTGCGCGGTGGTGCCGTCCTGTCTTGTTGCAATGCTGGTCAGTGTTATTGTTCTTATTATTTATAATACAATTACCCGTTCAGGTAAAATGGCGGCCTGAACGGGTAACGTCTGAATTTATGGAGCTTTCAGGGGACAGGCTTGTCCCTTGTAAGCTTTATTTTATTGCATATCTCTTTTTTGAAGCGTAACGGAATTTAATTCATAATATCTTGCCACGCCAAGATTTTCCCAATCCATTGTGTCAGGTTTCAAATCGCTGAAAAATAGCAATTTCGGTTGATGTTCCAACTCATTGATAATAACGTCTTCTCCGGAGCCATTTTGGTAAAGTGTAATTCGAGTATTTAATTCCCGTGCATAACCTGCGGCCTGTCCATTCCTTATGTCAGTGACAGCGGAAATCATCGTAAAATAGTGAGGCTCCGGAATAACCGTAATAATAGATGCGAAGCCCAAAAAAAACATGCAGCTTAATATCCACCAACAGAAGTCTGCGGACAGTTTATTTGAAAGCGTATGTGCCGCAGGATTATATGCTGCATATTTTTTCTGTATCCAGCCGGTTGTATAGCCGATACTTAATGTCAGCATTAATATGAAAACGCAATAAGTCAGTCCCTGAATCCTTCCCGCCCCAATGTTTCCCAATGCGTAAAGCGAGGGGGTAAACATAGCTGATGTAACACAATATCCATAAGTGAGCGCCAATATGGGACAGGGAAATTTAAAATCCACCTTTTTTGCAATATTCCAAAATAGTGGAATCATTATGAGAATCATAAAAATAATCGGCCAGGTAATCCATTGGCTTAAACCTAAGTCGAGACAGTAATAAAAAGAAACGAAAACAGCCTTAAAGGGTGACATGGCGGGCTCTTGTGCCCTGACATGGTTTCCCGGTGCGGCAAAACTTAAAATAGCGCCAAGCACGCAGAATCCCATAGGTATAATTAATGCCTTATAGTTTTTCCATTTTTTAGATATTGTAATAAAAAATATTATGGTTGCAACGATGATCAGGGCATTTAAGGCGGACATCTGATTGCCGCCGCCTACCAGAAAACCCAGGATGGAAGCCGGAACAATGCGCAGGATTTTCCTCTTTTCTCCGCCCCATGCAATGGTAATCAGCATTCCCAGAAAGAATAATTCCAATGAAAAGATAAATGTATAATTGATTGCGCCGCTATACCAATAAAGTAGCTCTGTCCTCTCCTGTGGGCGCATACATTGCACCAGCATAATTAAAATCAGCATGGATATACTAAGACAGCTGTATTTATCCGCCTTGAAAAACTTGCCAAGAAGGCGGAACAAAAAATACGGTACGGAAACGGTCAGCGCCGCAATGACAATAAGTGTGGTGAGACCATACCAGTGCTCTCCCCAGATATTTGGCGGTAAAGTGGACAAAAAGGCTGATGTAAAACATCCCCTCCATTGAGTATACTCCCAAATGACTCTGTCAAAGGCTTCTTTTAATACGGCGACTAAGGAATGGGTGGCATTCCAGGCCTGATAACATCTGACACCGTTTGTATAATCATCAGCACTGGGAAAAGCATACCTTGCAATGTAAAGAACGGGCAATAGACTTAGGAAGTAAAAGTATGTGAGAAAAAGTGCTAAATTTTCAGGAGTTATTATTTTTTTTACCCATTTTTCAAAATATTTCATAGATTATCCTCCGTTTTCCTGAATAATCGGCACACCAGCCTGAAACATCCGGCTGCTGCTAAGGGCAGTAGCAAGACAAAGTAAAACAGCACATATCTGGACTTTGCTTCCCATATCATATGAAACATCATCCCGCCAAATATGTTTAAGACAAGATACGAAATTTCCAGGTTCCATTTTTTCAGGAACCTGCATCCCCATATGGCGGTGCCTGAAAAAATGAGAAAATGATAAACATTCATAATGGCCAGCAGTAACTCTCTCCCTTTTCCATATAAAAAGAAAAGCGCAACTTCCGATTGGGGCTCCACATCTCTGCTGTACCATTCATTGGTGAGCATGGATAGAAATGTGGGGTCATTCCACTGGGAAGTAAACTTATGGTACAAAAAGGATAACCCATGGCGGGGATTTGAAACAAGTTCCGCCAGAGACTGCTTTATATCTGTAATACAAGTGTCAACCGTCAATTCTCTGTCATACCCGCAGTCCTGATAAGTGCCTATATTATAACCATTATACCACCCGGCCGCCGCGCCGTTTCCGTCAGACTCCTGCAGTCCCATAGCAACCCAGGCAATTTTAGGTATTCCTTCCGGCAGCTGATGGCCGCTGCGCATCTCATAAATGCTGTTGACCAACAGGGTTCCCATTTGGGAAATTATGAGCAATCCTATCAGGGGTAACAGGAGTTTTATGTTCTTTGTATTTATTACATGTAAAATGATTACAATAACAGTTGCAATAACGATAATATAGAGATTTGTTTTCATGACAATGCCGATTGCAAGCCAGAGAGAGGCGGCAAACAGTTCTTTTATTTTATCAGTTTTCAAGTATCGGATGACATGGTAAATGGCGTTTGCTCCCATGCACCATCCGGGAACGTCCCCGTAAATAAATGTTGCCAGTAAAAATAAAGGAAGCATACCCATGCTTAACAGCATTTCCAGCTTATAGATACGTTCGTCTTCAAATATTTCAAGGGTGAGCCGCCCCAGTATCCGGACAATGTCAAGAATACACACAATGTTAAGCAGCTCAAAAACGATATAATTTTCAATGCCAAAAATTTTATATCCCAGCTCCAGTATAAAGACAAATCCCAGCTGGAAAGGATAATTATACAGATATCCGCCTTCTCCAATCATATAGTCGCCATTCAAAAAGTCTATAGCAATCTGGCTTAAAAAGTCACTGTCACACTTTGCAATACAGCGGAACAACAGTACCGCTCCCAGACAAAAACCGCCAACCCAGATAAGTGCAATTTTGGTAAGCTTATCAGCATTTATATTTTTTATTTGCACGAAAAAAAATAACAGCAATACCGCCGCCCCGGCAGCAACCAGCACGAGCAGGGGATTGTCCCATTTATATTTGGCGGATTCGATATACTGGTGCATTTCAAAATAGGTTGTTCTGGTTAAGCTGTTTATCACGTTAAAGCCTATTATTATAATAAACGGAATTAAGTAAATAAATGTTAATGTCTTTATGAGTTTCGCTCTGTTCATGTTTTCTCCATTTTTGGTGTGCCTTGTTTCTTTGAATAATAATTATATACATAATTGAGGCAAATGTACAGATTTATTCTTTCGGAACCGTGACGGCGGATGAAAAATTACGTAACAGCTCAGCCTTGCTTCACTGTTACAAAATTACTGTTATTGGCCACAGTTTATGAAATCAAAAAAATATGTTTACCGTACTGGTGCTTATGAAAGAAATGGTGTAGAATAGGAATCGCAGTTTGTAAAATATTGATGTTTTTAAGAATATATTAAGGATTCCGAACGGAAAAGGTTGAACGAATATGGGAAAAATGAGAAGAGGATTGCTGACAATCATACTTTCCTTGGCTTTTTTGTGTATTTATTTGAATTATGACAGAATAGCAGACAGATTCCAAAAAGGCGTCATGAATGCGGAAGTGCTTTCCATGGAAGAAATCGATCTTTTGTGCGAGGGAAAGGAAGATGCATTTATGGAGCCTGAGATTACCATAAATGGAGGAAAGGTCGCTTATGACAGTGAACAGAACCTACTGCTGGTGCCCCAGAATTTGGCGGAAGATGGGTTTGCAGGCAGGCTGCAGGTACCAGATGGGGAGCTGTATTTTCTGGAGGATGATGCTTTGGCCAATAAAGCGGAAACTCTCAGAGAAAGTAAGATGCTGCATTTGTTTTGGATAAGGGATACCCGGTGCTGGATGTATAACGTATATTTTACGGGAATGCCGGTAGCGTCTATGACTACGAAAGAAGTGACGGAGGAAGAAATCAGCAATGGGGAAATATGGGTGTATGATCCCTATCACAATAACGCCCGGTATCAAACCGCGGAATGCTCCTGGCATTTAAGAGGCGGAGCCAGTTTGGGTTATGAGAAATCCAGTTATCGACTGTCATTGACGGATAAGAAACTGTCCCTTCTCGGAATGCGTCAGGATGACGACTGGATGCTCCATGGGCTGTATGATGACGAGGGACTGATCCATAATAAGTTTTCCTATGAAGTCTGGCATGAAATTGCCGCCAGCAACAATGTTGCCTATGATGAGGGAATCAACATGGAGTATGTGGAGCTGTTTCTGGATGATACCTATCTGGGTGTGTATGGCCTTTCGGAAAGAATCGACAGAAAATCATTAAACTTAAATGAAAGGGACATTCTGTATAAATGTAAGGACATGGCGCCTAGCCAGGATGACTTTTACAGTGAACTTACAGAGGAAATGCATCCTACTTTTGTGTGGAAATATCCCAAAGATTTTGAGATGGAGGACTGGGAGCCTTTAAGGGAGTGGGTTTCCATGTACTGTTTTGACGAATTTAAGGATTATGAATCCGGAAGTGCAATTTTAAACATGGAAAATGCGATAGATTATAATTTGTTTAACCTGCTCACCTGTGGTATGGATAATGTTATGAAAAATATTTATTTTCAGGCGGACTATCAAAGCGACGGAAGCTACAAGTTTATTAAAATTCCATGGGATCTTAATATGACTTGGGGAAATTCGTGGATTGATGATTATAACTGCAATTTTAACAGATTCCAGGAAAAGAATTTTGATGGTGAAGACGGATGGACGCCGGATATGCACAGACTATATCAGAGCAATCCGAAGGAAATCGGCAACCTGTTGGCTGACAGATGGCAGGAGCTTCGGCAGAATATTATTACGAAGGAAGCCTTATATGAAAAACTGGATGCGGAGTTTTCCTATCTGTATGGCTCCGGAGCATATGTGAGAAACCGGCAGAAGTGGCCGCCGAAGGGTGAGTATTGGCAGGACGGTTATATTTATGAGTATGTTGACAGAAGGATTGACTTTTTGGATGGTTATATCGGAGGAATGGGGGAGGCAGAATAGAAGATTATGATGAAAAAACAGGTCAAAGAAGGAAAAAAAGAAGAATTTGACATTCGGGATGAAGGAAAAAGGCTTTTGCTTGTGGTGGCGGCTTCCTTTATTATGGCGCTTAATATCAACAGTTTTATCCATGCGGGAAATTTGATTCCTGGCGGTTTTAACGGGATAACGCTGCTTATACAGCAGATTGGCGATGTATTCTGGAATGTGAAGATTCCTTATACGGCGGTGAATCTGCTGCTCAATGCAGTGCCTGTTTTTATCAGCTTCAAATTTATAGGAAAGAAGTTTACCGGGTATTCCTGCCTGATGATCGTATTATCCGGTATCCTGACGGATATTCTTCCGGGCAGGGCTGTGACCCAGGATATCCTGTTGGTATGCGTGTTTGGAGGAATCATCAATGCCTTTGCGATTAGTCTTTGCCTGTTTGCCCATGCTACCAGCGGAGGAACGGACTTTATTGCCATTTTCTTTTCGGAAAAATATGGGATAGATACATGGAATTACATTTTTGTGGGAAATGTGATCGTTCTTTTGATCGCAGGAGCTTTGTTTGGCTGGACAGAGGCTCTTTACTCCATCATTTTCCAGTTTACCTCCACCCAGGTGCTGCATCAAATTTACAGGCACTATCAAAAAGAAACCCTGTTTATCATCACCGAAAAACCGGATGAAGTTTACGAGGAAATCAAAAATATCACAAACCATGATGCAACTTTGTTTAAGGGAGTTGGATGCTACAGGAAACAGGAATGCAATATGCTGTATTCTGTAGTGGGCAGTGATGAAATCCGTAAAGTTGTGTCCAAGATACGGGAGGTTGATGGGCATGCTTTTATCAACACCATGAAGACAGAGCAGATTACGGGAAGATTTTATAAACGGCCTAATGATTAAAGCATGGATTTGCCGGACAAATGCCGGCGGGCTGAATGGTTACAGGCGAATTGCGCGATGAATGACAGTTGAATTGGCGTATCATGTTCCTTATAATAAATTCATAGCAATATTTGTGAAAAATGGAGGGAATATGATGGAACAGTTGAATTTGTCAACAATTGAAGATACAGAAAAAGTATATCAGATTTTAGGCGAGCTGATACATATGGACAGGGAATTTCAGATTATGATAACAGTGCCCTCCGGCAGCAGGCCTGAGTTTGAGCGGGAGAGTGCACCTGAGCCGGACAAGAAGTCCGCTCATAATTTGGAAAAGGATGTTACGGATATGATTCACGAGATTGGCGTTCCCGCCCATATCAAAGGATATCAGTATCTGAGAGAGGCGATTATGATGTCTGTGGAAAACCCGGATATGCTTGGCTCAATAACTAAAGTGCTTTATCCCACCATTGCCAGAAAAAACCAGACCACCGCAAGCCGTGTGGAGCGGGCAATCAGACATGCCATAGAGGTGGCCTGGAACCGGGGACGGATGGAAACTTTAGACGCTATGTTCGGGTATACCATTAATACGGGGAAAGGAAAGCCTACTAATTCGGAATTTATTGCTTTGATTGCGGATAAAATCAGGCTTCAATATCGGTAGGATGAACTACACAGCTGAAGTAAAAGCTAGTACTCTGTCCTGAAAACCCTTGTGCAAATATTTCGGTCTATTTCTCCGATTGCACAAGTCCGGAATACTCAGCGTAGCCCGCTACGCCTCCGTTTCTGAACTTGCACACTCGAAAAAATATCCTCGAAAATTTGCACAGGAACTTCAAGGACAGAGTACTAGGCGCTTCAAAATCATAAGATGTTATGGTTTGAGGGCGGAAATCGGGCTGACAATAGCCGGTTTCCGCCCTGTTTTTTTTCAATATTACATCATTTGCTGCAAAAATCATTTTTTGATTATAGACGTAAAAAAGAGACTTTGTTAATATAAAATTAAGACAAATCAATGAAAGGGCGGAAAGAAGTTTGAAAATAACTTTCCAAACTATCTGATAACGTAGGTGTAAGGTTGAAAAAATAAAAGCGCGTCAAAATGGAGGAAAAAAGATGAAACTTCGCAAAAGAGACTATCCGGGGACATTGTCCACAAAAGAAAGTGTGCGGGAACTGGAAAACCGCAGGATTACCAGAAAAGCGGCAGCCGAGGGAATTGTGCTTCTCGAAAATGACGGCGTGCTGCCTCTTAAGTCCGGGGAAAAAGTTGCTTTATATGGATTTGGAGCCAGATATACGGTAAAGGGAGGAACCGGTTCGGGCAGTGTGAATAATCGCAGCAATGTGAATATCGACGAAGGGCTTCGCAATGCAGGATTTGTGATTACCACAGATGACTGGCTTGACGATTATGACAGGCGATATGAGGCCGCAAGGGAAACATGGATAGCATCTATTTATGAGATAGCAGGAGGCCGGGATGATTTTTTTGCCCTGTACGGCGCCCATGCAGCCAATCCAATGGCTGCGCCTTCCGGAAAAGCAATCACTTTGGAGACAAAGACGGATGCGGACATTGGGATTTATGTAATCAGCAGAATTTCCGGGGAAGGCTCCGACCGTTATGAGAAAAAAGGGGATTATTATCTGTCGGATGAAGAATACGGTGAGCTTAAAAACATTACTTCTCTGTATGATAAGACCATCGTCATTCTGAATGTGGGCGGAATCATGGATCTTTCTTTTATGGACGAGCTGAAAATAGATGGGCTGGTATATCTCTCCCAGGCAGGCATGGAGGGCGGCAATGCCCTGGCGGATATTTTAAGCGGAAAGGTAACGCCCAGTGGTAAACTGACGGATACTTGGGCGTACACCTATAAGGACTATCCGGGCAGTGAGAATTTCAGCCATAATAATGGTAATTTATTTGAGGAAAAATATGAAGAAGGGATTTACGTGGGCTACAGATATTTTGATTCCTTCAAAGTTAAGCCAAGGTACTGCTTTGGCTATGGGCTCTCTTATACGAAATTTACCATGAAGACCGAACAGGTTGCGTTACAAGGAAGCCAGGTGGTTTTGCAGGTAAGGGTAAAAAATACAGGCGCTATGCCGGGAAAAGAGGTTGTGCAGGTATATGTCTCCTGCCCATCCGGACAGTTTAAGAAGGAGAAAAAACGGCTGACGGCCTTTACAAAGACAGGTCTTTTACAGCCGGGAGAGGAAGAAGTGACGGTACTCAAATTTGATTTGTCCGCATTGGAATCCTATTGGGGCGGAAAAGCTTCCTACTATATGGATAAAGGCAGCTACTATGTTTTTGTGGGGGCTGACGGGGAAGATACGGAGATGGCAGGACGCCTAACGCTGACAGAAACGGCGCTTTTAAGGAAGGTTAGGAATATATGTCCCCTGCAAAATTCCCTGACGGAGCTTGCGCCCGGTGATGAAATGGTGGCGGCATGGGAGGCGGAGCATGCAAAACGCTGGGAGGAGAAAACGTTACCTTCTCTTTCTATGGATGAGGCGGTAAAGGAAATGCAGGCCAGATGGAATGAAAGCAGGAAAAGAGCGGAGGAAGAAGCTAAAGCAAAGGATAGCATAGACAGCCTGAGGGACAAAACAGAGGGCGAAAGCAATGTAAAAGATAACGTAAAAAACAAAGCAGAGGAGAGAGACAGAGCCGAGGAGAAAGACAGCGCAAAAGCCGACATAAAAGACAGAGCCGAGGAGCTTGCAGAAAAACTGACGCTCATGGAAAAAGCAACGCTGGTCTGCGGCAGAGTCAAAGAAGGAGAGGCTCAGGTAATCGGAAACGCATCTGTGACTGTGCCAGGGGCCGCAGGGGAAACCACCCGTATTCTGGAAGATTCCCACAATATTGGAAGCATGATTCTGGCGGACGGGCCTGCAGGACTGCGGCTTCTCATGCATTATGAGGAGAACCCGGCGGACGGCAGTATTTACACATTAAGTCCGGTAGAAAATCTGGAAAACCGCATTTTTCAAAAAGAATTTCTTCACGAAGGAGCGATTTCTCATTATCAGTATTGCAGCGCGATTCCGGTGGGGACCCTTCTGGCACAAAGCTTTGATACGGAGCTGATGGAAGAAATCGGGGAGATGATAGGGGGCGAGATGGAGGAATTCGGTATTACTCTTTGGCTGGCCCCGGGCATGAATATTCACCGTAATCCCTTGTGCGGAAGAAATTTTGAGTACTATTCCGAAGACCCGCTGGTAAGCGGCCTGATGGCAGCGGCAATTACCGCAGGGGTACAGAAAAAGCCGGGCATTGGAACCACTATCAAACATTTTGCATGCAACAATCAGGAGGACAACCGCTGGGGTGTGGACAGTGTTGTGTCGGAGAGAGCCCTTCGGGAAATTTATCTGAGAGGATTCGAGCTTGCGGTAAAAATGGCCCAGCCTATGGCGATCATGACATCCTACAATAAAATAAACGGCGTTCATGCTGCCAATAGCTTTGATTTGTGCACAACAGCGGCCAGAGAAGAATGGGGATTTCAGGGAATCATCATGACAGACTGGACCACCACCAACGGCGGGCACGGTTCCTCCGCAGCCGGATGCATCCGGGCGGGAAATGATTTGGTGATGCCGGGGCGGATGTCGGATATACAGGAGATTGTGGATGCTGTCAGGGGAGAGAAACATCTCAATCTGGACGAGCACGATTTGGACGCGTGTGTGGTGCGGATTTTAAGAACGATATTGGCGTCCAATGCTTATGAGAATTGATTTCCGCGAGTAACGAGCCAAGTGGCTGTTTATAGCCAGCTAGCTGCCACAGACATTTGGCGACTGCCGCGAGGGTCACATGCCCCGTTGCTTGCAGCGGGGTTGTTGACTGAAAGATTAGGTAAAGCAAGGGCATTTATGCAACTTTACATATGATATGTGTTTGTAGTATACTCAATATTATAGAAACAAAAATAATTTGGCACACTGTGAAATATTTTGTCACAGAAAATTTATGTATGTCTTGGTAGAAGGCAGAAATGGAGGTTATGATGTTATTAGAGGGAAAAGTAGCGGTTGTTACAGGAGGAACCAGAGGGATCGGTTTTGAGATTGTCCGTAAGTATCTTGCAAACGGTGCAAAGGTAGTGCTGTTTGGCTCCAGACAGGAAACGGTGGATAAGGCGCTGGAAAAATTAAATGCGGAAAATGCGGCGTGGGAAGTGGACGGCATGTGCCCTAAGCTGACAGACGCCGGGGAAGTGGAGAAGGCCATTTTATCCGTAAAAGAAAAGTTCGGAAGGATTGACATTCTGGTAAACAACGCGGGAATTTCCCAGAGCACGCCTCTTTATAATTATACGGCGGAGGAGTTTGACAAATGTATTGACTTAAATGTGCGTGCGCTGTTCTATACAATTTTGCCCACAGCTAAAATTATGAAGGAGCAGGGCGGCGGCTGCATTTTAAATACCAGCTCTATGGTAAGTATTTCCGGGCAGCCTGCCGGCGTTGGTTATCCTACCAGCAAGTTTGCGGTAAACGGTATGACCATTTCCCTTGCAAGAGAGCTGGCGAAGGACCACATTCGCGTGAATGCCGTAGCGCCTGGCGTAACCAGGACAGATATGGTAGCGGCACTTCCGGCGGACATGGTGGCAAGAATTTCCGCACAGATACCTTTGGGCAGACCGGGAGAGCCGGAGGAGGTTGCAAATGCATTCCTGTATCTTGCAAGCGATATGGCGTCCTATGTGACAGGCGAGATTTTGTCCGTGGACGGGGCCAGCAGAGCATAGATGGAAAAATCGGAGATTTTTCCATCATACAAATTTGTGCTCACGCGCAAATTTGCAGGCTGTCAAAAACATAGAAAGTTCTAAGTCCGCAAAAATTCCCTGAGAGGGCGGGCATTCTTCACCGGAGTCTGTGCTTACGCGCAAATTTGCAGGCTGTCGAAAGGGTAAAAAGTTCTAAGTCCGCAAAAACGCGGACTAAGAACTTTTGCGGTTTGTGGAGGAAAGGAAAATTTTGCTTTAATTAGGCGGATGGATGTTGTATAATAGTATGAAATAATAGTTATTGGAGGGTTAGCGATGAAAAACATTTTATTTGTCGCATCAGAAGGTGTTCCATTTATTAAAACCGGGGGGCTTGCTGATGTAGTGGGTTCACTTCCGAAATGTATTGATAAGCAGTATTTTGATGTGAGGGTGATTCTTCCCAAATATACCTGCATGTCACAGGAAATGAAGGATAAGCTTAGTTATGTAACGCATTTTTATATGGATTTTCATTGGAAGAACGAATATGTTGGTATTCTGTATGCTGAAGTGGACGGGGTCAAATACTACTTTATCGACAATGAAATGTTCTTTAACGGTTTCAAACCTTATAGTGATAATGCGCTGTTTGAAATTGAAAAATATGCATTTTTCTCTAAAGCGGCATTGTCCATCCTGCCTGTCATTGATTTCAGACCGGATTTAATCCACTGTCATGACTGGCAGACCGGTCTTATTCCCGTATATCTGAAAGAACGTTTTCAGGGAAGTGATTTTTACCGTGGAATTAAGTCCGTTATGACAATCCATAACCTGAAATTCCAAGGTAAATGGAGTATAAAGGAAGTGCAGGATATCACAGGCTTACCTTCTTATTACTTTACACCGGATAAGCTGGAGCTTTTCAAAGACGCCAACCTGTTAAAGGGTGGACTTGTCTATGCGGATGCGATCACTACCGTAAGCGATACTTATGCGGAGGAAATCAAAACAGAGTTTTACGGCGAGCAGTTAGATGGTCTTATGCGTGCAAGGAGCAACTCGCTGCGGGGTATTGTAAACGGTATTGATTATGATGACTTTAACCCTGAGACAGACATTCATATTGAGCATAAATATAACGCTATGAACTTCCGCAAAGAGAAGGTGAAAAATAAACGTGCCCTTCAGGCGGAGTTAGGGCTTGCCCAGGATGATAAGATGATGATGATCGGTATCGTGTCAAGGCTTACGGACCAGAAGGGCTTTGATCTGATTGCCTATGTGATGGATGAGCTCTGTCAGGATCAGGTTCAGCTTGTTATTTTAGGTACCGGTGAGGAACGCTATGAAAATATGTTCCGGCATTTTGATTGGAAGTATAATGATAAGATATCTGCGAATATATATTATTCAGATGCATTATCCCATAAGATTTATGCGGCCAGCGATGCATTCCTGATGCCTTCCCTGTTTGAGCCCTGCGGCCTGAGCCAGCTTATGAGCCTGCGTTATGGCACAGTTCCCATCGTCAGGGAGACGGGCGGACTGAAAGATACGGTTGATCCTTACAATGAATATGAGGGTACAGGAACAGGATTTTCCTTTACAAATTATAATGCCCACGAAATGCTGAACACCATCCGGTACGCGGAACGCATTTATTACGACAAAAAGCGTGAGTGGAATAAGATTGTAGATCGCGGCATGGCGGCTGACTTTTCATGGAATGTTTCAGCGGCAAAATATCAGGAGATGTATGACTGGCTGATTGGATAAGATTTTTGGAGTATAGCGGCAATGCCAAACAACAAAAAGAAAGACAGTTTTATAATGCAGGCGGGGATTCTGGCTTCGGCCGGGATCATCGTCCGTATTATTGGACTTCTCTATAATACGCCCCTTGTAGCGATTATTGGGGATGAGGGAAACGGATATTATAACAGCGCTTATTACGCCTACAGCATTATCCTGCTGATTTCCTCCTACAGCATTCCGTCCGCTGTGTCCAAGGTAATTGCCCAGAGGCTTGCCACAAAAGAATATCGGAACGCGCACAGGATTTTTCAATGCGCTTTTATTTATGTGCTGGTAGTAGGAAGTATTGCCAGCTTATTTGTGTTTTTCGGAGCCGGACTTTTGGTAGAGATGGAGAGCGCTGTCCTGCCGCTTAAAATTTTAGCTCCGACTATTTTTTTCAGCGGCATACTTGGAGTTCTGCGGGGATATTTTCAGGCCCATAAAACCATGGTGCAGACCTCCGTCTCCCAAATCCTTGAGCAGTTAGTCAACGCCGGGGTCAGCATCGGCATGGCATATGTGATGGTTCAGCTGGTGGCGGATCAGGATGCCACAACAAGAGCTTCCTACGGGGCGGCGGGCGGAACCATAGGCACGGGAGCAGGGGTGCTGGCAGGCCTTTTATTTATGCTGGGCGTGTATGCCTTAAACCGGAAAACAATCAAAAAAAGAATAGAACGGGATAAACATCAGGAGGATGAGTCTTACAAAGACATCTTTAAAATGATTCTGCTGGTGGTTACGCCCTTTATCATAAGCACAGGCATTTACAATATAAATACCTTTCTGGATAACAACATTTATCAGCGGATTATGATGAATGTAAGACATCTGGAGGAGACCCTTGTGGCTACGGATTTGAGTACGGTGGCAAAAGGGACAAAGATTTCCAACATACCTATTGCCCTGGCCTCCGCCATGGCAACTGCGCTGATACCGGGAATTTCCAGCGATTTTGTGAAGGGAGATTTGAAAGGCGTGCGGGGCAAGGTGGCGAAGTCCGTGAAGGTGACCATGTTGATTTCCATTCCCTGCGCCGTAGGGCTTGGAGTGCTCTCGAAGCCGGTGATGATGGTGATTTTCCATCAGCCCGACACGCTTGAGATTTCCTCCATTTTGCTTTCCTGTATGGCAGTGAGCATTATTTTTTATTCTTTATCTACCCTGACCCAGGCCATTTTACAGTCCATTGGGCGGATGAAGACGCCGATTTTTAATGCCCTTGCGGCAGTTATTATCCATGCAGGGGTTATGATAGCCATGATGCTCTTTATGGATGAAAAGTATAGTCTGTATTATTATGTGTTTGCAACGGTACTGTATGCTCTTATTTTATGCGTTTTGAATCAGATATCAGTGCACCGTCATCTTCGCTACAGCCAGGAAGTGATCAAAACATTCTTAGGGCCGGTTCTGTCCTCTGTCATTATGGGGGCTGTGGCATACGGGGCCTATCAGGGACTTTATTACCTGTGCAAAATTAATATTATCTCTCTGGCGGTGGCGATTATGGCCGGGGCGGCTCTCTATTTTGTATTGGTGATACGTCTGGGAGCTGTGTCAGAGGAAGAACTGCGGGGAATGCCCAAAGGACATATGCTGATTGCAATCGCCAAAAAAACCGGTATTATGAAAAATAACGCGAACACAAAAAAGAAAAAAGATTCCGGGAAAAAGAAGGATTCCGGAAAGAAGAAGAATTCCGGGAAGACGGCAGCGGAAAAGAAAGAAACCGGAGGAAAGGTGCGGAAGAATAAGTCCGGAGATTCTTTGAGGGAATCAGGAGTAAAGAAGGACGATTATACTCCGAAAAGAAATTCAAAAATTATCAGCGAAACGTACCGGGATTATGAGGAAACGGACGAGGATTACTGGCTGGACGACTGAATAATAACAAAAGACTGTATAGAATAGAACCTCCTGGAAATAATAAAAACGTCACATGAGACAATATTTTCAGGAGGTATAATTATGTCCAATTTATCAGAACTTGATTTACAGAACCTTCGTCATTTAATTGGCGGTTATGATGTAACCCACTGCAAAATGAAAGAATATGCATCCTGCGCATCCGATACACAGGTAAAGCAGTTCTTTGAAAAAGGGGCTAAGTCAGCAATGGAAAACAAAAATGCACTGATGAAATTCTTGCAGTAGGAAAGGAAAATATGAAAATCAGAGATTTTCATACAGGAGTTTGTGTCTGCGCGCTGCTTGCCACAAACTCATTTAGGTGCAAAAGCAGCGCAGAAATGAGGTAAACGATGGAAATGAATGAAAAAACAATGGTAGCGGATACCCTTACAGGGATCAACGGAGAGCTTGTACGTTTCGGGGAAATGATTGCCCAGACAGAAAATAAAGAGTTAAAACAGACCTTGAAGCAGTTCAGAAATACCTGCGAGCAGTCTCAGGAGGAACTGTACAAGATTGCAAGGGAAAAATCTTACTATGTGCCTGCGGCAAAAGCCACACAGGAAGAAGTTGACCATGTAAAGAGCCTGTTTACAAGCGCAACGCTTTAAGATGCAAAGAAAATCCCATGGAGATTCGGATTTTTTAAATTCCTGAATCGCCATGGGAACTTTTTTTACCGGCCCCTCATTTCAGGGCACCCTGTGTGCAGTTATCCGTACTGCTTTATCATTGGAGAGGAGAGCACAAACGCATCCTTTTCCCATTCCTCCCGGGAGGGCACAATCAGAATCGTGCCGGGAAGAAGATAGCCAGGCTCGTCCATACCGTTTATGTGGGCAAGCATTTCCCAGTTTTTTGGGCGCAGGGTATAGGTATCCGCCAGCTGCCACAGGCTCTCACCGGCACTGACAATGTGGGTTTCTTCCGTGCCGTCAAAGGGATAAAAACCGGATTCCACCAGATTGATGAAGGCGCGGGAGGGACGGACATTGGTTCCTTTGGTGGTAAAAACCATCATCCACCGGGCGCGTATGCCTGTCTCCGGGCGGCCTTCAAGGGGCATGGCTATCATATTGCCCAGCACATGGTCACCTTCCTGCAAATAACCGGACAGACTGGTATCAGGAATGGAGCCTTCCATAAAAATCCGTCTGCCCTCTAAATATTGTGCCCGAAAAGAATCATGAAAGGGCAGGTTTAAGGAACAGATATCCATATAATAATAGGGCGATACGGTGCCGAAAAGCTCGTCAAGAAAATACCGGACACGCCACTCGTCCCGGGTATTGGACTCCTTCGCCTCCTTAAGGGCGGCAGGTACATCCGCATCCTTACGCACAATCCAGCATTCCATGTCTGCAAATTCTTCCGCGGAATTTTGCAATGTCAGCCTTCCATTAAGTATATAAGACGAAGAAACATCGTCTGACATAAAGGTAGAAGAACCGCTTTTGGCCGTGGTTCCGGAAGATTGCTTCGCAGTGATATGTAATGCATAAATATCGGCGGAATCCTTTTCGGAAAGGAAAACCTCCTCTATCTGCAAATATTCAGGTAAATAAACGGAAAACGCATCGCACAGATAATAATTATTCTTTTCCGTGGAAACGGCTTTCGGAAGAAGGGGATTTTCCCTGATAGCAAGGGGCTGCAGACCGCAGATATCAACGGCGGTTTGCAAATCAAATTCCCAACTGTTGCTGATATACTCCTCCTGATAATTCCCATTTTCCCATGCAAGCAGCTCCTCCTTTGAGAGCTCCATAATGTTTTCATGGCGCATGGTCTCGGCAATGGTGCCCTTTAAATTCACACAGTTTACAATGTGGTGTTCCTCAGTGGGAGCAAAGCCCATATTGTAGGCGATTGCCATAGGACAGTTGGTGTAGACATAACCGCTCTCGCTGTATTTGGGCGCATTTTCATCAAAGCAGACTTTTCCCAAATTGGCGCATTCATAGAGATTGCCCCAGCTTAAATCAGCGCAGATGCCTGCGGCCTGGGTGGGCCACAGGGTTCTTGGGTCCTGCCTGTTCTTTACGGTGACGGTTCCGTAATTGCGGCAGCCTGCGAGAGAATAATGCTTTTGGAGTATCCTGCCGTCCATAGCATTATTTGCGGTATTGTTTGCGGTATGACGGTCAGTATTACTTGGAGAGGTCTGCTCGGAGGGCGTTACAAAATCAAAGTTTTCCACCAGTTCCTGAACGGAGCTTGCGGGAGCCTGGTCTTCGGTTCGGTCATCCAAACGGGCCACAATTCCTCCGGCATAGCTTTGACCGGTGATATCGCCGTAATTATGGCAATCTGTAATGGCACAAATATCCGGAATTTTCCGTTCACTGCGGGAGGTGGCGCATAATCCGGCAATTCCCCCGGCGCCATAGCCATCCGTCCAGTGGGTATACTCCATGGTCTGTCCATCCTCTAAGGAAGTGACGAAGGCATAATTCCTGCAATCCTGAATCAGACCTACACTGATGGCCGCGATACCGCCTACATAATTACAGCCTGTAACCTGTCCATGGACTTCACAATTCCGGACAGTTCCACAGTTATAGTAAATCAGTCCGCCGGTATCGGCCCCTTCATAGGGCTCTATGTCCACATCGACCGTCAGATTTTCTACAAGCCCTGTCTTTTCCAGGAGGAGAAAAAGCTCATGACTAAGGCCGGAGACGGTATGTCCCTGACCGTCAAAATGTCCGGCATAGTATTGAACCCAGCGATGGCGGTTTCCAATCGCAACATCCGCATCCAGCACTGCGTCAAGATCTTTATCCACATCCTGAACATACTGTAAAAAGGCGTCAAAATCTTTTGTATTATAAATATGAAAAATACCGTCTTGGTCCATAGTGGGATAGAGGGACGGATTGGCCTTCAGGGTCTTTTGCCTTTCAGTCAGAATCCCGATAAAGCACAGGCATATGCATAACAGGAATAAACTGATTATCTGAAAAAAACGCCGCTTGAAGCTTGTAGTGATTCCTGTCATTTTTATAGCCATGCTCCTTTCTCAGCGTGCGAATCTGTGCAGGGCACAAATTTCAGCTGAAGCTGTTTTCCGCTTGTTGAAAGAATGCAATTCTTTCAACCTTTTGCCATCCTTTTGAAATCAGGATTCCAGCAGGGTAAGGCCTGATATATCGGAGTCGATCATCATGGAATAATTGGTATAGTAAACCACGAATCCGGGCTTGCTTCCATTAGGCTTTTTCACATTTTTCTTTTCAAGATAGTCTATTTCCACCTTGTCCTGTCCCCGGGCTTTGGAGTAATATGCGGCAAGCCGGGCGGCATCCTCAAAGGTGCTGTCCGGAAGCTGGGCCCCCTCGGTCTTTACAACCACATGGGAACCGGGGATTCCTTTTGTATGGAACCACCAGTCGCCTCCGGTGGCAAATTTGAAGGTGAGTTCGTCATTTTGGTAATTATTTTTGCCCACATAAATATGAAAACCGTCCCTGTTGATATAGTGAAAGGGCTTACTGGTAAACTTAACCTTTTTGTTGCCTCCCTTTCGGCGAACATAGCCGCTTTCAATGAGCTCCTCCTTAATCTGTGCAAGGTCTTCTTCCCGCAGGGCAATATCAAGAGCGGCCTGAACAGATTCCAAGTGGTCGATTTCTTCTTTTACCTGGGCGGTAAGGGTGGATAAGGCCTCATAGGTTCGCTTAAGCTTTCCGTATTTGTCAAAATACTTTTTGGCATTTTCCGAAGGAGACAGGAGCGGGTCAAGGGGAATTGTTATCATTTCACCTGTATAATAATTGAGAGCCTCCATGGATTTGGCGCCGGTTTCCACTTCATATCCGTAGGTGTTTAAAAGTTCCCCGTAAATCCGGTACTTGTCTTTTTTCTCCGTGTCCTTCATTTGCCGCAGCTGCAGGTCGTATTTTTTTACATTACGCTCTAAGGCGGTCTGGACGATTCTGCGCAGGTCAGCGGACTTTTGACGGATCCGGGTGACGGTGCTCCTTTCCGCATAATACTGCTCTAACACCCGGCTGATGGAGTCAAAGGCTTTCGTGTGGAATCCGCCTTTTACGTCACGCTCCCCTTCGGATAACAGACTGTATATACTGAGCGGCAGAGGCGCAAATTCAACGGGCGTGCCGTTTTCATAGGCAATCACCGGCTGAAAGTCTCCTTCCCGAATCTGCTCCATGATACCGGAAAACGCCTGATAAAGCGCCTCCAACCCTTTTTCTCCCGCAGGCAGGGAGGTGAAAAGAGCGGTTGAGCAATCTCCATCTACCCCGGCCCTGTGGCAGATTTCCTGGGCCATCACAGGTGAAATCCCGGTGTAATGGCCGTAGAGGGCCTTATATGTGGGCATATTTCCGGCCGTAAGGGCCGCTCGGAAACTGTCAAAATCCGCTGAGAGAGGATTTTCCTTGTCCTGGGTGTTGGGAACAAAGTAAGGCCGCCCCGGCAGAACCTCCCGGACGGAGCTGACCATACCGGAGATATGCTTGATACTGTCAATGATCAGGTCATCATCGTTTACAAAGATAATATTGCTGTGTTTGCCCATAATTTCCACCACAAGCCGCTTGCGGCACAGGTCGCCCATTTCATTTAAGTGCTCAATGTGGAGATGTATAATCCGTTCGAGCCCCGGCTGGGTGATATCCGTAATCCTGCCATTTTGAAGATGCTTGCGCAGCAGCATACAAAACCCCGGCGCCGTCATGGGACTGGGTTTGTTTCCCTCCGTAAGATAAACCAGCGGGAGAGAAGCGCTTGCCGATAGAAGCAGCCGGCGCTGCCCCCCATCTGCGGTTTTTACGGTAAGCAAAAGCTCATCATTTTCAGGCTGGGCAATCTTATAAATCCGACCGCCGGTCAAAGTATCTTTTAATTCTTTTACAATTGAAGCTATGGTAATTCCATCAAAAGCCATGTTAATCCCCTGTTCCTGCCTGCGCTCATAAACTGCTGTGGATATAACAAATGATATAGCAAATGCAGCTTAATGAGCCGGTACAAATTTACTGATGTGTTTTTCTTCCTTATTATATAGCAACTTTTTGCATACCACAACTTGAAAGTAACAGTTCAGTCATGCAAAATTTGATATACAAAATGACGTTGGGAGCTTGCTCACATAAGGCATTTTGTATATCGAATTTTATAGGGCGGACGCCCGACATGAAATAAGTTGTCGGAAATACTCTAAGCGGGTGGTCAAAAATGTTCAAACCGACAACTTATGAATGGCATGGCTGAACAGTTCGTAACTATTCAGCCTTCGGCTTCATAGTTACGAAATCCGGCCCATTTAAAGTTTGCCTTCGTCAAAGGGGCCGGATTTTTGAGGCCGCCATGCTTTCTTACGGACTTTGCAGCAAGTGCAAAGTCCTGGGCTGAACTGTTACAACTGTTACCTTGAAAAATATCGGATAATCTTGACGATTGCAGACGGTTCGCCTATAATGTAAAAAAGATAAATAATAGCCGGGGCGGATTGCAGGTAAGCCTGCGTCCACGCAGTATATACTTATGTGTATATTAGAGCTGCAGGCTGTTGGAAGCATGAGGGATTCGTATGATTAAGAGCATGACGGGTTTCGGCAGATGCGAGGTGCAGGAGGCCGAACGGAAAATCACGGTAGAAATGAAATCAGTGAACCACCGGTATCTGGATATCAACATTAAGATGCCGAAGAAGCTTAATTTTTTTGAGACATCCATCAGAAATGAGTTAAAGCATTATATCCAGAGGGGAAAAGTGGACCTGTTCATCGCCTATGAGGATTATACGGAAACCAATCTGTGCGTTAAGTACAATAAAGAACTGGCCGCAGAGTACATGAGTTATTTAAATCAGATGGCGGAGGATTTCTCCCTGGAAAATGATGTGAAGATTTCCGGTCTTTCCAAGTACCCGGAGGTTTTTACCATGGAAGAACAGGGGATTGATGAGGAAAAGCTCTGGCAGCTTCTTGATAAAGCCGTAAAGGGCGCGGCGGAAGGATTTGTGGAGACCCGGATTAAAGAGGGAGAGCATCTGCGGGCGGATCTTTTGGAGAAGCTTGACGGAATGTTAAAGCATGTGGACTTTATCACGGAGCGCTCACCGCAGATTATCGCAGAGTACAGAAATAAACTGGAAGATAAAGTAAAAGAGCTTTTGGGAGACGCTCAGGTGGATGAAAACAGGCTGCTGATGGAGGTCACCATTTTTGCCGACAGAGTCTGCGTGGACGAGGAGCTGGTCAGACTGCGAAGCCACATACAGACCACGAAGGACACTCTGATTGCAGGCGGCGGTATCGGCAGAAAGCTGGATTTTATTGCCCAGGAAATGAACCGGGAGGCAAACACAATCCTGTCAAAATCCAGCGATTTGGAAATATCAAACCGGGCCATAGAGCTGAAAACGGAAATCGAAAAAGTAAGAGAGCAGATACAGAATATTGAATAAACTGTAACAGGGTGGAGGAGAGAAGTGAATAAGCTGATTCACATCGGGTTTGGCAACATTGTAAATTCCGGTAAGATAATTGCAATCGTAAGCCCTGATTCGGCGCCGGTGAAGCGTCTGGTGCAGAAAGCCCGGGAAGCGGGAACCGCCATAGATGCCACCCAGGGCAGAAAAACAAAAGCAGTGCTTGTAATGGAAAACAGCCAGCTGGTGCTCTCAGCACTTCTTCCGGAGACCATTGCACAGAGGGCACAGGCGGAAAGCAGAGATGAAAATGAAGCATAAAGGAATTTTAATCGTAGTTTCAGGTTTTTCGGGCGCAGGAAAGGGCACGCTCATGAAGCAGTTGGTGCGCTCATATGAAAATTACGCGCTGTCCATATCTATGACCACCAGAAAACCCCGGCCGGGAGAGGAAGAAGGAAGGGAATATTTCTTCGTGGACCGGGAGGAATTTGAGGATAAAATAAAAAGTGACGGCCTGATTGAATACGCCAATTATTGCGAACATTACTACGGGACGCCGAGAGAATATGTGGAAAGACAGCTTGAGAGGGGAAAGGATGTTATTCTGGAAATAGAGATTCAGGGAGCTCTCAAGGTAAAAGAAAAGTTCCCCACAGCGCTTCTTCTGTTTGTCATGCCGCCCAGTGTGGCCGAGCTGAAAAAGCGTCTGGAAGGACGGGGCACGGAAAGTAAGGAAGTCATTGAAAAACGCCTTAAGAGAGCCTGTGAGGAGGCCGAGGGCATAGAGCAGTATGATTATATTGTGATAAATGACGAACTGGAGGAGTGTGTGAAAGAGATGCATTCTCTGATACAGGCGGCGCATTACGCCCCCTTTAGAAATGAGGAGTTTATAGAAAAAATGAGAAAAGAACTGGCGGCCTTGGGGTAAGCGGTACAAAAAGCTTATCTCAGGCGCAAATGAAAGGAGAAAATATGTTACATCCATCTTATTCTGATTTAATGAAGGTAGTAAACAGCGACGCCCTGCCGGGGGAGGCACCGGTGGTAAACAGCAGGTATTCCATTGTGATGGCCACCTCAAGAAGGGCAAGGCAGATTATAGCCGGGGAAGAACCGCTGATTCACAGTGGAAAGGATGAAAAGCCCTTATCCATTGCAGTTGAGGAATTGAATCAGGGAAAAATTAAAATTTTATCAGAGGAAGAAAACTAAACCACTGACCGCGCCCGCAAAATGACGGGCTGCTGACCGAAAGAATAACGCTGTCACGCAAGTAGCGCCGTGTCAGCGTTTTTATTCAATAAGCCGACCCGCGGAGCATGGCGGCATGGAGGATAAAGATATGAACGTACTGTTCGTTTCGCTGGGATGCGATAAAAATTTGGTGGATTCCGAAGTAATGCTGGGCATGCTGGTACAAAAAGGATATTCCCTCACAAATGATGAAACCCAGGCGGACGTGATTGTGGTAAACACTTGCTGTTTTATCGGCGATGCCAAGGAGGAAAGCATCAATACGATTCTGGAAATGGCCGATTTAAAAAACAGCGGCAGGGTTAAAGCCCTTATCGTGACCGGGTGTCTTGCCCAGCGTTATCAGGAGGAAGTCAGGCAGGAAATTCCTGAGGTGGACGCCATCATCGGCACCACTGCCATAGAGACGATTGTGGAAACCATAGAAAACGTGCTTGCCGGCAGAGGGGAGAATCATATAGAGTCTCTGAGCAAAGCACCTGCAGGAGGCATGAAGCGTGTAGTGACTACAGGAGGACATTACGCTTATCTGAAAATTGCGGAGGGGTGCGATAAGCATTGCACCTACTGCATTATTCCAAAGGTAAGGGGAAACTACCGCAGCATTCCCATGGAGGATTTGATAAAAGAAGCCGGGGAACTTGCAGCCGGAGGGGTGAAAGAACTCATTCTTGTGGCCCAGGAAACCACCCTTTACGGAAAAGATTTGTACGGGGAAAAGTCCCTTTCCAGGCTGCTTAAGGAGCTGTGCAGGGTGCCAGGGCTTACATGGATTCGGATTCTCTACTGCTATCCGGAGGAAATTACCGATGAGCTCATACAGGTGATAAAGGAAGAAGCAAAAATCTGTAACTACCTTGATATACCCATACAGAGCGGCAGCGACAGAGTGCTAAAGCGCATGGGAAGAAGAACGGACACAGAGCAGATAAAGGAGATTATCGGAAAACTTCGAAGGGAAATCCCTGATATCTGCATCCGAACCACGCTGATTGCCGGTTTCCCGGGGGAAACGGAAGAAGACCATGAAAAAACCATGTGTTTTGTGGATGAGATGGAATTTGACCGTCTTGGGGTATTTACCTATTCGGAGGAGGAAAATACGCCGGCGGCTGAAATGCCTGACCAGATTCCCGAGGAAGTGAAAGAGCGCCGGCGGGATGAAATCATGGAGCTGCAGCAGGAGATAGCATTTGACAGAGCCGGGCGGACGGTGGGAAAAAGCCTTCTGGCCATGATTGAAGGAAAAGCCACACAGGAGGATGTATATGTGGCCCGGACCTACAAGGACGCTCCTGAGGTGGACGGCTATCTTTTTATCGACACGGACAGAACCCTCATGAGCGGGGATTTTGTCAAAGTGCGCATAACCGGTTCTAACGAATACGATTTGATTGGAGGATTAGAAGATGAATTTACCAAATAAACTTACCATGTTTCGGGTGATATTGATTCCGTTTTTTATTGTTTTTCTGCTGGTGCCCATTACACCTTATGACAAGTGGATTGCCCTTGCCATCTTTATCATTGCCAGTCTGACAGACCTTCTGGATGGAAAGATAGCCCGGAAATACAATCTTGTGACAAACTTTGGAAAATTTATGGATCCCCTTGCGGATAAACTTCTGGTCTGCTCCGCCCTGATTTGTCTGATTGAACTGCATAAGATACCTGCATGGATGGTTATCATTATTATTGCAAGGGAATTCATTATCAGCGGTTTCAGACTGGTGGCTTCAGACAATGGGGTGGTGATTGCCGCAAGCTATTGGGGGAAATTTAAAACCACCTTCCAGATGGTGGCGGTATGCCTTTTGATTGCCGACCTGCCGGTTCTTTGGATTCTGACGCAGATTGTGCTGTGGATTGCGGTTATCCTGACGGTAGTATCTCTGGCAGATTATGTGATCAAAAATAAAGATGTGATGAAAGAAAGCAAATAATCATCCGGAGGGCGTTTAAAACCAGCCGGCCCAAAAGGCCCAAAAAACGCAAGAAAGCAAATTTTATATAATAATTTGTGTCGAAGCCTCACAGTTTCTGATGGCAGTCTCAAGCCTTGTTTAAAATTTGACAATTGTTGTAACCATAGACTTAAAAAATAAGTCATAGATTTAAATAAGTTGTAGATTTATATTATTCCGCTGCGTAAACGTTTCGAAATGGAGATGGATATGGAAAAAAATCTGGAAGAAAAGATTGTCGCCAAACTGAAAGAAATGGGATGGCAGGTGACCTGTGCGGAGTCCTGTACCGGCGGTATGATTGCCTCCACACTGGTAAATGTGGCGGGGGTTTCGGATGTATTTGGAGAAAGCTATGTCACTTATGCCAATTCCGCCAAGAGTAAGCTTCTTGGGGTTTCGGAAAAGGCCCTTGAAACCTGGGGAGCGGTGAGCCCTCAGGTAGCGGAGCAGATGGCCCTTGGGGCGGCTAGGGCGGCGTCTGCGGACGCGGCTATTGCGGTGACAGGGATTGCGGGACCTGACGGGGGAACAAAGGAAAAGCCGGTGGGACTTGTATACATTGGCTGTTTTACCAAAGGAAAGGTTACCGTTACGGAAAACCATTTTACAGGAGACAGACTGGAAGTCCGCAGGCAGACCACTAAGGCGGCGCTTACGCTGCTTTACGATTGCCTGACGGCAGACCATGGAGGGGAAGAATGAAAGATTTCTCAAATCTTTCACTCCACAAGTTTGTGTCTGTGCTGCATCCACAAACTTGCAAAACTGCAAAAGCAGTGTAAAAAGCAGCGCAGAAATGGGGGGAAGTATGAAGGGAAAATGGAGTCCTGGAAAAATAGTTGCGGTGGTGCTTGGCAGTATCGGAGCAAGCGTTGTTCTTCTGGTAACTTTATATATAGGAGTGTTTCAGTTTGTAAAGGGATATGCGCGGGTCAGGAATAACATAAATGAAGCCCGGGCCAGACAGGAGAGAAGCGTGCGCGAGACGGAAAGAGAAAGCGCAAGACGGTCGCGGGAGGAGGCGGATCCTTCGAGGGATGAGGAAGATGATGGTACGTTCGGATATCAGGATGAATATCCTGATGGAGATTCGAATGATTATTTTGATGCCTATGGCGACGAAGAATACTACGAGTTCCATAACGCCCTGCGGGAGGATTTATCATATCAGATAGGATTCGAGACATACGAGGAAGACCTTCTGGATAATGTATCCGTCAAAATCAGCTATCCGGTTATGACCGGTGAGGAAACAGCGGATTCCCAGAACATCAACCATATTTTACAAAAAGAAGTTGACGAGATAAAAACTTATGCGGAGTCAGTGACGGAATCTATTTCCGATGATGAAAGCTTTGTGTTTGAAGCGGAAAGCTATGTCACCTATATGGATGAAGACGTTCTCAGTGTTGTCTATATGGAATATGGCTATCTGGACGGGGCGACCTATGAGAGTTATATTATTTCCGTGAATGTGGATATGGAAAGCGGCCTGGCTCTTACTAATTCTCAGCTGCTTAACATTAACGATGAATTTTCCATTGATTTCAGAAAACGCTGTGAGAGACAAAACGGCCAGGTGGATTCTCTCTCTATGTTTTCCGACCAGGATATCACTTATCTGCTCACCGACGATACCAGCCTGATTATCTTTTACACGCCCCTTGGCATGGAGGTTGGATTTAATTATTACTACGGCTGGGTGACGGTGACCTATCAGGACTACCGGAAATACCAGAGCCATTTTTAGAGCCGGTTTGATTCCCGCGAGCAACGAGTCAAAGTCATGCTTGCATGACCTTGACGACTGCCGTGAGGGTCCATACCCCCGCTGCTCTGCAACACTACAAGCTCTATGCCCGTTGCTTGCAGCGGGGCATTGACTGGCCTATAACAGGTCGAAAAATAGCGCTGATTTGCGCTTTTGTATCAGATTCTTACGGTCTGCGCGGCAAATGTGTGGAGCGTAAGAACCGGTGGGCAGTTTCGCGCAGTACGACAGTGTTTGATGCAATCATCCTGCTATTACCATTTCTTGTAGTGGTAAATATTTATTTGTTGCGAAGATATGGGCGTTATGGTATATTTTAAGAAGCTTTTATAACAATTCTGCGCCGGTGCTTTGAACCGGTAAAAGTTCTGCTTTGCATATCCGGCATTTTCTGCCAATCATCCAAAGCAAAAAACATGAAAAGAAAGGGGAAGATGCCATTGAGGGAGTTTTATTGGACACTAAAACCTGTATAATAGGTTTTAGTCAATGCAATACAAGATTTCATTGACAAATACGAACATTTGTTTTATAGTGATTAAGAACAAATGTTCTTTGCGGTTTGGATTACAGGGAACGCCCGTTTATGAGTAAAAGCAACTGCGAAGCAGCGGAAGGTGTGTTCCGTGGGAAGCGCAGAAAGCGCGTTTTGCGAATGGCGTGGGCTGAACTGTTACTGATATAAACAGAGCAAATCAGGTGCCGTACGGCACAGGTCCGAGGAAATTCACAGGAAAATAAAATTCGCGGACGGAATAAGAATGGAGGTTCCTATGGAAAAAGAAGAAAAAAAGGATGACAGATTAAAAGCGTTGGACGCTGCCTTAGGGCAGATTGAGAAACAGTTTGGAAAGGGTGCGGTGATGAAGCTTGGGGATTCCTCCGCACGGATGAATGTGGAAACCACCCCCACAGGCTCTCTCAGCCTGGATATTGCCTTAGGTCTTGGCGGGATTCCCAAGGGAAGAATCATTGAGATATACGGACCGGAGTCCAGTGGTAAGACCACCGTTACCTTACATATGATTGCGGAAGTTCAAAAGCGCGGCGGAATTGCAGGCTTTATTGACGCAGAACATGCTCTTGATCCGGTATATGCAGGGAACATAGGAGTGGATGTGGATAATCTTTATATTTCCCAGCCTGATAATGGAGAGCAGGCCCTTGAAATTACGGAAACCATGGTTCGTTCCGGAGCCATTGACATTATCGTGGTGGACTCCGTAGCAGCACTGGTTCCCAAGGCGGAGATTGACGGCGATATGGGTGATTCCCATGTGGGCTTACAGGCAAGACTTATGTCCCAGGCCCTCCGTAAACTGACAGCCGTCATCAGCAAGTCCAACTGTACGGTGATTTTTATCAACCAGCTCCGTGAGAAGGTGGGCGTTATGTTCGGTAATCCGGAGACCACCACAGGCGGCCGGGCGCTTAAATTTTACTCCTCCGTGCGGCTGGATGTGCGCAGAATAGAGGCCATCAAACAGAGCGGAGAGGCAATCGGAAACAGAACCAGAGTAAAAGTTGTCAAGAATAAAATAGCCCCTCCTTTTAAGGAAGCGGAGTTTGACATTATCTTTGGCGAGGGCATTTCAACGGTAGGGGATGTGCTTGACCTGGCAGCCAACGTAAACATTGTGAACAAGAGCGGTGCCTGGTACGCCTATAATGGAAATAAGATTGGACAGGGCCGTGAAAACGCTAAGCAATATCTGAAAAGTAATCCGGAAGTGTTCGAAGAAATCTCCGGAAAGGTAAGAGAACATTATGGCTTTCAGGACGCTTTAAAAGAAAAGGAAGCGGACACCGGTAAAGAAAAAGCCGGTGAGGGAAAAGAAAAATCAACCGGAACGAAAAAGTCAGCCGATTCGGATAAAGTAAAAGCAACTGAAACAAAGTCAGCCGAGGCATAGGATGCGTATATTTTGACTTGTGGCATTCGAAAACCAAAGGTTTCCTGCCTGCGGGAATTTAAGGTTTTCAGCAGGCAGGATGTCAGACACATTGTCCATAGGAATAGGGGGCGGCAGATGACGGTAACAGGCATAAAAGAAATTGATAAATCCAGACTGGAAATAGAAATCGACTGTGAGAGAGCCTTCGTGCTGTACAAGGGTGAAGTACGCGCCTATGGAATAAAAGAAAACCGGGAGCTCGGGGAAGAAGACTACGAGGAAATTATGACCCGGGTACTGCCTAAAAGGGCAAAACTGCGGGCAATGAATTTGTTAAAGGGCCGCTCCTATACCGCCTTTCAGTTGAAAGAAAAACTGGAAAAGGGAGGATATCCTGACCAGATTGTAAAAGAAGCTTTGGATTATGTGGAGTCCTTCGGATATATCAACGATGAGCGGTACGCTGCCGATTACATAGAGTACCATAAAGAGACCAAAAGTCGAAACAGAATCTGCATAGATTTGTTAAGGAGAGGAATTTCTCAGGATATCATAGAGCGCACCTGGGAGGATATCGTGGGAGAGGACAAAAAAATTTTGGAAACGGAACAAATTATTTCCTGGATGAGAAAAAAACATTTCACGGCAGAAACGGCGGATTTTAAGGAAAAACAGAAGATGGCGGCCTTTCTTTATCGAAAAGGGTTTGCAACTGAAAATATAAGAAATGCACTTTCACTTGACATAACAATTATTTAAGTTTAAAATTTAAGTGTTGTAGATTGCTTTTAGAATGTTTTATTATGATAAACATGCATATCATTAGTGTCATGGTTTATTACATACATTCTATATAGATCAGGGTACAATGAAAACTAAATAAGGAGGTGCTCCTGTAAAGATGGTGCAGGTTTTGATTGCAATCATCGCCACACTGGTTGTAACGGCTCCTCTGACCTGGGTTTTGGCGACCAACTATTACAAAAAAGTATCGGAAACCAAACTTGGAAATGCAGAGGAAAAGGCACGTGAGATTATCGATGAAGCACTGAAAACTGCCGAGACCAAAAAGCGCGAGTCCTTACTGGAAGTGAAGGAGGAGTCCATTCGTACTAAAAACGAACTGGACAAGGAAATCAGGGAACGCCGTGCCGAGGCACAGCGTTATGAGCGCAGGGTTCAGCAGAAGGAAGAAAACATCGACAGAAAATCAGAGGCGATTGAGAAAAAAGAAGCAAGCCTGGCAGCCAGAGAAGAAGAACTGGCAAAGCTCAGGGTTGAAGTTTCAAAGCTGAATGAACAAAGATTACAGGAACTGGAACGAATCTCAGGTTTGACCTCCGAACAGGCAAAAGAATACTTATTAAAAATTGTTGAAGACGAAGTGAAGCATGAAACGGCTGTGATGATCAAGGAAATGGAGAGTCGCGCCAAAGAAGAAGCAGACAAGAAGGCAAAGGAATATGTGGTTACGGCGATACAGAAATGTGCGGCTGATCATGTATCCGAAACTACGATTTCAGTAGTACAGCTTCCCAATGATGAAATGAAAGGAAGGATCATCGGCAGAGAGGGCAGAAACATCAGAACCCTTGAAACCTTAACGGGTGTTGATTTGATTATTGACGATACGCCCGAAGCCGTTATTTTATCAGGCTTTGACCCTATCCGCAGGGAAGTGGCAAGAATTGCCCTTGAGAAGTTGATTGTGGACGGACGTATCCATCCGGCCAGAATCGAAGAAATGGTGGAAAAGGCACAAAAAGAAGTTGATATCATGATTAAAGAGGAAGGTGAGGCCGCTACCTTAGAGGTGGGCGTTCATGGCGTTCATCCCGAGCTTGTAAGACTGCTTGGTAAGATGAAATTCAGAACCAGCTATGGACAAAATGCGTTAAAGCACTCTATAGAGGTTGCACAACTTTCAGGTCTTCTGGCGTCAGAGCTTGGACTTGACGTGCGGATGGCAAAAAGGGCAGGCCTTTTGCATGATATTGGCAAGGCTGTGGACCATGAAATGGAAGGTTCCCATATTCAGCTGGGCGTTGAACTGTGCAGGAAGTATAAGGAATCACCTACAGTTATCAATGCGGTAGAATCCCACCATGGGGATGTGGAGCCCACTTCACTGATTGCATGTATTGTACAAGCTTCTGATACAATATCTGCAGCAAGACCGGGGGCGAGACGAGAGACGCTTGAGACATATACAAGCAGGTTAAAACAGTTAGAGGATATCACAAACAATTTTAAAGGAGTAGATAAATCTTTTGCAATTCAGGCAGGTAG
>CAJUED010000036.1 GCA_910585075.1 uncultured Lachnospiraceae bacterium
CTACAGAGATGGTTAAGTACTCCAACAACCAGATCCTTGCTCAGGCAGGTCAGGCTATGTTGGCACAGGCTAACCAGACAAATCAGGGTGTATTGTCTCTTCTGGGTTAATCATTGCAAATTCATTAAAACTACCATAGGAGCTGACGAAAGTCAGCTCCTAATTTTTTAAGAAAAGAAATTATAGAAACAGCTTGCAAGTTGTTTTTACATATAAACTTATGCATGCACCTGAATTTATGGGGCAGCAATATGGAGGACTATTATGCTGGATTTTCCACAGGAATTTTTTTTGGAAGAGGTAAGAGAAGGATTTACAATTGATGTTACCATGAAAACATTTTGGGCTGCAGAGATGGAAGTACTGCGGGAGATTGCGGAAATCTGTGAGCGTCATGGCCTGCAGTGGTACGCGGCCTATGGAACGCTGCTTGGAACCATCCGCCATGAGGGATATGTCCCTTGGGATGACGATATGGATATTTGGATGAAACGGGAAGATTACAATAAATTTATGGAGATAGCGCCAAAGGAGCTTCCGCGGGGATACGAGGTGGAAAGTTCGTTGACTGAGAAAGGATATAAGGAATTTCATTCCTGCGTTTTCAATGCGGTCACTATCAGTATCAGCGAAGAACGTCTTCGGAATTTTCATGGCTGCCCATTTATGGTGGGTGTGGATATCTTTCCTTTGGATTATCTGCCTGATGACGAGGAAGAACGGGAAGCGCAGCAGTCTATTTTTTACCTTCTTGGTTTGACGGCAATGATTGCGAAGAAGCCGGAGAAGACCGAGGAGGATGAGGCAGATATACAGGACGCTTTAGACGCCATAGAGGACATATGCGGAGTAAACCTGAAAAAGGAGAATCTGGAAGGCGAGAAGCTGGCGTCCGCCGTCAATAAAATAGCTAACCAGTTATGTGGGAGCTTCAAGGAAGAAGATGGCGATAATCTTGTGATGTATATGGATTATGCAAGCTGGCCCCACAAAGTATATAAAAAAGAATGGTTTGCTGAGGCAGTTGAGAAACCCTTTGAAGGTTTCCTGATACCGGTGCCTGTTGGCTATGACGAAATTTTAAAACGGATTTATGGGGATTATCAAGTACGCGTGCGCTCGACAGCAATGCATGACTATCCCCTGTATAATAAGCAGCTTAACCATATGCGTAAGATTATAGGCGATCTGGAAGATAAGTTTGCAAGAATTGATGAAATTATTACAGAAGCAAAGAGAAAGCGCATGGAAGACATAAAGGAGAGGTAATGTTAGAGTTTCCACAGGATTTTTTCAAGGCGGAGGAAATAGAGGGATTTTTAGTGGACGCCACTATGAAAACTGTGTGGGCGGCGGAATTGGAGGTTCTTCGCGAAATCGCTGAAATCTGCGAAAGGCATGACATTACTTGGTATGCAGCCTATGGAACATTGTTGGGGGCCATTCGCCATGAGGGTTATGTTCCCTGGGATGATGATATGGATATCTGGATGAAGCGGGATGGCTACATGAAATTTCTTGAAGTCGCGCCGAGGGAGCTGCCTGTAGGATATCTGGTGCACAGTCCGTTGACAGAACTAGGCTACCTGCAATTTCATTCCTGTGTGTTAAATGCTCGTTCCGTCAGCATAGAGCCGAAGCGGTTGCAGAACTTTCATGGTTGTCCTTTTGTGGTGGGAGTGGATGTTTTTCCGTTGGATTATCTGCCGGAAGATACAAAAGAACAGGAGAAGGAGAGAGAGCTTTTTGACGTCATAAGTACTACTGCCACTATGGTAAACAAGGAAGAAAGAACATCCGAAAATTTTGTTAAATTAAAGAGTGCTCTTGACTTTTTACAGGATGAATGGGATATTTCTTTTGAGTCAAAGCTATTTAAGCCGGAACAAAAAAGGGCGCTCGTATCGAAATTATATTGGCTGGGTAATCAGGTCACTATGGAGTATGGAAAGAAGGCCGGCGATTCTCTTGTGATGTATATGGATTATATTAACTGGAGTCACAAGATATATCCCAAGGAATGGTTTGAGGGTGTAGAATACGCGGCCTTTGAAGGATTTGGGATACCGGTGCCGGCAGGGTATGATTCTGTCTTAAAGACAATATACGGTGATTATCAGAAGCGGGTGAGAAATACATCAATGCATGGTTATCCCATGTATCAGAAGCAGTTGGAGCAGATGCGTGAAATGATTCGTAAGCTGGAGGCTGAGCAGAAGTGAGCGAAATGACGCCTGAATGTTAAAGGGAGCAGGGGCAATTTTTGTCGGATCAGAATTTGCAGAGCTTTAAAAATAAGAATATTGGAATGGAAGAAAAATGTTAAGCTTTGAAGAAAATTTTTTTCAGGCGGAAATGAGAGAGGACTTTCAGGTAGACGCTACCATGAAGACCGTATGGGCGGCTGAACTTGAGGTTTTAAGTGAGATTGCGAAAGTGTGTGAGAGGCATGGGCTGACTTGGTATATGGCCTTTGGCTCTCTCCTTGGCGTGGTCAGACATAAAGGATTTATCCCATGGGACGACGACATGGATATCTGGCTGAAGCGGGAAGACTATATGCAGCTTCTTGCATATCTCCCTGAGGAACTTCCGGAAGGGTATATTGTGAGAAGCCCGCTGTTGGAGAGCTGGTATCCGGAGTATCATTCCTGTGTTGTGAGCGGCGATTCCATCAGCATTGAGCCTGAGCATCTGAAGCGGTTTCACGGCTGCCCGTTTATTGTGGGAATTGACATATTCCCCTTGGATTATCTGGGAGAGAATGAGGAAAATTCCTTGCGGTTTCACTTATTTCAGGCCACAAGACAGGCGGCCCTGATGGTGAAAAACGGAGAAATAAATGAAAAGCTGGATGAGATGCTGGACATTGTGGAGAAGCAGTGTGATGTAACAATTGACAAGAGAGGGTTGTCCGCGTCAGCTTCTGACGATGAGAGGAATGAACTGACAGCCGGGCTCTGGGGACTTGCCAATGAAATCGTCGTTTGCGGAGAGGAAGGCGGGACGAACAGGCTGGGCATGTATCTGGATTATCTGAAATTCAGGAAATGTTATGAGGGAAAGTGGTTTGAATCCGCAGAGTTGATGCCTTTTGAAGGATTTATGGTGCCAGTGCCGATAGAATATGATAAAATATTACGTGCAACTTATGGAGATTATCTGATGTGTGTGAAAAATACCACCCTTCATGAGTATCCCTTTTACAAGAAACAGCTGGAACAATTGCGCAGGCGGGTAGCCGAAGTGGAGGCAGCAGGAAAGAAGGAAAAAGGCTGAATTAATTCAAAGGCGTGTTGCATTTATAGCACTGTAAGATTGACGCCTGGTTTATGGCGGACGTTGTACCGGCAAGGTAAAATGATTTAAAAATGGAGGGGAAAATGCTGGAATTTCCGATAGATTATTTTCAGGATGAGGAACGGGAAGGTTTTTTGGTGGACGCCACCATGAAGACTGTTTGGGCGGCGGAATTGGAAGTTTTAAATGAGATAGCCTGTATTTGTGCCCGGCATGGGCTGGAATGGTACGCGGCGTATGGCACGTTGCTTGGAGTGGTGCGCCATCAGGGCTTTATTCCCTGGGACGATGATATAGATATCTGGATGAAACGAGAGGACTATCGGAAGATTCTGGAGCTTTTACCAAAAGAATTGCCGAATGGTTACGTGGTTCGGGCACCTTATGCAAGGGAAGGGTATCCGGAATATCAGGTGTATGTGAACAACAGCGATTCCATCAGTATTGAACCGGAGCGCTTACGGCAGTTTCATGGTTGTCCTTTTTATGTGGGAATTGATATTTTTCCTTTGGATGCTATTCCGGCCCGGCAGGACTTGTCGGATATGCAAAGAAGTATTTTTGCAAGTGCGCTTATGCTGCAACAGCTGGAATTTCAGGAGAAAACGTCCGGAGAGGCAGCGCAGGGAAAAGGGCAGGCGGATAGTGAGGCGGCAATATTGCAGATTAGCAGATTGCTTGATGTGCTGAAAGAGCAATATGGAATTGCTATTCACAAAAATCTTTTACAGAAAAAGCACAGGGCTGAGTTGCTTAAGGCACTGTGGCAGGCGGCGGAGCAGTTTGGAGGAAATGAAAGCTATCAGATTGCCATGTATCTGGACTATTTGAAATTCGGTAAAGCCTATGAAAATGCATGGTTTGGGGAGACTGCGTACCTGCCCTTTGAGGGATTTGATGTTCCGGTTCCCGGGAATTATGATGCGGTTTTAAAGGTCATTTATGGGGAACATTATATGACGCCGGTGCGCAGTGTAGGGATGCACGATTATCCCTGCTATAAGAGACAGATTGAGGAGCTTAGGCGAAAAGTAGCAGAGGCAGAAAGAGGTTAAAATGAGCTTTGAATTAAATGCATCTATGATGTGTGTAAATTTTGGAAATTTAGAGAAGGAAGTCCGTGAGCTGGATGCGGGAGGGATAGATTCTTTTCATATCGATATTATGGACGGTCGGTATGTGCCGAATTTTGCCATGTCATTAAATGATATGGCCTATATTGCATCCGCCACGCCTACACCAATGGATGTACATCTGATGATAGAGCATCCAAACAATAACATTCATTTATTTATAGATAAGCTGCGCAAGGGAGATACCGTGTACATTCATCCGGAAGCAGAATATCATCCTTCTACCACGCTGCAGAAAATCATCAATGCGGGCTTGGTTCCGGGCATAGCAATCAATCCGGGAACCAGCGTGGAAACGGTAGTGGAAATGCTGCGCATTGTGGATAAGGTTCTGGTGATGACGGTAAATCCGGGGAATGCGGGTCAGATGTATATGCCCTATGTAGGGGAAAAAATTGAGAAATTGTTGCAGCTGAAGAATAGGATGCATTTTAAATTGTATTGGGACGGCGCATGCAGTAAGGAGAAGATTCTGGAATTTGCACCTAAAGGAATGGATGGCTTTGTGCTGGGAACCACATTACTTTTTGGCAAGAAAAAGCCTTATGGTGACATTTTGCAGGATATCAGGAAACTTAAGTTTGAGTATGATGATGCTGTGCCGGGGCTGTAAGTCATAAGTAGTGCTGATAGAATATGCTGATAAATAAAGTTAATAAATATTGCTGTAAAGTATAACAGAACTATGAGTGCAGCTATAGAGAAGGGCATGATATGGAATATGAGTATTGTTCACCAATATTCGGATCAAAAGAAAGAGCAGGGACGTATCAATGAAAATAGGAATGCTTATATGGGACAGCTTTGGGAAAGAAGATATGCGGGAGGCGTTTGTAAAATTAGGGCACAGCGTAGAGGAGTGCCCTTTTTTGGATAATGGAGAACCCGAGGACACTGCAGCGGTAAAAGAATTGGAGAGACATATCAAGGATATCTCTCCTGATTTTTTATTTTCCTTTAATTATTTTCCAATTGCTGCAATAGCATGCAAAAATCTGGGAATTCCCTATGCGGCGTGGGTTTATGACAGCCCCCATGTGCGGATGTATCATTATTCCATAGCCTTCCCCACCAATTATGTGTTTGTGTTTGACAGTGCCGTCTATGAGGAGTTTCATAAAGGCGGCGTCTCCACCGTTTACTATCTGCCTATGGCAGCAAACACAGAACGCTTGCAGAAAATGATGGATTTAAAAGGATTTTCGGAGACTATATGGGCACCCCGGCATCAGGTGGCGTTTGTGGGCTCACTGTATACGGAAAAACATCAGTTTTATCAGAGACTGACGGGAATATCCGATTACACCAGAGGATATCTGGAGGGATTGATGGAAGCCCAGAAGACGGTGTATGGATACAATTTTATACAGGAGCTTTTGTCGGATAAAATTATTAGAGATATGCAGAAATCGCTGCCTATGAAAGTGAGGCCTGGGGAGGTGGAGAGTGTTGCGTATCTGTTTGCGCAGTACGTGATTAACCGTCAGATTACGGCGTTAGAGCGGAGTGAGCTGCTATCATTAACTGCCGAAAAATTCGGCCTGGACTTGTATACACCTGACCAGACAGTAGAGCTTGCCGGGGGTAGCAACCATGGTGCTCTGGATGCTTACGCATGGGCACCTTATGTGTATAAAACGTCAGCTGTCAATTTGAATATCACGCTACGGAGTATTTTAAAGGGAATACCCCTGCGGGCATTTGAGATTATGGGGGCAGGTGGATTTTTGTTGACGAATTTTCAGGAGGATTTTTTTTCTCACTTTACACCGGGCGAGGATTTTGTGTACTTTGAGAGTAAAGAGGATATGATTTCCAAGATTGACTATTATTTAAAGAATGAGGATGAGAGAAGACAAATTGCGGAAAGTGGTTTTCAAAAGGTTGCGGCCGGACATACTTATGTACACAGGGCGAAGGAGATTATCGACTGTCTGGAAATATAAATGGATGTAAAATTTTGTTTTATATATGACGTTTACCATAAATATGTTCGGAAGAAGGTTAAATTTAGATAATTATGAGGGGAAAATACAATGATAAGGTTAGTGGATGGAGAAATCTATGTGATGGACGAAGAAAGTCTGTCACCTGAGATTTTGAGAGAATTCTGCAGCGAAAAACATGAAAATGATATAATCTGTGTCAACAAAAAGGGACAAAAAATATATATAAATGCGGAAGACATCAAGAAACAGCGGATTGATGAAAACTGCTATGAAATATTACGGGAAAATGTCTTTTCAGAGATATATTCAAATCCGCATATTGATGGGCCGGTGCCGCTTTTGGATTCGAAGGGCAACCCGGTTATGCTGGTCAAGTATTATGCGACAAGCTATGACCATATTTATGATTGTGATATGGAAAGGATAGATACGTCAGTATTTGATTTATATGAATGTGTTTGTTTATGTGGAGTAAACGAATATTCTGTTTTGATGTATCAGCAATGTTTTCACACATATAAAGGGAAAGTTATTTTGTTTCAGGAGGAATGGGAGGAAATACTTCCGTATTTGGGGAAGGGATCCGAGTATGCGGAGGTAATTATAACAGCAGATAAAAATGTAGTAAATCGAGAAATGAGAAATAAGAAGCACATGATTCTGGACGCATTTGCATCAAATGTGGCAGGGTATAGGGAAAGGTGTAAAATTGGCTATTTTTCATACGATGAAATTATGACTTTGGTATATTTTTTTACACAGCATAAAACTATTTCGGAGCGTGGAGATAAGAAAGCATATGTCATAGATGTAAGATGTGATGCATTGGGGCTGGTAGCATTGGCAAATTGCTTTGGCATACCATGTGCTTACCTTATTTCAAAAGGTTATATACCAATTATTAACATTATATCTTCAGATAATTCTATTTATAGTGACAGCATAGGGGATGATATTTGGAGCAAGTTTTTTAGACAGCCTATAGGAATTAATGAAAGCGATTTAGAAAAGATAGAGGATGTAACACTTTCTCCACTGACATATGTTACTTTTTCGGGCAGGTGGCTGATGCAACAAATGACAGGATGCGAAGACATGGATCTCATGAAACCGGAGTATTTTAACGATAGATTATTGCAACATATCAATGGATATCGTAAATGCATTTTGCAAAAGCCGGAAAAGACGCTTGGCGTATTGATTCGCGGAACGGATTATGTCGCCGCCAAGCCTGCGGGACATGCGGTTCAGGCCACACCGGAACAGGTTATTGAAAAGGTAAAAGAATTCTCTAAGGAATGGGATTTTGAAAATATTTTTGTGGCGACGGAGGACGCGGAGGCACTTGCAAAGATGCGGGCAGCGTTCGGTGGCAGGGTTAAATTTGTAGACCAGAAGCGGTTTGTCCTGCAAAAAGGAGAATACATATGGGGAGAAAAAGAAAAAGATACCTGGAAGCCGGGAGACGGATGGCAGTACGGGGCAGATTATTTATGCGCGATGGTGTTGTTGTCGGAATGTGCCTTTTTTATTGCATCAGGGTATTGCACAGGGACAGGCTTGGTAGAGAAACTGGCGGATGGCAGAGGAATGCAATCTTATGTTTTTGATTTAGGTTTATATGAGTAACGGTATTTCAATTCAGAATATGAATAGAGGTATAAAGTAAAGAACAGTCGTGTACAATTGGCTGAAAATAAGACGACAGATGCAAGAGGAACAGAAAAATTAGATGATGAATTAAAAAGCTGGGCATGAGGCCAGACGTGATTTGAACATACGTTTACCCTCTCAAAAGAAGTGAAGGAAAGTGTGTGGGAATCAGAAAAATGTGGGAGAAATAAAATGAATGTAGCGTTAATTTTGGCGGGAGGAACCGGTAGCAGATTTGGTGGAGAAATCCCCAAGCAGTATATCGAAGTATCCGGAAAACCGGTGATTGCTTACTGTCTGAAAACTTTTGTAGAGCATGAGCAAATTGACGGGATTCAGATTGTGGCGGATGAGAAATGGCGTTCTTTTATAAGGGAGTGGGCAGAGAAAGAGGGCTGCACCAAGCTGCAGGGATTTTCCATACCCGGAAAAAACAGGCAGTTGTCCATATGGAATGGTCTGCAGGATATAGTGAAGTATGGCAGTGAGGAGGATGTGGTGATAGTTCATGACGCCGCAAGGCCACTGGTATCAGCAAGAATTATTTCCGAATGCGTGAATGTGTGTAAGGAGCATGAGGGAGCCTTGACGGCTATCCACGTAAAGGATACGGTTTATTATGGAAGGAACGGCAGGATAGAATCTTTGTTGGAACGGGACAGGCTAATAGCAGGACAAGCACCGGAAGCCTTTCGGTTGGGGCCTTATTACCGGGCCAATGAGAGGCTTTTGCCAGATAAGATTTTGGAAATCAATGGTTCCACGGAGCCAGCTGTGCTTGCAGGTATGGATATTGGCTGTGTGGCAGGGGAAGAACGGAACTTTAAGGTGACAACCAGAGAGGATTTTGAACGGTTTGAACAGATTTTAAAAAGCAAATAATTTTGATGTTCAAAGCAGGTAATATGTAGGGTAATAAAAGAAAGCAGAATACCTGAGAACGGAGGAAAAATGAAAGCATACGTATTACATGGTGTTGGAGATTATCGATATGAAGAAGTGAGTATGCCAAAGGCCGATCCAGGCACTGTTTTGGTGAAGGTGAAGGTAGTTGGAATCTGCGGGTCAGATATTCCTAGGATTTATGTTACTGGGGCCTATTCCCATCCATTGATACCCGGCCATGAATTTGCGGGAGAAGTAGCAGAAGTGGGAGAGGGCGTAAGCGAGAGTCTACTTGGAAGGCGGGTAGGCGTTTTTCCTTTGATTCCCTGTATGAGATGTCCACAGTGCCAAAAGAAACAGTACGAGATGTGCAGCAATTATAGTTATTTGGGCTCCAGGACGGACGGAGGATTTGCGGAATATGTGCAGGTGCCGGAGTGGAATCTGATTGAACTGCCGGATGCCGTTACCATGGAGCAGGCGGCGATGTTGGAGCCTATGTCAGTGGCGGTTCATGCCATACGGAGGATGCAGCCCTCTCAGACAGATAAGATTGCCGTGTGTGGTCTTGGAACAATTGGACTGTGCATGGTGATGTTTTTACAGGAAATGGGATGTAAGGAAATATATGTTGCAGGAAATAAGGATTTTCAAAAGCAGATGGCCGGAAATATTGGCATAAGGGAAGAAAATTTCTGTGATGTGCGAAGCGCAAACTTTCCTGAGTGGCTGATGGATAGAACAGGCGGCGTCGGCGTGGATGTGTTTATTGACTGTGTGGGTAAAAGTGACGTTTTAAAGCAGGGAATTAAGAGCCTTGCTGCCGGGGGAAAGATGGTACTGGTAGGAAATCCGGCGTCGGACATTCCTCTGGAAAAGCATTTATACTGGAAGATACTCCGCAGCCAGCTTCGCTTAATCGGAACTTGGAATTCCTCTTTTACCCATGAGCAGACGGATGACTGGCATTATGTCTTAGAATGTCTTGAAAAGGAAACCGTCCATCCGGAAAAGCTCATTACCCATAGAATGAGTCTTGAGGAATTTGGGCGAGGATTTGAGATTATGCGCGTAAAGAGCGAAGATTATGTTAAAATTATGATGATAGAATGAAAAAACAGAAATAAATTTCTGAAGATTTTTCAATTACAAATTTGCGATGGCATTTAAATTTACGGGCTACTGTCGGAATGGGGGATTATTGTGATAGAATTGGTTGATGGAGCAATATACTCGATAGAGGAAGAAAATTTGTCTCAGGAAATGCTGGAAGAACTTTGTATCGAGGGGCATGAGAATGATGTAATTTGCGTGATCCGAAGGGACGGGAGCAAGATATACATAAATGCGGAAGATGTAAAAGGGGAGAGGATTGGTGAAGACTGCTATGTAATGGCCCAAGAGGATATGTTTCCAAGGTTGTATTCAAATCCACATATAAACGGAGCGGTACCTGTTTTGGATACGGGAGGAAATCCGATTGCCATGGCAAGGTATCTGATTACAAGCTATAGACATGCTTATGATGGCGATATCGAAAGAATGAATACGGCAGTATTTGATTTGTATGAGAGTGTGTGTCTTTATGATGTAAATGAATATTCTGTCTTAATGTACCAGCAATGCCTTGATGCCTATAGAGGGGAAGTTATTTTGTATGGCGATGACTGGAAAATTATGCTTCCATATTTGGGGGAAGGGCCTGAGTACGCGAAGGTTTTTGTAATAGATAATGAAATGGAATTGGGCCAGAAGTTATTGGGCAAAAAGGCAATGATTTTGCGGGTATTTGCTTCAAATCTGGAAAATTATCAGGAACGATGTAGGCTTGGCCTGTTCTCCTATGACGAGATTATGGCCTTAGTGTATTATTTTACGCAGCATAAGGTTGTTTCGAACAAGACAGATAATAAGGTTTTTATGATAGACGTCCGGTGTGGAAAATTGGGATTGATGGCAATGGTAAATTCTTTGATGGTGCCTTATGCATATATTGTGTCAAAAGGCTATATACCGGTTATGAATATCGTATCTTCGGACAATTCCCTTTATAGTGATGGGCCGGGAGATGATATATGGTGCAAGTTTTTCAGACAACCATCGGGGGTTGATAAAAAAGATTTAAAGAATGCGGCAGATATTACGATTTCCCCACTGGCATGTATTACGAATTCAGGAAGGTGGCTCATGCAACAGATGTCAGGGTGTGGGGAAATGAACCTTATGAAAACAGAGTACTTTAATGATAAATTGTTGGAGTACATTGATGGATATCGTCAGCGAATCTTACGGAAGCCTGAAAAAACTCTGGGGGTATTGATTCGTGGAACAGATTATGTATCTGTGCGTCCTAAAGCACATCCGGTTCAGGCAACTCCGGAGCAGGTAATCGATAAGATAACAGAGTTCTCAAAAGAATGGGACTTTGAAAATATTTTCCTGGCAACCGAAGATGCGGAGGCGCTTCTGAAGATGCAGAAGGCATACGGAGACAGGGTTAAATATGTAGACCAAAAAAGATTTGTGCTACAAAAAGGCGAATACCTGGGAAGCCAAAAAGAAAAAGACACATGGAAAACAGGAGATGGATGGAAATACGGGGCTGACTATCTGTGTGCAATGGTGTTATTATCAGAATGCGGTTACTTTATTGCGTCAGGGTGGTGCAGTGGAGTGGGCTTTGTGGAGAAGCTATTGGAAGGAAGACAGTGCCAGTCTTATGTTTTTGATTTAGGTGTATACTAATTGATTCAGACAATAGATGCAATCATTGTGCGAATCCGATGAGGATAAGTATGCATAGCACATACCTTCTTATAGCCGTTTTGGGCAATCTGCGTCCGTTGCTGATCATGGGAAAGGTAGTATGCACATTTGTCCACCAATTCTTCCATAGAAGAATAAGCTTCCAAATCCGTACCGATATCAAAATGGTCTTCCAATTCACTTTGATAATTAGTCATAAGAAAGCCGCCGCATCCCAGAATATCAAAAATACGCAGGGGCAGACCGGTCTCAATGGGTTTGATTGTCATATTCAAATTAATTTTACTTAAATGAAATACCTTGGGCATTTCGGTTAATGTGTGGATGCCACTATGGAGCCTTACATTCTTTAACGGAGAGGTGTCGCTTTGGGTAAAAAGGTCTACAGTGAAATGCTTAGCCAACCCATTTAAGGTGCGGATTCGCTCCGTCTGGGCGATTTCCATGCCAACATAACTGTGGGCGGCAACATAGCGGTCACAATCAGCTACAGGATTTTTTAGAGAAAAAAAGTTTGAGTCATTTTCTTTGATGTTAGCGATTACGTTGTCGGAAAGTGCCTCCTCCACCGGATTATAACCGTAAATCTTTAGAGACGCCTCCACAAGAGCCTGTATGTAGCCCTTTGTATACCCGGATAATCCGGACAGTGTACGCAGGGGACTTTTTTCACTGTAAAGAGAGCCTACGAAGGAAATGTCGCAGGAAAAAGCCTTCCGGTTAGATGAGGAAATAGAGCTGACAACGCGGTCAAAGCGCTCCGTGCAGGAGGCCAAGGGCAGGTGATAAATGTGATCGGGATTATAAGGAGCAAAGGCCTGATACTGCGCCCGGTCAAAGAGAAATACCCGGTTTGTGTCATGGCGGATGGAGGCGGAGAAAAGCTCCGGAACAGGAGAATCAACCGTCCAGCACAGATAGGGAGTGCGGTATATATGACAAATATCAGCGATAACAGGGTAAAAATTGATACTGAATACAAAAAGAGGATGCTTCTCGTTGATGATTTTCTCCACAGACAGGAGACGGTCCGCATCTGAAATGGCCTTGCTTGTTATTTCAGTGGTATCCTCTAAAACCGTCAGACCTGTCTGACGAAAAGCATGAATGATATCCGGTTCACATATACTTCCGTAGCGGTAAAATAAAATTTCCATGGCACTCTCCTTAAATTATTACATTATCTTATATTTTACCAAAGTTGCCATGTGAAAACCAGTCCTAAATAGAATATTCGCCTGATATATATTCATTTGATATGTTTTTGATTTTTCGATAAAAGGTGGTTCGTGAGAAATCGCAGAGATTGGCGGCTTCCTGGGCGCTGATTTCCTTTTTCAGCCACCTGGTATAGATTTGTCCGAAATTTTCAGGTAAAAATTTTTGAGGCCGGCCAAACTTAACGCCTTTTATTTTGGCAGCCTCAATTCCTTCCTTCTGGCGCTGCCTGATGGCACAACGCTCATTTTCACTTACATAGCTTAACAGGCTCAAAACAAGATCTGCAATCAGTGTTCCAAGCAAATCTTTTCCTTTTCGGGTATCCAAAAGGGGCATGTCCAGTACTACAATATCCACGCCCTTTTGCTGGGTCAGTATCCGCCATTGGGCCAATATTTCCTCGTAATTACGGCCTAGCCGGTCTATACTTTTGATATAGAGGACGTCGTCCGGCTTTAATCTTTTTAGCATTTTTTTGTAGACTGGGCGGTTAAAGTCCTTGCCTGACTGCTTTTCTACGTAAATGTTTTTGTCCGGTATATTTGCCTGACTCATGGCGATTAACTGACGATCCTCGTTTTGCTGCAGTGTACTGACACGTACATACGCATATACATTGCTCATGTGCTTTCACCTTTTGCCTTTCGTAATTTCCTGATTTTCCCATATTTGGTAGTTTGGTTCTATTATAACTGATATGGAATTGAGGTTATAGAATGCAAAAGGTGAAAATTTTTGAGCAGTTGGTGAAGTGGTTTATCGCGCTTCTATTCGTTGATAAAGTCAGGTTCCGCCAGATTGAGGCTTGATTTATTACAGTCATTACTTTGTTACTGGATTTTTAGACGCTCATATTGAGAAAAGGTCATTAAATCCATATCTTTGGTAGAAAGAATCATTTTATCTTCAGCTATTGGCCAGATAATTCAAATATCAGGATCATTAAATATCAGACCGGAATGGCTTGCTTTCTCATAATCACATTGGTAGAGTATTGTAGTGTTATCTGAGAGAGCTAAAAAACCATGTGTAAATCCTTTTGCTATATAGAGACTTCTGGAATTATCTTCACTTAGTAATTTTGGCTTCCGATATAATATGTTTTGTTAGAAATACCTTTTTCTCCAATGGCAATAAATGCTTTTGCAGCGTCTATAATATAAATAAAATCATACATCTGTTCTCCGGCTGTGAAATTGCATTTGGCACCATTCAACATTTTACGCAAAGTTGCATTGATAAAACGAAGATTGACTTCAAATGGTCCATAGGCATTTGATATGGCCACGGATATAATCCATTTTCAAAGAATTGGCAACAGCACAGCCTTTGCCATATAGTCAGCTGTCTGCTTGGCAATGGAATAAGCAACACTTGGATGGAAAGATTTTGCTTGATGCATTGCAACCATAATCACATATTCCATAATGCTGCCTGCAAAAACAAAACGTTTACAGCATAAATCTGCGCATGCTCTTACCGCGTCACATGTATATTTTACATTAGTTGATTATATTTCATTATTTAAGCGGGCTTCCCCAGAGCTTCCATCCCATGCAAAATGATAGAAAACATCTATATCACGATCTGCTATATATGACGGAAGACTATGAATATCGGCCAGTTCATAATATACAATTCGCACATTTTTCAAATCTGGAATTCTGCTGATATCGGAATTTTTATTTCTGACTATCCCTATAATCTATATATTCTTTTTGTTGAGTTCTGTGCATACGGTTGCTCCAATAAAACCATTGGCACCGGTTATGATAACTTTTTTCGTGATATCACTCCTGTTATGTTTTTATTCCCATACTTTCCACGGTGGGTTTCCACTTTCCCACAGTGCTTCCAGTTTTTCTCTATCTCGCAAAGTATCCATAGACTGCCAAAATCCATTGTGTTGATAAGCCTTAATCTGTTTTTGCACCGCTAATTTTTCTAAAGGCTCCTGTTCAAAAACTGTGCTGTCATCTTTAAGGTATTGAAATATTTCCGGCTCTAATACCATATATCCGCCGTTGATTCTGGCTCCATCAGCATGCTGCTTTTCACGAAAGGATATAACATCCGCATCACCGGTAATATCCAAAACACCAAATTTTTGTCCGGAATAAACGGATGTCAATGTAACAATTTTGCCACCCACTTTATGAAAACGAAGAAGTTCCTGCATGTTTACATCACAAACGCCATCTCCATAGGTCATCAAAAAAGTTTCATTTCCTACATATTGCTGAATACGTTTGATTCGTCCGCCGGTCATAGTATCCAGCCCTGTATCCACAATGGTTACTTCCCATGGTTCGGATATATTATTATGAACAGCCATCTTTCCGCCATTTCTGAAATCAAATGTTACATCACTGTTATGTAAATAATAATTGGCAAACCATTCCTTTATTACATTTTGCTTGTACCCCGCACATATAATAAAGTCATTAAATCCCCAGTGGGAATATTCCTTCATAATGTGCCAGAGGATTGGCCTTCCGCCTATTTCAATCATTGGCTTTGGTTTTAAATGACTTTCTTCACTGATTCTTGTCCCATAGCCACCGGCTAAAATTACTACTTTCATTTCGAACTCCTTGTGTCATATTTAACATGGATAACTTTTTATAATGTTATGAGATGCTTTTTCCACCATCAATGACGTATCTGGCGCCTGTAGTCCATAATGTTTTATCTGATAATAAAAATTCTATAGTTGGGGCCAAATCTTTTTTGGCATCTCCAATTTTACCTAAAGGATATGATGAAGCTTTTTCCTCTGACCATTTATCATATTCCTCCTGGGTATAGTCTCCACTTGCAATATAGATGTTTGTATATACAGCCGCAGGATTTATACTGTTTACTCTTATATGATATTTACCAAGCTCCCGCGCCATATATTTGGTCAACATATCAACACCGGCTTTACTGGTACAATACGATATTGAACCACCGGCTATTCCGGACGACACGGAAGAAACATTAACAACAGATGCATTTGTCCCTTTTTTTAATAATGGTAATAAAGTTTTGGTCATCAAAAAAATTCCTGTAAGATTGATATTGATTGAATTATTCCATTCTTCTAAGGTTTGCTTTTCAATTCCACCCAATTTAATGATTCCGGCTGAATTTACCAGACAATCTAATCTATGGAATCGCCTGTTTATTTCCTCATATATTTCATGGCAGTCGTTTTCTTTACTGATATCGCCATGCAAAAATAAAACTTTATCCGCATTGCTTCCTAATCTTTCTTTGGCGGAAGCTAACCTTTCTTTACCTCTTGAAACGGAAATAACCTCATATATTTTTTGCTCTAATAAATATTCTATTGTGCCTAATCCAATACCGCTTGTCCCGCCTGTTATCAAAGCAATCTTCTTGGTGTCTGCCATGTTCCCCTCCTAAACCATTTTAGAAATCAATATCGTTCAATTACATAAGCAATTTCATTGTAAATCAGATAAAATAGTCTTATGATGATTCATCTTTTAAGGAGCTTGGCAATAATTTACATGTGGTCAAGAGCTATATAAAAAATCTTATCCTTTTCTATTCCATGCTCTGTCAGTGAACTGATAACAAATGCAGCCCAATGGAATAAGCTGATAAAAATAAGACTGTTATCCGGATTTATATCATGAATCATTTTTACGGGTAATCCTTCAAAAAACTTAATTTTCTCCGCATTTTGATCCAGCATCCCACATATCGGAATATTATGCTCTCTAAAATGCTTTACCGCAATTCTTCCTCCGGCGCCTGCTCCATATATCCAAAGTTTATTTCCCTCTAGCTTTTTTTTGACCTTGTCTAAATTTTCAAGAAACAATTCTTCAAATATTTTTTCTTCTAACAGCATCTCTTGCTTAAGGCAATGTTCTAAAGCCTCATCAGTACAATTTGCAAACCTTTCAAGTCTGTTCGTATGCTTAGTCACTCTTTGAAGCATTCCATTATTTTTATATTTATTCAGTGTTTCCGGATTTAAATCTGCTGATTTTCTCATTTCATAGCAATAAGATGGCCGGTCCAAAGAAAGATACTTCCACGTTCCTTTTATTACCGCATTCGTACCCCTATACTTTTCAGATATTCCATCTAACAAATTACATAAATCTTCTATCCAACAACGATAAAATTTTTTTGCCCAGCTTTGAATTTTCTTGTCGGGATTAATGCTGAGAACCGGAACTACGGAAAACAGCGCCTTGTAATTTTGTAAGGCGAACATTTCCAAAAAATAACCTATCCAGCCAAATCCATAATTATCTTTATATTTTTGATCGCATTGACTACGCAATAAAGAGTTTGTCCTTATTGGTGTAAAGATAGATGTTTTAAAAATTGACAAACCTATGCAGGTAATCGCGACAAAGCATTCCTTTAAAAAGGAATCTTTATCCGTGTATATTTTTCCATCATTTTCTTCATTGTTGACAGCGTGTAATATAATATAATCTATATCTTTTTTCAGGTATGGAAATATCTTTTGATCCAATATAGCAAAATCATGATATCTGGAATCTCCTGCTATCCAGACATACTTGGAACGTACATTCAAGAGGGGAAATGTCGGCTTGTAGCCTACACTTGTCTCAGAATTTACATGATAATATTTAATATCCGTATTGTTTTCATGGTTAAAAGCCGTTATATACTTTTGAGTGTCATGATTTGTACTGCTGTCCCAGATACTTAAGCCGATATTTCGTATTCTTATTTCGTTATAACAGTGTTTTAACCATTCTGCTACAAACTCACAGCGATTATAAGTAACTACCGCTATTTCAAATTCCTCCGGTTCAAAGGTGACAATTTTAACCATTATGTTTTCCTCATCTTAAAACATATACATACAAATAGCTGTAAATACATTTCATATATTTCGTCAGCTTAGGAATTGAGCTTTTAGAAATAATGACGACGTTTTTATATTTGGGGAGATGCTCAGGTTCCTTCTCCGGGCAATTAAAATTATCCACAAACAATGCAATATCTATCGGATTATTATATAATTCTTCATACCTTTTTCTTTGTGTCGGAAACAGATTCCTAATTTTGTCCCTGTCAGCATATAGCGTTATGCTATCTAATAATTTTTCACGATTTTCCATACCTGAAAATAGAGTTTTTCCCAATTGTTCACCAAACGATAAATCAGCATCGTAAATATTTGCCGGCTTTAATTCCTTTATCAGAAAACAGAGGGCATCATAATAAGCACACAGTTTGCTTACATATCTGCTTCCGGGGTAACAAAATACAATATTTTCCTTCGGGACATCCCGTTGCAGTAATTCCTGTGCAAAATTATGACTGGTAGATGCTATTTAGCATATAATGATTAGGTATGGGCCATTAGTTGCTTGTGGCTATAAAATCGATTTGCTTTATTTCAAATAATTCTTTTACATCCTGTAAACCAACAGGTACCCTACCGTCGAAGCTTAAATATCCACGATAGGTACATAAACCAGTATATTCATGATTTGTGTTTTTCCAAACCCAATATAAACCGGTGCCTAAGCCGTCAAAGGTATCTTTGTATATAGAAATATTATCCCCCGTATCATCTCCCGGCATGTCCAAATGTTTTCCATCGTAAGCCTTTCCTGTATGTAACAGGGTATAGAGCGGAACGTTAAAACATGGTGTATTTACATGTGTACAACAATATACTTTATATTTACTATCCATAGATTCTTTCCTCGCTCTTACTTATTTAAAATTTTAGTTTCCAAATATATCACGGACATATTTCATTACATTTTCTATCTTATATCCTTTCCCCATTTCTATAGAAATGTATCCGTCATATTTTTCCTTTTGGAGCAGATTGCGCAACTGAATATGTATGTCGCGTTTCAAGATTTCTTTTAACCCAGGCTCGCTGATATGTACATGATTAACGCAACTTATATTATCTTCAAGCATTGAAATATTTTCATTGTTTTGAATTACTGTACCTACATCTAAGTTTAATTTAAGTCCTTCACAATTCACTTCTTTTATAAATTCAATGGCAGTTAATGTTTCATTGATGAAGTTGGTATTGTAAATAGCCGAAACCGCTTCAAGTCCAATAATTGTGTTATGATCTGATGCAAATTCTGCTATTTCTCTAAAAAAAGGTATCGCAACACGGAAAGCGTCTATGCCGTCAGGAACCCTTCGGTTTTTGGGACAACCTAAAACCAGATTATGACATTCAAGCTTTTCCGCAAAAAGGATGGCCTTTTTGGTATATGCAGTCAATTCCTTACATTCCTCAGCAGAAGAAAATAGATTTTCTTCTTTTCTATACCAGATTGACTGCATGGAAGGAATCAAAAAACCATATTCTCCTTTGAGCTTTCTATACCAGTTGATGATATCGTCTAAATGATCATAGGGTGCGTTTGGAATTATTCTTGAAGGAGCAATTTCTAATCCTATATATCCCAATTCTTCCATCAATTTATATACAAAATCATCCATATCCATATTCCATGCTATATTAGAAATAGCTATTTTCATTTACATATCCCTCGCATCATATTATGTTCAATACTTGTAGCAAATTTTATTTTTTATCTGTACCACACTCGGTTTCAGATTTGATAAAATGCATAATCTGCTTCAAAATCACATGTTTATCACATATGTACCCGTCTTTCCCACCAAATATTTCTGCATACTTTGTTTTATAATTGTAGTGGGCAGGAGTACCTTTTAACTCATTAGCGAAATTTTCTCCTGTGATATACCGATATATTTCAGCGGCGGACACAGGTTCCGTTGCCGGATGCCAGATATGCAAATTATGAGATAATGCAACTTGTATATCTGACCACAAATTAGATAAGGAATAAAACTGAAAAATACTTCGACTGTCGGTAAAATTTAATGCCGTAAAACCGATTTCCTTAAATAGCTTCTTTGCAGCAACCTTTTCCGTGTCAGTTAATGCCTTGCATTTAAAATATCCATTATCTAAAGGCTGGTAATATTTTTCGATAGAGGACTCTTTTTGAACCAATTCTGTAAACTTGTCGGCCTTCAACATGAATGGAATTATGTTTATAAAATCATATAAAAAATTTTTTTTGATGTTTTTCCCAAACAATGCGGGTAACCGAATTATTAGGGCATCAGGATAATTGATTGTTACCCATTGCTCTAATTTGTAGCGATTAAAACCATATGGATGTAATTGCGCATAATTTATATGAACATTCTCATCTACATTTACCGGAGTATCTAATACGTCAACAGTCGATATCAATATCAGCTTTTTAGGAGCGATTGCATGGATAATATTTTGTGCCTGTAAAATCAATTCCATATCTTTTTCAGGAAAGTTATTCGCAAGGTATTTTTCCGCCCGGAGCCCGGCATAAACCAATAAATCCGGTTCCAATCCATAAGCCATTTCGATATTTTTAGAATTATATACCTTATCAAAAGCACCCGTTTCATATAGATTACTTCCGACAAACCCTGTATATCCCACCAATGCATTCATAATGTTTCTCCATCTTTGTGCGCCGCCTTCTTACGGGATTTTTCCTTTTGCTTTTCTTCCTCTAATAAAATATAATGTCCCCATGGGGTAGCGTAGCTATCATCGTCTATTCCATATCTACCGATATTAAACGCAAAATATTTTTCAAATCCATTCGATAATAATAATGCTACACGAAAACTGCTATTCCAACCTGATATGATATAATCACATTCTGATAACATATAGAGCTGCCGCAAATACTCCATCCCCTTCAGGTATCCATCATTTTTTCTTTCGAAACGGACATTGGTAATTGCAGCGTCCGCAGGCAAAACAGGATAATTTTCAATCAGTTCTCTTTCAGAAAATATAACCATATCCCCAAATTCTTCTATAAATCTTTTTTGGCCATTCGCATCTTCTGTTGACAAATATATTTTTTGGAAATTCCATTCCTTTTGTAATTGTCTTACTTTATCAATTAGTACATCAAGCTCCGGCTGTATATCATGCATATATGTTTTTGCTAATAAATAATCTGTTCCCCGAAAAACCACCCCGCAAACTTTTTCTCCATCGTGGAAGATTTTTTTTCGTTCTTCCTGCAGTAAATTATCAAATTCCTTATTAGGACGTAGATATTTTTGAAACACCTGCGCATGCTTTTGAAAAGTAGCCATATCTTTTTTGTCTCTTATAAGTTTATCAACATCAAGACCTCTATAATTCCAATCCGATGTAGGAGATAAAACGACATTTTTACTATTGTAAACTTCCTCCGCCTGTAAATGAGACGGCTGCTGAAACCACATTTCGAAAGTATTTACATTTCCCGGCAGAGTATCTTCCATATATACATTCCGATAATTTATGAAATCAAAATAAACTTCATAGTCATCTGGCAAATCTAATAAATTTCCACATATATTTATTAAAATGGCACCTATCCCTGAGTGACAATAAGGCTGTCTGATAACATATATGGTTTTTTCAGGATTGAGCCTGCCCAAAGACAATTCTATTTCCCGATAAAAATCGTCATAGCAAAAAATCTGTGACCTCTTTATGTTATGCTTAAATACCAAATCATGGTGTATACTTCCATATGCCAATTTCGATGTAATACATATATAGTGATATGCCGTATTTCTGATTTCCTCCGGCTTTATGTATGCTATATTTAATTTTTCAGCTATCATCTTACCTTGCTTGGCATTTCTGTCCGACAAAGCCAAAATGTTATAACAAGGCTTCATTGACCAATATAAATTTTCTACATCATCATTTGCACCATATAAGATAATATTCTTTTTCATGTTAATCCCCTGCAATAATCAAAAAAATCCGATGGCGAATAAAACAGCTCCAGTCTACTTTCAATCTCCTCTATACTCCAATCCCACCATCGTATCTGTTGTAAAATCTTTATATCCTCGCTACGGAATCGATACTTTATCACTTTCGCAGGAACCCCACCGGCAACGGCATAGGCAGGTACATCTTTCGTAATGACTGCCCCTGCAGCAAGTATCGCCCCATCACCTATCTTCACACCTGGGAGAATGCTTACATTAGCGCCTATCCACACATCATTCCCTATGATGACCGGACGATTGTCCCGTAATTTACTATCCACAAAAGGATGATTGTTCTCATTGTGTCCATATCGTTCACATAATTCTTCCCGCGCTTTGGCCTTTTCCCATGCATAGGCCAGTGGATTATCCAGTATCGGATGTGTGGTTATATAGCCAACCGGATGGTTGTTCCAAATCTTTGCCGTCTCATTGATAGAGCAGAAACGCCCAATCGATTCCGCCATTGGGAAAAATTCCAGCAGTCCCTCATATCCATACGTATATCTTCCGACTTTACACCCTCTGTAAATAATATCTTCTTCATTCAGCTCTCCGGCGGCGATGCAATAAATATTTTCAAATGTAAATCCTATTTTTTTGACGCATTCAACCGCCTCGGGATCATATCCCCGCAGGCTTATAACAATAAAATCCCCTTTTACATCCGCATCTGCCAGAGGATGTACCGGCAAATCAAATTTTCCCTGTAGCTTTATTGCATTTTCATCGTAAAAACCGCTTATGCTGATATGATTTTCCCGAAAGACTTCGCTTAAAATCTGCCCGCCTTTTCCGGCTCCATATATCCAGATGTTTTTACCGGACGCTCTCGAGAGTATTAATTCCAGTTTGCTTTCACATACTTCTCTGAATCTGTTTTCTGACAGCATTAAAGTACCTCTTTATTTATCCGCTTCCTTCACCCCATACATAAGGCATACATCCCTCACATATTTCAAAACCGCTGCAGGGCTTAAATATTCATCTGCAAACTCCTGCATGCTCTGGCATATATCATCATATTTCTCGGGGTGTGCTTCCATATATTTATACGCCTCAACAAGATCAGACAAATCCTCCTTTACCGGGATGTAATGCTTCCATGGTACAAGCTTGTCAAAATACCATTCCCTGTATGGCCTGTCAGCAAGAAATATCGGGCGTTTTAAGTGGAAAAGCACCTTCACACGATCCGTCCAGCTTGACCCCCGCACATCGATAAGGTATTTATATTTCGCCTGCCCTGTCATGGAAAGATAATTCTTCCCTCCGCCTTTTCCAACCATCTCAAATGAAAAATATTCAGGAAACCTTTCCTTCATATAAAGAAGCTGTTTTCTGGACGCACAAGCATTTACATTCCCGCGCCAGCATATACGGGGAGCTTCCCAGGGTATCTGGGCGGCCTTTCTGCATTCCGCCAAGCTTTCTGTATAAAAATATTCTTCTTCATCAATAAAGGACTTGAAATCCGGGATAGGAATCACCGTATCACTTACGGAATATATGGTGCAGTAGGCCAAAATAGTATCCAGGTGATTTCTCCTGGCAATCTCATACGCATCATCCGCTTCGTCCAAAAGATACACATAAAAATCCACTCGGCGTCCCTCGAAATCCTTCTGATAGATTTCAAACATCTTCCGGAACATTTCCATTGTCTGGTGGATGCGCGGGAGCGAATCGGTAGTATCGCCCATTTCATATTTTAAGGCAGGATATGTACCATGAATATGAAGTAGGTTGCGCGGTACCAGTTTGCTTTCTTTCGGTTTATAAATACTGTATGGTATATGGTTTTCCTCAAGCTGCTTACATATTTTTTCCCTGATGTCAACATTCCATGGTGTGACGACCACCTCATAATCCTGATAAATCTCCATTAATTTTTCAAACTTAATAACCGGTATCTCTTTAATTTCGGGGGGGGCACCGCAATAATTATCACAGAAACAGGCAACCCTATCCTTACCATAATCTGCAAGTGCCATTTTCCCGACGATACCAGCGCCATACAGAATAATCATGTCTGCCCTCCTTTTATTCCCGCGTGCAGCAATTCAAAGCCATGCCCGTCGAAAACACTCTCCTCGGAATTATTCATTTCCAATATTGTCCGGTAAACACCTGTTCATCCGGTATCTTGCCTTTTATTACTTCAAGAACTTCCCGCGTATATTTAGGGATAAGGCCTATGATAAGCCCCTCATCGGACTCCGGCTTAAAATCATCAAATGCCCGAATATTACTTCCGTCCGTATCCTTTTTCTCGGTAACGACATAGCCACCGAAAGCATATCCACAGGATTCCAGATAGGCTTTCACATTTTTTCCGTAATTGCCGGCTCCGTAAACATATATCTTTTTAAATTTTTTGCAAAACTTATTGATTTCCTCCAGGTTGAAGTATGATCGTTCATTTGCAAGACGCATGGCATGGCTTCGTATCAGTCCGGTATCGTACAGTTGGTTCCGTTCAAGATAATCCATGACCTTCTCACTGTCTGCCATATTCCCTTCGATACTGAAGGTTTTGCATTTCAGGATCGGAAAATGAAGCTTCTCGACCAAGTCGTATGCAAATATAAAATAGGAAATTTTGTTAAATTCTTTTTTCTCGCCTAGCTTCTCCACCGTATAATAGGCTTTGCTCTGATAGCCTCTTTCATTAAAATAATGGGTGAAGCTTTGCTCATACCGGATTAGCACATCAGTGAACTTTTCACAATAAGGCATGTCATCCCAGAACTCTAAAAAGTCCTGGCTGTGGAACATCCTGCTTTTGATGTACAGGAAATATGACTGTAAGTGTTTGGGGATATGTATCCTGTCATCCGGCGCGTTTCCCGGCCATTCGGTGAATCCCCAGAAATCCACCTCCGGTTCGGCTTTTGTACCCTCAAAGAAATCTGATAAGGGATAGAAAAATCCCCAGAATGTATCGTTATATATGACAAGTTCGTCATACTTTCCCAGCATATTTGTATTAGACAAATCCGCAATCGCATCCTTGATGGCTCCGGCGTCAAATCCTTTGTTATCCCGTATCAGAAGCTTGTCAGAATGCAGTGCAAGCTGTCCTTTTCCTTCTTCCTGTATAAGGCCGTTGACAACGGTGTAGATACAATCCACGTAATCCCGCATCCCATCCAGAAGATTTATTACATATGAATCAAAGATTCCTTCCTGGTCATAAAAGACAAATATGGCTATTCTTTTCGTAGTCTGCTTCATTTTTATACTCCGTAAATACCGCAGATATTGTCACGGATTTTATCTCAGATGCCATTTCAAATATCATCTTAGATAACATCTGTGTTATTGCAAAAACAAGTAATTTGAAAACAAGTTTTCTTGCATATAAATTAAAAAAGGTATAAATATTCATATTTTATGCAGTCCCAAAACCTATAGTTTTTGAGACTCACTTTGTAAACACTCAAAGCAAATTTATTTTAGCATATTATCATTAAAGATTCAAGCATTTCTATTTTCCATAATGTGCAAATTGACCGGAATGAAAATAGTCTCAAAAACTATACGTTATAGGATTCATTCATCACAAAAGTGTGCTGAATGAATTACTATATAAATCTCAACTAAATGGAGTAATGTGTCAAATTGTTTAGATATGAGCTTTAAATTGCTTTTAGGAGGACGTGATGTATCACCAAAACAATATTAAAATTGTATTTGTAAAACAAGAAGTTTATCCAGATTTATATGTATGTAAAAACCGGACTCCATTAAGAGAGCTGTTATTTTCTTCGGCAGGAAGGGTTGGACCGTTTGGGCTTTTTTCAAAATTGGATGCCGATTTTATAATAGTAAAAGAAGATAATTCCAAAGAATGTCATATGTGGGAATATGATAATTCAAATGCTGAGGTAGAAAATTTGCGTCAGTTAAAATTTAAGAAGTTAAATGAGCTTAAAGGACAAGAATTCAAGGTTCCAGGTGTGAATATTTGTCAAGGTGAATTCGCAGTACCGGTTGATGAGGTAAACTGGAGCAAATATAACATAGTAATTTCTATAAATATTAGTATACCAACCAGAATTGTTGAAAAGTATCCTAAAATATTATGGTGTCATATGTCAGGAGAAGCATCTACCATGCAAGATACGGCTTATTTTGGCTATGATTTAAGTTTATCCCAATTTACAAGAGGGGAATATAATAAAAGAAAAAAGGTATTGGAATTTCCATATACTTTTGTTAGTGCTGATGATCTTGAAAGCATAATGAATCAAACTAACACTAATGAAAAAAGCGGGGTATATGGAGAAGTTAATTGTGTTCTGGAAAGACCGGTAAATCGTATTCCTCAATTCGATATTGTATCACAAGAAACAGGCATGCAGATAAAATATCATAAACAAAGAATCGAGGATAATTTAAAGGAAATTTATTCTTCGAAGTTTTTCTTAAAAATAGGTGGTCGATTTACAAGGGGAAATGGCGCCATAGAAGCAATATCATTAGGAACTCCAATTTTGATGAATCCTGCGGATATTATTCATAAGCAAATTTTACCTCCAGAGGCATGGATATTTAATTCGGAGGATGCAATAAGGAAAATAAATTATTACAACAATAATGATGACGCATATCAAATGCTTCTTAATAAAGAGCGCGAACTAGTACAATTATTTGTCTTTGATTATCCTTTATATGGATTATTGAAAGCATATAGAAATAAAATTGCTTTACCAGTCGGAGTATAAATGATTAAGTAAAAATAATTATGAATGTTGGGCGAGGATATGATACCTGTAAATGAACTGGTAAGAAGATACTTCCTAATTTCAAAAAGAATATGAAGATAAAACAATAGCAGTCTTCCATAGAAGCTATTATATATTGGATAAAGAGGGGGGAGTCTTTGAAAAATAATATTCTAAAAACTTAGTGGAACATCAAAAATAAAAAATGATGATAAATTTACAATAGTTATTGTTGAATTAAGCAAACCCCGAACGGGAGTTTATTTGCCAACAATGTTTTGGGAAAGTATATTTACAATGTGATATCGTTTAGCACAGGAAAAATTATTTGTTTCATTTCCCAGAATACTTGGATTCGGCATTATATGAGGTAATGAACATGAAAATTTATGAACATTATAAAATTATAGAGCTCCCGGAAATGGGTGATGAACGTGGAAATTTGGTAGTAATTGAAGGAAACAAAGATATCCCCTTCGAAATAAAACGAGTATTTTACATGTATGGAACTGATTCGGAAATGATACGCGGAAGTCATGCAAACCGTAAATCAGAGTTTGTTTTGATCAATGTTGCAGGGAAAACGAAGGTAAAAATAGATGATGGATTCTCAACGGCTGTTGTAGAACTGAACAAACCAAGAATGGGGATATATATACCATCAATGCTATGGAAAGATATGTATGATTTTTCAAAGGATGCCGTCCTTCTTGTTCTGTCGAATGAGCATTATGATGCAAGCGAATATATAAGAGATTATGAAGAATATAAGGAAATAGTGGCAAAGGAACACACATTTATTAAAAGGAAGTAATATTTTATGGAAATAATGCAAAATCGTCTGGACAGAGAATTTCAGGAGAATCAGCAACAGTATGAAGAAGCTGTTTTACAAACATTAAGATCTGGATATTACGTGCTGGGAGAAAATGTAACTTCATTTGAAAAAGAATTTGCCCAGTATATCGGATCTAAGTATGCGGTTGGTGTTGCGTCCGGATTAGATGCATTATGGATCGCATTTAGAGTTTTGGGAATTGGAGTTGGGGATGAGGTCATTGTGCAGGCAAATACCTACATTGCCAGTGTGATGGGAATCACCATTAATGGAGCGGTTCCTCTGTTTGTAGAACCGGATGCTTTCTTTAATCTTAATAGCGATCTGATTGAAAAAGAAATAACATCCAAGACAAAAGCTGTATTAGTCGTCCATTTATATGGGCAGGCGGCTCAAATGGATTATATAGTTGAGATATGCCGAAAATACAATTTATACCTGATAGAAGACTGCGCCCAGGCACATGGAGCCGAATACAATGGCAAAATGGCAGGGACATTTGGGGATATTGGCTGTTTCTCTTTTTATCCATCAAAAAATCTGGGAGCCTTCGGGGATGGCGGCGCAATTGTCACAGATAAGAAGGAAATCAATGACTTTGTAAGAATGTTCAGAAATTATGGAAGCGATAAAAAATATTACAATAAGGTGGTAGGCGCTAATTCCAGATTAGATGAAATTCAGGCTGCCATGCTTAGAGTAAAGCTCCAACATTTAGATATCATTACGCAGGAACATAGAGTTATTGCAAATAGATATTCTACTGGAATAAAAAATAGAAAAATTATACTCCCAGAAGTAAGGGAAAATGCAACGTCTGTGTGGCACCAATATGTAATTAGATGTGGGGACAGAGACCGCCTGGCGGAATATTTAGAGCAGGCCGGAATCAGGACAACTATACATTATCCTGTTCCGCCCCATTTATCAGAAGCTTATAGTTATCTAAACTATAAAAAAGGGAGTTTTCCAATTACTGAACAATATGCCAAGGAAGTACTTTCACTGCCGGTCTATACGGGAATGACAGAAGATGAACAAAATTATGTAATTCAAAAGATAAATGAATTTATTTGATTGATATACAATATTGAAGTTGGGATACAGTTATTATGAATGAAAAATTGAATCCATTAAACAGTAAAACGGGAGCAAAGGAATACGACAGAAAGGAAGGCGTGATGATTGGAACAGGCTTATTTACATACAAAAGGAGTGTTCATACAAAAAAGGTTCTCACAGCGCTTGCGAGGAATTCTATCTTACCGTCAAAGCTGTATCTGTTTCATGACGGCTTAAAATACGGTGAGGACAGTACTGAATGGTATAAGGTACAGGATTTGCTTGAGTCGGTGGACTGGTGTGAAAAGGAAATCATTGTATCAGATTCAAACAAAGGCCTTGCAGAATCGATTATGACAGGTATTTCTTATATGTTCACAGAATGTGATTCCGTTATTGTTTTGGAGGACGATTGTTTACCAGCTCCAGGTTTCATGCAATATATGAATCAATGCCTTACGAAATATCATTCTCTGAAAGATGTATATGCTGTAAGCGGATATGGGTGGCCAATTGATTTCCCTGAAACAACTTCTGATGTATATGCATGCGGGCGGATATCCTCATGGGGATGGGGCACATGGAAAGACAGGTGGGATGGGTTCCACAGAGATTATACAGTTCTTAGACAGTTAAGGTTAGACGAGGAATTGTCTTTATGCCTTGAAACCTGGGGGCATGATTTGGAACAGATGTTAATCAACCAGGTTAGAGGGGATATTGACTCTTGGGCAGTATTCTGGGCACTTTATGTGATACAGAATAAGGGCTTTAGTATCAACCCCTATAATTCTTTGATAGAAAATATTGGGTTTGACGGCTCAGGAGAGCACTGTGATAAGAGCGATGCTTTTAGAGCTCCAATCAATCAATATACAGATAGTTTGTTTTTGCCGGATTTCCTAGAAATGGAGGATGCTGTTAAGCGGTGTTTTGCAGAGTTTTACAGTAGTTATACGGCTTGCCGGGAGATAGAAGATAACAAAGAAGATGTTATTGTATATGGTATAGGTAGAACATTTTCTGCAAACGAGAAAATTATTAATCAAAAATATAAAATAGTGGGATTTATAGACAATTATAAAAAAGGATATTATGCAGGAATCAAAATAAGTAAAGAGAGTGAATTAAAAGATTTAGCTACAAAAAAAATAATTCTGATGATTCAAAACCAAAGGGATTACCAAATCATCGCAGAACGGCTGCAAAAAGCCTATGGGCTCGAGCCAGATATGATTATTACCTTATAGTAGAAGCAATAGATAGATGATGGATAATTTTATCTTAGAGGTGATTCGCATGATTTTCTGTACTTTGTTTGATTCAAACTATCTCGATAAAGGAATGGCTTTATATGAATCGCTGGAAGCTGTTTCCGACGAATTTAAGTTATATATCTTCGCCTTCGATAAGACTGCAAAGGATATCTTAGACAGTATAAATTACAAGAATGCTATTATAATTGGATATGATTCAATTGAAGATGACGAACTCAGAAAAATAAAGGCGGAACGCTCCAAGGCCGAATTCTGTTGGACGTGCTCATCTGTGATTATAGAATATGTGCTGAATGTTTATCATGAAGAATCATGCACATATATTGATGCCGACATGTATTTTTATGAGGATCCTAAAGTTCTCTATAAAGAAATTCTTGATGCAGGCTGCGCTGTTGGAATATCTCCTCATAGATTTAAAAAAGGGGCTGTTTATAGAGAAAATATAAGAAGATCAGGAAAGTATTGTGTCCAGTTTAATACTTTTCTCAACAATGCAGATGGGCGCCAGGTGTTAGGTGATTGGAAAAGACAATGTCTGGACTGGTGTTATCGCCGAATAGAAAATGGCAGATATGGAGACCAGAAATATTTAGATAACTGGCCGCAAAAATATAATTGCGTCCATGAATTAGAACATTTAGGCAGTGGTGTTGCACCGTGGAATATTGGAAATTATAAAAAAGTTGTTAGAGATAAAGAAAAGCTATATTTATTAGATGAAGAAGACAAATGCCACCAGCTTATTTTCTTCCATTTTGAAGCATTGAAATATTTAGCGACAAACTATATCTATTTGAACATATGGGAATACATAAATACAAATGCTTTCTTCAATCCCTTTAATAGAAAAAGAATGCAGATTATCAGATATATATATTGGCCATATTTAAAGCATATTAATTCCATCCGGAAGTTTTTAAAGAAAAAATGCGATTTCAATTTTTATCATATGACAATCGATAAAGAGAAATCTAAATCTTATCTTCCAGATTCCAACAATACAATCGAATGGCTTCGAAAGCGCTGGAATGTCATAAGGTGGAAAATAGTCTGAAGAATGAAAGGAATGATTGATAAATGAAAAAAGGAACAGTTGCTGCTTTATCAGCGCTTGCCGGAGCCATAGCCGGTATTACGGGAACCGGAAAAATCTGTATTAAAAATACCAATAAAGTACAGGATATGTCGGACAAGTATCTGGAATTATTTCTCTTAATGAATCAATGGGTAAAAGTAAAACAGGAAGGAAAATCCATTGCAGAATATTTAATTCAAAATAACTACAGAACAGTTGCAATTTATGGGATGAGTTATGCCGGAGAAACCTTATTTGACGAGTTAAAAAGTTCTGACATCCAGGTCGCATATGCGATTGATCAAAATGCGGATAATATTTGCTCGGAAGTAAAAATTGTTTCGTCAGGTGATGAACTGCCTTTGGTGGACGCAATTATCATTACTCCTGTTTACTATTTTAATAGTATAAGAGAAAAACTAGAGGCGAAAACAAATGCGGATATTCTTTCCCTGGAGGATATTTTGTATGAGCTCTGAATTTGAGGTGATGTATTAATAATGAAGATACGACATTATTATGGCTTTGGAAATGAAGCTGCTAAGAATATGAAGTCAACTAAACTGGATGTTAACGCGTGGGAATTTTTACGACGAAATCATACAGGCGCCGGAGATTTTTCAATTGAAAAAACACGAAAAGCTTGGGTGCAAAACTGTATGCGTAAAAGCGATTATCAAAGAGCTGCTCAGATAATATGCCATATTATAAGACAGCATAATTGGGAAAGTGCTGTTTCTTTGGGAGTTGGAAAGGGAATCTTAGAATATTATTTAAAGAAAAATATACCTACATTAGATTTAAAATGCACAGATTTCACTCCGGACAGTTTAGCACTGCTGACCAGTGTCTTTACAGAATGTGATCGCTTTTCAACGTTTGATCTGCTTAACGGTGATTATGCTGAATTAGAAAATGAGGATGTTGTTATAATTAACAGGCTATCAACAGAATTTTCTAAACGACAGTGGAAGGAAATTTTTGAAAAATTATATGATTCAAATATACGTAATATTCTTTACATTCCTACAGAAATCTTGGATCTACGCATGATTATAGCTGAAAAAAGAAATACTCTCACAAATGTATTACAAGGCAGGAAGAATATTTTTTGTGGATGGATGTATACCAGAAGGGAGTTCACTTCGTTCTTCCACGGAAAATCGAAGGAAAATCTTTATATGGTTGTCCATGCTTACAGATTGAATAATAATGCAGTCTTCGAGCTAAAAAGAAAATAATTGAAAATATATAGTTTGTGGATTTTGATTAGGAAAGAGAATTCATGAAATTTACTGTTATTACTGTTACATACAATTGCGTAACTACAATAGAACACACCATTAATAGTGTCTTATCCCAAAAATATAAGGATATCGAATACATCATTATCGATGGAAAGTCAACAGATGGGACAATCGATAAAATAAGAAAATATGAAAAGCATTTAGCATACTGGATTTCTGAAAGTGACACAGGTATATATAATGCCATGAATAAAGGGATATCCCATGCGACAGGCGATGTCATCGGCTTTTTAAATGGGGATGACTGGTATATAAACGACCAGGTGTTTAACCGTTTATACGAACTTTTCGCCACAAGCAATGCGCAGATTATAGCAGGAAGGGTTACCTCAGAAGGGAGTCCCCGCCGGGTTGTGACTCAGAAAGATTTAGATATTTTATTCTGTAAAATGTTACTGCCTCACCAGGCTATTTTTACAAAAAAAGAAATATTTGAGAACTATGGCTATTTTAATGAACAGTATAAAACAGCTGGGGACTACGACTGGATATTAAGAGTGTATACCAAAGGAATTCCCATCACATGTACTGACCTTATCGTAGCGGAATTTTCCCTGGGTGGAAAAGGCTCAGGATGTGAAGCAATTGTGGAACAAAGGGAAGTATCTTTAAAATATTTAAAGCAGTACAACAAAATAGAGCTGTATGAAAAAGTACAGGGAGAGTATTTACTGGAAACGGCAGTGTTTATTACGGACTATTTAGTTTCCTTAAAGGATCCTATCATTGCGCAAATCTTAAATGAGAATGCTGTATCTGATGCTTGCTTTGTGTGGGGAACGGGATATTATGGCAACAAATGCCGTAAACTCCTTGAGTCAGCCAATGTTACTATAGAAGCTTTTCTGGACAATGATAAAAACAAGTTTGGCAAATCAAGTCATGGTATCCCTATAAAAGCTTACAGCGAAGGGAGTATAAATTCTATTATTATTATTTCAACATGTGACTACTATGAAGAAATCGGCAGTCAGCTGAGGGAGCATGGGCTAAACGAAGGCACGGACTATATTTCATACTATGAATTGATAATGAAGATAGCTTCCATAGAAATAAAGAAAAATGAATGGGAAACTAAATTTGGGTTATCCAGTGCAGATTTTAAAAGTGTAATCAGAGCTTTACATAATAACTGAAAATTAAAAGTAAGAAATGGAAGATGGAATCATATGATTATTTTATTTGGGGCTGGAATCGTAGGCAGAATGGCTCTTGAAAAGTATGGAAAAAATTCGGTTGCATATTTTTGTGATAATTACTGTACCTTACAAAAAATTGATGATATAGAAGTCATTGATTTTGAGAAATTAAAGAGCATTTATAAAGATTACAAAATCATAGTCACTCCATGGAATTCCAATGCCAGGCTGGGAATTACAAAACTGCTTGAAAACAATAACATCCCATACACTATTTACAAGCCAAAAGAAAATGGACTTATCCCCCCGCAGTGTCCTTCATATTCATGGAGTGTACCCTTTTCTGGATTACGAAATAGGTGACACGAAATATTCGCTTCCCCGCCTTTACCAGACCGTTAAGATGTTCAGAAAAATGTTTGAGACTTATCACAAAGAATTTGAAAAGAAACAGGTGGACATTTATGCCTATTTATTGGATGAGGTGGATGAGGCATATGCGATTGCCCGAGACTCCGGGCTGAATCATATTTTTGCCTATTGTACTTTATACTCAGTAAGCAACGTTGTGATCCCTGTCCCCGACTTCAAATCATTCATTGACAGGAGTGAATATTTTTATGAAGAGAGCATGTCAGAGTGCCAGAAAGCCTCTGGCAGGCAATGGGAAGATCTGCGTATCTGCTGGAGAGGAAATGTAAAAACAAGTGTTTCAAGAATGCAACTGCTTTACATGAACGAGAGGTTTCCGGAATATTTTTCATTTGAAACAGTGGATAAAGGGAAAGAAGGAACCTATATGCCCATGACAGAGCAGACAAAGTATAAGTATCTGATTGATGTCCGCGGATATAGCTGGACAGACCGCGTAAAGGTACTTTTTCACTTAAGTCGCCCTATATTCCTCGTGGACAGGCCCTATAAGGAATGGTACTTTGATAGGCTTGTGCCGTGGAAGCATTATATTCCAGTCAAAGAAGATTTATCAGACCTTGTGGAAGCTTATAACTATATGGAAGCACATCCGGAAAAGTACGCGGAGATATGCAATAATATGCATGATTTTGCAGAGAAATATTTAAGCCCTGAAGCAGTTCTTGAATATTTAAAAGATGTTTGCCTAAAATATGGAATAAAAAAGAGAGCATAATCCAATGAAAACGTTTTGTGAAAATGATTTGAACACACTGATAGCTTTACCACGTAAGGTTATTATTTATGGGGCAGGTGTAATGGGGAAAGCACTCATGACCTGTTTAAGCGATACTCCTTATAGCCTCCAGATTAAATGTTTTCTTGTGGAAAATATGGACAATAATCCTGTTGTTATAAACTCTATTCCGGTTATTGATCTGGAACATGCCGCCGCATATAAAGATGAGACTATTTTAGTGGCGCTCCATGAAAAGCATCTCACATATGCTATGGAAACGTTGCGCAGAAAGGGATTTATTAACTTGGTACCTGTATCATTCGACAGTGATCTATGGAGCAGCATCCGCTGGAATTGGTTTAATGAACATCGGCAAAGCTATGAAATAGCCTTTACAGGTCTTGAAGATGCCTTGAATAGGGATTTACATATTTATATTGTCCACAGTATCGCGGATAAGACTTTAAAAGAGCAGATTCCGATTCAGAGTTTCGAAATTCCCATTCAGGTCGGAGCTGCATTAACGGACAAAAAATTATTTTCCGTTAATGATAGCAAAGGAGAAAATATTTCCGAAAAAAATCCGCAATATTGTGAGCTTACGGCTCTTTACTGGATATGGAAGCATGACACGGCTAAGTATGTCGGTTTAAGCCATTACCGTAGACGGTTTGAAATAGACCAGAAAATGGCAGAACAAGTGGTGCACTCTGACATAGATATAATCACCACTACTCCTGTTTTAAATTTTGCAGGTGTTAAGCAACAATACTGTAATGATCATGGTGAAAAAGACTGGGACATTATGATGGATGCAGTAAAAGAAATACACCCTGAATATGTGGATGCGGCACTCAAAGTACAAAACGGAATTTACTACTATGCTTACAATATGTTTATTGCCCGTAGGGAAATACTGAATAATTATTGCGAATGGCTGTTTCCAGTTTTGCTTTATTGTGAGAACAAAATTGGCTCGAAAACTGACCGCTACCAAAATCGCTATATCGGTTTTTTGTCGGAAAGGCTGTTCACAATATATATGGCCTATAATAAGCAGTATAAGTTAGCGGTTGCAAGAAAACACTTTATAGAAAGTATCTGAAAGATGCAAAATTTAATCTAATAGAGCACATCAGGCTTATTTACCGGAGTGAAAAGATGGATTTGAAATTATTATATAAGTTTTATGAAAACTTACAGGATGAAGAATCACGTATGTTCTTTTCTTTAAAATGGGAAATACTACTGGGGATTAAACAAGAACGCGATTTTATAAATGTTCTACAAGGATTAGATTATAAATGGAATATACGTTCGCATGATGATTTCCGCGACAAAATAGGAGACAAAAAATTAGTTATTTATGGTGCAGGTGCTGATGGAGGAATAACTCATGATGTATTAACCAAAAACGGCCTATCTGTCTATGCTTTTTGTGACAATGATGTGACAAGACAAGGCACTATTTTCTGCGGTAAGCCAATCCTGTCGGTAAATGAGGTTAAAGAACAGGCTGATTCTTATTATGTCATTATTGCTTCTAGCCAATATTGTGGGATGTTATTCTCTGACTTAGTATGCTCTTACTTTCCGAGGGAAAACATCTGGTATCCAAGTTTAGGAGTACTCTATGCAACAACAGGCCAACAATATTTTGATTGTCCGGGATTAGCTCCAGTAGGCTCAGATGAAGTTTTTATTGATGCAGGGTGTTATGATGCGGATACAAGCAAGCAATTTGTTAAATGGTGCGGGGGGGGGTATAAGCGAATTATAGCTTTTGAACCTAACCAATATAACTATCAGAAATGTCTGATAAATAATCATTTGAAAAATTTTGAATTATTACCATATGCGACATGGAGTAAAAAGACGCAAGTACATTTTTTAAATGGTGGTTCCAGTTCCAGAATCTCAAATTCAGGTGAAGTAACTTTAGAGACAGAGAGCATTGATAATGTCCTAAAGGGAGAACAGGCAACTTTTATTAAGATGGATGTGGAAGGCGCTGAGATAGAAACCCTGAAAGGAGCCGAGCACACAATCAAAAAGTATAAGCCGCGTTTGGCAGTTTGTATTTATCATAAGCCAAGTGATATTTATACAATACCACAATTGATTATGGAATATAGAGAAGATTATAGGTTTTATATTCGACATTATACCAATCGTACATGGGAAACCGTGTTATATGCCATTTAGGAAATTATGCAAATCAATGTACTTGTTCTTAGCACAATAGCTTTTCACATAGCAAGTAGCAGGAAATCAAATTAGTGTAAAACGGAAACATCGATTCAATGGTGGATTTCAGCTGAATTAAATAGCTCCAAAATCATTGGTTTCCAATTCTGTAAAAAATATTTAGTGAAATGTCTGTCTTCACTAAGACAGTCTCTATAACACTTCCAAAGCTACGCATGTGTAACTATTTCCGGTTGCCCATGAGTAGCTTTAAGAATACTGCACGGTAATATTTAAGGCATATCAGGATGCAATTCCGTCATTCTTCTCTCTCACTTTTTATATGTTCTTCTTCGTTATATTCAAAAATACTCACTGCTATCACCTCCGCGAGGTTCTTTGCCAGAAAATCCGCAAGAATCCCATTTGTAATACAATAGTCCACCACCACTTCAACTGCCTGTGGAAAAGGCGCCCCTTTCGCATCTGACGATTTGAAATGAACTTTACACAAATCATAAAAGTCTTTGTACTAAAAATGAATAACAAAATTTTCACCACAATAACTACAATGTTTTACATCAAACAAAGGAATTTTGTCATATACTCCGTCAATATGAATAAAAAATGGGAGAAAAACAGCTTTTAGGATGCAGGTTTCATATTTGGAATTATTGATTTACAGGAATTACTTCAAGTATTATATACCTATAGTTCTTTTTATATCGAACAAAACGAGGATAGCTTAGATATAATGTGAAATATTGCAAACATAAGTATTTATATTTTTATCAATGATTTTTTATCTGAAATGCCTCTCTGTATTTAATACGGTAGCGCAAAATTTATAATATGTCAATATGATGAAAATATTACCTAAAGCACCTACTATGGAACAATGATTCCACGGTATAATGAGCGTTAACGAGAAGCGCATGCTTACATATTCGACAATCGCGAAAAACCGAAGTTTTTTTGAGAATGAACTGCGGATAAGATATAGTGAACGTTAGCAAAGGAAGGACGCCACCAAGAACGGCGAAGCATAACAATATTTAATGCAATAAGACGTTCCGCAAAGTATGACGATATTTGACAGACAGGGCGAAGCCCTTGGATGAGGGATGGGAAATGTATCATATTTTAGTTTGTGACGACAATGCAGAGTTTCGTAAATTAACAGTATTACTGCTGGAAAAATACGCAGGGGCTTATAATGCCACAGTGGTGGGATGCCGGGGCGGCGATGATTTGCTGGCCTACTGCTGGAACAATAAACTGAACCTTATTTATATGGACATTGTTCTGGGAAGGGAAAATGGAATGGCTCTGGCCAAAGCCATAAAAGCCCTGAATCCCCGGGCACTGATTATCTACATTTCAGCCTTTGATGATTATTATACTGACATGGTGCAGGCGGAACCCTTCCGCTTTATATCCAAAGACGCCTCCGATATCCCCAGATTGGAGCAGCAGCTTGCAGATACCCTTGACGCCGCCATGAGGAGAATAACCGGACGGGAAATCTGGAGCTTTGTCTTTGACAGAAAAAAATATGGTGTGGAGCTGTCAAAAATAAAATATTTCTATTCCATGGCAAGAACCATACATATCGTGGGTGATTTGGGCGAAGTTCCCGATTATTACTATGGCAAATTGGACGAGCTTGAAAAAGAGTTGAAGAAAATAGACGACAATTTTGAGCGGATAAGCAAAAGACATATCGTGAACATAAAATACGTTAAATTCGTAGGAAAAAACAAGATTGGCATTGAGCACAAAACCCTTACCATAACAGCCAAATATCGGGAAAGGTTTATAGAAAAATGCTCTGAGTACTGGAGTCTTAATACATAACCAAGTATATATTGGGCTTCGATTTTATGTCCTGCCATACTGCAGATTTAGCTTTTTGCCGATTTACAACAGATTCCTTACTCTTTGGACTTGCATAAGCATAAGATGACAGAAGGTGAACAAATGCATTCTATTTTAGTTTGCGATGATAATAAGGAATTTCTCAAGCTGATGGTTTTATTGCTGGAAAAATATTCTGATTATTATCATATGACGGTGACCGGATTTGAAAATGGACGAGAATTGCTCATGTACTGCCGTGAATATAAGCCTGACCTGATTTACATGGACATTAAATTGAAAGGTAGAAACGGAATGCTGATTGGCAAAACTATAAAGTCCATGCATCCCAAGACCCTCATTATTTATATTTCCGCTTATGATGATTATTACGTTGATATGGTTCAGGCGGAGCCTTTTCGATTTATTCCCAAAGATGCCGCCGACATTCCCAAACTTGAACGACAGATTTCCGATACCCTGGAAGCCGCTATGAGGAGAATAGACGGCAGGGAGACACTGACCTTTCGGTTTAAAAGGAAAACCTACGGTGTTGAATTGAGGAAAATTAAATACTTTCATTCCATAGCCAGAACCATCCATTTGGCCGGAGAGTTTGGAAATACACCTTCTTATTTTTATGGAAAGATGGATGAGCTTCAAATGAAATTGGAAAAAACGGATGACAACTTTGTACGAATCAGCAAAAGCTATATTATAAATATGAAATATAGGTCGATTGTAAACTAACTTTCCCGTTTTGTAACCGAGTTTCACATTTTGTAAGC
>CAJUED010000037.1 GCA_910585075.1 uncultured Lachnospiraceae bacterium
TCCTCAAGGGAAAATTTTTTTGCATCTGGAGGGAAAAGGGGAGTGCATCGGGATAATTATGCAATTATCACTGCACCATCAAATTCGTATACCCCATCAGACTTTCATCCACTGCCCTTGCCGCCTCCCGGCCTTCCCGGATAGCCCACACCACCAGCGACTGCCCTCTGTGCATATCCCCTGCGGTAAAAACATTTTTCACGGAGGTCTCATACTTGCCCGGCGCCGTATTTACATTGGTGCGCTGGTTCAGCTCCACCTTAAAGGCGTCTGTCACATACTTCTGGCTCCCTAAAAATCCCGCCGCTATGAGCACAAGCTCCGCAGGCAGAGTCTGCTCGGAACCGGCCACCTCTTTCATGTTCCTCCGTCCGCTCTCGTCCTTCTCCCAGGCCAGCTTCACAATTTTAACAGCTTTCAGGTTCCCGTTTTTATCCTTCACAAATTCTTTCACCGTAGATTCGTAGATTCTTGGGTCGTGGCCAAATACCGCAATTGCCTCCTCCTGGCCGTAGTCCGTCTTGCAGACCTTAGGCCACTGAGGCCAGGGATTACTCTCCGCCCGTCCGTCCGGTGCCTTGGGCATCATTTCTATCTGGGTGACGGACTTACAGCCGTGACGGATGCTGGTTCCCACGCAATCGTTGCCTGTATCGCCGCCTCCTATAATCACCACGTTTTTATCCTTTGCGCTGACAAATTTCCCGTCTGCAAAATTGGAATCCAGAAGGCTTTTGGTGTTGGCCTTCAGGAAATCCACCGCAAAGTAAATGCCCTTTGCATCCCTTCCCGGAACGTTAATATCCCGGGGGTTGGAGGCGCCGCAGGCAAGGACGACTCTATCAAAATCCTTCAGCAGTTTTTCCGCCTTTACCTCCTTGCCCACGTCCGCATCGGTTACGAAGGTGACGCCTTCCGCCTCCATGACCTTCACCTTCCGCTCCACAATGTGTTTTTCCAGCTTCATGTTGGGGATGCCGTACATGAGCAGGCCGCCGATTCTGTCGGAACGCTCAAACATGGTAACGCTGTGTCCCCTTTTGTTGAGCTGGTCCGCCACTGCAAGGCCTGCCGGTCCGCTGCCCACTACAGCTACGGTTTTGCCGGTCCGCACCTTAGGCGGTTTGGGGTCCGCATATCCTTCCTGATAGGCGTTTTCAATGATGGCGTACTCATTTTCTTTGGTGGCCACCGGCTCCCCGTTCAGGCCGCAGGTGCAGGCTGCCTCGCACAGGGCCGGGCACACCCGAGATGTAAATTCCGGGAAGCTGTTGGTCTTCACCAGACGGTTGTAGGCCTCTTTCCAGTTGCCCATATAGACCAAATCGTTCCATTCCGGTATCAGATTGTGCAGGGGACACCCGCTTGCCATGCCACCAATGGTCATTCCCGACTGGCAGAAGGGAACGCCGCACTCCATGCACCTGGCCCCCTGAAGCTGCTGCCGCTCCCTCGGGAGATGCTCGTGAAATTCCTTAAAATTCCGAATTCTCTCCTTAGGCTTAATATCCTTTGACACTTCTCTTTTATATTCCATAAATCCTGTTGGCTTTCCCATAATTCCTCTCCATTCTCCATATGAACTTTTTGCGCTTATTTGCTCCTTACGGCATCTGATTCCTTCATACCGAACTGTCGTCTCCGGAGCCCTCTCCTGCATGCACTTTTAAGGCCTTCACCTTAATTGGCTGTTCCTCGCGCCGCATAAAAAGCTTCAATCTGCGCCTGCTCCGCGCTGAGCCCCTTTTCCTCCATCTGCACAATGGCTGTCAGCATCTTTTCATAATCATGGGGAATAATCTTTTTAAATTTAGGCAGATACTCCTTAAAGTGGTCTAACACCATCTTCCCCTTTTCCGAATTGGTCAGTGCCACATGTTCCTTAATCATTTCCTTCAGCTCAATCACGTCATATTTTGAGGTCACTTCATGGGAAGAAACCATTTCTTTATTCAACCGTATATAAAGGTCGTTATCCTCATCCAGCACATAGGCGATTCCGCCGCTCATGCCCGCCGCAAAGTTCTTGCCGGTTCTACCAAGGACCACCACGCGCCCGCCGGTCATGTACTCACAGCCATGGTCGCCCACGCCCTCCACAACCGCAATGGCTCCGGAATTGCGCACGCAGAAGCGTTCTCCGGCCACGCCGTTGATGAAGGCCTTTCCACTGGTAGCCCCGTACAGCGCAACGTTTCCTATGATAATATTCTTTTCCGCCTCAAAGCGGCTGCCCCTTGGCGGGTAAACCACCAGCTTGCCGCCGGACAGGCCCTTTCCAAAATAATCGTTGCTGTCCCCCACAAGCTCAAGGGTAAGTCCCTTAGGGATAAAGGCGCCGAAGCTCTGTCCGCCTGCGCCTCTGCAAAGAATGTGGTAGGTGTCCTCCGAAAGCTCATCCCCAAGCGTCTTTGTGATTTCCGATCCCAAAATGGTACCAAAGGCTCTGTCCGTATTTTTCACGTCCACCTCAATGCTGCGCTTGCTTCCTTCTCCCAAAGATTTGCGAAGCTGGCGCAAAAGCACCTTTTCATCCACCGTGTTTTCCAGCTTAAAATCATAAACCTGCTTCGGGTCAAAGGTCACCTTTTCCCTTCCGCCTGCGTAGGGATTTGCAAGAATCAGGCTCAGGTCAATCTGTTTTTGGCTCTCGCTTAGATTATCCTTCACCTTGAGGAGCTCTGTGTGTCCCACCAGCTCATCCACTGTGCGCACACCCAGCTTTGCCATATATTCCCGAAGCTCCTGGGCGATAAAGCGCATAAAGTTCATCACATATTCCGGTTTTCCCTTAAAATTTTTGCGCAGCTCGGGATTTTGGGTTGCCACGCCCACCGGGCAGGTATCCAGGTTGCAGACACGCATCATCACACAGCCCATGGTCACAAGGGGCGCCGTCGCAAAGCCGAACTCCTCCGCGCCAAGGAGGGCTGCAATGGCAACGTCCCGGCCGCTCATAAGCTTTCCGTCGGTTTCAATTCTAACTTTATTGCGAAGGCCATTCATAATCAAGGTCTGGTGGGTTTCCGCGAGGCCAAGCTCCCAGGGAAGTCCTGCGTTGTGGATAGAGTTTCTGGGAGCCGCCCCGGTTCCCCCGTCATAGCCGGAGACCAGAATCACCTGTGCCCCCGCCTTGGCAACTCCTGCCGCCACAGTACCCACCCCTGACTCGGAAACCAGCTTGACGCTGATACGCGCGGCCTTGTTTGCATTCTTTAAATCGTAAATCAGCTCCGCCAAATCTTCTATGGAATAGATGTCATGGTGGGGCGGGGGAGAAATCAGCCCTACCCCCGGGGTGGAATGTCTAGTCTTTGCAATCCAGGGATACACCTTGCCGCCGGGCAGATGGCCCCCTTCACCGGGCTTTGCTCCCTGGGCCATTTTAATCTGAATTTCGTTAGCGCTGACCAGATACCGGCTGGTCACACCAAAGCGCCCTGAGGCCACCTGCTTGATGGCGGAACAACGGTTTTCTCCATCCGCGCCAACCGTAAGCCGCTCTAAGTCCTCGCCCCCTTCTCCTGAGTTGGAGCGCCCATGGAGGCGGTTCATGGCAATGGCCATGGTCTCGTGGGCCTCCTTGGAGATGGAGCCGTAGGACATAGCACCAGTCTTAAATCTGGTGACAATGGAATCCACGCTCTCCACCTCCTCAATGGGAACGCCCTTTTTCGGATAGTTGAAATCCATAAGCCCCCGCAGGTTTTTAATGGCGTTCTCGTCGTTTACCAGCGCGGTGTACTCTTTAAACATCTCATAATCCCCGCGCTTTGTGGACTCCTGCAGAAGATGGATGGTGGCCGGATTATAAAGATGCTCATCCGCCCCGCTTCTCATTTTGTGATGCCCAAGGCTGTCTAAGGTCAAATCATTTGCAAGTCCCAATGGGTCAAAGGCCCGTGAGTGCAGCTCATCCACCTGCTTTTCGATATCCTTAATGGTAATGCCGCCCACCCTGCATACGGTGTGGGGAAAATATTTTCCAATCACTTCCTTGTCAATACCGATGGCCTCAAAAATCTGGGATCCCTCATAGGACTGGATGGTGCTGATTCCCATTTTGGAGGCAATCTTCACAATACCGTGCAAAATAGCGTTGTTGTAATCCTCCACCGCCGCATAGTAATCTTTATCTAACATGTGGCTGTCAATCAGCTCCTTGATGGATTCCTGGGCCAGATAAGGATTGATGGCGCAGGCGCCGTATCCAAGCAGGGTTGCAAAATGATGCACCTCCCTGGGCTCCCCGGACTCTAGGATGAGGGCTACGCTGGTCTTTTTCTTTGTCACCACCAGATGACGGTTTAGCGCGGAAACTGCCAGCAGGGAGGGAATCGCCACATGATTTTCATCCACCCCTCTGTCCGAAAGGATGATGATGTTGGCCCCATCCCTGTAAGCCCTGTCCACCTCCACAAACAGCCGCTCAATGGCCCGCTCCAGGCTGGTGTTTTTGTAATAAATAATGGGAATTACCTCCACCTTAAAGCCGTCCTTTTTCATGCTCTTTATTTTCATGATATCGGTGTTGGTCAAAATGGGATTGTTCACCCGCAGCATATTGCAGTTTTTGGGAACCTCCTCCAAAATATTCCCGTCCGTGCCTATATATACGGTGGTGGAGGTCACCACCTCCTCGCGGATTGCGTCGATAGGCGGATTGGTCACCTGTGCAAAGAGCTGCTTAAAATAATGGAACAGCGGATGGTAGGTTTTGCTCAGCACCGGTAGGGGCGTATCCACACCCATAGCCGCAATAGCCTCGCCGCCGTTTTTCGCCATGGGAAGAATGCTGTTTTTTAATTCCTCGTAAGCATATCCGAAGGCCTTCTGCATACGCTGGCGTTCTTCCTCCGTAAATTCCGGTACACGCTCATTGGGAATTTTCAGCTCATGCAGATGCACCAGATTGCTGTCAAGCCACTCCCCGTAAGGCTGTCTTGAAGCATAGCCTTCCTTCAGCTCATCATCATCCAGCACCTTTCCCCTGACCGTGTCCACAAGCAGCATTTTGCCGGGACGAAGCCTTTCTTTTACAAGGATTTTCTCAGGAGCAATGTCCAGCACCCCAACCTCGGAGGACAAAATCAGCTGGTCGTCATCCGTAATCATATAGCGGGAAGGCCGAAGGCCGTTCCGGTCAAGTACTGCTCCCATCACGTCCCCGTCGCAGAACAATATGGAGGCCGGGCCGTCCCATGGCTCCATCATGGTTGCATAATACTGATAAAAATCCCGCTTTTTCTGGGACATGGTCTTGTTATTGGCCCAGGGCTCCGGAATGGTGATCATCACCGCCAGAGGCAGATCCATACCGCTCATCACAAGAAATTCCAGAGTATTGTCCAGCATGGCCGAATCGGAGCCTGCGGTATTCACCACCGGAAGCACCTTGTGCAGCAGGCCGTGGAGATGCTCCGACTCCATATTTTCCTCCCGGGCAAGCATCTTATCCGCATTACCCCGTATGGTGTTAATCTCACCGTTATGTACGATAAACCGGTTGGGATGGGCCCGCTCCCAGCTGGGATTGGTGTTGGTGGAAAACCGTGAATGCACCATGGCAATGGCCGACTCGTAATCCTTATCCTGCAAATCCCCGAAAAAGGTGCGCAGCTGTCCCACCAGAAACATGCCCTTATATACAATCGTCCTGCTGGAAAGGGACACCACGTAGGTATTGTCCGAGGACTGCTCAAACACCCTCCTTACCACATACAAAAGCCTGTCAAAGGCAACACCCTTTTCCACTTGGGCAGGCTTCTTCACAAACCCCTGCATAATGTAAGGCATACATTCCACTGCCTTGTGGCCTAACACGGAAGGATCCGTATGCACCTGACGCCACCCCAAAAAGATAAGCCCCTCCTTCTCCACAATAATCTCAAACATCTTCCGGGCCTGGTTCCTTCTGAGCTCATCCTGAGGGAAGAAAAACATCCCCACACCGTATTCCCGCTCCTCCCCGATTGCAATCCCAAGGGGCTTCGTAACCTTCTTAAAAAACTTATGGGGAATCTGGGTCAGGATTCCCACGCCGTCGCCGGTTTTTCCCTCCGCATCCTTGCCTGCCCTGTGCTCAAGATTCTCCACAATCTTAAGGGCGTTCTCCACGGTCTCCCGGCTTTTTACACCTTTGATATTCACACAGGCCCCAATCCCGCAATTATCATGCTCAAATTCCGGGCTGTATAAAGGCGCCTGCGGCTTCGTCATCTTCACATCAAACATAACTCCACTCCTTTGTCTGAACTGTTGCTGTTTCAAACGCTGCTTCGTTTTGCGCGTCAGCTTACTGCAACAAATGTTACTATACTTCCGTGTCGGTTTAACAGCAAACGCTCCGCTTATTAGCAAACGCTCCGCTTATTGCAAAAAAATCGCAATGAGGTTTTCTTTCGCCTCATTGCGATTTACGACTAATAATATACACCCATTTTTTCAGGTTGTAAATATAAACTTTTCACGCAATTGTCAGACTATCTGATTATTTATCGCCATCATTTTGATTAGTCAGTCTTTTTATCCTCCACAGACATATCCCTGCCACTGCCAGCAGCGCCGCCATAATCCCCATACTCACACCTTGACTCACATTCTCAAACCTTCCCCGGTAAGTCATTGCAAAAACACTGCAATTAGCCACGGCATGAAACAGAACCGGCGCCATAAAGTTGTGATATTTTTCATAGACATATGCAATCAAAAGGCCCAGCACACCCCCATAAACAGCCTGTACCACATTTCCATGGTAAAGCCCGAAAAACAACGCCGATAAAACCAATGCAATGGGATAAGAAAAACACTTTTTCATCCTGTTATACAGAAGCCCCCGAAATACCGTCTCCTCCGCGAAAGGCGAAACAATTCCGTAAAGAATAAGTCCGGCGGCAAACTCCACCCCGTACTGCTTTTTTGCCACACTGCTGTAGGCGGCCGACTGCTCCGCCAGACCGGTCAGCCCAAAGAGAAAATTGACTCCCACAGCCGCGCAGAAGGCTAATGCTATCAAAAGAAGCCACTCTCCGGAATGCATCTCATTGCCCAGGCGCTGCCGTGCCTCTCCGGTCCTCCGATTGACGGAAAAACACCTGTCATCCGCCACCCCATTTGCATACGCTTCCCCGGCAATCTCTTTCTTTGCCATTTTCCAAACTGCGGCAACGCCAATCAGGGCCGCCAGTCCGTTTATAACACCCTGCAGGGTATAAGCGTTTTCCCTTACAAATGTCACAACATCTTCGCCGCCACCGGATAAAACCCCTTCCATGATTCCCCACAGCACCAGCTCGGCCACATCATGAACCACAAAGTAAATCAGCAAGGGCAACAGGAGATAAGCCGTCTTCCGAAAAGACGACCATCCCCTGATTTCCTCTCTGCTTTCTCCGCCTGTGGAACTCCCAATCCTAAACATGGATATCCAGCTTTGCAAACAGATCTCCCAGACTGGTGCCGACGCTTTCCTTTGAGCTGTAGCTTCCCACATCCGCTCTCTCCTGCTCCTGGGCCTCCTGTCCTTCCTGGACAGCCTTCATGCTCAGTGAAATCTTTCCATCCCGGGTATTTAAAACCTTAACCTTCACCTTATCGCCCACTTTAAGCACCTCGGAGGGCTTTTTGATACGCTTTTCGCTGATTTGGGAAATGTGAACCAAACCGCTTAAGCCATCTGACAAGTCCACAAAGGCCCCGTAAGTCTGCAGGCTTTCCACTGTCCCCTCCAAAATCGTGCCGGGCACCAGCATAGCCACCTTATGGTCGTGCGCTTCCTTCTCCTGCTCTCTCAAGACCTCCTTTGCGGACAAAACAAGCTTCTGCTTTTCCTTATCAACCGTTATGACTCTCACAGTCAACTTCTTTCCCTTAAAAGGCTCCAAATCCTCCACATAGGAAAGAGACAGATGAGACGCCGGGATAAACCCTCTCACGCCTTCCAGGAAAGCAACCACTCCCGCCTTCACAACCTCGCTGACCTGAACCTCTAAATTCTTCTTCTCCTCCATATATCCTGTCAGCACATCCCATGCAAGCACCGCGGTGGCTTCCTTTTTGGAAAGAAGAATATTGCCCTGCCCGTCGTCCATCCGAACAACAGTGGCTTCCACAACATCCCCCACCTTTACATCCTCCTTAAGCGAAAATCCCGGATCCTCGCTCATATCCGCCGCCTTGATAATCCCCTGGGTGTAATACTTAAGGTCCAGCGTCACTTCCTCCTCACTGACCCCAATCACAGTCCCTGAAATCACATCCCCCTCGTTAATTTTCCGAAAAGAAGCCTCCAACTCCCTTTCATAATCCTTCATAGACTCTCCCATAACCCGTTCCTCCTTTTTTCTTTCTATAAATTAATTATGCTATTACTTATCTTTTTAAAAACCGGATTCTACTACATAAATATTTACCAATAACGCAGCTCTGTGAAAGTAAAGATTCAAAAAGGAACCCACCAAACGCTGTCCCGCTTTGCGGGCCTGCTTATTGAATAAACCTATTCTACCACTCCATGCCCCAGCAAAAACTCCTTCACCAGTACATTCTGAGCCCCCAGCAGATGAATCTGGTCAAAGGTATACTCCTCCTCCAAATTTCCCTCCTCGTCGCAGACCACTTCATTCACATCTATATAAAAAATATGCTTATTATCCGCCAGGGTCGCTATGGCATTGTTCCTTGCATTGATATTGCCGTTGTTAAAAATAGCGTCTGACCCGCTCTTTTTTCCTGACACCCGCATGATCCCCATGATAAAGATTTTCGCATCCGGTTCCAGTTCCCGCAGGGTATCCACCACCTCGGTATACTTCCCCATAAAATCCTCCGTGGTGCCTCTGCCCAATTCGTTAATCCCCAGCATCATATAAATCTTACCATAATCCTTATTTTCCAGAGCCTCGGGCACGGTACCCACTCCGCTGAATCTCTCCTCCAAGGCCTTATAAATGGTAAGGGAAGTCTCACAGCAAAAGTCCGCATGGTCCGCTAAATCCGTATATTCCTTCAAGCCCACAAACCGGGAATCCCCGATAAACAGCGCATCATCAAAATAACTCTCGTCCACCGTCTCAAATGCATAAGTTGCCGCACGGATAACCCCTGCGTCCCCATATATATCCGCTGAAATATGATTGATATATTCCTCATGGGTGCTTTCCCGCAAAGGCGCCAGACGTTCAAAGCCCGCATCCTTCAGAGAATCCGAGGCCTTGTGCAGTGCATCCGCGCCGATACTGCCTGCATTCTGAGCCCCGGCGCCAGCTCCTTCCCGGTCTTCCCCGGACTGATCCTCACCGGACTCCCCACCCGGATTTCCTTCCGCCCCGCTGCCTGCTTCAGAATTTCCTTCGGGGCTATTTTCGGAATCCGTCTCCGGAACACTTTCCGTATCTCCGGTCTCTGGATTTTCCCCGGCGTCCTCCTGGCCTTCTCCATTCCCGGACGCTGCAGTGCCATTTCCATCTCCGCCGGTTTCCCCGCTTTCATTTCCATCCGCCATATCCCCTTCATCGGAGACATTCTCATTTACGGCTTCTTCACCGGAACTTTCTCCTTCGTTTTCATTTAAATCCTTTTCCGAATTCCCGGCTCCCGACGCCATCACCGGCGTACTCTCACCCGTAAAAATCTGCCATGGATAAATATCATCCTTCACCCCCGTAAACATAACCGACAAAAGCGGCGCCCCAAGCGGGTCATATTCCTGCTGGGCATATATTGTTTTTTTACCCCCCAAAGCTATTATCGTAAAAAGCACTCCCGTGCTCAGTAAAAGTGCAAAAACAGGACATTTCTTCAAAAATTTCATTTAAACTCCACTCCCATCCGTATGCTTATACGGAATCAAAATCATCATTCGTATCTCCAATATCCCCACCGCCGCATCAATATCTGCTGTTATAAGTTTAATATATTAAAAATTCAGATACATAAACGGATTTCCCGCACTGCATGACAGGAAATAAATGGACAACCAAAAAACACCTACCAAAGCCAGCACAATCACCGGATGTTTTTTATGCTTTTCATAAAATTCCCAAACCGCCGGAATACACAGCAGGATTCCCGCAATAAAATAAACGCTGTAATTTCGGGAATATTTCATGATATCCTGCCCATTGACCGCAATTCCAGCCCCTCCGATAAAAGGAAAAAGACGTCCAAAATAAATTCCCAGCTGCTTAAGATCCGTTATGGCAAAAATGACCCAGGTAAGGGGAATCACCGCCAGCAGATAGACGTTCCCCAAAAACGGCACCTTCTGCAAAAACTTCCCATAAAGCAGCTTTTCCAAAATAATGAGAAGACCAAGCACCCCGCCCCAAATCACATAATTGAGGCCATTCCCGTGCCAGATTCCCGTCAGCAGCCATACAACGGCCAGATTAAACACAAGCCGGCCCTTCCTGCACCTGCTTCCGCCAAGAGGAATGTACACATAATCCCGAAACCAGTTCCCCAGAGTCACATGCCATCTTCTGTAAAACTCCGAGATGCTTTTCGACGCATAAGGATGATTAAAATTTTCTATAAAGTCAAATCCAAGCATTACCATAATGCCCGATGCCATCAGCGAATACCCCCAGAAATCAAAGTACAGCCGAAGTGAATAGCCAAAGGCTCCAAACCATGCAAGGGGCGTGGAAATACTCTGAAATCCAATCATCTGCAAATCATTCCATAAAATTGCCAGCCGGTCGGCCAAAAGCACCTTCATCCCAAGCCCTATCACAAAAAGTTTAAAACCATCCTCAAACTGCTCTAAACTATAAGTCCTCTGCAGACCAAACCCACCCTCATTATACCGCATAATGGGGCCTGAAACCACCTGGGGAAACATGGTAAAATACAGCGCCACATGCTGAAATTTCGGCTTATCCCAAATTTCCTTATGTAAAGTATCCACCTGATAGGATATCATTTTAAAAATATAAAAACTCAGCCCTAAGGGAAGCAGTTCATTGCTCACAAACACGGCAAGTCCTTTAAATACTGCAAGCAGCGCCACATCCACTATAACCGCCTCTATCATGCAGCGCCTGCGCCGTTTTTTCTGCCAGTCGCTTAATTGAAAGCCCTCGTTCAGCTTCCACATCCGCACCCCCATAAAGTAGTTGAACAAGGTGGCGGCAATCAGCACCAAAATGAAAACCGGCTCCCCCACGGCATAAAAAATAACGCTCCCCAAGAGCAGCATAATATCCCTGTACTTTACGGGCGTTACGAAATATAAAATAAGAAAAACCGGCAAAAACCGGAACAAAAATTCCAAGCTGGAAAAACTGACCATAGTTCATATACCTCTGCAACCGTACAACCAACCCGCAATTTCTCAAAATTGCTGAAGTCCGTACGGTATCTGTAAATCTGCCGAATGACTATCCGCATTTATCATTTGACCTGTAATATCCATTTTAGCATTCCTGTTTTCATTCTACAAGGATGTTTTGACAGATTATTTTTCCATGCATAAAATTTTTTTAACCGCACAGACTAAAGTCAGCTGATACGCCTGAAATGGTACTTGGTTCGGCGTCAAAAAAATATTCCCGGAAAGGTATTCCTAAATTTATGAGTGAACCTAAAAGCGAAGCGCAAAAAACCCTGGAAAAAGAATATGAAGAATATGTAAAAAAGATAACTCCCACCCACAATCTGTTCCTGCAGATGCTAAAGGCATTCATCACCGGCGGCATCATATGCGTAATCGGCCAGCTTCTTTTAAATTTTGCCGGAAATCAGATGGGGATGGACAAAGACATGTCGGGCAGTTTCTGCTCCCTCATTTTAATCCTCACAAGCGTTCTGCTCACCGGCTTTAACATTTATCCGTCTATTGTAAAATTCGGCGGTGCAGGCGCCCTGGTCCCTATCACAGGATTTGCCAATTCCGTAGCCGCCCCTGCCGTAGAATTTAAAAAGGAAGGCCAGGTGTTTGGTATCGGCTGCAAAATCTTTACCATCGCCGGACCTGTGATTTTGTACGGCATCTTTACAAGCTGGGCCCTTGGGCTTATCTACTGGGCCGGAAAGGCGGCAGGGATATGGTAAGCGCACTTTACACAGACGGCAGGGAAAGTTCCCTGCCTGATTCTGTTTACTTATTCATTTTATAAGACGGGTCCGCCGGGTATCCGCCCTTTAATTTCTGCATACCCCTCTGCACCGCATCCCTTGAATTTTTCCAGTCCGCATCCTGATTCTTATAATCAAATTTCTCCACCAGCCAGCTTACATCCTCCGAAAGCCTGTCCATATTCTTTTCCATAAGCTCAAACATGGCAGGATAAAATTCCTTCTTTTCCTTATCGTTTAACCGGCTTTCCCCGTATTCGCACAAATCCCCGAAATGATGCAGGCAAAAGCCCTTGCCGCCTAAAATCCTCTTTTTAAAATCCTCGTCCTTCTTGTACATATAAAAGAAGGTATCCATATAGCGGTCATAAGTATCTGCAAACCGGTTACATATATAACAGGATTTTTCTTTTTCCCGCACCCACATACCGATAGAATTTTCCACTTCCCCGCTTTTCTTAAGCTTCCCCATAAAAGAAGACTTGGAGGGCACAAACTTTTTAAACTGCTCCTTCATTTCCTGATTGACCTTCATATAATGGGTCTTTAATATCCAGCCGTTTCCCAGCGTGTTCCCATAATCAAACATCTTCTTAAAATGCTCCCGGCAAAAACCTGCTTTGTCCGTGGCCTCCCGGATATCGCTTTCCATGTAAGAGGAGCCGGAGCCAAGAACAAAATCCAAAAGGTCTTGCTCCACCGCCCTTTCTATGTTGCAAAATGGGCACTCATCCCCTGCGTTCACCGCATCATTTAACGGTATTGTGTAAAGTTTTTCTTTCATATTTCCCCCTTTTTCGTATATCATGCGCCCTTTTAGGACTGATAGCTAAGCTTTCTCATCATATCCAGATACTGCTCCATCTCCTCATGATAAATTTCCGGTTGGAAGGAGCCGTTCATAAAGTGCTCCGCCATCAGCCCGTCCACCGTGTACTCGATCACCTTCGTCAGTTTTCCCACATCCGCCTCCGCCTTGAATTTGGAAAGATCGGCCCTGCCCATAATCTCCGCATACCGCTCAGGCAGAACTTCCCGCTTTTCCTCCGTCTCCAAAAGGGCTTCGCTGACATTTTCCTCCCTGCTCTTATTGAGGAACTGCATCATATAAGGATAATTTTTCATTACCTGAAGCTGAGAAAACTTAATCTGCCCCAGCAGCTTAAAATAATCCGTCTCCTCCTTTGACACCCCTGTAAAAAGCTCCAGCGTCACATACTTGACACTGTAGTCATAAATAAAGGAGTAAAGCCCTAACTTGCTGATAAAATAATGAAAAAGCAGTCCCTTGCTGATGCCCGCCTCCCTCACAATGTCATCCGTACTGGCATGACCATATCCATTGATTGCAAAAACCTTGAGAGCGGCGTTTACCATCCTGTCCTGCTTTTCCTTTTTTAAGTCAAAAAATTTTTCATTCATAAAGTATACCCCAAACATAACCCGGACTGTGCCTGCCTCAGCGTGTCAGACAATCATTCCGCTGTCTATACGCTCAGCCTTCCACAGGCTTTTCTCCCCCCGGAGCGGTCAGCCCTGTTGACTTTTTCGGTCGAAGTGTAATATACAAAATATAACATATTTCACTTCCCCCTTCAATCGTTTCAGGGAAACTTGTATGTCTCTTTTTTTCCTCCACTACATCTTGTACGCAACATTTTATTTGCAAAATTTATAGATTTTTTACACATATTCTCTTTTCATTTTTGCAGAATAGTATTAAGATATTAATAATATTATCAAACGCCGCCACGCTTCGCGAGTCGGCTTATTGAGTAAAAACAACTGAAAGGAGTATCCTCATGTCCAAAAAATTTGGAAAATTCTTACTTTTCTCTGCTGTAGCCGGTGCTGCCGCTTACGGCACATACCATTATTTACAAAAGAAAGACGCAGTCCCTTCCTCTCCCATTGATGAGGAAACTGATGACGATTTTGATGACTTTAGCGAAGACCTTGACGAGGATGTCCCCCCTGTAAAAGAACGTTCCTACGTATCCTTAAATCTGGACAAGGCGGAAGCCATCGCCCAGGAAGCCTTTCACAAGGCAAAGGAAGTGATTGCTGACTCTGTCCAGCAGGTGAAAGACACCGTAAGATCCGTAAAAGAAAATCAGGCGGGAGGCGAAAGCAATTTTACAGACCTGACCGCATTAAATAAAGAACAGACCGCATCCGCAGATGATGCTGACAGTCAGTCTGCTGACCCGGAAAACGCAGATACATCCACGGTGAATGTACCCGCACAGGAAACGATTGACGAGGAAGATGCCGCTGACAAGCCTGTTTTATCGGAAGATGCCGAAACCGCTTCTTCCATTCCGGAAGCAGATACCTCTAAGGAGCCTGAAACCGAATCCGCAAACCCGGCGGCTTCCCAGGAAACCGTATCTGCAGAAGATGAGACGGTAAATGCCACATCCGATACCCAGCCCTCCGCTCCCAAACCGGAACAGAGCGTTTCCTCTCAGGATGAAAAAAAGGTAAACATTAACGGACAGGTGGAAGATTTCTTTGACGATACTCCCTGATACTTTGGGGTGCAAAAAGAGGCTGTCGCATTAAGAAAACCGTATACAGGATATTGCATTTCTGAAAGTCAGATATTCATATATCCTGTATCTATTATTCTTATTGCGACAGCCTCTTTTACTTGATATCACATAGCCAGATAAGGCGCCCATGCCTTTTCAAGCAGTGCAAGCCCCTGCTCAAGCTCCCCTTCCTCCAAAGCGCCGTACCCCAGAAGGATTGTATTTTCATAGGCAGTATTTTTAATACTGTCCTGCCCCATACAGGCATCCGATATTCCGTAAAGTTTTACTCCTTCTTGAGCCGCCGCCTCAATCAGTTCTTTTTCCGGTATTTTACTGCGGCTGGTCAGCAGAATGTGCAGCCCCGCATTTTCACCGGAAATCACAAATTCCTTTTCAAAGGCTGAAAGATGCCCTAACAGAAAGTCATGCCTTGCTCTGTAAATCTTTCTCATTTTGTTCAGATACCGCTCAAAATATCCGTCCCTGATAAATTCATTTAAAATACGCTGGTCAATGCGGGACACTGTGGAGGCATAAAACCCGCAGTTTTTTCTGTATACCTGCAAAAGCTTCGGGGGCAGGACCATATAGCCCACGCGGATTGCCGGCGCAATGGATTTTGAAAAAGTTCCCATATAGATAACTCTGCCCTCCCGGTCCGAAGCCTGCAGGGAAGGTATCGGTTTGCCTTTATACCTAAATTCGCTGTCGTAATCATCCTCAATGAGATAGCGGTCTTTTTCTTCCGCCGCCCATTTGAGCAGTTCGTGTCTCCTTCCGATAGGCATCACAACTCCGGTGGGATACTGATGGGAGGGCATTACGTAGGCCACCCTTGCACCGCTCTTTCTCAATTTCCCCACATCCATACCGTTTCCGTCCATGGGAAGTGCCTTAATCTCATAGGCAAAGGACTGAAAAACCCTGTAAGCCCGTTTATAAGTGGGATTTTCCATGGCAACGGGCACATGCCGTCCCAGAATCTTTTCCAGCAGCATAAAAAGATAGTCCGTTCCCGCCCCCACAATAATCTGTTCAGGGCTGCAATTTACCCCACGGGAAGAATGGAGATACCTGCTGATGGTTTCCCGCAGCTGTTCATCCCCCTGGGCATCTCCCAGGGCGAACATTTCACTGTTGGCATCCACCAGAATGTTTTTCGTAATCTTTTTCCACGTGGCATAGGGAAAATCTTTAAGACTCACTGCATGAGGGGAAAAATCATACAAGATATTTTCCCTTTCCGTCTTTTTGTCTCTCGATTTTTCCGCCCCTTCCGCCATGGACGGGGACAAAGTATCCTCCTCCGAAAGATGGAAAAGTTCCTCCACATGGCTTACAAAGTATCCCCTGCAGGGTCTCGCCTCCACATATCCCTCCGCCACCAGCTGGCCGTAGGCAAAGTCCACCGTACTTCTGGCCACCTGCAAATATTCGGACAGGGAACGGGTTGAGGGGAGCTTTTCACCCTCTAAAAGCTCCCCCCTTCTTATTTCATCACGTATATGCTCATAAATCTGCTGATAAAGACATCTCCCTTCTGTCTCTGTCAGCTGTATGGTCAAATCGTTCATCCTTACCTCCGACGCCCGGTGTAAACTTCACCTTAATGGTCTGCTGTCAGTCTTTCCCTCAAAAGCAAACGGCTTTCATTTTTATATGGCAGTTCGGTCTGCGGCTTTACACCTGCCTGTCTATTGCTTCTTCCCTGCCTTCTTCTCCCGCAGCTTCACCACCAGTATTTCCTTCACGTCAAGGGCCCTGTCCTTCATCCTCTGGGGCGTGGACTGGGATACCAGCAGTCCGGAAATAATACGGGAGGCAAGCTCATATTCCTCAAACCGCATGGCAAGCACAGCCGTCAGATACTCCACCGTGGACTCGTCCAGACCTGCAAGCGGATAGCCTTCCGTCTGTCTCGCCGCCTGAAAACCATCAAAAGCGTTCCTCAAAAATTCGTCTTCCAGTCCCTGAATCTCCGCAAGCTTCTTCTCATACTCCGGAGTTCCCGCCAAAGAAGCGGCCTGCACCCTTAAGTTTTCCTCCATGCTCATCAAGAGCCAGCCCGCTTTTAAGCAGATATAAGCTTTTTCACTTGATTTGGCCCGCCGCACAATGGCGCTTGCCAGACAGAGCTTATACCGCTCAAGGGCTTCCAGATAAGTGTAGGTGGCCTTTTCCTCCGTAGGCGGCTGAAAAGATTGGGAAATGAGCTCTCGCACCGCCTTCACCTGCAGCGCGGTAAGACCTCCAAAATAACGGCTGTGAACGGAATAACCACAGATGGGACAGCTAATCACCTCATATTTGAGTGGTTCAACGTTCTCATAAACAGGCCGCAGATACATATCCGTGCGCACCAGCTTCGCCCTGCCGGTCCGCATGGTTCTTGCCTTAATCTTCTGATAGCACACAGGGCATTCGTAAGTTTTATCAAAAAGATAATCTTCCTCCTTCATCACCTGTGGCGCTTCCTTCGATGCCTTGTCCTGCCCGGCGGTCTTTTTGTCTTCTTCATACAAATTTAATTTTTCAAGATTATTCAAACCAAATTTTTCCAGGCCACTTAACAGTCCGGGCATTTCTCATATCCTCCTAATTCTTGGGCAATACATAAGAACTTTTCAGGGATACAATCCTGTTAAACACAAGAGCATCCTCCTTCGAGTCCTTGGCGTCCACACAGAAATATCCCTGGCGGACAAACTGGAAACTGTCATAGGGCTTCGCATCCTTAAGCGCCGGTTCCAGACAGCATTCCTTTCTGACCGTAAGAGAAGCAGGATTTAAATTGAGACTTCCGTCTTCATTGTAAACACCCTTCTCCTCATCAATAATATTTTCATAAAGCCTTACTTCCGCTCTCACCGCTTCTTTGGCAGGAACCCAGTGGATGGTTCCCTTCACCTTACGGCCCGTAAAACCGGTACCACATTTCGTCTCAGGGTCGTAGGTACAATGCACCTCGATCACTTTGCCGTTTTCATCCTTTACGCATCCGGTACAGGTTACAAAATAAGCGTTCATAAGACGCACTTCATTGCCCGGGAAAAGGCGGAAATACTTTTTGGGCGGTTCCTCCATGAAATCTTCTCTGTCAATGTAAAGCTCTCTCCCAAAAGGAACCTGCCTTGTGCCCAACTCATCATTTTCAAGGTTGTTGGCAACCTCCAGCATCTCGGTTTTATCTTCCGGATAGTTGTCGATAATCAGCTTAACCGGGTCCAGCACCGCCATCATACGAGGACGCTTTAACTTCAAATCTTCCCTGATACAATACTCCAGCATTGCGTAATCTGCGGAAGAATTGCTCTTGGACACACCGCAAAGCTCTACAAACATTTTAATGGACTCCGGTGTAAAACCTCTCCTGCGCAGTGCCGCTATAGAGACCAGCCTTGGGTCGTCCCATCCGTCCACAATGCCTTCTTCCACCAGCTTTTTGATATATCTTTTTCCTGTCACCACATTGGTTAGGTACATCTTGGCAAACTCTATCTGTCTGGGAGGCGTTTCATACTCCAACTCCCTTACCACCCAGTCATACAAAGGCCTGTGATCCTCAAATTCCAGTGTACAGATGGAGTGAGTAATCCCCTCTATGGCATCCTCAATGGGATGCGCGAAATCATACATAGGATAAATACACCATTTATCTCCTGTATTATGATGGCTCATATGGGCCACACGATAAATGATCGGGTCACGCATGTTAATATTGGGGGAAGCCATATCAATCTTTGCCCGCAGGGTTTTCTCCCCGTCTGCAAATTCGCCGTTTTTCATTTTTTCAAAAAGCGTCAGATTCTCCTCCACGCTTCTGTCCCGGTTAGGGTCATTTTTCCCGGGCTCGGTCAAAGTTCCCCTGTATTCTCTCATTTCTTCCGCCGTCAGATCCGACACATAGGCCTTCCCCTTTTGAATCAGCTTGACCGCCCCCTCATACATCTGCTCAAAATAATCGGATGCAAAGAAAAGCCTGTCCTCCCAATCGGCACCCAGCCATTTGATATCTTCCAGAATCGACTCCACAAATTCAGTCTTTTCCTTGGTAGGGTTTGTATCGTCAAAACGCATGTTAAACTGGCCGTTATAAGCCTTGGCAAGCCCGTAATTTAATAAAATACTCTTGGCATGACCAATATGCAGATATCCGTTGGGCTCCGGCGGAAATCTGGTATGCACATGGTCGTAAACACCCTCCGCCAAATCCTTGTCTATCATTTGCTCAATAAAATTTCTGGAGACCGCCGCCTTTTCTTCTCCGGCCGCTCACTCATTTTCACAAAAATGCTCCATGCCGCCAGCAGAGAGCTTACCTCCCGTAATAAATTTTCACTTTATACTATATTTATATCATTTCCAAATATGCTTACAAATCCAAGCATCATAGACTATCATATCACATCAACTGCTGTTTATAAAGTGTGTTTTCTCAATAGCGTATGCTATTTTAACTAAATTGGCAACAGTCCGCCCTTGCTTCATGGTTACGCGTATTCTGCCATCCTAAATCACTTCGCGTTGGGCCGGATGCTCCCGGCAGAATCAGCACGATAAATGCGCAGACCCGTCTGGACTCAAACTGTTACCCGAATTACAGTTTATAATTTATTTATGCTATGTTTGCTATGTTTTCTTTCCCGTCTTCCGCTTCCTGTCAGTACAGTCGCGCAAGGTATATAATAAGGCCGGGCTTTCGTCCGTCCACACAATCTCCCCGCAGTTCAGCTCATACCAACGCTTCTTTTTTGCGTAATAAAATTCTTTGGATTCTCTAGGTTCTTCGGATTCTTTGAATACTTTGTACTCTTTACTTTCTCCGTGTTCCTTGTTTCCTTCTAATTTTAGCGCGAAACTCGATTGCAGCGCCGGCCCAAGAAGGTTGTCCACATCACCGGAAGAAAGTTCTTTTTCAAAAGCAGCACGCATCTCTCTGTTTGCATATAAAATATCACCCGTTTCTATTTTTCTTATACACAAAGCAGCTCCAACCTGTTCTAAAATTGATTCCAATTTCCTTATCAACAGGTTGTTATGCATCTGTCCCGCCATACCGTATTGCAGTATCCTGACCGCATCGCTTAAAAACCGAATTTCCTCAAGTTCCCAAACCCGATCCTTGTCTTTCATACCAAAACAGGCGTATAATCTTTCTTTTATTCCCATTTCCACCGGAAGCAGGATAAGAGCCCGCAGGTCAAGAGCCCCCAACGCTTCCTTCTCCCTTTCTCCAAGCATGGACTTTCCGGATAAAACAAGTGTTTTTTCTGTTCTGAGGAGAGCGGGTATCTGATTGTTTGATATTTCTGTTATTTTCCATTCCGTGGTCTTTGAACACCACCGGGATATCATTTCAAAACATTCGTTATTTTCACATATCCTGTAAAGTGCCGCAACGTTTAATTCTAAAAATTCCCCGGTCAGCTTCATGTATTTATAAATAGTCTTATCCTGTACCTCGCCGCTTTCCAGAATCACCTGTATAAGTCTGCCAAGCATCTGAGAACGGGCAAGTTTTTCTCCCATTTCCTTTTCAAGGTACCTGCTCCTTCTGTCCGCCGCCTGGGCATTCACCACAGAAAGTCTCTCCCTTATCAGCGCATCCGTCATATCCCGCAAAGCGTCCATGGTCCTCGCAAACTGCAGCTCACCAATCAGACTGGTAAATCCTTCAAGAGGGGGATTATCATAATCCTCAACATCCTCCTCGTCAAAAAGCACTCCGCAGGCAACCCAGCTGAGCACAGGTTTTACCCCTGCCCTCACGGTTGCTACCGCCAGACGTAAGTTGGGATAGGCAGTTGTCTCTATGGCCTGATCCTCTAAAGTGCTTTCCGAAATACGCGTCAGCATATTTTGAAGCTGTTCGGTCTCAATCAGCTCCTTTATTCTTCCGATTTCTTCCTCTTTTCCGCCAAAATCCGTAAGCGGAAATCCATCCTTGTCCACACAATATAAAAATACATTCGCTATTTTACAAAAACAGCGCTGTAGATTTTCCAGTATCCCTCCGGATTTCAAACTCTGAATGAGCGGAGCCACATCCTGCATACCGGCAATGCGTTCCGGATTCTCCACACACTTCACCCCTTTCTGCCTATACACACAGATAGTTCTCAAAAATTACCAAACGCTTCCTCGCTTCGCGAGTCTGCTTATTGGGGAAAATTTTCTCCCCGCAAAAAGTTACGGGGAGAATTTTAATCTGTAAAAAAAGCATATCAACGTTTCACTTTCATACGTTTCCTATTACAATAACACTTGATTTTTATTCATCCACGCTGTAATTAGGAGCCTCTTTTGTAATATGAATATCATGAGGGTGGCTTTCCTTTAAGGATGCCGCCGAAATCTTAATAAACCTTCCGTTTTCCTTTAACTCCTCTACACTGCCTGTTCCACAGTAGCCCATACCGGAACGAAGGCCTCCTATCAGCTGGAACACAGTATCTTCCACAGTTCCTTTATATGCCACGCGCCCTTCCACGCCTTCTGGCACCAGCTTCTTGGCATTTTCCTGGAAGTAGCGGTCTTTGCTTCCATTTTCCATTGCCGCAATAGATCCCATTCCTCTGTATACCTTATATTTACGTCCCTGATATAATTCAAAAGTACCGGGGCTTTCATCACAGCCTGCAAACATACTTCCCATCATGCAGACATTTCCGCCTGCCGCAATTGCCTTTGTCATATCTCCGGAATATTTAATACCACCGTCCGCTATGATTGGAATACCATACTCCTTTGCCACTGAATATGCATCCATAATGGCGGAAATCTGAGGAACGCCGATACCTGCAACCACACGGGTTGTGCAGATAGAGCCGGGGCCGATTCCTACTTTTACCGCATCTGCGCCTGCTTCTATCAAAGCCTTTGTGCCCTCTCCGGTAGCAACATTACCTGCGATTACCTGTACATCCGGATACTTCTCCTTAATCATCCTCAGACAGTGAAGTACATTTTCCGAATGTCCGTGAGCGCTGTCAAGTACAATCACATCCACTTTAGCGTCAACCAATGCGCCCACCCTGTCCAGCACATTAGCCGTGATTCCTACCCCTGCGCCGCACAGAAGCCTTCCCTGGCTGTCCTTGGCTGCCAGCGGATATTTGATAGTTTTTTCAATGTCTTTGATGGTAATCAGTCCTACAAGATTGTAGTCGTCGTCAACGATAGGAAGTTTTTCTTTCCTTGCCTTTGCAAGAATCTGTTTTGCTTCCTCAAGAGTAATCCCTGCTTTGGCCGTAATGAGCCCTTCGGCTGTCATGGATTCTTTGATTTTTTTGGTAAAATCCGTTTCAAATTTTAAGTCTCTGTTTGTAATGATGCCTACCAGCTTACGCCCCTGTGTAACCGGCACGCCTGAAATCCTGAATTTTGCCATCAGCACATCAGCGTCTGCGAGGGTATGGTCGGGAGACAAAGAGAAAGGGTCTGTAATAACACCGTTTTCAGATCTTTTCACCTTGTCTACCTCTTCCGCCTGCGCCTCAATAGACATGTTCTTATGAATGATACCAATTCCACCCTGCCTGGCCATGGCAATTGCCATCCTGTGTTCCGTAACTGTGTCCATTCCCGCGCTCATCATGGGGATATGAAGCTTGATTTTTTTGGTTAACCAGGTTGACAAATCCACTTCGTTGGGAATCACCTTTGAGTAAGAAGGCACTAAAAGCACATCATCAAACGTAATTCCTTCGCCAATTATCTGACCCATTTTCTCTCCTCCTGTAATTTATTATGAAATTTTTATTGTTGCCTATTCCTTAAAATAACATTAATCCTTAAAGGCTCTTAGTCTTTGAAGACCTTTCTGGGTGCCACAAACTGAATCGCCTTCACCATCTCCTCACTGGGCTCAAATACAATCTTTCTTGATCCCTCGTAAAAAAACACATATCGTTTATCCGGCTGCTTTTCCTCTCCGGAACTGTAATCAGTCACCTTGTCATTTCTGTTCTTATAGTTGTCAAGATGCCATGACTTGATGGGAGCCATAATTTCCATCTTGCCCACATCAAAGGTTGCAACTCTCTTGCGCCTTGTCTTCGCCATCACCTTATCTACGCTAATCTCCTTGTCCACATAAAGATACTCATACTCCAAATCTGCATTTAAATAAAGGAAATATGCGCCTACTCCAATCAACACGCCGATAATGAGTGCAGGAAGAAAAACAAATCCCACCAACACAAAGCACGCGGCAAGAACCATTGACAGGATTTTCAAAAATACCATATATATTGGGGTTTTTCTTTTTACAAGGCATTCTACATATGTTTCGTTCATAATCGTTTCGTTTCCTCCGCTGAATTTTATTTTCCCAAGATAATCATTCTTATAATATATTTTTGAGGTGTATTTACCTTAGGGTAGATTTATCTTATGATAGTATATTTTTTTGAAACTTTCAAGTGATATCCATTAGCTTTATAAGAATTGTAGCAACACTATGTTATTTTAAATGCCGCTCATTTTCTCAGGTCGGAATCTTTTACCGATTTAATAAAAATTTTATCCCCCATTAATTGACACCTTTTTATCACAGGACTATGATGTAAGAAGCCAATCAGTATCCGTATCACGGAAGCAGCCGGATTATTTTGACCTTTACGGCAGTCGTTAATCCTATAAACACGACCTTGGCTCTTTGCTCGCGGATATCACAAATACAAGCATACAAATTTATCATATTCTAATAGAAATCGGAGGAAAAGGCAATGGCCGGAAAAGAAAAAAAGCCCCGTCCCTATCAGGGAGTCCGTGATGAAATCAGGGAACAGCATATGAAAGCCAAAGATATGACTTTTAAGGAAAGGCTGGGATATTTCTGGTATTATTATAAAATCCACACATTAGTAGCAGTTTTCGCTGTTTTTGTCATCATTGGGTTTGTCCATGATATCGCTACTTCCAAGGATTATATTTTTAACTCCCTCATGCTCAACTCTTATCAGCTCTCCTCCGAGGAGTTCTCCCGGGCCTTTGGGGAGTATGCGGAGCTGGATATGGAAACCTACGATTGTTTTATCGATACTTCCAGCACGCTGTCCCTGCGTTCCATGGGGCAGTATGATATAGCCACCGTCCAGAAAATTCTGGCCACCATCCAGACCGGAGATTTGGATGCGGTAGTATATGATTCAGAAATTTTTAATAATTATTCCGAGCATGAAATGTTCACGGATTTGCGAACCGTTTTGACGGAGGATGAGCTCTCAAAATACGAAGATTATCTTTATTACATAGATTATGCGGAAGTGTTACGGATACAGGAAGAAGAAGCGGAGAATCCTACCGGACAGGCTCCCTCAGAGACGCAGCCCACGCAGGAGGCGCTGGATGAAGCGCTGGCCCTTGAAACGGAAAAGCACCGTCATCCCGAGGACATGGAAACGCCCATTCCGGTAGGAGTTTTCTTAGAGGATTCCCCCTTTGCACAAAAAACCGGGGCCTATCTGCAGAAAGTCCCCGTTTTTGGTGTGATTTCCACATCCCAGAGGCCTGATACCTGTAAAAAATATCTGGAATTTCTCTGGGATGATTCTGTTGATTTTACTCAGTTTGTCACTGCCGGGCCGGTCTATTAAGACACCGGTCCCCAGACATCAGATTGATCATGCACTCCGTTTTTTCTTAAAGCTGTGCAATCACAAAGATATCATAAATCGCTTTGATTGCCGCCTCAAAATCGTCATTGGCAACACCGATAATTATGTTCAGCTCGCTTGAGCCCTGGTCGATCATTTTTACATTTACATTCACATGGGCCAGGGCGGAAAAGATACGTCCTGCAGTTCCCCTTGTGGATTTCATCCCCCGTCCCACCACTGCAATCAGCGCAAGGTCCGCTTCTATATCTATACTGTCCGGGTCTGCCAGTCTGTGAATGGCGGAAACCACTTTCTGTTCCTTATCGATAAATTCGTCCTGGTGCACGAATACGGTCAGGGTGTCAATTCCCGAAGGGATATGTTCAAAGGAAATTCCATTGTCCTCGAAAGCCTGAAGCACCTTTCTCCCAAATCCAATCTCTGAATTCATCATGGCTTTCTCTATGTTGATAGAGCAGAACCCCTTCTTTCCCGCAATACCGGTGATCACATATTTTGATTTCTGGCAGGTGCTCTCCACAATCCAGGTGCCGCCGTCCTCCGGCTGGTTGGTGTTGCGGATGTTAATGGGGATTCCCTCTCTCCTTACCGGGAAGATTGCATCCTCGTGGAGCACGCTGGCTCCCATGTAGGACAGCTCCCGAAGTTCCCGGTAGGTGATGGTGTCAATTCCCTCCGGTTCATCAATGATTCTGGGGTCGGCAATCAAAAATCCTGATACGTCCGTCCAGTTTTCATATACATCCGCCTTCACGGCTCTTGCCACAATGGAGCCGGTAATGTCCGAACCGCCTCTTGAAAAAGTTTTCACTCTGCCATCTGCATAGGCTCCATAAAATCCCGGTACCACGGCGCTGTGAATCCCTGCAAGTCGCTCCCCCAAAATCTGATTTGTCAGCTCCGAGTCAAACTCTCCGTTTTCTTTAAAACGAATCACTTCTGCAGCGTCCACAAATTCATATCCCAGGTAGGCCGCCATGATAATACCATTTAAGTATTCGCCCCGGGAAGCCGCATAATTTTCTCCTGCTTTTTCCTTTAAATTTTTTTCAATAATATCAAATTCTTTTTTCAGGGAAAGCTTTAAGGAAAGTCCGTCAATGATTTCCTGATAACGCTCTTTGATACAGGTAAGCTTCTCCGTAAAGTCCTCGTCCGACTCAGCCAAACGGCAGCATTCATAAAGCATATCCGTAACCTTTGTATCATTTGCAAATCTTTTCCCCGGCGCTGAGGGCACCACATAGCGCCGCTCCGCATCCTTATGAATAATCTCCCCTGCCTTCTGAAACTGCTCCGCACTGGCAAGAGAGCTGCCGCCGAATTTAACTACTTTTTTCACACCAATCCTCCATCCTGCCAACACCCTTCAAATTTGGGCGTCAGCACAAATTTATATGGTTGAAAATTTTCAACCTTCCCGTCATGCCGCTTCAGCGGCACAAACAGCCCACTGTGAATCTTGAAATCACCTAGCAAGGTATTTTCGAGCTTAGTGATTTCCTTCACATTTCTCCATATTGCCACAGCCCGCAAATTTGGGCGCCGGCACACAAATATATTAATTTTCATGTTTGAACAGCTTATCTATTATTTTATGCCCCAGCGGAACAAAATTTCCACTTCCGGCTGCTTCTTTTTCATTATAATCAAGGGTTCCATTCTTTGGTGCCATGCTGTCGTACAAAAGATACGGAACACTGTCCGATGTATGAGTCCGCACTCTGATAGGCGTTGGATGATCCGGAAGCACCAGAAGCCGATAAGCGGTTCCTTCCCTGTCAAGTGTCTGTGTCAAAGGACCTATCACTCTCTTATCCAGATATTCAATGGCCTGTACTTTCTTCTCCACACTGCCCTGATGCCCCATCTCGTCCGGAGCCTCCACGTGGATATAAACAAAATCATATCCATTTTTCAACGCGTCCAGAGCCGCCTGTACTTTACCTTCATAATTGGTATGAAGCCCCCCGTTGGCGCCTTCCACCTTCGCAACTCCCATTCCCGCGCCCACGGCAATACCCTTTAAAAGATCCACCGCAGAGACCATCATTCCTTTCAGACCGTTCTTCTCCTCAAAGGAAGAAAGGACAGGTTTTGTGCCGGCTCCCCAGAACCAGCAGCAGTTGGCGGGGTTAAGTCCCTTTTTCTTTCTTTCTATATTAATGGGGTGGTTTACCAAAATTTCATGGCTTCTTTTCATCATATAAAGAAGGTGCTCGTCTGTGGGAAGGTATTCCCCTATCACCCGGCCCAGAATATCATGGGGCTGGGAGAGCTCTATGACCTGTCCCTTCTTCCAAATCAGGCAGTGTCTGTAGCTGGTTCCCACATAGAACTGATAGGTTTCATCCTGCAGCTGTTCCTTCACCGCCTCTAACAGAACCGCGCAGTCCTCCGTGCTGATTTCTCCTGAGCTATGATCGATAATTGTTCTTTCTTCAAAGGGCGTATCTTCCTCGGAAATCGTTACTATGTTACACCGAAGGGCCACATCCGTATCCTCCATGGGAACACCAATGCTGAGAGCTTCCAAAGGAGAACGGCCTGAATAATAAAGCTTCGGGTCATACCCCAGCACAGAAAGGTTTGCCGTATCCGATCCCGGCTTCATTCCCTCCGGAATGGTATGCACAAGCCCGATTTCCGATAATTTGCTTAATCTGTCCATGGCAGGTGTGTCTGCGTAGGCCAGGGGCGTTTTACCTCCCAGCCCTTCTATGGGTTCGTCTGCCATTCCGTCCCCAAGCACGATAATGTATTTTTTTTCTGACATATTTTCCTCATTTCTACGCTGCTTTTTCCGCACATCCTTTTGACACGATAATCTCTGTACTCTGCTGCCTTTTTGCAGCAGTCGCAGCCTCTGACAAAAAAGTCCGCCTCACAAGATACTTTATATATTATATTTCGAATTTGCTTCTTATTCCTCCAGACGAATCCGGCTGATAATTCCGGTTTCCCGGGCTTTTCTGTTGAAATCTTCCTCGGTCAGCTCCTCTGTCACGAAAGCAAACTCTCCGGGCACATCCGCCTCAATTACGCTTACCCGTTCGAAAATGTGCAGCGCCTTCCCTTCATTTTCTAATGGCACCCGCACGAAAAACCGGTGGCATGCCTTGTCAATTCCGGTAAGGGCCACATCCTCCGAATCCCAGAAGCACATGATCACCTTTCCGATATGCCTTGCACAGTCCACCACGTCGGATACCACAGCGCTTGCCGTGGGCAGTTTCCCTGCTCCCCGCCCGTAATACATGGAATCTCCCAGCATATTGCCATGAACGCATACCGCATTAAACACATCGTTTACCATATATAAAGGATGGGATTTGCTAATCAGGAAAGGCGCTACCATGGCATAAAACTGTCCTTCCTCCTCCCGGCTTAAAGCCAGCAGTTTAATCGTCTTTCCCATTGCATGGGCATATATAAAATCGGTGGCTGTAATTTTCGTAATGCCCTCCGTATAAATATCCTGATACCTCACATTCTTTCCACACATAAGGGAGGAAAGGATGGCAATCTTGCGGCAGGCATCGTATCCTTCCACATCCGCTTCCGGATTGCGCTCTGCGTACCCCTTATCCTGGGCGTCCCGAAGCACATTCCCAAAGTCAGCTCCTTCCTTTTCCATCCGGGAAAGGATGTAATTGGTTGTTCCATTTAAAATGCCTGTGATAGCGTCTATTTTTTCCGCTGTCAGGGAGTAATTTAAGGGGCGGATAATGGGAATGCCGCCTCCTACACTGGCCTCAAACAGGTAATTGCACTGGTTCTCATGGGCAATCCCTATCAGCTCCGGCCCGTGAACAGCCACCAGCTCTTTATTGGAGGTACACACGCTTTTACCCGACATAAGGGCTCTCTTTGTAAAGTCATAGGCAGGCTTCAACCCTCCCATGGTTTCGCAGATAATTTTTATCTCCGGGTCATTTAAAATCTGCTCCACGTCATGGACAATCTTACTTTCGTAAGGATCTCCGGGGAAATCCCTTAAGTCCAGAATATATTTAATATTGATTGCCTCACCGGCCCCACACTTTTTATTGATTTCTTCCTTATTTTTCTCAATTACTTCCACAACACCGCTTCCCACCGTGCCGTATCCCATTACCGCTATCTGAATCATTTTATTCCTCCATTCCTGTCCATAGTCCATAAAGCACGCCTTGAGGCGCTTAATGTTTTGATTCCGCCAATATCTTCACATTCATAACCCCCTGCTGCCCTCCAAGGCTCTCAAGCATCTCCGAGACATTCCCTGTAGTGGGAAGAACCTGCATGCTTAAGCTTAAGGAGGCCACCCCGTTAATGGGAATACTCTGATGTATCGTCAGAATATTTGCTCCAAACTCTGCAATAATCTTAAGTACATCAGAGAGAAGCCCCGGCTCGTCCTCCATTTGAAAGGTCAGGGTAATCCTGGTGCCCTGTGAATTTTCATGAAACGGAAATATATCATCCTTATATTTATAAAAAGAGCTGCGGCTGATGCCCACCTGGTCCGCGGCTTCGTTCACCGTGTGCACCTTGCCGGTCTCTAAAAGCCGCTTGGCCTCCACCACTTTTAGAAGCACCTCAGGCACCGCCCGCTCCTTCATCACAAAATATCTGGTTCCCATAACCCGCACCTATACTTTTTAGTTTCTCTGTCACGGACACTTGTGTGTCAACGAGAGATATTCTATCACAAGAATTTTCAGATGGCAAGTAATTTTTTAAACAGCCTTCCAAGCACAATCACCGCTGCCGTAGCCAGCACAACCTCCGCAGAAAACTGCGTGTAAGCAAGTCCATAAAGCGGAAAAAGGGCATTTAAAATATAAATAGCCGGGATTTCCAGCAGAATTTTTCTCATGACAGCAAACAGAAGGGCTTCCTTGCCCATTCCTACCGCCTGAAAAACTCCCACTGCCAGAAAATCCATACACAGAAATGGAAGTCCTATGCAGAATCCCCGCAAAAATCTGCTGCCATAAGCCACAATCACTTCATTATCCATAAACATGGTGATCAAAGGCCTGGCCCCTATGTAATATCCTGCCACCACCACAATGATAAAACCCAGGCACACCTTTGCGGTAAACACCACGGTATCCTTCATCCGTTTATGATTTCCACTGGAATAATTGTAGCTGACCAGGGGCATAATTCCCTGAGACACGCCCATTGCTATGTTCATGGGCACCATATTAATCTTCTGGGTAATTCCCATAGCCGCCACTGCGTCAGCCCCGAAACCGGCCGTAAAGTTGTTTAAAATAGTCATCCCCGTCACATTCAGAAGGTTCTGGATGGACGCAGGTATGCCAACCCCGCAGATACCCAGCACAATTTCCTTTCGCAGACAGAATTTTTTAGGGGAAATGCAGACAAAGGTTTTCTTTCTCCGCACAAAAACCAATATCAGGAAATAGGAAAAAGCCACGCAGTTGGAAAGGAAGGTTGCCAGTCCTGCCCCGGCCGCCCCCATATTCAGTCCCCAGGGAAGAATGAAAATCGGGTCAAGTATCATATTTAAGAGACATCCGCTCATAGTTCCGATGCTGGCGTGAAGGGATGAGCCCTCCGAGCGCACCAGGTAGGCCATCACCACATTTAAAATAGCCGGTACCGCACCAAAATTTACCGTCCACTGCATGTACGCCGCCGTGGCTGCCAAAGTTCCCTCATCCGCGCCAAGCAGATGTAAAAGGGGCGTCTTGAAAACGGTACAGGCCGTGGAAAAAAGCAGGCCGCTGAGCAATGCACAATAAAATCCCACGGCGGAGCTTCTGTACACAGTCTCGTAGTCCCTTCTTCCAAGAGCCCTGCTCATCATGCTGGAAGTGCCCACCCCAAACAGGTTATTCACCGCATTAAAGGCAAGAAGCACCGGCGCGGCCAGCGTCACCGCCGCGTTTTGAATGGGGTCGTTGATCATTCCAACGAAATAGGTGTCCGCCAGATTGTAGATCACCATCACCAGCGAGCTTATAACGGTAGGCACCGCCAGCTTCGCCACCGCTCTGGGTATGGGTATATTTTCAAAAAGGGCTGTCTTGCTCTCCTCCTGCATCTGTTTCCCTGCCTTTCTTTTCTATTCTTTTCCATAATAAACGACATTAGAAATTTCACTTGGTCAAAAGCTCTCTCAGCAATTGATTCACCATCCCCGGGTCCGCCTTTCCTTTCATGGCCTTCATGGTCTGTCCCACCAAAAAGCCGATTGCCTTTTCCTTGCCGTTTTGGTAGTCCTCCACCGATTGAGGATTATTTGCAATCACTTCCTCCACGGTTTTCCGCAGGGCCCCCTCGTCATTTACCGTCTTAAGGCCCTTCTCCTCCACATATTTTTCCGGATCCACATCCTTGGCAAACATTTGCTCAAAGACCTCCTTTGCAACGGAGCCGTTGATAGCTTTGCTGTCCACAAGGGAAATCAGCTTTGCAAGGTGCTCCGGTGAAAACCGAATGTCCTCCGGATCCTGACCATTTTCCTTCAACAGCCTTAAGGTCTCCCCCATAAGCCAGTTGGACACCTTCTTTGGCTGGCTTCCAAGGGCCACGGTGGCTTCAAAAATATCCGCCATGTGTTTGCTTCCGGTGATGATTTCAATATCATAGGCAGGAATGTCAAATTCCTCCTGATAACGGCGCATCTTTTCCTCACGAAATTCCGGCTGCTGGGCGCGCACCTTTTCCAGGAATGCATCATCCAGCACAATGGGAACCAAATCCGGGTCGGGAAAATAGCGGTAATCCTGGGCGTCTTCTTTGCTTCGCATAGCATAGGACTCGCCCTTGCCGTCATCCCATCTTCTGGTCTCCTGCACCACCTTTTTCCCTTCCTCCAGAAGGTCAATCTGACGCTCCCGCTCGCCCTCAATAGCCCTTGCAATGGCCCGGAAAGAATTTAAGTTTTTCATTTCCGTCCGGGTGCCGAACTCCTCTGCGCCCACCTCCCTTACGGACAGGTTCACATCCGCGCGCATAGAGCCCTCCTGGAGCTTACAGTCGGAGGCTCCCAGATACTGGATGAGCATGCGAAGTTTTTCCAGGTAAGCAATGACTTCCTCCGCACTGCGCATATCCGGCTCCGACACAATCTCAATAAGGGGCACCCCGCTGCGGTTATAGTCCACCAGGGAGCAATCCTCCCACTCATCATGAATCAGCTTGCCCGCATCCTCCTCCATATGAATTTCGTGTATACCGATAAACTTTTTCCCGTTTTCCGTCTCAATTTCCACCTTCCCATTCCGGCAGATAGGAAGATACAATTGAGAAATTTGGTAGTTTTGAGGATTGTCCGGGTAAAAGTAATTTTTGCGGTCAAATTTACAGTACCGGCTAATCTGACAGTTTGTGGCAAGCCCTACCGCCACCGCATATTCCAGCACCTGTTTATTTAACACAGGCAAAGAGCCTGGCATTCCGGTACACACCGGACAGGTGTGGGTGTTGGGCTCCCCCCCAAAAGCCGTGGAGCATCCGCAGAAAATTTTGGTTTTGGTGGCCAACTCCACATGGACCTCAAGGCCAATCACCGTCTCATATTGCTTTGCCATAAATTTCCTCCCCCTTTCCGCCAAATACGCCTCTGGCCTTCTCGTAGGTGTAAGCCGTCCGTATCAGCTTCTTTTCCTGAAAACAGTCCCCAATCAGCTGCAGGCCTATGGGCAGCCCCTTGGAATCCATCCCGCAGGGCATGCTCAGTCCCGGCAGTCCGGCCAGATTAATGGATATCGTATAAATATCTCCCAGGTACATCTTAAGCGGGTCGGAAAGGCTCTCTCCCAGCTTAGGCGCCGTAGTGGGCGCCACCGGTCCCAAAATCACATCATATTTTGCAAAGGCCTCGTCAAAAGCTTTTTTGATCAAAGCCTTTACCCGCAGAGCCTTTAAATAGTAAGCATCATAATAACCGGAGCTGAGCACAAAGCTGCCCAGCATGATTCTGCGCTTTACCTCCGGGCCAAACCCTTCGGAGCGGGACTTTTTGTACATATTGTGAAGTCCCTCATAGTTTTCCGTGCGGTAGCCGTACTTGATGCCGTCAAACCGCTCCAGATTGGAGCTGGCCTCCGCCGCCGCAATAGTGTAATAGGTGGGTATCGCATACTCCACAAGACTTAAATCAAATTCCTCCACCAGCGCGCCCCTGTCCCTGAGCGCCTCCGCTGCCTTAAGAACCGCTTCTTTCACCTCCGGGTCAAGTCCTTCCCCAAAGTAATCCCTGGGAAGGCCGATGCGCATTCCTTTCACATCCTCCTTAAGGGCCTTTGTAAAATCCGTGTCATCCCTTTTCATGGAGGTGGAATCCTTCAGGTCATGGGAAGCGATGATTTCCATAATCGCAGCGCAATCCGCCACATCCTTGCACAAAGGCCCTATCTGATCCAGAGAAGAACCATAAGCCACCAGCCCGTAACGGGATACGGTTCCATAAGTGGGCTTTAATCCAACCACACCGCAGAAGGATGCGGGCTGACGGATAGAGCCCCCCGTATCGGATCCAAGGGCGTAAAAGCATTCCTTTGCCGCCACAGCCGCCGCGCTGCCTCCTGAGGAGCCCCCGGGCACATGCTCAGGATTCCATGGATTTCTCGTTACCCCAAAAGCCGAGGTTTCCGTGGTGGAGCCCATGGCAAACTCATCCATATTGGTTTTTCCCAAAATCACCGCTCCCGCATTCTGCAGATTCAGCACCGCCTGGGCGGAAAAGGTGGGTACAAAATTTTCCAGAATTTTGGAGGAACAGGTTGTGGGCAGTCCCTCGGTGCACAGATTGTCCTTGATGGCAACCGGAACACCGGCCAACGGACCTTCAAAGCCCGCCTCTATCTTCTTCTGTATCTCTCTCGCCTTAGCAAGAGCCCCTTCCCTGTCAACCGTCACGTAACAGTGATATTTATCTTCGCTTTTTTCAATTTGGGAAAGGACAGCCTCCGTTGCCTCCACAGCGGTCACTTCCTTCTTTCTGATTGCTGCCGCAAGTGAAACGGCAGTCATATCCAATAATTCCATCTTCCGGTCCTCCTACTCAAATGTCCGCGGCACCACAAACATGCCGTCCTTTTCACCGGGTGCATTCTTTAAAATATCCTCACGCATATCGCCGTTTGTCACCACATCTTCCCGAAATACATTTTTAACCGGAAATACGTGGGACATGGGCTCCACACCTTCTGTGTCAAGCTCGTCCAGCTTGTCTATATAATCCAGCATACTTCCCATATCCTTCTTAGCCTGCTCCTTTTCCTCGGGGGAAAGCGCAAGCTTGGCCAGAATTCCTACATATTCAATGGTTTCGTCTGAAATGATATTTGCCATCGCCATCTTCCTTTCTGCTGTTTTGCTGTTTTCCACAAAAAACTCCAATCTTTAATTTACTACTTTTAAGAACCGGTGTCCACTGTTTTCATTCACGGAGAACCGGTTGCTTTTTATATTGACAAACCATCTACCTCTTTGGGAAATCAAACATTACCCATGTTAAAAAAAGCGTCGAAATGGAAAAGACCTTGTGGTAGAATAAAAAAGGAAATAAGGCTGCGGAAATAAAGCGGCACGGAATGAAATGAAAATAATACAAAGAGGGCAGCAAACCATGATATTTTTACCGCATATCTATCTGATTATAAACTGGATACAGGGACTTGCACGGGTTTCTTTTGAGCGATACCTGCAACAGACGGGCTCTGACTTCGGTGGACTTAAACCAATGTGGAGGGAGGATGTTTCTCTCACCATTTCGATTTTTCTCTGCTACGGCGTCCTGGTGTGTCTGCTACACCTTATGCCTTTTGATTTTATTATTGCCTCCTGTAAGGGACGAAAAGAGCGGCTTTCTTTCCGATTGAACGTGATGAAAGGCGGGCGCAGGATTCTGCGGCTCTGTTTCTGGGGGATTTTAGCACAGCCCTTCCTGTATCTTTTCAGGCTCTATCGGATTCCCCTTCATTTTATAAACGGAAGCCACGGGTGGATACTTTTTCTGGACGGACTTTTCACCTTTCTCTTTTTCTATCTGCTTGTTATAAACGGCTCCTTACGGATTTTGTGTACCTGCCGCAGTCTTGGGGTTTGGAAAAGAGCTCTGTTTTTCTGCTTTTTGTGGATACCGGTAGTACATCTTTTTCCGTTGAAATATTTAAGCAAACGGGCAAAGATTGAGCTGGATGCGGAAATCTGCCGTTTTGAAAACCATCTGAAACGGGACGGCGCCATGATCTGCGCTACCAGATATCCCATCTTGCTGCTTCACGGGATCGGCTTTCGGGATCTTCAATATTTTAATTACTGGGGCCGCATTCCAAAGGAACTGGTGCGTAATGGTGCTGTTGTTTACTACGGCCATCAGGAAGCCTGGGGCACCATAGAAAATAACGGACAGGTTATCAGAGAAAAATTAAAAGAAGTGCTTGCGGAAAATCACTGCGACAAGGTAAACATCATTGCCCACTCAAAAGGGGGCCTTGACGCCCGCTACCTGATTTCCGGGCTGGGCATGGATGAGCACGTAGCTTCGCTCACCACCATATCCACCCCTCACATGGGCTCGGAGCTTTTAAATATTTTAAACAGACTTCCCGACAGGGTTTACCGGTTTGTGTCCTCTCTTTTTGATAAGTCCTATGCCAGATTTGGAGATGCAAATCCCGACTGTTATCATGCCAGCAAGCAGCTCTCCCCCGGATTCTGTCAGGAATTCAATCAAAAATATCCTGACTCTCCCAGGGTCTATTACCAGAGCTATGCTTCTTATGTGAAGCACGTCCTGGGAGACCCTATGCTCAGCATTCCAAACCTTCTCATGCGTCTTTTGGGGGCTTCCCAAAATGACGGGCTGGTCAGCGTGCCCTCCGCCAAATGGGGGCGCTTTAAGCGGGTCTTTGTAAGTACGGGCAGGCGGGGCATTTCCCACGGGGATATGATCGATTTAAAGCGGGAGGATTATAAAGGATTTGATGTAATAGAAGCTTACGTAAAAATTGTAGCGGAGTTAAAAGAGATGGGATTTTAAAAAAGGGCAGGCCGTACGTTTATTGTACGAACCTGTCCCTTTTTATCAATAATCTGACTGCGGAACTCCGCAACGTTTGGTGTCCTTTCGTGCTCGTCAAACATGCTCCGAAACTTGCTGCAACCCTGCCATACTTTTAATGTTGTATCCCGCTTTCACTGTCCGCCATCATTTCCATCAGATTAAAAGGCGGAAGGATACTGTCAATCTTTTCATACAGCTTATCATCATAGTTATAGCGCAGCTGGCATTCCCTGTCAAAAATCATGGTCGGCTCCACATCCTCCGTAACCTTCTCCCATGCGGGAAGCTCCGCGCACTCCGGCTTCCCTGTTCTTGCAAAGGTCATAAAGGATTCAAATATCTGTCTCTCCAGCTTCTCCCTCACATTCGGGATCTGGCATACCTCCACCAGCTCCGTGTTGTGGAAGAAGAAAGGAATATCGGAACAGTGCCATGCGATTTTGTTGTGATGTATGGGAAATTCCAGTGTGAAATTATACAGATAAGTACCGGCTTTTTCCCCTTTTGCATGCATCTTTGCAAGACGCTTTGAGGGCTGTCTCATAGCACGGTCAATGGCAAGCAGGTCGGCCGGATTTTTCCCCGGATAAGTCTCCTTAAAAAGACTTATCATCTCATCCGTTTTTTCACCGTAAACGGCCCGGATGATTTCCTTCATCCCATCCTCCGTCAATTGATTCTTGTCATAAGGTGTGGGCGCAAAATTGAATTCGCCAAACACACTTCCCACCATAATCGGAATTTCAAGTGCATGGTCCCTAAACCCGTAGTCTAATGGATTCCCCTTAAAATAATCATTAACCAGCGGGGCGCTGCATCCAACATACCCGCCTTTTTCGGCAACGCTTGGGCTTACTTTTTCATAGGCCTTTACCAGTTCATAATAGGGAACCGTCTCAAGCTTTTCAACCTGTTCCTCCGGTATGTCCAGTTCTCCAAGCAGCGCCGTCACAATCGCCCGCCCGTCCCCGGTGCAGGATGGCAAAAGCATTTTGTCGCCAACGCCGCTCATAATCAGCCCCTTGTGGAAAAGGCCGTCCGCATCTGCAATCTGCATCAGATCCGCAACCTTCATTCCGCCGCCGGACTGACCGAAAATCGTTACATTTTCCGGGTCGCCGCCAAATAATGCAATATTGTCATGCACCCACTTAAGGGCCGCAACCATGTCTGCATGACCTGCATTTCCTGAATTTTTATACTTTTCTCCAAAGGGAGAAAGGTCAAGATAGCCCAGAATATTCAGCCTGTGGTTTACCGTTACCGCCACCACATCCCCCTTCATGCACATGTTAAATCCGTCATATGTAACATTCTCTATGGCGGAGCCTGACTCGTATCCGCCTCCGTGGAACCATACGATCACCGGCAGCTTCTTCCCTGCATCCAAAGCCTTGGTCCAGATGTTCAGGTTCTGGCAGTTTTCATCCTGAGGCCAGTAGCGGTGAGGCACCATAAGCTCTCCGTCAGGTGTATCCTTCTCCATAAGAGGACATACAAATCCATAGGAACAGGCATCCTTTACGCCCTCCCAGACTGCCGGCTTCGGCATCTGGAATCTGCCCGCCTTTGCATAGGGGACGCCCTTAAAAATATAGGCGCCGTTGTAAAAATACCCTTTCAGTTTTCCGCCTGTGGTTTCAAGCACAGGTACGTCGTCATAGCGAAATTCTTTTTCCATTTTTTTCCTCCGTTCTTGTTGTATACATACTGTACTGTCTCTTGTGATTCCCGTTCTGCAAAAATTCTTACTTTCTGCCGCAGCATTTTTCCCGTCCAGCCAAAGTCCCCTTCTTCTTCCATGTAAGAGAGAAATCCATCCATAGTTTTATCCAGGCTCCCTGCACCTTCCCCGACCTTGCTTTCGCCGTCCGCATATTCGAATATAATATTTTTCATTTATTCCCGGGTGCAGACGCCGTACAGACCCAGACCGGTATTTACAGCCATACGGAGACAATTCATAAGAGCCCGGCGTAAAGCCAGGTACCTGTTTAACCGAAGGCCGAACGATTACGTTTTCTGCTGTGGTCTCTGACCATTCCATTACCTTTTTAGTGCTATTTACTATTATACAAAGTTGCGCCGACAGCTTCAATAAAAAAGTAACGGAAACTATTTCTCTGAAATTTCATATACTTAAAATTTATTTTTTGATTTTATAAAATTCCCTTGCATAAATCCCCGATACATGCTATTTTATACTCATATTTGGTAAGTTTCCACACAGCTCGTTTCGAGCCTTTCATGTGTGTCCGCTCCGATTTGGCAGATTACCGGAGCATCAAGCATCAAATTTCAGGCTTTTCGCCGGAATTTCAAGATAACTTCATATTTTGTAAATGTATGTGCGGCGGGAAGATGCTCTTTTGTACCTGACGGAGTGTGCCCTCCATGCACACGTACATGCACTGACATAGCATGTATACTCTCAGGATACAAAGGAGGAAAATTTGAGAAAGAAAAAAGTATCATCCGCCAGGCGGCAACAGGCAAAAAAACTTCAGACAGAGGTGGGACAGGTACGGGATGTGAACAGCCGTACCATTTTTAAAAATCCGGTACTGGTATCCCAGTTTTTGCGGGATAATCTCGATATCCCAATTTTAAAGAACGTAAAACCGGAAGACATTGAAGACGTTACCGAACGCTATCAGGCTTATCTGGGGATTTCCTTTGAGACGGATACTGTAAAAAGAATACGCTTAAGAGGCGAAGGTGCGGATTCACAGTTATATCTCATTTCATTAATTGAACATAAAAGCACAGTTGACTACAATGTAGCCATGCAGCTTCTCCGCTATATGGTGTGTATCTGGAACGAATACGCAAAAGAAGCGGAAAGACACCAAAAGGGAATCTCCCGCACAAAAGGCTTCCGGTATCCTGCCATACTTCCGGTCGTCTACTATGAGGGAAATCAGAACTGGACGGCGGACTTACGACTTCGAGACAGGATTATGATGACAGATATATTGGGGCAATATGTACCTGATTTCACTTATCAGGTAATCAGGATACACGATTACACCAACGAAGAACTCCTCGACCGGAAAGACGAAATGTCTCTGCTTATGATGATAAATAAAGTGCAGACGGCGGAGGATATGACCCGGTTTCTCCAAAGCGAACAGAACAAAATTGCGGAGATTGTTTCAAAGGCTCCCTCTCATATGCTTGATATCATTGCAGCCACTATTTGGAGTCTCTGCATTAAAATGAATATGCCTGTGGATGATGCGAAAGAATGTGTGAAGAAAGTGAAGGACAGGGATATGGGGTATTTATTTGAAAATATGGAAAAGATGGATATTCAGGCGGAGCGAAAGAAAACGGCAGAGGCGGAAAGGAAAGCTGCATTGGCAGAACAAAAAGCAAAATCGGCAGAACAAAAGGTTGCTCGAGAGCTAAAAGCTGCAAAAGTTGCTCAAGCTAAAGCAGCTCAGGAAATAAAAGAGTTAAAAGAAAAAAACGAACAGCAACTGGAATCAGCCATTAAAAATTATATACAGCTTTGTTGTCAGTTCCATATGGAAAAAGATGGCGCTAAGTCGCTGTTGATGGGAAAATATCATCTGAATAAATCGGCCGCAGAGGATAAAATACGGAAATATTGGGAAAATTCATAAGGCTGAGTTTTTAAAGTACAGCTATTAATGAGGCTGTTTCAAGTTTTGTGTAAACTCAAAAAACTGATATAAGATATAT